>DBFOLV010000001.1:0-93993 GCA_048430825.1 Collinsella sp.
CGGGATAGAACCCAACTTATGTCCCGTTGTGCGGGAGCCCCGCCGCCGGGCGGCAGACATATAAGCTCGATCGCGAGTTCCGCACGAAAAGGAGGCCACTTAATGTGGCCTACGTCTTGCGCAGGACTGTCCGAGCAGGCGACCTTATATGTCTGCCGCCCGGCGGCGGGGCTCCCGCACAACGGGACCTCAGTTGGGTTCTATCCCGGTTGCAGTTGCTTCGCTCCTGCACCACTTGGCTGGTGCGGCGGTTTGGCGTTGGAACGGTTCTTTCTGATATATGCTGGTTGCGGCTCTTCTTTTGGAAGGAGTCGCTTTTTTGTTGCCAGGAGGTTGGCCCGTGGTTGATGGGGATGCTCACTCTGAGCTCCTTTCTGCTGATTGGAATCAGGAATGGATGCAAATGCAGGCAGCTCGACATCGAGCTGATGATTCTTTTGAGTGGGATAAAAGGGCTCGGCATTTTCGGCCGCTTGAGACTGCTCCGTATGCCCGAGACTTTATGAAGCTGTTGGCGTTAAAGCCTGGTGAATCGGTGCTCGATATGGGGTGCGGGGCTGGGTCGATTGCTATTCCGCTTGCTCAGGCTGGGCATCCTGTGATTGCGGCTGATTTCTCCCCTGCCATGTTGGGCACGCTTGATGCCGGCATTGAGTACTACGGGCTCGAGGGGCGCATAACGCCGCTTGAGCTTGCTTGGGATGATGATTGGGATTTGGTTGGACCGGTCGCGAAAGCGGTGGATGTTGCCTTTGCCAGTCGGTCAGTTACGACGACCAACCTAAAAGGCGCGCTTGCCAAGCTTGATCATACGGCTCGTCGGCGTTGTGCTGTCACGATGGTCGCCAACTCCAGCCCGCGCTATGACCTGCACCTGATGAACGCCATTGGTGCCTCGGTTACCTGCAGCAATGGCTTTGTGTATGCCTTTAATATCCTTATTCAGATGGGTGCGCTGCCGCAGGTCACGTACTTTGAATCGCCTCGTCGCGATACCTTCGACAGCCTTGAAGCGGGCGTGGCGGATTTTTCCCGCATGCTCGAACACGGCAACGAGGATAAAATCGACCGTCTGCGCGACTACATCGCCCAACACATGATCGAGAACCCCCATGCCGGCGAACCGGGCTCCAAGGGCGTGCCGCAGGGGCGCTATATGCTCGATCATGTCCGCAAGGTTCGTTGGGCGTTTATTGCATGGGAGCCGGTCTCTGCGCCCAGCTCATAGCCTGTTCGCAGCCCGCACTGCCCACTCACTCGGCATCCGCATTCTTTTTGAACTGGGCAAACGCGCTCCACACCGCACCGTTCCTGCGCTATCGTGGGACAGCTCACGTAGATTAAGGCCCCGTCGCGGGGCGCCCCATACATAGAAAGCGAGAACCCATGGCACTGACAGGAGCCCAGGTCAAGCAGCTTCGCAGCATGGCCCATCACCTCAACCCCGCCATCATCATCGGCAAGTCCGATGTCAACGAGGGCACCGTCGAGCAGACGGTCGCCTACCTGGAGAAGCACGAGCTCGTTAAGTGCTCCGTGCTCGATGGCTCCAGCCTTTCTGCCCGCGAGGCCGCCGAAGAGCTCGCTGAGCGCTGCCACGCCGAGGTCGTTCAGGTCATCGGCCGCAAGTTCTCGCTGTATCGCGAGTCCTCGCGCAAGGACATCGAGAAGATCAAGCTCGTCTAAGAGCCAATGATCCGGCGAGCCAACACATAGCAAGCTTACGGGTGCCCAAGTACTTCGGGCGCCCGTTTTTTATCGCTCGACCAGCACGCGATTGAGCCGCCCCTCCACCAAGCGCTCGTATAGACGCCGCGTCTCGGGCTCGGGCACGCCATTGACCTGCTCCCTCAAATGGTGCATATGCCCGCTGTATAGCTCAACGATATCGCGCCGCCGCCCCGCCGCACTGTAGACACGCATGGCGCAGCGCACCATATCCTCGCGCGACGTTTCCTGCCGAAGCCCCGACTCCGCCAGCCAAATCGCCGACTGCAGATCGTTTTCTTCTAGAGCGGCATTGGCCCCCTTAATCATGCAATCGATGTACTTTGACTGCATAATGCGCCGCATGCGCAAAAAGTAGGTGGGATTACAGCCATTGGGAACATACAGCGGTCCGGCATAAAGCTGCTCAATCTTAAGGCACAGTTCAACTAAATGGGGCCCGCGCGCACCTGTGCGATTTCCCAAAACCTCGCGGCTTATCTGGTCAAACAGCCGTACATCGGTCTTGACGTAGTCGCCGTTGAGTCCGATGCATTCATTTTGGATGAGCACACACGACTTGCCATCCGGCGTCGGCCCCAAGGCCGACCGCAAGCGCGATATCGTCGAGTACAGGTTGTTGCGGGCGCTATTGAACTCGGCATGGGGCCATAGCTCCATGGCCAGCGTCTCACGATCGACGAGCGCATCCATGCCCAGCGCAAGCCGCTCGGCAAGTGTCGCCGCCTTCTTGCGGCGCCACATTTTGTCCGTGATGGGAAACCCGTCGCGCTCGGCGCGAAACGCCCCAAACATACGAATCTCGATATGGTCGATGGTATCAACGGCTTCAACCTCGCCGGCCTGGAACAGGCGCTCGCCCTCCCCTTCCAAATCGTCGCGCAGCGAATACCGCGACAGCTCGCGCACGGGAAGCTTCTTGCGTATCCTGGTCGCCGGCTCGCCCAGACAATGCATGGCAAGGCGCGCAAAGAGCCGATACGACGGTTCCAGAATCCCCGCGCGATTCATGGACATCCAGGCCGCAAGGTCGCTGTCTCGGCCCGCACAGGCCAAATGTAGCGCCACCATCCAGGCTTCTGCGCCACCAACCTGCGTCTGGCTTATATCGAGTAGCTCCGCTTCCTCGCGCACCGAAACCATCGAGGTGTTACGCAGATATGCCGCGCGCTCCAGCAGCAATGCGTTGTCGCGCATATACGCAATCGACTCCTCGGCAAGTTTGAGCACTTGGACCGCACGGAACTTTGCATTAACCGGCCGTCCCTCTGCCAGCGACTGCCAGCCTTCTAGCAACAGACCAAACAGCTGAATCTGGTTGTCGCGCATGCGCACGGCAAAACGATCGAGCTCGTTGAACGCCGCATCGTCGGTTACCGGCAAGCCGGAAAGGAGCCGCCGTGCCGCCAACACCATGCGCACCCAGATAGCCATCGCCTTAAGCCCACGTACGTCGAGTGCCTCCCGCACCATCGTCATCTCGTCGTCGCGCTCGTCGGTTCCCGCAAACGACCCGTCAAAGAGCTCCACCAGCATGCTATCGGCCCGTATAACAATCCCCGCGATGTCGAGCTCGCAATCGTAGGCCTTACTCGTTTTGAGCTGCTGCAGAACGCCGCCGTCATCTCCCCGTTCGGTCAGGCATCGCTTGATCTCGATATGCGCAGACAACATATCGAGTGCGGTATGGGATGTCTCGATTTCTGGCACGGCCAGGTTCGTAGGGAGCCCAAGCCCGTTGTCCCCATAGCAAACAGCTGTCAGTGTCTGGGCCACCCTCCATGAAACAGGGTCTATTTCGCAGGCCGCCCGTTCGCCCCCGCGCTCGATGACCGATGCCATATAGCGAGCGAGCTTTGTATTGGACACGCTGACCGCTGCCAGATATACGCCAAGCGCCTCGGCAGGCGTTGGCTCTGGAGCCGAATCGTCAGCATCGATCGTGCCCAGCGCCGCTCGGCAGATATCGGCCCCGTGCCCCGTCAGAGCCAGATCGACCCCATACTGCCCAGCAAGTTCAAGGACCGCCTCACGGTCCAAAAAGGCATCCGCCAGGCCCATCGCCGCATCGCATCGGCCCGCCTTAAGCAAAATCCGGGCCGCCCTCGGAACAAGTTCGGGGCGAACCTCGGCCACCAACTTACGCAAACGCAAGCGTCCGTTATCCTCCGTACCCAGACACGTAAAACTCCGCTCGGCGGGATCCAAGCCAAAGATCGGGTAGTCGCGTACAAGGTAGGACTGGTCGACCATCGACAGCCTCACCCCACAGGCCTCGAGTTCTGCGATATTGCCCTCGCCCATCAAAACCATGAGACATGCCACGCAAAACAGCGCATTATTGTCGAGCGAAGCCAGATCGACAAGTGCCGCGCCATATACGTTGACAATCTCGTTTTCGAGCAGACCGGCTACGTCGCCTTGGCCATACAGACCCGTCTGCAATGCCGAAACGAGCTCGGGCACGCCCTGCGTGAGCTGAAAAAAGTCGAGCGATGTGCTGATCGAAAACGCCGATGCCCACGCCGAATACTCATAGGCATGCACCTTGAGCATCTGCGCATTGATCTTAACCGAATCGCCCAGCCCATGAATCAGCTGACGATTTGAAGGACGACAGGAGATAAAGACCCCTACCCCCATAGCGCGCAGGCCGCGAATCCTGTCGATGAGGTCTTCGGTATCGTGCTGATCGAGGTTTGGCACATTATCAATCGCGATAAGGGAATGCGGTTTGTCTTTGAGTTCTTCGGTAACCACCTCGAGCTGCATAAACACCTCGCGCCCAGTGGCGCGATCGGCCTCGATAATCCGCACGGGGCCTCGCGTCGGGTCGCATTTAACCTCATGGGTGTACTGCAGCAGCACCGAGGTCTTCCCAAACCCGTCGGGCGCATAAAGAACCACGATGCCGGCCTTTCGGCCCTTGGCGATAAGCTCATTCATCAAGCGTTCGCGTCGCACCATATAGCCTCCGCCCAGCGGCATCAGCTCGAGCTCGTCTATACTGCCCAAATCGTTTACCATGCCCGCTCCTCAACTCGACCGTATGGACACTGTAGCCGCAAGACCATACAAGCCGCGCTATGAATAGAGCGACCTTGTGTTTTAGGTTGTCTTTTGGTACGCAAGCGGCAAGTTTTTGTACAGCGAGGGCCGATTGTTATTAATCCCCCGACTAATCGGTCTTTAAGCAGGTAAATGAGCTTGTCAGCTTGTCCCATCTAAGCGGCAGTGTAACGCAGATGAACAAGGTTAAGCCATGTCATTCAACTCGCCTAGCACCCGCTACCGTCTACGACCTTCTAGTGGCATTTTTGCATAGAATCTGGTATAGAATGAATCAAGCTGTTGGACATCCGGCATTCGTCAAGCTTGCGGCAAGTTTTTGGTCAAGTGGGCAAAAAGGGATAGCAAAAAGGCCCCCGCAAAGCGGAGGCCTTAGGCAAGGCTATGTCGAACTGCAGGATTCGCGCTACTCGCAGAGCGAAAGGGCGGCCTCGTCGGCAACGACAACGCAGTTGGTGTGCAGCTGCAGGATCGAAGCCGGGCACTCGGGCGTAACCGGACCATAGCACATGTCATGCACGGCCTGAGCCTTGGCCTCGCCGTTGGCGACGACCAGGATCATGCGGGCATACATGATGGTCTGGGTACCCATGGTGTAGGCCTGACGGGGAACATCGTCGATGCTGTCGAACAGGCGGCTGTTGGCCTGAATGGTGCTCTCGGTGAGGTCGACGCAGTGCGTGCCCTTGGAGAAGTGGTCATCGGGCTCGTTGAAGCCGATGTGGCCGTTGTTGCCAATGCCGAGCAGCTGCAGATCCGGGTAACCGGCGGCGGCGACGATCTTGTCGTACTCAGAGCAGGCAGCGGCGGCGTCGGGGTTGGAACCATCGGGCACATGCGTGTTGTTCAGGTCGATGTTGATGTGATCGAAGAAGTTCTCACGCATGAAGTAGTGATAGCTCTGGGGATCGTCATGCGAAAGGCCGCGATACTCATCCAGGTTGTAGGTGCTGACCTCGGCAAAGTCGACGTCGCCCTTCTTGTACCAAGCAGCGAGCTGCTTGTAGGCACCGATCGGGGTGGAGCCGGTGGCAAGGCCCAGTACACAGTCGGGCTTGAGGATAACCTGCGCCGAGATAATATTGGCGGCCTTGCGGCTCATATCCTCGTAGTCTTTAGCTTTAATGATCTTCATTACGCGTCCTTTCTCGTACAAGAGAGGCAAGGCTCCCTTACAAGCACTTGCCCGCGGCCCGCGTCGGCCGCAACCAACGTGTGCGGCCACCAGGGCGAGGTCGCGTAATGTATGTGTCTCGTGTCTAGCCGCGTCGAGGCCCCTGCCCGTCCACGGTGACCCGAAGCTGTTTAGCCTCGGACGTTTCCCATCTTGCCACGGAGGGCGTCCTCTTTCAAGGGCGCCCTCCGTAAACGTGTTTGAATTGTAGGCTAATGGCCACGTGCACTTGCTAGCGCTCGCGAGCAACGATGAGCTGGTCCATCTCTTCGACATGCACGCCAACGGAGCCCTTGATGCTCGAGAACTCAACGGAGTTGCACACCAAGATGGGAACCGTCACATCGTAGCCCTCGGCAGCAATTGCCTCGCGATCGAACTCAATGAGTACATCGCCCTTATGGACGATGTCACCCACTTGCGCATGTACGGTAAAGTGCTTGCCCTCGAGCTGAACAGTGTCCAAACCAACGTGGATGAGCACGTCCAGGCCATCGACCGTGTTAAGCGCTACGGCGTGTCCCGTGGGAAAAATGGCCTCGACCTTGGCGTCAGCCGGTGCAATCACACGCGTTCCGGTGGGCTGAATGGCAACGCCCTGGCCCAAAAGGCCAGTGGCAAACGTCTGATCGTTTACCTCAGAGAGCGGAATGACGTCGCCCGAGATGGGAGCATCCAGCGTAAGGACTCGACCACGCATACCAAAAGACCTTAGGACTTTAGTGAACATGCTCCCCCTCGGACATACCAATCAATCAAAATAACCTTAACAGTTTACCACTTGGCACCGGTTTTTGACCATTAGGGAAGTTCGCGCTTGACAACCTCGACGATGTCGTCGACAACGCGCTGAGTCAGCTCGTGCGTCTCGGCCTCGGCCATCACGCGGACCAGCGGCTCGGTACCGCTCGGGCGCACCAGAATGCGGCCGCGACCGTCAAGCTCCTTCTCGGCAGCAGCGACGGCATCCCAGATGGGCTGGCAATCATCCAGACCAGCCTTGTTGTCAGAATGCACGTTGACGAGTACCTGCGGGTACTTCTTCATGATGCCGGCAAGATCGGTGAGGGTGCGGCCGGTGCGCTTGAGCACGGCCAGAAGCTGCAGGGCCGTCACCAAGCCGTCGCCGGTGGTGTTGTGCTCCAGGAAGATGATGTGACCGGACTGTTCGCCGCCGATGACGGCGCCGTCCGCGAGCATGCGCTCCAGAACATAGCGGTCGCCCACGGCGGTCTGAACCATCTCGAAGCCCTGCTCCTTCATAGCGATGGAGAAGCCCAGGTTGCACATGACGGTCGAGACGATCTCGGAGTTGGCGAGCTTGCCGCGGGCGGCGAGGTCAGAACCGCAGATAGCCAGGATGTAGTCACCGTCGATCTCATTGCCCTCGCTGTCCACGAACAGTACGCGGTCGGCGTCGCCGTCGTGGGCCAGACCGATGTCGGCATGGGTGCGCAGCACGAGCTCGCGCAGGGGCTCAAGATGAGTAGAGCCGCACTCGACATTGATGTCGGTGCCGCAATAATCGGTGTTGATGGCATGGACCGTGGCACCCAGGCGCTGCAGCGCGGCGGGCGTAGTCTGGCAGGAAGCACCGTGACCGCAGTCGACGGCAACGACCAGGCCATCGAGCCTCAGGCCATCAAGCGTATCGATGGCGTGGTCGACGTATGCCTTGCGGGCGTCCTTCATCTTGATGATGTGGCCCACGCCGGCACCGGTCGGCAGCGTATCGGCAGCCATGGCCTCCTCGGACATGACCCAGGCGCTGAT
This sequence comes from Collinsella sp., assembly GCA_048430825.1. Taxonomy (GTDB): domain Bacteria; phylum Actinomycetota; class Coriobacteriia; order Coriobacteriales; family Coriobacteriaceae; genus Collinsella. The sequence goes on from DBFOLV010000001.1 coordinate 7,745, forward strand.
CTCTTCCTCGACAGCATCGGGAAGCTTCATGCCCTTGCGGCTAAAGAACTTGATACCGTTGAACTCCGGCGGATTGTGCGAAGCGGAGATGACGATGCCGCCATCGAGCTCGTTTTGAACAGTGAGCAGCGCCACAGCAGGCGTGGGGATGACGCCGCAGCAATGCGGACGGCCGCCCTCGGCCATAATGCCGGCGGTCAGAGCGCTCTCGAGCATGGTGCCCGAAAGGCGCGTGTCACGGCCGATGCAGATATCCGGACCAAGAAACTTGGTCGCCGCGCGGCCCAGGCGAAACGCGAGGTCGCACGAGAGGTCGGCATTGGCGACGCCACGGACGCCGTCGGTACCGAAAATGTTCTGGGGCATAGGATCGCTCCTTCCCTAGCAGGCGATATGCAACCGCCCACCCTAGTCGAAAAAGAAAAGCGGGACCCGCCGAGGAATCGGCAGGCCCCGCTTGTACATTGTATCTCGAAAGGAGATAAAACCTTAGCGCTTGGAGAACTGGGGAGCGCGGCGGGCCTTCTTGAGGCCGTACTTCTTGCGCTCGACCACGCGAGCATCGCGCGTAAGGAAACCGGCCTTCTTGAGGTCAGCACGGTAGTCGCCAGCGTTCAGAAGAGCGCGAGCGATGCCCAGGCGCAGAGCGCCGGACTGACCGGAGATGCCGCCGCCATCGCAAAGAGCGATAACGTCGAACTGACCGGCGGTGTCGGTCACCTTGAAGGGAGCAAGGGCGTTCTCAACGAGCTGATGACGGCCGAAATACTGCTCGGCGTCACGCTTGTTGATGGTCACCTTGCCGGTGCCGGGGACGAGACGGACGCGGGCGACGGCGTTCTTACGACGGCCGGTACCCTGGTAGACAACGGTGTTCTCAGCCATCTTTAAGCCTCCAGCTCAATCTTCGTGGGGTTCTGGGCAGCATGCGGATGCTCGGCACCAGCGTAGACCTTAAGCTTGGTCATCTGGGCACGGCCGAGGGTGGTCTTGGGCAGCATACCGCGAACGGCGCGCTCGATGACCTTCTCCGGGTGCTTCTCCATAGCCTGGCGGAAGCTCTCAGCCTTGAGGCCGCCGTTGTAGCCGCTGTGGCGATAATAGGTCTTCGTGTCGGCCTTGTTACCGGTAAGCTGGACCTTATCGGCGTTGATGACGACAACGAAGTCGCCGCAGTCGCTGTTGGGCGTGAACTGGGGCTTGTTCTTACCGCGCAGGATCATTGCGATCTGGGTGGCAAGACGGCCCAGGACAGCACCATCGGCGTCGACGAGAACCCAGTTGCGCTGGACCTCGCCCTGCTTGGCGTAGTGAGTCGATTTCGAAATCACTTAGACTCCTCCATGTACAGTACGTGTTGTTACAGAGATTCACGGGGCTCTGCAAGTAACCCGTCCATATTACCCCGCTCGCCGTACGAGTCAACAGGTATTTTGTCTCCGACCAGAGTTTCTGCACATGTCATCCACGAGCCGTGATTTTCCAGCTCTTTAGCTGTTGTCATTTTTTGAGGGTTCGCCGTCGTTAGCGTTCAACGAACTCTTGGATTTCCGCGAGCAGGCGCTTTGCCTCCTGACGGCCCTGGATATACAGGTCGAGGAGCTTTGCCGAATCGTGCTCGACATGGCCGACCTCGACCGGCTTTTGCGGAGCGACGACCAACGCACGGCCCTCGCGCTCATACTTCCACAGGTGCATGCGCTGGATGTTGTAACGGTCGTGGCGCGTCTCGATAGCCTCGAGCAGGTAGGGGTAGTCGGCATAACGCGCACGCGCGGCCGGCAAAAACTCGTAGGGTTTTTTCTCGTACGAGCGGTCCTGCGTGACAATGACAACCGCGCGGTCGAAGCCCGCCTCCTCGAGCACATGCTCGATGGGGACCGAATCGGCCACGCCGCCGTCGACATATTTGTGCCCGTCAATCTCGACCGGCGGCGTCACCAGTGGCAACGAGGTCGATGCGCGCACGGCGTCGAGATCGAGCACGGCGCTTTTGACCGGGAGGTACGTGGCGGTTCCAAAGAGCATGTCCGTCGCGACGGCGTACATCTCGATGGGGCTCGCGTCGAACGTCTCGTTGTCAAAGGGATCCAGGCGGTCCTGGACATCGTTGAAAATAAAGTCGTAACCCACAATAGAGCCCGTGGACGCAAACGATGCGGCGCCCATGAAGCGGCTGTCGTTGCAGAATGCCAGGTTGATGCGGTTGGCACGGCCGATCTGATGCGACTTGTAGTTCACGCCGTTGAGGGCGCCGGCCGATACACCGTAGACAGCCGGAATCTCGACGCCGGCCTCCATGAGAACGTCGAGCACGCCCGCGGTAAACTGCCCGCGGAAGCTGCCGCCCTCCAAAACGAGCGCGACCTTGCCGGCGTTCTTTGCCTTATCTTCTGCAGTCATATCGACCTCCTGCGATTGCGTTTTGGCTTTCTTCTACCCAGTTTTGGGATGGCGAGAGCGCGGGTTTTTCGAGGAGGTAGGTGAAGCGGAAAGTGTGTCCCAGTTTGAGGCGAGATTCCGGGACGTGCTTTCCGCTTGGACCGCCGCTGGGAAAGCGCGTCCCGTTCTGAGCGCGGATTCCGGGATGAACTTTCCGCTAGCCATTCATTTGGAAACTGCATCCCATTCCGAACGAGGATTCCGGGATGTACTTTCCGCTTGAGCTGCCATTGGGAAAGCATATCCCACTCTACGGCTCGATTCCGGGTCGCAGTTTCCGCTTGAGGCATCATCCGGAAACTACGTCCCAGTCTGAGCGCGGATTCCGGGACGTGCTTTCCGCCTGGGCTGCCATCGGGAAAGCGTGTCCCGGTCTGCGTTGCCAAGGCGTTTTCTTTACGCTCGCGCCCTGCACAGAGTTCGATTCTCCGCGGTTTGGGGGGATCCGTTGATGCGGCGCATGGCCGGCTGAGATTCGATAACATCGCATCCATATTGGGCTGATAGTTTGCGCGGAGAATCCGCGTATTTGCTTCGCAAATCCGCACCGGCTTCGGCCGCCTGCCGGCGTCCTCGCCCGCGGGCTAAAAACGCTTACGCGTTTTCTTAACACCCGCGCCCTGCACAGAGTTCGATTCTCCGCGGTACGGACTAGAAATAAAAAGGCAGGTAGATATAAATATCTACCTGCCTGTTACTTATGGTGGAGCTGGCGTTCATTCGGTCGAACACCTCGCCACCTGGACCTATAGCGCCAGGCAGCGACGGATTATCGCCCAAGCCGGCAGAATCGTCAAACGTGAACGCCACGCGCAGGCCATCGTCATCGTCGGGGCCGCCCAGCACCACGCGCGCCACGAACGTGCGCAGAAGCTGCGCGTCGTCCACCTCGGCGGCGGCCATGCCCTCAAGCCAGAACAGCGCGCGGTCGTAGTCAAGGCGGGCGGCCTCAAGGGCCTCGGCCGTGCGCAGCTCGTCCTTGAGGAGCGCCTGCCGCTGCTTCAGCGCGTCTATGCGTTCCTTGCCGCCCGGCGGCGCGATGCCCGACTCGATGGCCGCCCATATGTTGGAGAACGCCGTCTCGATCTTGGCCAGCTCGCCCTTTATGGTCTCGCTCAAGGGCTTCTCGTCGGCGCGCTCCTCCTCGGCGTCGGTCAGCATGCGAGCGATGCGCTCGCGGCTGTCGGCGCTGCCCAGGGCCTCGCGCACGGCGTCGGCCACGCGCTTCTCCACGACATCGCGGCGCACGGTGCGCCCGCAGCTGCGGCAGCGGTAGTAGTGATAGGGCCTGCCCGACTTGCCCGTGCCGCTGGTGCCGGTCATCAGCCCGCCGTCGCGCCCGTCGTAGAGCTTGCCCGTGAGCGGGAAGTCCCACGCTTCGGTCTTGGCGCGGGGCCTGTGCGAGTCCTCAAGCATCCGTATCACCCTCTCCTCGTCATCCATGGGAACGATGGCGGGCATGCCGCCGGGCACGACCACGCCCGCGTAGCGGTACTCCCCGCCGTTCTCCCGCCGCATCAGTATGCGGCGCACCGTCTGGAAGCGCCACTTGCCGCCGCGCTTGGTGCGGTACGGCTCCCAGGCGCGCACCACGTCGGCCACCGACTTGCCCGACAAGACCATGCGCACGCCCAGGCGGATGGCGGCGGCCTCCTCCTCGTTGACCACGTAGTGCCCGTCCACTATGTCCCAGCCGTAGCGCACGCAGCCGTTGGCCATGCACCGCTCGGCGTTCTTCTGTATGCCGTCGCGTATGCGCTCGCCGTCGAGCGCGCTCTCGTACTCCGCCAGCACCTCCAGCATGCCCAGCTGCAGCACGCCCGCCGAGCCGTCCGAAATGTCCTCGCCCGCGTACAGTATCTCGACGCGGCAGCGGCGCAGCATGATGCGCGCCATGGCCATCTCGTCGCGGTTGCGCATGATTCGGGTAACTTTATATATGACCACGAAATCGAACAGCCCTCGCTTGGCGTCGGCCATCATGCGCTGGAACTCGGCGCGGTCGGTGTTGGTGCCCGTCTGCGCGAAGTCGCAGTACGTGGCCACCACGCGCAGGTCGTTCTCGGCGCAGTAGGCGCGGGACTTCTCCACCTGTATCTCTATGGACTCGCCGCGCTGGTTGTGGCTCGAGAAGCGGGCGTATATCGCCGCGCGCCCGCCCACGGCTACTCCATCTCGTCGGCGGCCTGGAACCACACCACCGTGCCGATCACGCGCACGGGTCCGTCGTCCATGCCGAAAATCATGTCCTCGTAGTCCTCGAAGCTATCCGCCGACAGCATCAGCTTGGTGCTGCCCTTGTACCAGCGGCGCATGACCGCGCGGTAGTCCTCGGTCTCCACCACGGCGATGGACCCGTTGGCGGGCTGGCGGTCGGGGTCGACCAGCACGTGGCTGCCCTCGGGTATGACGCGGTTCATGCAGTCGCCCTCGACCTCCAGGGCGAACGCGCGCGGATGCCCGGCGCACACCGAGGCGGGCACCTCAACGCGGTGCGCTATCTCCTCCTCGTCGGCGAGCGCGCCGGCGTGCACGCGCCCGAGCGTGAGCAGCGGCACGGTTGCGCTGCTGGCCACCACGGGCATGGCACCGGCGGGCATATAGGAGCTGCCCTTGGGCTTTTTGGTCACGGGGTCAATCTGATCCATTCCGCCGTCTTCTATAAGGTGTGACTTACTAATCTGATAGCAGGCCGCCATGCGCTCAATAGCTCCCATACGGGGTTCGGAGCGGCCATTTTCCCACTGCGAAACGGCGTTACCTGTCACACCTGCAATCTCACCCAGTTCATCCTGGGTAACGTCGAAAATCTGCCGTAACTTCTTTATGTTGTCGGATATCGGCATCTTAACTCCTTCCAGGACTTAAATTTATTTTCAATTTTATCAAAATTAATCTTGACCGTGTTCTGAAGATTAATTACAGTTATGGACAGAAAGGAGGGAGTATGAAGTCACTCAAGCAGGCGCGCATGAGCAAGGGCGTAACCAAGAAGGCAATGGCTGAACATCTGGGCATTTCAGGACCTACATACGATGTTTATGAAGACCACCCCGACCGCATGCGCATCGAGACGGCTAAAAAGGCCGCCGACTTCTTGGGCTACAAACCCGAAGAAATTTTTTTCGCTTCAAACTGTAATTAGTTTTACCTATCAGAAAAGGAGACACACCATGACCACCAAGAGCCACCAGCCCGAGTTCGTCGCCGAGATCATCGGCAAAACGCTCGACCACCTCATCGACGACCGCAAGCGCGTGGCCGTCAACTTCGAGCTGGCCGAGAACGGCTGCATGGAGGAGACGCACGTCAGCCTCAAGCGCCGCATCGCGGCCATGTGGGGCTTCCAGACGAGCGGCATCGAGCTTCTGGAGGCGAGCACGACCTGGTTCGAGCTCGGCGGCATGCAGTTCAACGTCTACAGCTCCGTGCAGTTCAGCGTGAACGGCAAGGGCTGGAGCACCGACTTCAAGACCATCGCGCGCGACACCGCGTACGACGAGAAGGAGTAGGCCATGCTGAACGAGGTGACCGTACGGGGGGGGGTTCACCGCCCTCAACGTGAAGAGCGGCAAGTGCGTGCTGCAGTTTGAGCTGGACCCGAAGTTCCGTGACTTCATCCCCAAGCTGGTGGAGTTCACGGGGCAGATGCTCAACATCCACGTGTACGACGACCAGGAGGTAATGTTCGTGGATAGGGACACCGGTGAGGTCGCCTACGAGGACGCCCCGCTGCTTCTGCCGGGCGTCGCGGGCGAATGACCCCGATACAGCGCGCCATGTGCGACGAGTGCGCCGCCATGATGCGCGAGTTCTACAAGGACCCAGAGAACGAGAGGAAGTTCCAGGAATGGAAAAGATCAAGGGAAAGAGGGTGCGCGTCGCAGCCGGCAAGCGAAAGACGCGCACCGCAACGGTTCACTTCCGAACCGAGACCAGTGTAACACCCGAGCAGCGCCGCGAGAGGCTGCAGGCCGTTTTCGCCGCCCTGTTCGTCTGCGCGTGCATCGCCGCCACATGGGCGCTGGAGGCAACAGTATGGCCGAGGTAGACGCCAAGGCCCAGGCCCTCGTGGCCAAGGCGTGCGGCTGGGTTGCCTCGAACCCCGATACATGGGCGAAGCTGCGCCGCATCTGCTACCGCCTGATGCTGGAGGGCCACGTCATCCAGCGCGACAACGTGTACACCCTGGCGTGCCAGAACGGCATGACCGTGAGCGAGGCCAGCGAGTTCAAGCGCGACCACAACCTGTGGAGCGTGCTGTCCCGCTACATGGTGCTGCAGCGCCCCTCCATGCTGGCCGCCGTGAGCTTCCGCCGCACGCCGGTGGACTCCGTGGACCTGGTGGGCACGTGGGAGGCTATCGTGGGCCCAGCCGTTTTCGCCGCCTCCACGCTAACCGAGGCGCAGGGCATCTACGACAGGGGCGCGCAATGAGGTGCACCGTCACGGTCGAGGGCCGAATGCCGAGCCTGAACGACTACATCAGCGCCGAGCGCGCCAACCGCTACAAGGCGGCGGCCATGAAGAAGCGCGAGACGGCGCGCGTGAGGGCGGCGGCCATGCAGCAGCGCGCGCCGCGCTTCGAGCGCCGGGTGACCGTGCGCACCACGTTCTACGAGCCCGACATGCGCCGCGACGCCGACAACGTGGGCTTCGCGCGCAAGTTCGTGCTCGACGGCCTAGTGGCGGCGGGCGTAATCAAGGACGACTCCCGCAAGTACGTGGAGCAGTGCCCCGACAGGGTGCTCACCGACAGGGCGCGCCCCCGCGTGGTCGTGGAGGTGAGCGACGAGTGACCCGCCGAGACAAGGGCAGGCCACACAGGGCGTGGCGCAAGGCCGACCTCGACCGCATAGCCGAGCTGGCGGGAAAGGTGCCCGCCCGCGAGATTCGCCGCGAGCTGCGGCTGTCCAAGAACCAGTTGGATAACGCGCGGCGCGTGATCAACGCCAGCGGCGGCCACGTGTCCCTGCGCTGCTACCGCCACCGCCTGGAGCTGTGCCCGTCGTGCGGGTGCCGCAGGGCGACCCTCGGCAAGGACGGCATCTGCGAACCGTGCAGACGCCAGCAGCAGCTTGAGGCCATAGAGGCCCGCATAGCCGAGCTGCTGCCGAGGCTGACCGCAGAGGAGCGCCGCACCTACGAGCGCACCGAGTGCGGCCGAGAGAGCCGCGCCGACCCCATGCCGCAGGCCCCGGACACCTCGGGCATGAGCCGCTACGCCGCCGACAAGGCAGCAGAGGCGCACGACGAGGCCATGGAGCGGTGGCTGTGCCGTTACCTGTACCGCAGGGTCAAGGCGGCGCAGAAGCGCAAGGAGCGCATAGAGAAAAAAGTTCCGAAATCCTGAAAAGTTTTTATCACTTTTAGTTTTCCCAGTTAGGAGACCCAAATGCTCACGGAAATCATCAGCAAGACCGTCGCGGACAAGACGGTGGACAGCATCCTGAAGCGCATCGAGCGCGCCGTCCCCGTGCCCGTGCCGGGCGACGGCGGCTTCGACGCCGCCATGCGCCAGGCGTTCAACATGGGGGCCGCCTGCATGGCCGCGCAAATCAAGAACGGCCCCGTGCCCACCAAGCGCATCGCGCTCATGGGCGAGGTGGCCCGCGTGGCGTGCCGCGCCCGCCTGGTGGGCATGGAGTGCCGCGTGGTCGTAGACGAGGAGGCCCGCGCATGCAATCGCTAGAGGAGGTCGCGATCTGCGACGTGTACCCCTACGAGCGCGCCGACGGCGAGCCGATGAACCCGCGCGACTTCACCACCAGGGAGAGCGCCGAGCACATCGCGGGCCTGGCCGCGCAGTTCAAGGCCAACCGCCTCAACCCCGGCCAGCCCGTCATGAAGCCCATCCTGTACAAGGAGGGCGGCATCTACTGGATCATCGACGGCGAGTGCCGCGTGCGCGCCATGAGGGCCATCGGCACCGAGCGTTTCCTCGCCGAGGTCTACGACGACCTGGACGACGCCGAGCTGGCGCGCGTGGAGGCCGCCAAGGCCATGGTGGAGACCGACGCCAAGCTGGGGCTGACCGCCGAGGAGAAGTCGCGCGGCGTGCAGACCATGCTGGCGCTCGACATTCCCGACGAGGAGGTGGCCGTGGCCGCCCGCACCGACGCGGGCACCGTGGCCAAGGCGCGGCGCGCCGCCCGCAGGGTGCAGGACGCCGCCTACGACATGACGCTGGACCGCCTGGCGGCCATCGCCGAGTTCGAGGGCGACGACGAGGCCGTGGCCGAGCTGCGCGACTGCAAGCAGTCCGAATGGCAGCGCGTGTACGCGAGTCTGAAGGCCGAGGCCGAGCAGAGGCGCAACCGCGCCGAGGTGGTGGCGGTGCTTGCCGACGCGGGCGTCGAGTTCGTCGACGAATGCCCCGAGGGCTTCGCCGCATGCCGCACGTTTTCCGACTACCGCCCCGACCTGGCGGCGCTGGACGCCTACGTGGCCGACAACGCGGGCGCAGGGCTTCTGGCCGAGGAGACGCCGTTCGGCGTGACCCTGCTGGCGCCGGTGGCCGAGGGGGCCGACGAGGCCGCGCAGGCCGCAGCCCAGCGCAAGGCCGACTTCCAGGCCGCCTACGAGGACGGCGTGAAGGCCCGCCGCGAGTGGCTTGCCGCCCACGCGGGCGACCTCAAGTCGATGCGCCGCACGGCTCTGGCGCTGACCGCGTTCGCCATGGAGGCCGAGGCCGTGGAATCGTTCGAGGAGCTGCTGGGCCGACCCATCGACCGCACGCCCACCGAGCTGGCCGTGGCCATGGGCTGGCGGGCAGCGTGGAACATGAGCGGCTGGACGGCCTGGAGCCTCATGGAAGGCGGCAGCTCCGTGTATTTCAACCGAGCGAAGGTCGAGAACGTGACCATCATCTACGAGGCCATGAAGGCCGACGGCTACGAGCCGAACGCGGCCGAGACGGAAACCTACGAGGCGTGCATGGCGCGCCTGGGAAGCGAGGAGTAAATGAGCGAAGCAGTTGAGGCCGAGATCATCGAGCCCGAGGAGGCGTCAGAGCTGACCGTGGCGTACTCCCCCGCCGTGATCGAGGCCAACTTCGACGCCCTGGAGGCGCACGTGCGCAGGCTGGTGGCCGACTACGAGGGCGCGACCTACGACATGGGCAAGGACGAGAACGTGAAGGCCGCCAAGCGCGACCGCGCCTACCTCAACGGCATCGCCAAGGAGATAGACGAGCGCCGCAAGGCCGTGAGCCGCGAGTACACGAAGCCCCTGGCCGCGTTCGAGGACAGGTGCAAGGCCGTGGCGGGCATCGCGAAGCAGGCAGCCGACGGCATCAAGGCGCAGCTGGACGAGGCTGAGGAGGAGCGCCAGCTGCGCGCGTACGCCAAGCTGCGGGAGCACTACGAGGAGTTCGCCGGGCTGCTGGCCCCCGTCGTGCCCTATGAGCGTTTCCACGAGAAGCAGTGGACCAACAAGACCTTCGGCGAGGTGAAGGCATTCAAGGCCCTGGAGGCCAAGGTAGAGCGCCTGGCCCAGGACTGGGAAACCCTCAAGGCGCAGTTCCAGGGCGAGCCGTTCTACGACGAGCCCGAGCGCGAGCTGTTCGCCACCCTGGACCTGGGCGCGGCCATAACGGCGGCGCACAAGGCCGAGGAGGAGCGCCGGCGCATCGCCGAGCTGAAGGCGGCCATGGAGCCGGAACCCGTGGAAGAACCCGAACCCGAACCCGAAGCGGTGCCCGAGCCCGCGGAATGCCAGCCCGCAGAGTTCCCGCAGCCGCTTGAGCAGATGCCCGAGCCGCAGCCCGCGCCCATGCCCGCCCCGGTGCCGCCAGCGCCGCCCGCACCGGCACCCGTGGCCATGGCGGGCGACCCGTGGACGGTCGTGGTGCCGTGCGCCACGCGCGAGCAGATGCAGGGCGTCGCGGCGGCCCTCAAGGCGCAGGGCGTCGTGGGCACCATCATGCACGGGACGGTGGGCCAGGTTTACGAGCGAATGAACGGAGGCTACTAGCATGACCCAGGAACAGCAGTCCATCGACCTCATGGCGGCCGTTGCCCGCGTGCAGCGCGCCGTGGTGGTGCCCAAGGCCAAGTACAACGCTTTCGGCAAGTTCAGCTACCGCAGCTACGAGGACATAGTGGCCGCGCTGAAGGAGCCGTGCGCCAAGGAGGGCCTGGCGTTCTTCATGACCGACGAGCTGGTGCAGATAGGCGACCGCTACTACGTGAAGTCCACGGCGTGCGTGTTCCCCGCCGAGGGCGGCGAGGGCCTGCTGCAGGTGAGCGCCTACGCCCGCGAGGACGAGCACAAGAAGGGCTCGGACGACGCCCAGGTGACCGGCATGGCGTCGAGCTACGCCCGCAAGTACGCGCTGTGCGGCGCGTTCGCCATCGACGGGCAGAGCGATCCCGACGCCATGGAGGAGCAGCCCGCGCCCGAGGAGAAGCAGCCGCCCGCAGACGGCCCCTTCACGGCCCACTGCCGCAGCTGCGGGGCGCGCTACCAGTTCTCCAGCATGCCGCAGTACATGGAGTTCGTGGCCAACAGCCCGTGCTGCCCGCGCCCCGACTGGCAGGTGGAGTAGATGCAGGCGCTCACCGAGGAGCTGGACGAGCTGACCGACAGGCTGGAGGCCGAGCTGAAGACCTGCAAGGAGTCGGGCTGCCAGTACGCCGAGAACGAGGCCGAGTACCGCAAGGCCCTGCGCATCGCCATCCTGAACGAGCGCCAGAAGGGCACGCCCGTCACCATCATCGGCGACGTGTGCCGGGGCCAGGAGCAGATAGCGGAGGCCAAGCGCCGCCGCGACTGCTCCGAGGCCATCTACAAGGCCTCGCAGGAGGCCATCAACGTAATCAAGCTGCGTATCCGCATGGTAGACGCGCAGATCACCCGCATCTGGAACAGCGGGGACGTAACCCAAGGAGGGTATCTATGAGCATCAACCGCGTGTGCATATCCGGCAACCTGACCCGCGACCCCGTGCTGCGCTCCACGTCTGGCGGCATGTCCGTGCTGTCCATGGGCGTGGCCGTCAACGACCGCCGCAAGAACCAGCAGACCGGGCAGTGGGAGGACTACCCGAACTTCGTGGACTGCACGCTGTTCGGCACCCGCGGCGAGAAGCTGGCGCAGTACCTCGCCAAAGGCAGCAAGGTGGCCATCGAGGGCAAGCTGCGCTACCGCAGCTGGAACGACCAGCAAACCGGCCAGAAGCGCAGCGCGCTGGAGGTCGTGGTGGACGAGCTGGAGTTCATGAGCGGCCAGCAACAGCAGCAGGGCTACGCGCCGCAGCAGTACGCGCCCCAGGCGGCCCCGCAAGCGCCGCAGGCCCGCACGTACGGCCAGGGACGCCCCGCCCCGGCACCTGTGCCGCAGCAGCCCGCCTACGCGCCGCAGCCGGCCACTCAGCAGGCGTACGCGCCACAGCAGCCCGCGCCGCAGCAGCAGGCCATGCCCGATCTGTACGACGAGGATATCCCGTTTTAGGGAAGGCGACGGCGACACTATGGGCATGGTTATACACGACGACTTCTGGGCGGCCGCGCAGGCCATGCCCGAGAAGCAGCGCGCGCCGTTCATCTACGCCATCGTCGAGTACCGGTTCACGGGCAAGGAGCCGCAGGGCAGCCCCGCGTGGCTGCCTACCTTCCTGGTGCTCAAGGGCAGGCTCGACATGGGCGACGAGAAGAGCGAGCGCGCAAGGAAGGCGGCCAACGCCCGCTGGGGCAACAGGCCGGGGAAGGAAGACGCGGTGGACGATGCGGCGGCACGGGCGCAAGCCGATGCGCAAGCACATGCGGGAGCATATGCGGATACAGATGCAGTCGCACATGCGCAAGCAGATGCGGATGCACATGCAGGCGCATCGAGTTGCGGCAATGCAGAGGTTGAGGTTGAGGTTGAGTATATAGATAACCCCTTAATCCCCTTTGACGAAATCGTGCATGCGCTCAACGAGGCAGCCGGCACCCGCTACCGCTCAAGCAGCGCCAAGACCCGCAGGCTGATACACGCCCGCTGGGCCGAGGGCTACCGCCTCCCCGACTTCCTGGCCGTCATCGACACGATGGCAGCCGAGTGGGCGGGCGACCCGAAGATGGCCAAGTACCTGCGGCCCTCCACGCTGTTCTCGCCGAAGTTCGAGGACTACGTGAACCGCGGCCCGAGGACCCGGAAGGAGGCCGACGGCTATGCCGAGTACGACTGAGTGCCCCCACTGCGGGGCGCAGCTGGAGGTCCGCTACGTGGTGCTGGCTGGCCGCCGCACCTTCTGCGGCTGGAAGCCGTGCGGCTGCCCGGGTGCCGTGGCGGAGCGCGACGAGCGTTCGCGCCTTGAGGCCAGGGCCAAGGCCGAGGAGGCCGCAGCCAAACGCCGCCGGGCCTACGAGCGGGCCGGAATCAAGCCCCGCTTCATGACAGCCGCCTCCCCCATGGCCGAGGGCATTGCCGCGAAGGTTGAGCAAGGGCGCGGGGCGTACATCTGCGGCCCCGTGGGAACCGGCAAGACCCACCTGGCGAGCGCCGTGGCGCGGCTCCTGGTGGACGGCGGCACCAGCGTGAGGGTGACCGACATGCTGGGCGTGCTGGCCGCCATCAAGGGCACCTACGGCGGCGACGGCACCGAGGACGGCGTGCTGTCCAGGCTCTCCCGCGTGGGGTGCCTGGTGCTGGACGACCTGGGCAAGGAGTCCCCCACCGACTGGACGCTGGGGCAGGTGTTCCGCGTCGTGAACGACAGGTACGAGAACATGAGGCCCGTGGTCGTGACCACGCAGTACGGCAAGGGCGACCTCATACGCCGCCTGGCCAAGAACGGCGACGAGGAGACGGCGGTGGCCATCGTGAGCCGCCTGTCGGAGATGTGCGACAAGTACGAGCTGCAAGGCAAGGACAGGAGGCTATCGAATGGCAAACGTTGACACGCTGCCCGAGATCCTGCGCCCCCTCATGGAGGGGCCGAGCATCGAGACGCCCAGGTGCGCCGTGTGCGGCGCGCCGTGGCCGCTCAACCGCCACCACATCGTGAGGCGCGGGGCGGGCAAGCTGTTCCGCGACGGGCGCGAGGTTCCCAAGCCCACGGTGATGCTGTGCGGCAGCGGCAACGGCAGCGGCTGCCACGGGCTGGCGCACGCCAACCGGCTGCACTTCCGCTGGGTCAGGGCCGAGCAGAGGTTCAACCGCCCCGCCCCGCCGGGCTCGGGGCACTGGGAGTACCTGCTGCTGCCGGAACCGACCAAGTACGCGGATGCCCTGGCCATGGACGGCTGGGGGCGGCTGCCGAGGGGCAGGCGGTGCATGTGAGCGGGTACGAGCCTTCAAGCGGGTGGAACCTCCCGCCCGGGTGCTTCGAGTCCGACCCCAGGGCACCGTGGAACCGGCCCGACCCGTGGGAGGGCCGCACGTGCCGGGAGTGCCGCTTCTGCGGCCGTGTGCAGGGCGCTGGCGGCGAGGCCGTGTGCGCCTGCGACGCCATGACTGGCGGCGGCCCCGACGTGGAGGCGGTGGACGAGACAAGCGAGGCATGCGAGTGCTTCGAGTTCGAATAGGAGACGAAACGATGAAGAAGATCTACGCGGTGGCCACGGAGAGCGACGTGGTGCTGGCATTCGAGAGCAGATCGGACGCAGACGAGTACGCAGGCGAGCACGACGGCATGGCGGTGCTGCCGGTGCCGTGCGTGGGGGCCTACGAGTACCCCTGCGAGAAGCCGGCCACCGACTGGGACCGAATCGCCGACGCTCTGCCGAAGGGAGGCGAGCAGGCATGAGGCTGTACATGTGCGCATGCGAACGCTGCGGCAAGGAGGTGCCGGCGACCCTGGCGGGTTACGCCAAGATGGTGCTGAGGAACAGCGCGCGAATCGACGGCAAGGCAAGGGCCTTGTGCCCGGAGTGCGCCGAGAGCCTGCGGGCGTGGTTCCTCGCAGGCGCGGTGAAGCCGGAAGGAAGGGAGTAGCCATGGGAATCATCTGCGATACCTGCGGGCGCGATATCGACGCCCTGGGGCAGGACAACATGGGCGTAGACGCGCCGCTGTGCGAGGACTGCTGGGGCGAGCAGCAAAGTCATACGGTAGCAGTGCCGCGTCGCGAGGCTCGCAACCTGAGGTTCGAGAACGCCCTACTGCGCGAAAAGCTGGACGCCGGAACCGAAGAGACGGCCGTGCAGAACCTGCGCAAGGGCATCGAGACGGCCTACGAGGCGAGCCGCGAGCGCGCCCTGGCGCTCACGAAGCTGGACGAGTGCGAGCTGTGGCTGGGGCGCTGCGAGCCGAGGGCGGCAGCGTCACCGACGCTCAAGGGCGCGGCCCAGGACGCCGCCATGCCTTGCCTCAAGGCCGAAGAGGCGCACGGTTTCGCGATGCCCGACGTGAACGTGGAGGTGAAGGCCGAGGTAACGGCCGAGGAGCTGGCCAAGAGCCTGCGCGGGGCCATGAAGCCGGCCATGCGGATGGCGGTGGAGTAGCCATGGAGCAGCAGACCGAGAAGCCGAAGCGCCGACCCAGTATCGAGGTGCGCTGCCCGAAGTGCGGCATGCGCGAGATCTGGCACCACCTGCCCAAGGGCGGCGACCGCTGCCGCTGGTGCGGCCACCTGTTCGAGGACTTCACCTACCGCAAGGTCGGGCCGAGCGCGAAGGAGGGGGGCGCGATGACGAACTGGGAGCACCTTTTCGGCACGCCCGAGCGGGCCATCCACACGGAGACGGAGTTCCACTCGTGGCCCTTCTTCATCGCCGTGTATGAGACGAGCCGCATGAGCAGCTGCACTACCAGCAAGCGGCTGCTGGCCAGCTTCTGCGAGGAGGCCGACTACCTGGAATGGCTCAAGGCCGAGTACGACGACGGCACCATCGAGTGGGAGGAGCGATGAACCGCCCGGGATGCAACTGGGGGTGCCTGCTGTTCATAGCGGCGGCAATCGCCATAGACGCGGCGGCCATCTACGCCATAAGGGCGCTGGCGCTCGGGCTCATGGCCATGGCCGTGGCGGCGTGCGGATAGGGGTAACCGAATACGGAAACAGGCAGAGGGCCGTCCTTCGGGGCGGCCTTTTCCGTGCCCGGCGACACGCTTGCGACCATATGGGCCGAGAGATAGGAGACGCATGGCGAGAGGCGAGACATACGAGGAGTTCACGGCAAAGTTCGAGCCGAAAAGGACGACGGACGACTGCTACACCCCGCCCGAGGTGTACGACTGCGTGCTGCGGTGGGCGCACCGGGAGTACGGGTTCGACCTGGCGAAGGTGGCGCGCCCGTTCTATCCGGGCGGCGACTACGAGCGCGAGGAGTACCCGCAGGGCTGCACGGTGGTGGACAACCCGCCGTTCTCCATCCTGAGCAAGATCGTCAAGCACTACCAGGAGCGCGGCGTGGGCTTCTTCCTGTTCGCCCCCACCCTGACGTGCATGGGCATCCGCAACTGCTGCAAGGTCGTGACGGGCGTCGGCGTGACGTACGCCAACGGCGCAAGCGTCAACACGTCGTTCGTGACCAACCTCGACCCCGCCCAGGCTCGCAGCGCGCCCGACCTGCGCTCCGAGCTGGATGCCGCGATAGAGCGCCTGCGCCGCGAGAAGGCCAAGGCGCTGCCGAAGTACGAGTACCCGGACGAGGTACTGACCGCGCCCATGCTGGCGCGCTACTCCAAGTACGGCATCGACTTCCGCGTGGGGCCGCAGGAGTGCAGCTTCACGAGGGCGCTCGATGCGCAGCGCGTGCAGAACAAGGCGATATACGGCAGCGGCTACCTCATATCAGAGCGTGCAGCCGCAGAGCGTTTCGCGCTTTCGCCGCGCGAGCGCGATGAGATCGCGTCGCTTGGCTAGCGCGAAACTAATCAGGAAGGAGGCCGCAGGTGCCCAAGAAGGACAAGCCGCTCACGGCGAAGCAGGAGGCGTTCGCCCGCGAGATGGCCAAGCCCCGCGCCAAGCAGCAGGACGCGTACCGCGCGGCCTACGACTGCAAGCGCATGAACTACAACTCGATAAGCTGCGCCGCCTCCAAGCTGATGCGCGACCCACGAATCGCGCACAGAATCCAGGAAATCCGCGACGCGGCCGCCAAGGACTGCCGCTGGGAGCTGCAGGACGCGGCCGCCCCGCTGTTCGAGGTGCTGGACGGCGCGCTGCCCATCTTCCGCCGCCAGGCGGCCGAGGGCAGCATCAACGGCGACGCGCGCCTGGCCATAACCGAGAGCGTGAAGCTGCTCAACGACATGTTCGGCGTGGACGGCGCGAAGGCCGCCATGGCGGAGGCGGGGGTGACCATCGTTGACGACCTCGGTTAGGCTCTCGGACGTCGTGGCCTCCGTGTTCGCCGGCGTGTGGCGCTCCATCAAGGCGCACGAGTTCACGCACTACTGGTTCAAGGGCGGGCGCAACTCCACCAAGTCGTCGTTCATATCCATCGCCATCGTGCTGCTGATCATGCTCAACCCGGAGGCCAACGCCGTCGTGCTGCGCAAGGTCGGCAACACGCTGCGCACGTCCGTGTACGAGCAGATAGGCTGGGCGTGCGACGTGCTGGGCGTGGCGCACCTGTTCGACTTCGGCCTGTCCCCCATGGAGGTGACGTACCGCCCCACCGGGCAGGTCATACGCTTTGTGGGATGCGACAAGCCGAAGAAGCTGAAGTCCGCGAAGTTCCGCACCGGCTACTGCGCCGTGGTGTGGTTCGAGGAGGTAGACGAGTTCGACGGCATGGACGAGGTGCGCAGCGTGCTGGCCACGTTCCTGCGCGGCGGCGACATGTTCTGGGTGTTCTACAGCTACAACCCTCCCCGCTCGGCTCGCAACTGGGTGAACAAGGAGGCGCGCGACCTGGAGGCCCACCCGGGCGAGGACGGGCGCTTCATATGCCACACCACGTACCTGGACGTCATAGACGAGCACCCCGAGTGGATAAGCGCCGCGGCGCTGGCGGAGGCCGAGCGCAGCCGCCGCAAGACGCCCGACTCCTACCGCTGGCAATGGCTCGGCGAGGTCATCGGCACGGGCTCCGAGGTGTTCCCCGACGAGCTGCTGGACATACGCCCCATCACCGCGGAGGAGCGCGCGTCCATCGCCCTGCGCTCGTTCGGCGTGGACGCGGGCAGCGTGCACCCCTGGGTGTTCATGGAGGCGGGCTACGACGAGAACGAGCGCGTGCTGTACCTGCTGGACGAGGAGAGCCGCCAGGGAACCGAGGCCATCGACGTCAAGACCGCCGAGCTGGTGGCGGCCAAGCTGCAGGCGGCCGAGGACCCCGCCGCCGACGTGTGGTGCGACAGCGCGGCGCGCGGCATGATCCTCTACTACCAGGAGCAGGGCATCGGCGCGCAGAAGTCGCTCAAGCAGGGCCTGAACGCGCCCAAGAGCCGCATCAGGTGGATGCAGAACCTTACGCGCATAGTCATCGACCCCGACCGCTGCCCGCTCGCCGCCAAGGAGTTCCCCGAGTTCGAGTACGTGTCGAACGGGCAGGGCGACATAACCGAGACACTGCCGAAGGTGAACGACGACGCGATAGACGCGGCGGGCTACGCCGCAGGACTGTGGATAAGGAGCAACCTCTGATGGAGAAGCGAGGCAACACGGGCTACGCCGAGGCGTGGCTGCGCCGCATGGGATACCAGCCGGACACCCGCATGCAGGGCATGGTGGGCGTCTGGTTCGGCTGGTTCGCGGCGAACAACGGCTGGTACCACTACAGCGAGCGGCGCGGCTTCCGCGTGTACAAGCGCGAGCGCGCCAGCCTGCACCCGGCGGCGCTCGTGGCCGACGAGTGGGCCAGTCTGCTCATGAACGAGAGCACGATCATCTCCAGCACGAGCGACGAGCGCCGCGCCTGGATGGCGCGCTACTTCGCCAACCCCAAGGCGACGGGCGGCGTCGGCGACGAGGGGCACGAGGACGGCCAGGCCGCGCCGCAGCCGACAGAGGACGGCGACGCGCCCACATCGTTCGCCATGGACAACGCCGACTTCATAGCCCGCGCGTTCGCCATGGGCACGGGCGCGTGGGTCATCGAGCCGCGAGGCGTGACCGACAGCGCCTACACGCCCGACGCCGAGCTGCGCATCGTGCGCTACGACGCCACGCAGATAGTCCCGCTCACGTGGAGCGCCGACGACTGCACGCAGTGCGCGTTCGTGGGCCGCGTGGAGGTCGCCGGGCGTGACTACGACCAGTGCCAGGCCCACGTGCTCAAGGGCGGCACCTACCACATCCTCACGCAGCTGTTCGACACCAAGACGCACAAGCAGGTGGCGGTCGAGGGCATCAGCGCCGACATGGACACGCGCTGCACCCGCCCGCTTTTCGCGCTGGTGCGCCCCGCCGTGTCGAACCGCTTCTACGACTACTGCGCGATGGGCGCGAGCGTGTACTGCAACGCCGTGGGGGCCATGAAGGTGGTCGACGAGGCCGCCACCTCCCTGCTCGACCACATTCGCGTGGGCCGCCCGCGCACGTTCGTGGACAAGACCCTCATAGAGTCCAAGACCGACAAGGGGCCGGACGGCAGCCTCACGAAGACCTACTACGCCTTCGGCGAGGCCGACGACACCATCTTCAGCATGAACCCCGGCGACGAGGGGTCGGCCAAGATTCAGACCGTTCAGAGCGACCTCAAGGCCGACGAGAACGCCAGCGCCATCAACACGGGCCTGCGCCTGCTGTCGGTGGCGTGCGGCTTCGGCAACGGCTACTTCTCCTGGGAGTCGCACACGGGCCTGAAGACCGCCAAGGAGGTGGCGGCCGACAACTCGCAGCTGATGCGATCCATCCACCGGCACGAGAACGCCCTGCGCAAGTCCATCGTGCGCCTCGTGAACGGCATGGCCGACGCGTGCCGCAGCATCAAGGGCGAGGCCGTGCCCTACGGCGACGTCACCGTGGACTTCGACGACTCCATCATCAGCGACACGCAGAGCGCGCGCGAGATGGCCATGAGCGAGGTCGGCGCGGGCATCATGGCCCCGTGGGAGTACCGCCGCCGCTTCTACGGCGAGACCAGCAACGAGGCCAAGGCCAACGTGCCCGAGCAGCAGGGCGGCGCGTTCGACATGCTGGGCGACGGGCTCGCCTGATGCTGGGGCCGGACTACATAGAGCACTTCACCGACGCAGCGCAGGGGGCCATGGACGAATACACCCTGCGCCTGGTGTGCATCTACGCCGCGCTCATAGGCTCCATCGACTTCGAGGGCGACAGCGCCTACTCGCAGGCCGCCCGCAAGGCGGCGCTTGCCGCCAAGGACGTGCAGAAGGCCATGAACGAGGAGGGCCGCAGAGCCGCGCGCGAGGCTGCCAAGGCTGCGGCCGAGGCCGTGGCCAAGAGCGCCGAGGCCGACCTGGCCACGCTGGGCACGGCCATGGGCGCGCTGTCCAAGACGATGCAGTGGAGGCTGCACAACTCAGCGCGGGCCACGGCGGCGGGAGTGCAGGACGTAG
Source organism: Collinsella sp. (assembly GCA_048430825.1). Taxonomy (GTDB): domain Bacteria; phylum Actinomycetota; class Coriobacteriia; order Coriobacteriales; family Coriobacteriaceae; genus Collinsella. Next base: position 27,587 of record DBFOLV010000001.1, read on the forward strand.
TGAGCCGCGACAACCTGAAGATGCCCGCCAACGTGCAGCGCGCCTACCTCGAAGTCGTGGCGCAGGCCGTGGCTCGGGTGAACTCGGGCATGGCGGGCTACGAGCAGGCCACCCGCGAGGCCGTGCTGAAGCTGGCGCGGCGCGGCGTGTCCGTCGTGGACTACAAGAGCGGGGCGTGGGCGCAGGCGGACGTGGCCATGCGCCGCCACATTCGCACGCAGGCGGTGCAGGCCGGCAGCCGCAACACGCTGGAGCTGCTTGAAGAGACCGGGCACGACCTCGTGCAGACCTCCTCGCACGGCGGGGCGCGCGAGAGCCACACCAAGTGGCAGGGCCGCGTGTTCAGTCTGTCGGGCAAGTCCAAGAAGTACCCGCCGTTCTACCGCGAGACGGGCTACGGCTCTGTCGATGGCCTGTGCGGCGCGAACTGCAAGCACGACTTCGGCATCTACGTGGAGGGCCAGCAGCTGCGGTACGAGCGCGATCCCGATGGCGGCGACGAGAAGCGCGAGGAGCGATACCAGGCAGAGCAGAAGCAGCGCGAGCTTGAGCGCGGCATACGCGCCGCCAAGCGCGAGGCAACGGCCCTGGAGGCCGCCGGGCTCGACAACACCAAGGAGCGCCTGCGCCTGGGCAAGCTGCAGAAGCGCCAGCGCGAGCACATAGCCGCCCATCCCTACCTGTCCCGCGAGCGCACGCGCGAGGCCACCGTGGAATCGAAGGAGCGCATCTACCCGCTTGCCACGGACAAGACCTGGGTGCGCGAGAAGTTCATGCCGGGCAAGGGCGCGGGCACCGCCGCAGACGTGAGCCGCCGCGCCGTGAACGGCAGGGCCTACCACGACAAGGTGGCGTCCCTTCCCATCCCGAAGCGCGCAAGCGAGGCCGTGTACGCCGAGAGCCGCCGCATCCTGCGCGACCGCGACGGCACGGGCTACGAACGCATGTCCGTCGTGTCGTGGAAGAAGGGCGAGCGCGTCACCGACACCTTCGGGCACGGCCTGAAGAGCCAGGCGTGCGGCCTGACCGCCAAGCAGGTGGAGGCGTGCAGGCGCACCAAGGGCGGCGTGGTGCTGATCCACAACCACCCCATGAGCTCGCCGCCGTCGTGGACCGACATTCGAACGGTGGCGGAAAACGACTGGGTGCGCAGCTCGGTGGTGGCGTGCCACGATGGTACAATCTACGAAATCAAGGTGAACGACCGCAGCGTCGTACAAGCGTACGAGGAGCTGCGAGAGCTGGCGAAAAGAGAGTGCCCGAGCGTGGGCGGCGACGTTATCGACCAGCTTGCCACCGAAATGCTCTACGAGCGAAACGAGGAAGCGAAATGGTTCAGGCTGACAAAAAAGAAGTGACGCCAGAGGACTGGGTGCTCGTCATAGATGACAGCGCCTCCGAGTCGAAAGCCGCCGAAAAGCTGACCAAAGAAGAGCGCGAGGAGCTTTTTTCCAAGTCCCGCAAGGTTCTGCGCGACGCGGGGCTGATGAAGTAGACCAAGCGACAACCGAGTAGACGCACGGCATCAAGGCCGCCCATCACGGGCGGCCTTTTCTTTTGCCTGGCGACACCTCGGGGAAGATGCGGTCACGCGATGGGGCGGCGACAACGGCCCCGCACGCGACCGCGGCGACAACGGCGGGCCATCCAAGCGCGCAGGGAAGCGCGAAAACCAAACACGGAAGGAGCAAGCGATGGCGGACGACAACAAGCCCCAAGGCAACGAGGGCGGCGACAACGACCAGCAGACCGAACCGGCGAAGGAGGTCGTGTCCTACGCGAAGTACAAGCGCGAGACCGACGAGTACCAGGAGCAGGTGAAGGCCCTCAAGGCCGAGCTGGAGCAGCGCGACAAGCAGATCGAGGAGTTCACCTCCAAGGCGGGCAACGCCGAGGAGCTGCAGGCCGCGCTCGACAAGGCCAAGGCCGACAACGAGGCGTACAAGGCCGACGCCGAGAAGCGCGAGGCCGACATGCGCCGCGACTTCGCCATCGACACCAAGCTGGCGCAGATGGGGGTGCGCAACGCCAAGGCGGCGCGCGCGATCATCCCGAACATCGCTGACGCGAAGCTGGACGAGCAGGGCAACCTCACGGGCATCGACTTCGAGGCCCTGAAGAAGGATAACGCCTACATGTTCACCGACCAGCCCCGCGAGAGCGCGGGCGGCGACCCCAAGGGCGGCGCAGGCTCCGACGGCCTGGCCGACTTCCGCGCAGCTTTCGGACTCACCGACGAATCTTCAAAGGAGTAAATCATGCCAAACAGCATCGAACTGCCCAAGGGCTACGAGAACGTGCTCATGGAGGCGTACCGCAAGGAATCCCTGACCGCAGTGCTTGAGAGCGCCGCGCCGCAGGGCAACATCGCGCAGATGGAGCAGCTGGGCGAGTTCTACTATCCCGTCTACTCCATGGGCGGCCTGGGCGACGTGCAGGCCAACGGGCGACTGCCGCAGAACAGCGGCGCGTCCCTGACTTGGAAGCCCATCAGCGCCAACTACGACCGCGGCACCATCCTGGAAATCGACCAGAAAGTGGACGCCCAGTCCTTCAACCTGGCGTTCGGCAACGCCGCCGCGCACTTCAACCGCACCAAGGTGGTGCCCGAGGGAGACGCGTTCGTGTTCTCCACGCTGTGCGCAGGCACCGGCATCACCAAGGAGCAGAAGACCTACGCCGACGGCGCGGACATGCTCAAGGGCCTGAACGCCGCCATGTGCGATATGGACGAGAAGGAGGTGCCGGAAGAGGGCCGCGTGCTGTTCATCACCCCCACCCTGCTGGGTATGGTGAAGGACCTGGACACCACCAAGTCCCGAGAGGCGCTGGACGGCTTCTCCTCCATCGTGAAGGTGCCGCAGTCCCGCTTCTACAGCGCCATCGACCTTTTGGACGGCGCCACCAAGGACGAGGAGATCGGCCACTACAAGAAGGGCACCGGCGCGGTGGACATGAACTTCCTCATCGTCCACAAGGACGCCGTGGTGCTGCGCTGGAACTTCGCGCACGGCAAGGTCATCGACGCCGAGGACAACCAGCAGGGCTTCGGCCACCTGTTCAAGTACCGCAAGTACGGCGTGTGCGGCGTCCGCGAGAACCTGGCGCACTACATCACCGCAGGCATGAAGGCCGCGTAGGAAGGAGGCGCGACATGCGCACAGTTGGACTGGCCTTCGAGAAGGAGGCCCCGAAGAAGGCCAAGCCCGCCAAGGGCAAGGCGGAAAAGCCCGAGGCGAAGGCCGCAGACGAGCAGCCCGCCAAGGGCAAGGCGGAAAAGCCCGAGGCGGCCGAGGACGATGGAAACTAGAGCCCCGACCCACGAGGACTACCTGGCAGCCGGGCGCGGGGAGCTGTCCGCCGAGGAGTTCAAGGCGGCGCTCCCCCACGCCACGGCAGCCGTGCGCGACCTGATCTTCCCCAACGAGCCGGACGGCTCCGAGGAGTGGGCGCGCGCGGTCATGGCGGCCTGCGAGGTCGACGCCGCATACGGGTGCTCGGGCGGCATCATGGAGGGCGGCGGCTTTACCGTCGGCTCGTTCTCGTGGAACCCCGGTACCGAAGGGGCCAGCACCTACCGCAGCGACATGGAGGCCGCCGTCCGCCGCGAGCTGCTTGGAACGCCGCTGCTCTACGCGGGCATCGGGGGTACCAGATGATGCGGGTGCCGCGCTCGGCGCGGCCCTCCACCATGATCGTCAAGGTGCCCAGGGAGGGCGGCTACGGCGGCGAGTTCGAGCAGCCCGTCGAGGTGCGCCGCGTGCGCTTCGAGCCCGTCTCGGCGTGGCTCGTGCGCGAGTACGCCCTGGGCGACGGCGCGCAGGGCCTCGTGATTGCAGACGGCGCGGACAGCCCCGGCATGTTCGACGTGCCCGTGGGCAGCCGCGTGAGCATCGACGGGGGCGAGTGGATGAATGTGGCGAGGTGCACGCCCCGCCGCGCGTTCGGCACCCGTCCCCACCACTGGGAACTGGAGGTAAGGTAGCCATGCCCGCAGCAGTTACGGTCGACCTGACCAAGCTCATGAAGCGTTTCAGCGCGAAGGAGCTGGAGGCCAAGCAGGTGAAGTTCGCCATGAGCGTGGCCGAGGACATGAACGCGTTCACGCCAGAGGACACCAAGCGCATGCACAACTCCATGCAGGCCGCCTCCGACTTCAGGCAGGGCCTCGTCATATGGGACGCCGACTACGCCGCCTACGTGCGCGACCTGCCCGACAGCTCCATCAAGCACGGCAAGAACCCGAGGGCCAAGGCCGACTGGCCGAAGGCCGCGAAGGAAGCGCACGGCGAGGACTGGGAGCGCCTGGCCGTCGACCTCCTGACCGAGGGGGCGTGACATGGCCCCGGACGTGATGGAGGCGGCGAAGGCCGCCATAGAGGCCCTGGGCTACGGCCCGGTGCTCCTCACCCGCCTGGCTGCCTCGCGCGGCCACGACGACGCGGTGGTGCTGCGGCCCATGCCCACCACCGACGTGGTGCGCCACATGGACGGCACCCGCCGCGTGGGATACGTGCTACAGGTCATCGTGAAGGACACCTCCGAGGCCAAGGCCATGGGCGACGCCTACGACCTGGCCGACGCGTTGGACGGGGCCGACCTGTCCTCGCCCACCGGCTCCTACGGCTTCACCAGCGCGGCGCTGTACACAGAGCCGCAGGAGATAACGCCGCCGGAGGGCGGGCCGTACCTGTGGGAGTTCCGAATCAAAGCGACCATAACCATAGAGAAGGGATAACGATGGCAAAGAACCAAGACCTGGGCTTCGCGCCCAACTACATGAGCGCGCTGGAGATCGACACCACGCCAGACGCGGCCAGCCCCACGTGGGCCATCTTCTCGCGCGGCATCACCGAGGTGAAGCCGACCACCAACGAGACCACCGAGACCAAGGACTACTACGACGGCTACGGCACTCCCACCGACAAGGTGAAGAGCGTGCAGCCGCAGTACGAGGTCACAGGCGACCGCTGCTACGGCGACCCCGCGCAGGACTTCGTTGCCAGCCTGGCGCTTGAGACCGGCGAGGGCCGCACGGGCCACTTCCGCCACACCGACCCCAACGGCGACGTGGTGGAGGGCGACTGCACCTACCTGGGCCTGACCGTCGGCTCGCAGCAGGGCGCGGCGTCCGACCCCGGCGCGTTCTCCTGCACAATCTCGGGCGCTGGCGCTATGCGCTACATCCCCGCCAACAAGCTCAAGCAGCCCACGGGCGTCACCTGCACCGCGCCGACCGGCCCGGCCGTGGGCAAGTCCATGAAGCTCGCGCCGACCGTCACGCCCGCCGAGGCGAACGCCAAGTGCTTCTTCGCATCGGGCAACACCGACGTGGCCACCGTCGACAGCGACGGCAACGTGACGGGCGTGGCCGCAGGCGAGGCGGTCATCACCGTGCGCTGCGCGTCCAAGCCGAGCATCTGCACGCAGGTGAAGGTCACCGTGGCGGCGAAGTAGCCGCAGGCGACACCAGACATAACCTCCTGGACATGGGGGCGCGGGCTAGTGAGCGGCCCGCGCCCCTTTTCTATGCCCGACGCTCACCGCTCACGAAAGGGGCAACAAATGGAACTTCTGAAAAACATCCGCGCGTACGAGGACGTGTTCTTCGAGGACCCCGAGGAGAACCCCGACACGCCGCGCTTCCGCGTGTGGTTCGACGACAAGCACATCGAGGAGTACCTGGCCAAGGTCGGCAACGCCATCGACCGCGCGCAGGCCAACGAGCAGATGGCCCGCGAGGCCGACACCCCCGAGAAGGCGGCCGAGGCCAACGCCGCGCAGGCCCGCCTCATGAAGCGCACCATCTCGGCGTTCATCGGCACCGAGGGCTGGGAGCAGCTGCTCGCGTGGATGGGCGGCGACGAGGGCCCCATCGCGCCCGAGGAGAACATCCGCATCCTGGGCGAGGTCTTCGCCACGTTCCTCAACATGTTGGCGCGCCACGCGACCAGCGAGCAGCTGATGGCGTGCGGCCTTGCATACAGCGAGCGCGCCGATCAGGTCCAGGCGCTCAACCGCGCCCAGCGCCGCGCCAAGGCCAAGCGCAAGAAGAAGGGCGGCAAGTAATGCTGCCAGCCGCGCTCACGGCCGAGCGGGTGCGGCTGCCCGACGGCACGAGCGCCACGCGCTACCCGTGGAACGGCGAGGAGGTGCTGGTGCGCGACGACGCGCTCACGATCATCCGCGTCATCGAGGTGCTGACCGACGAGGGCAAGTCCGACGACCAGCGCCGGGACGAGTTCCTGGCGCTGTTCTTCGTGGACTGGGCGGACGCGTGGTGCGCATGCGACTACGACGCCGCCGAGTTCGCGCGGATGCGCGACGCGGCGGTATGGGACATGTGCGGACTCGACCTGACCGGCGACCGCCCTCACGAGACCCCGCTGTGGGACTTGGAGGAGGACGCGGCGCGCATACGCACCAGCTTCCGCCAGGCCTACGGCATCGAGTGGGACGAGGTGCGCGGTCGCATCAGCTTTGCCGAGTTCGTGGCACTCGTGGGCGGCTGCCCGCAGGACACGCCGCTCGGCGCGGCCATCCACTACCGCAACCCGGCGACCAAGCCGAAGCCAACCAAATACAACAGGCAGGAGGTCGAGGCCTGGAACGCCGCCCACAAGGCGTTCGAACTCGGCAAAGGCCGCAGCTCACACGGCTCTGAGGAAGGAAGCGACGCGGCGATGCGCGATGTGTTCGCCGCGCTCAAGAGAGCGACGAGGTGAGCATGGACGGCAACGTCATCATCAAAGCGGTGCTCGACACCGTTGACGTATCCAAGAACATCAAGGCCCTGGAGCGCGACCTCCAGGGCATCTCCTGGAAGAACATAACCGAGGGCGACGAGAAGGCCGCGAAGCTGTCGTCCTCGTTCAAGAAGGCCGGCACGGCCGCCACGGTGACGCTGACCGCGCCCGTGGTGGCCGCCGGCAAGGCCGTATTCGGCGTGGCCAGCGACTACGAGCAGGCCAACGCCCGCATAGCCGCCGCGTTCGGCGTGTCCGGCGAGGAGGCCGAGCGTTTCAGCGGCATAGGCAAGCGCATATACGAGGGTGGCTGGGGCCAGTCCCTGGACGAGGTCAACGATGCGCTGATCCAGTGCAAGTCCACCCTTCGCGACGTGTCCGACGAGGACCTGCAGACCGTCACCACCAACGCACTCATGCTGTCGGACACCTTCGGCGCAGACGTGAACGAGTCCATACGCGGCACCAACGCCCTCATGGAGGGCTTCGGGCTGTCCGCCACCGAGGCCAGCGACCTGCTGACGGCGGGCATGCAGCGCGGCCTGAACTACACCGACGAGCTGGGCGACAACCTGAGCGAATACTCCGTGCGATGGGGCGAGGCGGGAATGAGCGCCAGCGAGTACTTCTCGCTGCTCGAAGCGGGCACGTCCAACGGCGCGTACAACCTGGACAAGGTGGGCGACTACCTCAACGAGTTCCTGACGGCGCTGTCCGACGGCCGCATGGAGGAATCCATCGGCTCGTTCAGCGAGGGCACGCAGGAGGTCTTCGAGAACTTCAAGAACGGCAGCGCCACCGCCGAGGACATGCTGCAGGCGGTGCTGGGCGACCTCACGCAGATGCCAAACGAGTACGACAAGGCCGCGCTGGCCTCCACCCTGTGGTCCTCGCTGGGCGAGGACAATGCCATGGGCATGATCGAGTCCCTGGCGGGCGTGCAGGACAGCTTCGGCGACGTGGCGGGCGCTGCGCAGCAGGCCCAGGAGGCCGCCTCCGACAGCTTCGCCGTGAAATCGCAGGAGGCCATGCGCGAGCTGCAGGGCTCCATCGAGCCGCTTGGCGAGCCACTGCTCAACATCGCCACCAACGTGGCGGGTGTCGTCAAGTCGTTCTCCGAGTGGTTCGCCGGCATCGGCGAGGGCGGCCAGACCGCCGTGCTGGCGATCGCCACGATAGCGGCCGCCATAGGCCCCGTGCTGTCGACGGTCGGCACCGTCGTGGACACCGTGCCGAAAATCGGAGCGGCCTTCCAGGTGGTCGGCAAGCTGGGCACCGGCGCGCTGGGGCTCATAGCCGCGCACCCCGTGGTAGCGGCCATAGCGGCCATCATCGCCGCCGTGGTGCTGCTGTGGAACAACTGCGAGGAGTTCCGCGACGCGGTGACCGCCGTGTGGGATGCCGTGTGCGCCGCGTTCGAGGTGGCCACCCAGGTGGCGGGCGACGTGGCCCAAAGCGTCGGCGAGTTCTTCTCGCAGCTCGGCGAGACGCTGGGCGGCGTGTGGGACGGCATATGCTCCACGGTGCAGGGGGCCATCGACGCCATAGCCGGGTTCTTCCAAGGCCTGGCCGGCACCGCCTCGTCCATCTGGGACGGCATCTGCAACGTGGTGCAGGTCGCCGTGATGCTGCTGGGCGAGATTCTGAACCTGGCCATCGAGACGCTGCTCATACCCTGGAACTTCATCTGGGAGAACTTCGGCGAGCAGCTGACGGCGGCATGGGACGCGATCTGCGGCGCGGTGGGAGGCTACATCGACGCGGTGAGCCAGGTCATCACCGACGTGGTGACGGCGCTCTCCGAATGGTGGGGCGCGACGTGGGAAGGCATCAGCGGCACCGCCAGCGCCATATGGGAGGCCATCTACGGCGCGGTGAGCGCGTACATCCAGTACGTCAGCGACGTGATAGGCGCGGCCCTTTTGGTCATCCAGGGCGTGTGGGACACGGTGTGGGGCGCGGTGAGCTCCACCGCCTCCAGCATATGGGATGCCATCAGCTCGGCGATAGGCGCGGCCATCAATGCCATCAGCTCCACCATATCGGCGGTGCTGTCGGCAATTCAGGCGGTGTGGGACTCCATATGGGGTGCCGTGAGCAGCACGGCGTCGAGCGTGTGGGGCGGCATCAGCTCCACCATATCCAGCATCGTGAACGGCATCCGCGACACGATCTCCAGCGTGTTCAACGCCGCCAAGGACACCGTGAGCAGCGTGTGGAACTCCATCAAGAGCGCCATCGAGACGCCGATACAGAACGCCCGCGACACCGTGCGCAACGTCATCGACTCCATCAAGGGGTTCTTCAACTTCTCGTGGTCGCTGCCCCACCTGAAGCTGCCGCACCTGTCCATCTCCGGCAGCTTCAGCATCGCCCCGCCGAGCGTGCCGCATTTCGGCATCGACTGGTACGCCAAGGGCGGCGTGTTCAACGGCCCCAGCGTCATCGGCGTCGGCGAGGCGGGCCCCGAGGGCGTGGTGCCGTTCAACGAGCGCGGCGCGCGCCCGCTGGCCGAGGGCATCGCCAAGCTGCTCGACGGCAAGGGCGGCGCGGCCCATGGCGACACGAACGTGACAATCAACCTGTACGCGACCGTGCGGGAGGAGGCCGACATCGAGAAAATCTCCCGCCAGATAGCCAAGGAAATCAAACGGCAGGAGTGCTTCGCATGATATACAACGGCTTCGACTTCGCGCCGTGGTTCGACACCCGGCTCGTGACCCGCTCGCTGCTGCCCGAGTACGAAATCGCCACGCGCGACGTGCCCGGGCAGCCCGGCTCGCGCTTCATGCGCGCAGAGCTGAAACCCCTGACGATAGACGTGGCGGCGGCCTGGAGGGCGCGCCCCGCCGACGACATGGCGGCCCTTCGCCGCCTCATGGCCTCGCGCCTGCTGTGCCTCAAGGAGGCCGAGCTGTGGCTGGACGACGAGAGGCACCTGGGCCTGCGCTACATGGCCGTGCTGACCTCGCCGGGCGCGCTCGACACGTTGTGGCACACCGGCGAGGCCACGCTGACGTTCACGGCATACGACCCCGTGGCCTACGGGGCCGAGGGGCGCGCAACCGTGTCGGGCACCTCGGGCGTGCAGGTGGGCGGGACGTTCCGCACCTACCCCACCGTGACCGTCAGGCCCGGCGGCAGCACGTCGGCGCTGCGGCTGACGAACATGGGCACGGGCGAGTTCGTGCAGATCGACAAGGCGGTGACGGCATCGAGCGCGGTGGTCATCGACATGGCCGCCCCGCAGGCCACGGTGGACGGCAGCCCCGCGCCCGTGACCTTCGAGAGTGACTTCTTCCCGCTGGAGCCGGGGGCCAATAGCCTCAAGCTGTCCAGCGGCACCGCGACGGTACAGTGGACGGAAAGGTACGTGGGCTGATGATTCTGTGGGCATGCGACCGCTGGGAGGCGTACAAGGGACCCATCAAGACGCTGTTCGAGTGCGAGGACACGCGCGAGGTCAACGGCGAGAACGCCCTGAGCATCACAACGCTGGCGCGCCTGGACAAGGGCGACCGCCTGGTGTGGCGCGACCTCAAGGGCCGCTGGCACGAGAACATCGTGGACGGCGTGGAGGAGGAGCGCGCAAGCGCGGGCATCCTCTACACGTACTACTGCCCGACCTCGGCGCAAATCGAGCTCCTGGGCGACTACCTGGAGGACAAGCGCCCCTACGACGTGAGCGCCTACGCCGCGCTGGCCTCGGCGCTGTCCTCCTCGCGCTGGCAGGTCGGAACCGTGGCCGACCTCGGGCAGGCCGGCACGAACTTCTACCACACCAACGCATGGGCGGCCATCCACGACGTGGCAGACACTTGGGGCGGCGAGCTGTCGTTCGAAATCCAGGTGAGCGGCACCAAGGTGACCGCACGCCGCGTGTGCATGGCCAAGCAGGTCGGCGAGGACAACGGCAAGCGTTTCACCTACGCCAAGGACCTCGTGAGCGTCAAGCGCAGCGTGGACGAGGGCAACGTGTGTACCGCCCTGTACGGCTACGGCAAGTCCCTGCAGACCGCCGACGAGGACGGCAACCTGACGGGCGGTTACGATCGCAAGCTGACCTTCGGCGACGTGAACGGCGGGCAGAACTGGGTGGGGTCGGCCGACGCGCTGGCGCGCTGGGGACGGCCCGACGGCAAGGGCGGCAAGGCGCACGTGTTCGGCGACGTGGAGTTCTCCGACTGCGAGGACGCCGCCGAGCTGAAGAAGCTCACCGAGGCGCAGCTGGCGAAGTCGTGCGTGCCCACCGTGTCCTACACTGTGGACGCCGTGGCGCTTGCGCGCGCCGGCGAGGGCTTCGAGGGCGCGGACGAGGGCGACCTGGTGACCGTGGTGGACAAGGTGTACGACCCGCCGCTGCGCGTGTGCACGCGCATCACCAAGGTGGTGGAGGACCAGCTGCGCCCCGGCGAGGTCACCTACACGTTCGGCAACTACCAGACGGTCGCCGAGCTGATGGCCGCGCAGAAGTCGGCCGCCAAGTTCACCGCCTCGACCATCCGGGCGACCGTGACCGAGGCCGTGAACGCCTCGAACAAGGCATCGACCGGCAAATGGGGCGAGAGCCTGGTGGCCGCCGAGGAGCGCCAGAAGGCGTACGCCAAGGAGGTCGGCGGCGCCGCCCAGGACTACACCGACCAGATAAGGGACGAGCTGGACAAGGCCCTCAAGGAGTACGCCGACAACGGGGACACCACGCTGGAGGAGGCGCTGAAGAAGTACTCCGACGACGGCAACCTTGACCTGGACGAGGTGCTGCGCCTGTACACCGACACGTCGATAGAGCAAAGCGAGAGCGTGCTCAAGAAGATAGACGAGGCCAACAAGGAGTACCTGGAAGGCGTCACGGGTAAGCTGGACGAACGGCTGACGAGCGCCGAGGGCGAGATGGATGGGCTGCAGAAACAGCTCGACCAGCTGCCGACGGATATCCGCAAGAAGATCGTTGACATGCTCAACAGCGAGGTGAACACCACGGGCGGCTGGGTGTACGAGGAGCCCGGCCAAGGCATCCTGGTGTACGACAAAAAGCCCGAGAGCGCCACCAAGTGCGTCAAGATAGGCGGCGGAATCATCGGCGTGGCCAACTCCAAGTACTCCAGCGGCGCGTGGAAGTGGCGCACGGCCATAACCGGCGACGGCGTGACCGCCGACGAGCTGACCACGGGCCGCATCAAAGGCGGGAACTCGTACTGGGACCTCGACAGCGGGGCCTTCTACCTGCGCGACGGCTCCATCTTCATGACCGACAGCAACGGCAACAGGGTCTATATCAACGCCACCAACGGCTTCCAGATATACGACAAGAACGGCTCCATCATCGCGGGCACCGTGCTGGTGGGCGGCACTTCCATGTTCCGCTGCAACATGGTCGGCACGTCGTCAACCAACTACATCACCACCGGCACGACGACGAACAACCACCCGGGAGCGTCGTTCGTGAACGGCTCGACCGAGTACTGCACCATCGAGGCCGTCCACGCGAAGGACAGCCCCACGGCGAGCTCGACCGACGGCGTGGGCATATCCGCCTGCGGCTACGGCTTCCTGGCAGTCAACCGCTACTACCGCCAGACGTGGCTGACGACCCCCTACTACGCGGGCTACATGAGCCATCCCGACGAGCAGCTGTACATGAGGAGCGGCAACAGCAACGCGGGCGGCTCGGCGTACGTGAAGCTGCAGGAGAACTCCAACAACTACGTGTACCTGGATAGCAGCCGCGCAGACATTGGGTCGTCGGGCACCGCCAGGATACTCGCCCCGAAGTTCGCCATAGGAACCAATCCGAGCAGCGGCGGCACCTACGGGTACACGGGCTCCACGCAGTTCATCGGGTGCATCACCAACAACGGCAACAACTGGACGTGGGGCACCATCAACGTGGTGAACGGAATCATCACCGGCATGAGCAGCATCACGGGAAACTAGACCAGCGAGAGAGGAAACGGAATGTTCTACCACCTTGTGCAGCAGCCCGAAGCGCCGCAGGCGCTCGACGGCGCGCCGAAGCCGCCCGAGGCGCTTCCGGTGTTCGAGTGCATCAGCGACCCGGCCACGGCGCGGGCCATCGTGGAATCGGAAGACGTGTTCGAGTTCGACGGCAAGGGTGGCTTCACGCTCGTGTCCAGCCCCGTGGCCGTCATGGACGCGGAAGGCGGCGAGGCCAACGCCGTGGACTTCTCGGCGCTCACCGACGAGGAGATATGCGGGGTCCACAGAGCGCAGCCCGGCGACATATCGCGGACACTTGCGGCCGAAGGAAAGGAATGAGGCATGGCAACGCACGAGCTTACGCTCAACCTCAAGAAGACCAACATAGCGCCGCCCGTCATCACCGTGCACCAGGGCGACAGCGCCGAGGTCCTGAAGGCCGCCATCTACGACGGCGACAAGAAGGCGGCCCTGACGGGCTGCAAGGTGCACCTCATGGCTGCGAAGCCCGACCACACCTACGTGGAGCAGCAGTTCACTGGCATCAGCGACAACGTGGCCACCGTGACGGTCGACCCCGCCGTCTTCGGCGTGGCCGGGCTGCTCAAGGTGTGCTACGTGCGCGTGCGGAACGCGGCGGGGCTGGACGCCACCACCGAGAACGTCCTGGTGAACGTGCTGCCCTCGGCGAGCGCGTCGGGCGAGATATCCGGCCCGTACGTCGATGCGGTGGAGGCGATCATCGCGAACCTCGAAGGGCAGCTAGCCGACGTGAGCGCGCTGAACGCGCAGATGCAGAAGGCCGAGGCCTCCCGCGCGAGCGCGGAAAACCAGCGCGCCACGAACGAGAAGGCACGCCAGACCGCCGAAACCAAGCGCGCAGAGGCCGAGAAGAAGCGAGCCACGGCGGAAAGCGACCGCGTGACCGAGGCGTCGCAGCTGAAGACGGCCTCGCAAGCCGCCACGGCTGCGGCAAACGGCGCGGCCTCGAACGCCGACGCGGCGGCAAACATCGCCCTGCAGATAGCCAACAGCGTGGCGCAGGGCAGCGCGGGCAGCTCGGACATGGCCAAGCAGAAGCAGCAGATAGCCGACCTGTACGGCAAGCTGGCCGACGCCACGGACGCGTTCATCTACGACGACGGAACCGTGTACTGCCCTGCCTCCAAGGCCAGTGCATCTGGCAGCACCATCACGTTCGGGAGCACCTGCACGGCGTCCGGCACAACCCTCAACCTCAAGTAGAAAGGCAACGAAATGGCACAAGCGAAAACCCTGTCGGTGGGCGGCATCGGCTACGAGGTCATCGACGATACCGCGCGCAGCAACGCGCAGACGGCGCTCAACAACGCCGAGTACAACCGCCAGGGCCAAATCGGCAAGTACGGCGGGCAGAACATCGCCACCATCCTGGCGGGAGAGATCGGCAGCGGCAGCGTGTACGACGCGCTGCATAAGCGCATCGCCGCCGCGAACTTCGCAGGCCTGCGCGTGGGCGACTACCTGGACGTGCCGCTTGTGAGCGCATCCGCCGTCACCGCCCAGCAGTCCGTGCGATTCCTCCTGGCCCATATCGACCCGTACCTGTACTGCGGCGACAACAGCAAGGGGCACCACATCGCGTTCGTGGCGTCCGCTCCCGTATCCGTGGCCAAGACCGCGACCGGCGTTGCCAACGACAGCTTCCTGATGTGGAACACGACCAACACGAACCAGGGCACCGCCGACCAGAAATGCCCCTACCCCAACAGCAACCTCAAGGCGTGGGAGACGTCCTTCGAGGCGTGCCTGCCCGAGGGCCTGACCAAGTACCTGCTCACCCAGCGCGTCCTGCTGGAGGAGCGGTACAGCGCCAGCGGCGCGCTCAACGACTCCAACTCGTGGAGCTGGCAGGATATCGGCAAGGTGTTCTCGCTGTCCGAGATGGAGGTGTACGGCTGCCCGGTGTGGGGCACCAAGGGCTACAGCGTCGGCTTCGACTGCCAGTGGGACCTGTTCAGGGACACCGCGCATCGCATCAATGGAAATCGGTGCATTTGGTGGCTGCGTTCCGTTGCGTCGGGCTCCGCGTCCGGCGTGTGCTGCGTCAGCAACAGCGGCAATGCCACCTGCACCTCGGCGACCAACGTCTGGGTTCGCCCCCGCCCCGGCTTCCTCGTCGGCTAACCTGCCGAGTGCTCTATACTCTGCTTTTAGGCGACCGCCTTGCGCGGTCGCCTCTCGCCCGCGAAGCGGGCCGTTTTTTTCGCCAGTTTCCCCAGGAGGTGCACGTGAGCGGCGTCTACCAGCGCAACCGCGAGGTTTCCGAGTACAAGTTCTTCACTCAAGCAATCGCCATCCGCGTGGAGGTCAACAAGCTGATGGCGTCGTCCTCCGTGGTTCCGAAGGCCTATCGTCTGCTGAACGCGGTGCCCACGGTGGAGACGGCGCGCAGCATCGTGTACAACGTCAACCGCGCCGACTGCTTCTACCCCAACACCTCGTTCAACGCGCTGGAGAGGAAACGCTACCTGACGCTGGCCATAGCGGACTGCGAGCAGCTTATGCTGGACATGCAGTGCCTCATGGATATCGGCCTGCCCGTGAACGCCAACCGCTTCGAGGCGCTGGCGGGAATGGTCGAGGAGGAGATCAAGCTGCTGAAGGGGGCGCGCAAGAACGTGCGGGTGACCGGCAAGAAGTCCACCGAGGAGCGCATAGCCGAGGCCGAGGCCGAGCTAGAGCGCCTGCGTTCGCTATAATGGGCGGCGGTCGCGCCTTGTTTATCGGTACAATTGGTGGCTGCGTTCCGTTGCGTCGGGCTCCGCGTCCAACGTGTGCTACGTCAACAACAACGGCAATGCCAACTACAACTCGGCGACGAACGTCTGGGTTCGCCCCCGCCCCGGATTCCCTTATTGCCAGACCGAGTAGGCCCCAGGGCCGAAAGCAGAGCGCGAAGAGGAAGGAAGGCGCGACCGTCGGGCATGCGCCCGTAAATACGCACCCCGCGAGGGTGGCCGGACGCTGCTTGCATGGCGCGGCGCTCCGTGGCTTCGCCGCGTTTCATGGCCATACCTCAAGCGGCTGCCAGAGCCACATTGCAAGCCGCGCGGGGTGCCTTCTGTGAACTCCGAGCAAAGGCGGGCGGCGCGCCGGAAGCGCCGCAAGGAGAAGCGGGCCAAGGCCAAGGCCGAGCGCGTCAAGGCGTGCACGCTTGAGACCGTGGCCGACCTCAACAGTCTGTGCAAGGCTTCCAAGCAGGCCGCACGCGGCGTGATGTGGAAGGCGTCCACGCAGCGGTACATGAAGGACTACCTGCGCAACGCCGTCCTGTCCCGCCGCGACCTTCTGGAGGGCCGCGACATATGCCGGGGCTTCATCCGCTTCGACCTGTGGGAGCGCGGCAAGCTGCGCCACATCAGCGCCGTGCACTTCCCAGAGCGAGTGATTCAGAAGTCGCTTTCTCAGAACGCCCTCGTACCCGCGATAGTCCCGACACTCATAACGGCCAACTCCGCCAACATCAAGGGGCGCGGCACCGACTACGCCCTGAAGCTGCTCAAGCGCCACCTGGCCGACCACTGGCGGCGGCACAGGCGCGAGGGATACATCCTTTTGGGCGACTTCTCAGATTACTTCGCCCGCATAGCCCACGAACCCGTCAAGCGGCAGGTGGCCGACGCACTGCTCGATCCGCGCGTGGTCGCCTTGGAGCACCGCCTGATAGACGCGCAGGGCGATGTGGGCCTGGGGCTGGGCAGCGAGCCGAACCAGATATGCGCCGTCGCGCACCCCAACCGCATCGACCACTACGTAATCGAGATGCTGCGCCCCGAGGCCTACGGTCGATATATGGACGACTTCTACCTGATACACGAGTCCAAGGACTACCTGCAGGTGTGCCTGCTGCTGATAGGGCGCAAATGCGCCGAGCTGGGCATCGAGCTGAACCCGCGCAAGACCCGCGTGGCGAAGCTCACGCGCGGGTTCGCGTGGCTGAAGAAGCGCATCTTCTACACGGACACGGGCCGCATAGTCGTGAAGCCGTGCCGAGACTCCATAACGCGGGAGCGCCGCAAGCTGAAGAAGATGGCCCGCATGGTCGCCGACGGCATCATGACCCCCGAGCAGGTTGAGCGGAGCTACCAGAGCTGGCGCGGAGGCATGAAGCGGCTGGACGCGCACCGCAGCGTGCGGGCCATGGACGCGCTGTACCGCAGCCTGTTCGGAAATCCCGCGGGGGGGTTGCTCAATGCAATCCAAACCTGGAGGCGACACGGATGGGAACATGCCCCTACCCTAGCAACGGAAGGAGCGACCCATGACGGAACAGGAAATCGCCGGGGAGATCAACGGCTACAAACAGCAGCTTGAGCAGAGCGACTACAAGGTCATGAAGGCGGTGGAGCGCATCTTCTCCGCATCGTCCATCACCGACCTGCTCTCGGCCATCGCCGCAGCTGCCAAGGAGGTGGCCGAGATCATCTCGCAGCGCCAGACGTGGCGCGACCGCATCAACGAGCTGGAAGCCATGGAGCCCGACCAGCCGGAAGCGACGCAGGAGTAGCGAGCGCCCCTTCGGGGGCGCTTTTCTTTTGCCCGGCGACACCTCGCGGACAATCGCGGCAGCGATTCGAGGAGGTGAGAAAACGAATGACCGACGTGCTGGAAATCTTCGCGCCGTACGGCCCCGGGTCGCTTTTCGGCGCGCTGCTCGTCCTAGTGGTCCTGTACTTCGGCAAGCAGTTCCTCGAAGAGTTCAAGGCCCAGAACGAGCGCAAGGCGAACATCGACCTCGAGCGCGAGGAGCGAAAGCAGGACGAGGTGAACGAGCGGGCGCAGCGCGACCGCGAGCGCAGCCAGATGGAGGGCCGCATCGCCGCGCAGATGGAGCGCAGCAACGCGCTGATGGAGGCTATGAAGGCGCTCATGGAGTCCGTCGTGACCTCCAACGAGGTGCTGCACGCCGACCTGGCGAACAGCCAGGCGCGCAGCCAGGGCATGGCGGCGAAGGTCGACCACATCGCCGACCGCGTTGACCTGCTCTACAAGGAATCGGCTCGATAGAAAGGAATCCGAAATGACAGAAATGCAAGCAATCGCAGCCATCGTGCTGTCTTTCGCCGTGCCGTTCGCGGTGCAGCTGATCAAGACCGAGGCCATGACCGGCAAGGCCGCGCGCATCCTGGCGCTGGGCTGCTCGCTCCTGGCGGGCGTCGTGACCGGCTTCGTGGGCGGCGTGCCCGCAGACCCGGGCGCATGGGTCACGTGCGCCTTCGCCGTGGTAGGCGGCGTGCAGGCGGCCTACACGCTGTTCAAGTCGGTGGGCATCACATCCAAGTGGCTCGACGCCCTGTTGGGCGTGACCGTAGGCGGGAAGGAGTAGGCAATGGCTAAACTGTTCATCATCTGCGGCCACGGCGCTGGCGACCCCGGCTGCTGCGCAGGCGGCTGCACCGAGGCCGAGCGCGTTCGCGCCCTGGGCCAGCGAATCAAGGAACTGGGCGGTTCCGAGGTCGAGCTGGGCGATACGTCCCGCAACTGGTACGCCGACGGCGGGCTTAACCGCCTGAGCACCGACGCGCCAGTGGTGGAGCTGCACATGGACGCCAGCGGCATCGCCACGGCCCACGGCGCGCACGTCATCATCAAGGAGGGCTTTGAGCCTGACGAGTACGACAATGCGCTGGCCGACAAGCTGGCGGCGTTCATGCCCGGGCGCTCCGAGAAGCTGGTGCGCCGTTCCGACCTCGCGAACCCGAACCGAGCCGCCGCGCGCGGCATCAACTACCGCCTGTGCGAGAACGGCTTCATCGACAACGACGGCGACCGCGAGAAGTTCAACGGCAACCTGGACGAGCTGGCGCGCATCTACCTGGAATGCTTCGGCATCACTGCTGGAAGCGCCCCCGCAGCCGTCCCGCAGCCGCAGCCTGCGCAGCAGGAAACGACCGAAAACTTCGGCGGCACCTACCGCTGCACTGTGGACTACCTGCGCGTGCGCGACGCCCCCGGCCTGGGCGGCACCGAGGTGGCGCACTATTCCAGCGGCGAGACCGTGACGCTGGATAACTGGTACAAGATCGCCGACGGCTACGTGTGGGGCCGATACACGGGCTACAGCGGCGCAACGCGCTACATCGCCGTGGGCAAGGCCACGGGCAAGCCAGAGGCCGACGACTATCTGGTGAAGGTGGGATAGGCCATGCCGTACCCGAGCCCCGCAGACGAGGAGCGCAACGGCGGGTGCGGCCCCATCCTCGCGGCGGTCGTCCTGCTGTTCATCGTCCTGGCCGCCGCCAGCTGCGCGTCGCAGGCCATGGGAGCGCAAGACGTGACCGTGAGGCAAGCCCGCACGGACGGCCCCATATACGACCTGCCCGAGGGCATCGGCCAGGAAATCGTGTGCGACGAGCACAACCGCGAGTACCTGCTGCTTACCACCGAGCAGGACGGCGTGTTCCTCATGCCGTACATGGACGAGGACGGCGAGCAGGAGATCATGCCGCAGGCCTAGAACGCAAAGAAGCCGCCCCGTATGGAGCGGCTTCTTTCTATCTGACGAGCAATACGAACGCCCGCCTAACGACGAACACGCGTATGTGTTCGCCTACTGAACAGTTGGTGGAGGCGCGGAGAATCGAACTCCGGTCCACGAAAGCCCCCTGATTGGCATCTCCAAGCTCAGTCGCTGGTTTAGTCTCGGACGCTTTGCGCGCAGCGACACGCTCGCGGCGTCCTAACCGGTTCGGTCTTAGCCTGCGCCATACCGATTACGTGCGCAGGAGCATTCCCCTAAAATGACGTCGCGCCGGTGTCGGGGAAATCACCGGGTTGACGCGCCGCTATAAACTAAGCAGCGAGAGCCATAGGCTCAAAAGAAGAGTTGTTGTCAATTCAATTTGACGGTACCCCTGTTTAACGAGGCGAGGAGACCTCGGCTTGCTTCCTCTCTCAGAGCTATCGTGTCGAAACCAGTCGCCCCCGAATGTCGGGAAAGTCTGGATGGTATCGGGTCTGCAAACACCCGATAACCGTCGACTTTTCAAGGAACACGCGGGGTGAACCCCGCTCGTGGATAGCTATCTTACCACGTTCTAAAGGCAGACAGCTGTTCTATGCACGAGCTGTGAAGACCCCAATGTGCGCCGCACTTCGCACTTTTGCTACTGATCGCGTCACGTATATTTTCGCCAAGCAAAATTGACCCGTCGAAAGGACCGTTATGGATACCAAGCAGCAACTCGTCAATGCCCTCGCAGGCCTAGGCTCAACCATTACCGAAGCTATGGATGTCATCGAAAGCTTTGTCCCCTGCGGACATCCCGCTCTCACGGTATCGAACGCACTCGTCGCGCTGGACGCTGACGATGATGCAGCTCTCGCCCAGCAGCTTGAGACCGTCGAGGGCTTTATCGACCACGTGAGTGAGAACCGCGGCGTGGCCGCCTACCACGACATCGAGGTCGAGCTCGCGGGTCCCAAAGCCGATCTGCTCGCAGCAATCCGCGAGATAGGCGCCCTTATGCAGGCCGCAGGCGTCAAGAACACCCAGGTCAACGAGTGGGTCTACCGCAGCCTGGCAGCACTCGACAGCCCCGACGAAAAGGCAGCCGAGCAGCTCGCAGAAAGTCCCGCCATCAAGGCCGAGCTTTTGTAAATAGCAGGCGCGGGTCCCTTGGCGCGTCGTCGTCCAAGAGGCCCGCAAACAGTTCGTGTCAACCGATAGCCGCGCCACCACGCTCGGCCAAAGCAAGAATCGGCATCATTTGACGAGGTGTCTTTGCTGCAAGATCGGCATGTTCGAGCAGCTTACGATCGTTGGTCACCAAGTAATCAACCTGGGCGCGTTTGCATGCAGCGAGTACCAAGTTGTCCTCGTAATCGCGATGGAGCGTCAGATATTTGTCGGCTAGCCACAGATCGGATGCATCAGCGCCCACGGCCATAGCGTTTTCGGTCATGTTCCGAACAAACGCCAACGCTGCATTGCCAATCGCGCGGGCAGATGCCTCGTCGAGCGCTCCCCCGCTGGCAAGAACGCTACGCTTCAGCTCGTGTTGGACAACGTACAGCACGTCCTTAGCGATATGAACCGGAAAGAACAGCAACGCCCCCGTCTCCGTCGCCTGCCCAATAAACGCACGCGCGGCAAGCGACTCGGCATGGTCAACACAAAACGAATCAACCCATACGTTGGCGTCCACCATGATCTTAAGAGGCGCCCCACTCACTGGATCATCCCCTTTTGGCGATAATGCTCATCCATGGCGTCGGAATAGATTGCGTCCCAATCGCGATCGTCGGATACGGGCGACGTAGTGATGCCCAGATCTGCATAAAGCCGGTCTGCCGCCGCCCATGATGCAGCGAACGGAGTATCGGGCGCGACGGTCTGCTGCCGGTCGTCGACGGCCGCAAGCACTTCCTCGCACTGCCCGCCACCCTGCGCGACCTTGGCCACCACCTTTTTGATGAGCTCGGGCAATGACCTGCCCGAAAGCCGCAGCGCTTCCTCGGCACGGTTCTTGACCTGGCGATCCACGCGAACGTTCACCTGCGCCATGCCGCTAACAGCACCCACGTTGATCCCGCTCCCTTCAAATGCTAGCACCGCTAGCAACACTATATAGAGAAGCTAGCAAATGGTCAAATGCAAAAGGCCTGCGCCCAGACGACACCGATGCCGTCTGGGCGCAGGCCAGATAACGTGGGCGAACACGTCTGCTAATGCAGGTACGCCTTTGCGTTGCCCAGGCTGTAGGCGATCGTTGAGCCGTTGTGCAGCAGCGACGACGTCTGTGGAGTGATCATGCCGGTAATGCCCAGTGCCAAGAGTGCTGAGTTGGTGAGCATCACCTTAGAGTAGGAGCTCGTCAGACGGTCGATGAGACCCTGGCTCATACGGCGCAGGCGCACGATCGCGGCCAGATCTGTATCGGTCAGGATGATATCGGCGACCTCCTTGGCGATGTCGCTTCCACCGCCCATTGCCAGCCCCACGTCGGCCAAACCGAGCGCCGGCGAATCGTTGACGCCGTCGCCCACCATGGCAACGTGGCGCCCCTCGCCCTTAATGCGCTCCACATAGGCGTACTTGTCCTCGGGCAGCAGCTCGGCCTTAAACTCATCGACACCCGCCTCGCGCGCAATGCGCTCGGCCGTGCGTTCAGAATCGCCCGTGAGCATAACGACATGTTTGACGCCCAGCGCATGCAGGTCGGCGATGGCTTCACGGACCCCGGGCTTAAGCGGATCCTCGATGCCGAGCACGCCCACGACCGTGCCGTCGACCGCCAGATACAGCGGCGACAGGCCCTGCATCTGGGACTCAATTTGCTCCTTAATGTCGGACTCGAGCTGCGCGCTCTCATCCTCAAATACAAAGTGCGCGGAACCGATGATGGCGCGACGCCCTTCAATGGACGAAGCGATACCGTGCGCCACAATATACTCGACAGCAGCGTGACGCTCGCGGTGCTCGAGTCCACGCTCACGTGCCGCATTGACCACGGCGCGTGCTACCGGATGAGGGAAATGCTCCTCCAAGCAAGCGGAAAGGCGCAGGACCTCGTCCTCGCTCCAGCCGTCGGTCGTGAGCACGCAGGCAAGACGCGGCTGAGCCTCGGTGAGCGTGCCGGTCTTATCAAACACAATGGTGTCGGCCTTGGCAAACGACTCAAAGTACTTTGCGCCCTTGACCATGACGCCCATCTTGGCAGCATCGCTCATGGCAGTCATGACGGCAACGGAACCCGTGAGCTTGAGCGCGCACGAGTAGTCGACCATCAGCGCCGCCGAGGTCTTGATAAGGCTGCGCGTAGTGAGCGCGACCAGGCCCGCAAGCAGGAAGTTCCACGGGACGATCTTGTTGGCGAGGTCCTCCATATGCGACTGGCCCTCGGACTTGAGCGAGTCGGCCGTCTGCACGAGCGAGACGATTGAGCGCAGTTTGGTTTGCGCCGTATTGGCGCGCACACGCACCAAGATGCTGCCGTCTTCCACGACGGTGCCGGCGAACACGTCGTCGCCCACGCTGCGCTCGACGGCCAACGGTTCGCCGGTCAGGGTCGCCTGGTTGACCATAGCGCTCCCCTGCTCGACCACGCCGTCGATGCAGATGGACATGCCGGTGCGCACGGCGACCAAATCGCCGGGTTCAAGCTCGGTGGCGGCAACGCTTACCTCAGTGTCGCCGACGACCTTTTGCGCCTTGTCGGGCACGTCGAGCAGCGAGTTGATGAGCTCGTTTTCGCTCATGGCACGGGTGTAGTCCTCGAGCAGCTCGCCCACGTTGAGCAGGAACATCGTCTGCCCCGCGGTGTCGACATCACGCTTGACGAACGAAATGCCGATGGCCGAAGCGTCGAGCACAGGAACGGTCAGGCGCGGCTGCGCGAGCTCATGAAGGGCAGCGCGCAAAAATGCCATGTAACCGGCCACGACAAACACCGCACGCAGAGGCGTCGGCAAGAACCAGCGACGTGCGTAATGGGCACCGACGAGTGTCGCCAAGTCCATAACGAGTTTGTGCTTGCGCGGCTCGAGTTGCATCACGTAGCCCGACTTGGCATCGGCGATAGCTTGAGCATCGAGTGCGCCTAGGGCGTCGAGCACGCTTGCGCGGCGCGGCTCGTCGTACTCCAGCGCCATCTGGCCAATGCGGCCATACACACGCACCTTGTGCACGCCATCGATGTCGCCGCCAAGCTTAAGAAGTGCATCGAGATCGCTCTCTGGCACAGGACCCGCCAATTGAAGACGGGTCCTGCCGGGGATCTCGCTAATAATCGAGAATCTCATAGTTTGTGCCTGGGAGCGTTACTCGGCTGCCTCGTCAGCAGCGGCCTCGCTCTGGGTGATGTAGGCAGCCTCGGCAACCATGTCATCGACATTGGCCTTGGCCTGCTCGACCATGTCCTGGTAGCAGTTCTTGACGCGCATACCGCACGCGATACCCTGCACGCAGGCATTCTTTACCGGAGCGCTGGTGAGCAGCTTGATGCCGGCCGTACCAAGCAGAAAACCGCCACCGACAAGCAGAGTGTTAAACGTCGACTTCTTCATGTTGCTTCTCCCTTTTGCCGCACAAGCGCGGCATGGTGCCTTAGCACCCGAGTTCATTAGTTTGCTCGAGTACGCTTTTGAAACTAGTTTAGTCGAACTATTACGGTCAACCAAAGTTAACCTTTTGGAAACTATGGGGGTGAACTCAATGTGACAAAGGGACTGTCCCTTTGTCACATTCCTACAGCTGCCAGTCCGCCGCCTCCTTTTGCAGCGCAACCATGCGGGCGAATTCTCCACCTGCCGCCTTGAGCTGCGCCGGAGTGCCCTGCTCGGCAACCACGCCATCCTTGAGCACGACGATCTTGTCGGCATTTTCCACCGTACGCATACGGTGGGCAATAACGATAACCGTCTTACCTGCAAGCAGACGGGAGAGTGCCTGTTGTACCACGGTCTCGTTCTCCACATCCAAGCTTGCCGTCGCCTCGTCCAACAGCACGATGGGCGCGTCTTTGAGCAGCGCGCGGGCGATGGAGATGCGCTGGCGCTCGCCACCGGAGAGCTTGGAGCCGTTCTCGCCGATCATGGTGTCGTAGCCCTGCGGCATGCGGTTCACGAACTCGTCGCAGTTGGCGGCACGCGCGGCCGCAAGCACTTCCTCATCGGTGGCATCACGACGCCCGAGGCGGATGTTTCCCATCACCGTGTCGTCAAAGAGCAGCACGTCTTGGAACACGATGGCGTAGTCGCGCAGGAGTACCTCGGGATCCACGCTCGCAACATCCACACCGCCCACGGTAACCTTGCCCGCAGTGGCATCCCAAAAGCGCGCGGCCAGGCGACTCACCGTAGACTTACCGGAACCCGAAGGACCGACCAGTGCCGTGACCTCGCCTTCCTTGGCGGTAAAGCTCACATCGGTAAGAACTTTCTCGCCGGCGAGTCCGTCCTCGCCCGCACCATAGCCAAATGCCACGTGATCGAACACCACATCGTGGCCCGCGGGCTCAAATTTCTCGCTGCCCCGCGCCACAGGCTCTTCCATGATGGAACGCATGCGCTTGGCAGACGACTCGGCGGCAAACAGCTCGGACATTAACATTAACGCCTGGTCAAAGGGCGCATAGATACGGCTCACCATAAGCAGGAAGGCAAACAACACCAAAAAGTCGACCTGCCCGGAGGCGACCATCGCGGCGCCCGTGACCAACGTGGTGGCAATGCCCAGACGCAGGATGACAAAGGCGGAGTTGACCAAAAGCCCGTTAACGAGCTCGCCCTTGGTGGTCTCGCGCTCCTCGGCATCGATCACGGCGTTGAGTCCCTCAAGATAATGAGTCTCCTGGTTGGTAGCGCGGATCTCGCGCACGCAATCGAGCGTCTCTTGAATTGCCTCGGTAACCTTGACCTTCTCGGCACGCACGCGGTCGAACACCGGGGTCATGGGACCGCGTGTTAGATACAGCACGGCAAAGGCCACGGGAACGCTCCAAAACGCCGCGATCGCCAGCTGCCAGCAAAAGAACAGCGACGCCACGAACACAATGGCGCTTGCGATGATGGCACCCCAAAGCTCTCCCAGCACGTGGCTGTAGGCGTGCTCCATGGCCTGAACGTCGCCCATGATGGTCTCGGTTAAATCGGCCAGATCACGACGACCAAAAAACGACAGCGGCAGTTTGCGCAAGCGCTCGGCGATCTCCATACGCTGCTTGCCGCACTCCTCGTAAAAAATGCAGTAGGTGTAGTAATACTGCTGCCAGTTAGAGGCAAAGAGCATCACGAAAAAGACCAGGAGGCCGCCCACGATCGGCAGGGCATCCGGCAGGTCAGCCCCGCTGGCGAGATGCTCGACAAAGCCGGCCATAACCAGGAATAAAAGGCCCATGCCGGCCATGGTAATGAGATTGGTGAGCGTGGTCCAGAAAATGCCGCGTGTTACGCCGGCGACGCCTTTATCGGATAGGAAATACTTCTTTTGGAATGAGGCGAACATTTAGGCCTCGCCTCCCTTCGTGACGGCGGTATCCGCGCTCGCAGCAGTAATCTTCCAGCTCGCGGCTTGCTCGTACTCGGCCCACATCTTGGCATACAGACCCTCTTGGGACAGCAACTCGGCATGGGTACCCGACTCCTGCACGCTGCCCTGGTTGAGCACCACGATTTGGTCTGCGCCCACTACAGTCGAGAGTCGATGCGCGATCATAATGACCGTGCGACCCGCCGCCAGCTTGCTAAAGGCGCGCTGGATGAGCGCCTCGTTCTCGGGATCGGCAAACGCCGTGGCCTCATCGAGCACCACGATAGGCGCGTCTTTAAGGATCGCGCGGGCGAGTGCCACGCGCTGGACCTCGCCGCCCGAAAGATATGCTCCGCCGGCACCGAGCATGGTATTGATGCCCTGTGGGAGCTTGGCCACAATGTCGTCGCACTGAGCTGCGGAGAGGGCCGCACGCACTTCGTCGTCAGTGGCCGTAGGCTTGGAGGCGCGCACGTTATCGGCAAGTGTTTGCCGGAACAGCTGGTTGGTTTGGAACACGAAGGCGACCTGGTCCATAAGCTCGTGCGGATCCATATCGCGAACGTCCACACCGCCTATGAGCACTCGACCCGAGGAGACATCCCAAAAACGCGGGATCAGGCTTGCGCAGGTTGACTTACCGCCACCCGAGGGACCCACCAGGGCGAGGGTGCTACCAGCGTAAACGCTAAAGCTCACATGGCTAACGGCAGGTGCCTCGGCACCCTCGTACGTAAAGCTTACGTCCTCAAATCGCACGTCGCCGCCGGCAGGGTGCTTGGGTTGGGCGGGCACGGAGAGCTGCTTGGAATCCATCACGCTTCGGATGCGGGCCAGCGAATCGGCACTCATCTGAGAGGCCTCGCCCACAAACATGAGCTTGGTCATGGCCGTCGGCACCACGGCCGAAAATATCGCGTAAAACGTGAAGTTGGCCATAAAATGCGCGAAGTCCGTCTCGCCCGGCGCCAACAGCAACGCCACGGGCAACAGGAATGTCACAAGACCATTGAGCGCGGTAAGGTTGAGTACCTGCGGACCTCGGCAGAACGTGCCCGCATAGCTTTGTGCCATGTCGGCGTATTCGGCGATCGCATCGTGGAAGGCCTTAAAGGAGTAGACCGTCTGCTGAAACACCTTGACCACGGGAATTCCGCGTACGTATTCGGTGCCGGTCTTGTTCATCTTGACCAGCGCTTCCATATAGGCCTTCATAAACTCGCCGCCCTTGCCGCCCATCATGGCGGCCATGGCACCAAGCGAAACGACGACCGAGATTAGGCATGCCGCCCCCAAACGCCAATCAAGCGCGAGAAGCAGCACGAGCAAGCCCACGACCATGGCGGCGGCGCCTGCGATATCGGGCAGCATATGTGCGAGCAGAGTCTCGGTGGAGGCGGCGCATCCGTCTACAACACGACGCAGCTCACCGGTGGCGTGCGTGTCAAAGTATCCAAGCGGCAGCTTAAGCAGGTGCTCGCTCGTAGTCTTGCGGATATTGGACGCGCAGCGAAACGCAGACAGGTGCGTGCACATGAGCCCCACGAAATAAACTACGATGCTTGCCAAGGCAAAACCAACGGCCCACCAGCCATACATCGCGATATCGGTGGCTTCGCTCCAGTTAGGCGCCACGGCGATAAGGTCTCGCGCGACAAACCAGATGCAGACGTACGGGCCAAAGCTCAGCAGCTGTGAGAGCGCCGAGAGCGCCATGCCCAAATACGTTAGGAATTTGCGGTCGCCGGCATACGCGAGCAGCTCGCCGATGCCGCCGCCCTCCTTTTTTGATCCCTTTGCCATGAGATTCCTTTCTAGCGGCTTGAGAGTTAACCGTAATGAACTTATCATTGATGTGTTAGCCATGGCTCACAATCAAGCCAGGCGTGGACGTTTCCGCAAAGGAAAGGAACGCTTTTGCAAATACGGCGGGCAGCGACCGACATAACCGAGCTCTACGCACCGCAATTTGAGCAGTTTGGCCTGGAGCTTACCGGCAAGGGCGCCGTCTTTACCGGCGAGGTGGCAAACGACCGGGCGCACGGCCGCGCATGGATCATGCCTCTCTCCCCTGCCTGCATCGTCATGGAGCATTTCATAACCCCGACGCACGATATGTACCTGGCCGAATACACACCCGAGCCATACGCCTGCGTGAGCGAAGTCAGCGCGCCCACGCTTACATGCATGCCCGAGGCTGGCATAACGCCCGCGAACCTCAAACCATTGCATGGACCGTGGCCAAACAACGCCGTTTGCAGCTTTATCCAAGATAGCTGTGGCGAGGAATTAAGCCCGCTGTTTGCGGGGGAGCTTTATCACTCGCGCTCGGTGCTCTTTTTGCCTGGATATTTTGACGAACTGGAGCACCGCTATCCCACCGAGTTCGCGGGAATCTTTGAGGCGTTTGCCGAGTCATGGCACGAGGAAGCGACGTCTGCCATCTGCCACACGCTGCGCCGGATTAACGAGGACCGTGCCCGCACCGTAGGCGGACACGTCTATATGCAGGGCATCGTGGAGACCATGGTCGCGGAGCTCGCCTGTTCGCGCGCGGCCCACAAGCAGGCTCGGCAGGCGGCAGACACACGCGTTAGCATAACCATTGCCGAAGAAGCAACGGCAATGATTGAGCGCGCGCTCGACAAAGGCAGACATGTGGGTATCAACGAGGTGGCCGAGAGGCTCTACACAAGCCGCTCCAAACTATGCGCCACCTTTAAGGCCCAAACTGGCGAGTCCCTGGGCGCCTACATACGAAGGCGTCGCATGGAGCGGGCGCAGGACCTTTTGGCAGATAGCTCGCTTACGATAGCGCAGGTGGCAGAGCGTCTAGGCTACCCTCAGCAAGCCGCCTTCGCCCAAGCCTTCAAACAATACACCGGCACCACCCCCACCACCTGGCGCTCCCAACATATATAAAGAATGAGGGCGCCAACGGCGCCCTCATTCACCAAATTCAATCCAGCCCACCTGACCCGAACGGCCGAGTCGTCACGGAACCGAGGGGCCGGGCGCAGGGCCTTGCCTCTCAATGAGTTCCGCACGAACAGGAGGCGCCAGTGGCGCCTCCGTCGTGAGTCAGGACTGTCCGAAATTGAGAGGCAAGGCCCTGTGCCCGGCCTCTCGGTTCCCGCTTACGAGAGCGACGTTCTCAGCAACTCGTTGAAGAGCTTCGGGTTGCCCTTGCCGCGGCTCGCCTTCATGCACTGGCCCACCAAAAAGCCGATGACCTTCTGGTTGCCGTCACGATACTGCTGCGCCTGATCGGCACAGTTTGCCAGCACTTCGTCCACGATCGGCTTCAGCGCGCCGGCATCGCTCACCTGACGCATACCGCGCTCGTCGACGATCTTGTTGGGATCGTCACCGGTCTGGGCCATGGCCTCAAAGACCTCGTGCGCCTGGTTGGAGCTGATGGCATCGGTCGCCAGCAGCTTGGCCAGCGCTGCCACTTGAGCCGGCGCGATACCGGACTCGGCGAGCGACACACCCGCGCCCTTAAGGTAGGCGATCATCTCGTTCACCAGCAGGTTTGCGACCGTCTGGGCCTCCTTGCCAGCCATGCCGGCAGCGGCGGCCTCAAAGAACTCGGCAAACTCCGGGTCGCCGGCAATCTGCTCGGCATCGGCCGCCTTGATGCCAAAGTCGGCCTCAAAACGGACGCGCTTGGCATCGGGCAGCTCAGGGATCTCGCCACGGCAGCGGTCGATGAACTCGTCGTCCAGATCGAACGGCGCCAGATCGGGATCGGGGAACAGACGATAGTCGTCTGCCGTCTCCTTAACGCGCATGACCACGGTGCGCTTGCGGCTGGGCTCCCAGTGGCGGGTCTCCTGATAGATGATGCCGCCCTCCTCGAGCACCTCGGCCTGGCGGCAGATCTCGTAGGCAAGGCCGTCATGCAGACTCTTAAACGAGTTGAGGTTCTTGAGCTCGGTCTTGGTGCCCAGCTTAGTCTCGCCGCGACGGCGCAGCGACACGTTGCCGTCGCAGCGCATGGAGCCCTTCTCCATGGAGCAGTCCGAAATGCCCAGCGTCACAAAGATGCGACGGAGCTTCTCCATAAACAGGCGAGCCTCCTCGGGCGTGCGCAGGTCGGGCTCGGTGACGAGCTCAATCAGCGGCGTGCCGCAGCGGTTGTAGTCGACGAGCGACTCGGCCGCAGCGGTAATGCGGCCCTCGGCGCCACCCACGTGGACCATCTTGGCGGCGTCCTCCTCCATGTGGATGCGCAGAATGCGGATGGGCACCGCGTAGGAACCGTCCTCGCGACGCTCGGGCATCTGCAGGTTGGACGCATCGTAGCTGGCCAGGTGGCCGGCGCGCTGGTTGCCCTCGCGCATGGTCGACGTCATGGACGTGGACAGGCCCTCGGCGTTGGCCGAAGCGCTCGCCAGGCTCTGGGCCTCGGCCTCGCCAAACGCGCAGTCGGGGCGCTCGGCGGCACCGCGACCGGTCACATCCAGGTCCAGGTGACCGTACATGGCAAAGGCGACCGGACCCTGCGTGGTCTGGAAGTTCTTGGCCATATCGGGATAAAAGTAGTGCTTGCGGTAGAACATCGAGTGGCGCTGGATCTCGCAGTTGGTGGCGAGGCCGGCCTTGACGATGCTCTCGATGGCGCGCTTGTTGGGCACCGGCAGGGCGCCGGGCAGGCCCAGGCACACCGGGCACACGTTGGCGTTGGGCTCGTCATCGTGGCTGAGCTTGCAGTTGCAGAACATCTTGGTATCGACTGCGGTGAGCTCGGTGTGGATCTCCAGGCCGATCACGGCCTCCCAATCCTGCAGGACCTCGGAAAGCTCCTTCATTACAGCTCGCCTCCCTTCCCGGCAAAATCGGGCGCGACGGAAAGTGCGGGCGCACCCGTGGCGGCATCGGAAAAGCCGCGCTCCAGGGCGCGGGCAAACGTGAGCAGCTGACGGTCCTTAAACGCCGGACCAACCAGCTGGGCAGAAACGGGCAGTTGAGTATCCTCGCCCAGGCCCAGCGGCACCGAGATGCCACCGTTGCCGCAGATGTTGAGCGAAATGGTGTACAGGTCGGAGAGGTACATCTGCGTGGGGTCGCTGATCTCGCCAAACTTAAAGGCCGTGCGCGGCGAGGCGGGCATGAGGATGGTGTCTACCTTGGCATACGCGGCGTCGTAGTCCTGCGTGATGAGCGTGCGGGCCTTTTGCGCAGCGTAGTAGTACTTGTCGTACACGCCCGAGCTCAGCAGGTAGGCGCCGAGCATCTGACGGCGCTTGGCCTCGGCGCCAAAGCCGTGGGCGCGCGAAAGCGAACTCTGGTCGGACAGGTTGGCGCAGCCCTCCTCCTGATAGCCGTAGCGAATGCCGTCAAAACGGGCCAGGTTGGAGAACGCCTCGGCCGGGCCGATGACGTAGTAGGCGGCGATGGCGGCGTCCAGGTGCGGCAGGTCGACCTCGACCAGCTCGGCGCCCTGATTCTGCAGCTCCTGGGCGGCGCGCTGAACAGCGGCCTTGACCTCGGGCGTCAGGCCCTCGGCCTCCATAAACGCGGGGATGATGCCCACGCGCTTGCCCTCGATGCTGTCGTTGAGATGCTCGGTAAAGTCGACGGCGCAATCCTGGCTGGTGCAGTCGTACGGATCGTGGCCCGCGCCGGTAAGCGCGTTCATGGCCAGCGCGACGTCCTCGACCGTGCGGCCAAAGGGGCCCACCTGGTCGAGCGACGAGCCAAAGGCGACCACGCCGTAACGGCTCACGGCGCCATACGTGGGCTTAAAGCCCACCACGCCGCACAGCGACGCCGGCTGGCGGATGGAGCCGCCGGTGTCCGAGCCCAGTGAGAGCGCGACTTCGCCCGCGGCGACGGCTGCAGCGGAGCCGCCCGAGGAGCCGCCGGGCACGCGCTCGGTATCCCAGGGGTTGTTGGTGCGATGGAACGCCGAGCTCTCGGTGGAGCTGCCAAAGGCAAACTCGTCCATGTTAGCCTTGCCCATGGGCAGGCAGCCGGCGTCGAGCATGCGTTGGACGCAGGTGGCGGTGTAAACACTCTGGTAGTTCTCGAGCATGCGGGAAGCGCAGGTGGTGTGCGTGCCCACGAGGTTCATGTTGTCCTTAATGGCCAGCGGCACGCCTGCAAGCGGGGGCAGCGGCTTGCCTGCGGCACGGTCGGCATCCACGCGCGCAGCAGCCTCGAGCGCAAGCTCGGGCGCCACCTGCAGGAATGCCTGGACCCCGCCCTCGCGCGCCTCGATGGCGGCAAGGGATGCCTGGGCCACCTCGGTAGCGGTAAAGTCGCCGGCGGCAACGCCTGCGGCGATCTGGGCGGCGGTAAGGGAATCGAAGCTCTGCGCCATTACTCGCTCTCCCCCTCTCCCAAAATGGACGGCACGCGGAAGTAGCGCTCGCGCGCGCTGCCGGCGTTTTCGAGCGCGACGTCGAGCGGCAGGTCGCGCTCGGGCTCGCGCAGGTCATCGCCCATCACGTTGGACAGGCTTCCGATGGGATGGAACGTGGGCTCCACGTCGGGTAAGTCATATTGCAAGACGGGCTCGAGCATCTGGACGGCGTCGTTCAGGTAGGACGTCATCTGGGTGAGCTCGTCATCGGTCAGTGCGATCTTTGCGTACTCGGCGATGCCGCACACGTCTTTCTCGCTGAGTGCCATAGGCGCTCCCTTCCGCATAACAGATAAACCGCTCTAGTATACAAGGCAACGCCGCTTGGAGCAGGCGCTTTACCCAAATGCAGCGAAAACGTAACGAGGGCGGCGGGCTGGCAGGCGGCGGGCTGTCGGTTCTGCAGCGAAACCGCACCGTCCGCAACGAAGACCGTCCCGCCCGCAACGAAAACCATCACAACATTCGACGCTTATCGTCAAAATCGCGATTTTCATCGAATGTTGTGATGGTTTGGAAGTCCCGACCACCACAAAGGTGCCTGTCCCCATTGTGGTGGTTCTAAAGAATGTCTTATGCCGAGGCCTTGGCCTTGCGGCGTTTGCGAACCGCGTGGATCACGATGTCCAGCAGCAACAGCACAATGGCTACGACCACGATGAGCACGGCAAACTCGCGCTTGCCCCAGTGGCGGCCGGCCAGCGATTTTTGCTTGTCGACATCCTTCTTGCTGTACTTGGTGCGCACGCAATGCACCAGCAGGCGATGGTCGTTCACGCCGTAGGGCGTGCAGGTGACGAGCGTCACCTTGTCGGCGCCGGGCTCGATGGCCAGCGACTCCATCTCCTCGGGCAGCACCACCTCGGAGTCCACCATCTTGTAGGCGAGCGTCTTGTTCATGGTGTGCAGCAACACCAGGTCGCCGGGCTCCAGCGAGTGGATGTCGTCGAACATGCTCAGGTTGCGCATGCCCGAGTGCGCGGTGAGCACGCAATGCGTCGAGGTGCCGCCCACCGGCAGGCTCGTGCCCTCCAGGTGGCCGACGCCCGCCATAAGGACTTCTTCGCTCGTGCCGTGGTAGATGGGCATGCTCACGTCGATGGAGGGAATCTCGACCCAGCTCATCATGGGGTCGCGGTCAAAGATGAGCTGCTGAGCGTAGGGCTCGATCTGGTCGGCGGGAAGCTCGGTGGCCTCGCCCGCCAGCTGCTCGTTAAAGGAGCGCGCCTGGAGCAGGATGCGCTCGCGCTCCTCGGCAGACAGCGCGTCCACGGTGCTGGACACCGTGCTGATCTGGTTGAACACGCCCGAGGCCTCGAGCCGGTCCAAGATCCACGGCCAGGTCATAAGGCCCACGCCAATAAGGATGATGACGATGGTGATGAGCCGGTCGGCCCAGCGCGGCAGCCGCTTGCGACGACGCTTGGGCTTTGGTTGAGGTTTGGGTTGAGGGCTTGAGCCGCCGTTGGCCGCGGCGTTATTGCTCTTCATATGTTTGGCGCCCTGCACCATCGCCGGTCACTCCTCTATAGCTCAGGTTGTCTAAACAACTAATAGCCGATTAGCGAGCTTCCGCGCCGGACAACGCAGCTAGACTGCACCGTCCGGGCCACGTAACCACACTCAACCAATCAAGCCATATGTTGCTTTCATCGTCTCAAGCAACTGCGCCATCGTTGCGCCCGCAACCCCGATCTGTTTCAGATTGACGTCGCCCACCTCACAATCTTTAACAAACGCAATCATATCGTCCTTCAGTTCTCCGCGCAGGTCGACACCTTCCGACTCGCCAAGCAGCTGAGCAAGCCTCAGCGCATCGCGTTTATGCTTTTTTACCTTCTTCGAATCAACGTTCTCCCCCGCTTCCCTTCTAGCTTTTAGGTCGAGATACGCCTTCGCTTTGAACGGGACAATGTATTCCGTACCCAGGACCGAAACGCCGCCTACGGTCCGAATTCCCTGAAGGAACAAGCTGTAGTAAGCATCGTCCAACAAAATTGCCGAAAGACTGCTTATGTTTTCATCAACGTGAATTGGCGCCACATCAATCCCCTCACGACCCTTTAGAAAGTCGGGGCACTTCGCGAAGAGTTCGATCATATGGGGGTAACCCGGCCTCTTAGGCTCTGTGAACCGATAAAAACATGAGCCTTTGCCTTCGCCCCAGCCGCAGCGGTAACCGCCATCACGCACCAAAGTCCATATGGCTTCTGCCGTCTGAGGCAACCGGTCATCGGCGACAATTACCACATCAAAATCGTGAGTCGCCCTAAACGGAAGTCCCGCCTCCGCGAGCAAAAGTCGCATGCCGTGCCGCCGATAAGGGCATACGATCCTGCAGCTTCTTGCATATGCTGCTGAAATTCTTGGAGGCCTTCTACAGCGCTTCTTGCCATGGATATTCCCTTTCAAACATTCGATCGACTTCGAGCTGAATTCGCTCATCGTCAATTGCCGCCAAAGATAGCGCAAGCGAAATGTTGTCGACACGGGAGGAGTCGGCAAACACGGGCGCATAGCGCCATACTTGGATCATCGCCGTCTCGTTATCCGGCAACTCCCCGTCTGCGACTTCGAGGTCGCTCAGTTGACGCCATGCACTTCTTAAGACGGCCTTTTGTTCCATGCCCGGCGCAGCGAGCATCGAACGCGCGGCGAGCGCCGTCTCCCCGGCGTCAACAAGACAGTCGATCTGCGGCGTCTTCCTTGCAAAAAAGACCTTCGAGACAGGCGAGGAGAGCTCTGCCATGTGCTCACTGAGCAAAAGATCAACAGCAACAGGGAACACGACGACACGTCGCTCGCGACGCTCGCGCCTCGCGAGCCCCCTGTCAACAAGCTCGGTTATGGCCTCACTCGCGCGGCTTGCCGAAATCCCAAGCGCACGACAAAGGTCATAGGGACGATATGGCTCCTGGGCTACTCCCCAGATTGCGGCAGCCTGTGCGTTGGGTGACATCTTGGTCGCGCGATTGCGAAACCGGGCACCGCCCCTCTCCGTGCAGGCTGTGCCCATAAATGGAAGAAAAGCCTGTCTACCTGGGCAGACAAAGGGAATCCCTTGTGCGATCAATGCTTTGCGCTGACGTGCATCGGCATCAGGAAACGAAACGACAACAGGAGTCTCCGCGCGTAAGGCTAGCTGACTATAGACTCTCTTAGCCTCGGGAAGCCCGACGCCAGTAGGCAAACTTGCAAGCAAAAACGAAAAACCGTTTGCGTCAACAGCGCGGACCTCAACCGCCCGCAGATGCAGCGGCAAGCGTGTGGATCCAGGCCAAGTTTTGGCCTTGGCGGAGAGGCCTAGTGCTTCTTGTAAGTAGATTAGCGCTTCGTTCATTTCCATCATTTTCGTTTGATTCCAGTTTATATTGGAATTATACATAATTTTCGGAATTGACGAGATTCCTTTCGTGCATAAGCCCGCATTTGAGTTTTCAGAATGTCCCGGATCGGCGGGGCGATTCGGGATACAATGTCAATAGAAAACGACGCATCCCGCGTAAGTGTACGAGAGCGCGGGCGGCCTAGTTTTCAGCTTTTGTTAAATGCCCGGGATCCGACCCCCGGGCATTCTTATTTGCGCTTGTTGCGGCGCAAATGCCTTCTACCGTCCGCACCGCGCGTGCGCCTACGGACCTTAAACCGAACCTCATACGAGTCAAGAAACGCGATGACGAACGTGCCCACCGCCGCAAGGGCGGCGAGCGCGTTAAGGAATTTCAGCATTTGGGGACCTCCGATCGAGTCGTCGGCCGCCCGCGCACGGGATGCGTCGCAAGGCCATTTTACTGCGAGCGTATGCACCCGCAGCTGGTAAACGCAATAATTGCAAACATCTGTTCGATATTCATACGCTTGATCCATCGAGCAATGGAGCCTGGCTGCGTTGTCCCAAAAAAACGGGGCAAACTCCAGTGCGGAGTTTGCCCCGAAAAGAGAATGGCAAAGCAAGAGCGTAGATGGACGAGAAAAGTGTCCGCAAGTCTCATGGCCATCACATCCCACCTGCCAAAGTGATGGGTGAGCGAGCGTTACTCGTGCTCGGACTCCTCAGCCTGCTTACGGCTGCGGATGAGGTGTGCCACGCCGATGCACAGCACTGCGCTGCCAGCGATCCAAGTGAAGGTCACGCCGTTAAGACCGGTCAGCGGGAGGCCGGAGCCTTTCTTGTTCTTGACGGTAAGGGTAACGGTGCCGCCACCAGAAGAGGAATTGGTGACGAGACCAGAGCCATTCTTGGATGTGGTCACCGTCAACGTATTCTCGCCCTCGTTCTGATTAAGACCCGTGGCAGTAATGGTGAACGTGAATTTGGGCACGGTGTTATAGCCGGGGAGCGTATGGGTCTCCTCGACCGTGTAGGCACCAGCATCGAGGCCCTTGACGCTGATTTCGCCCTTATCATCAGTCGTAAAATCATAAGCAGTATTGCCCAAAGAACCGTTCTCTTAGACATACTGGGCGCCGGCGCCCTCGTCGGTTCCCTTGGAAGAGGTGCCGGGCGGAGAGCGGAGTATGGCCACCGGACCCACCGAAACACATCTCCACCGTTCCTTCAAATGGGAAAATGCCGCCCCGGGGCCCGGGAGGGACCCCGGGGGCTTTCGGCTAACTGCGGAAACGGCCTATCCGCTCAATGTGTTCAGCTGAGATTGGAAATCAACCGGAGAAATCGACCCTCCTAAAAGGAGGCCGTATATAAAGACTGCATATCCCTTTTGCCTCCATATACACAAAAAGCGCCCCTCGGGCGCTTCTGAGAGGCTCCCCCTGGGATGTACCCCAGGGGGAGCCTATGAACCTCAAAGGCCGCTGCGAACCGTTCGCAGTCGGGCCGTCGTCGAAGGTCTCGTTACTTAAGCACAGGCCAGAAATCCTTGTTGGCCTCGATCATGTCGTCGAGAATCTCCTTGGCCACCGTCATGGACGGGACCGTCTTGTTGAGCGTGAACGCCTTGAGCGCCTTCTCATACGAACCCTCGATGCACGCCTCGACCACGAGCTTCTCGGAGTTGAGTTGCTGCATCATGAGGCCCTGCTGGAACAGCGGGATGTTGTCGCGCGAGATGACCTCGGGGCCGTTCTTGCCGATGTAGGCAGGAAGCTCGACCATCGCGTCGTACGGCATGTTCGGGATCGCGCCGCGGTTCTGGCAAATGACCAGGAAGCGAGCGAAGGCGCTACACTTCGAGCGATATTGAGCACCGACGCGGGCGCTAGCGCAGGTGTCGCCCGCGATACTCGGGAGAATCAGCATCGGAATCGGGGGAAGCCGAGGAGGCTGAAGCAGAGGAGGCGAAGGGGGCCGCAAACCTGGAGGCTCCCGCGGTCCACCCGTTTCCGCCATCGCCAGCAGCCGCGTCGGCGTCCAACGTCACCGCGGCGGCAACGGCGGCACGCTGCGCGGCGCGCCGCTTCTTGCGCACGTGCCCGGCCACAACGAGACCCACAACAATCGCCAGCAGCGCGCCCAAAACGCCCAGCGCCACCGCGGTGGTGTTGATGCCCTGCGCCTCCTCGGGCACGGGAACCTCATCCGGAATGCTTGCACGCACACCCGATACCAGCAGGCGGTGCGAGTTCACGCCGTAGGGCGTGCAGGTCATGAGCGTCACGCGGTCCTCGCCGGCGGTCACGCGCAACTTGGAATCGTCGTCGGGCGTAATCACGTCTATGCGGTCGATCTTGTAACCCAGCTCCTCGCCCATCACCTCGATGTAAAACGAGTCGCCAACCTGCAGCTCGTCCAGACGCGTGAACAGGAGCGAGCCCGGCACGCCGCGGTGGCCGGTAAGCACGGCGTGCGTGTTCGCGCCGCCCACGGGAAGCGACGTTCCATACAGGTGGCCGGCGCCCGCGGCGAGTACCTCGGTGGAGGTGCCGTGGTACACGGGCAGGTTCACGTCGATCTTAGGAATGCGCACCGAGCACATAAGGCCCGATCCCGCGTTAAGAAGCCCCTGGTAGGTGGTGTCTTGCGAGGCGATGGAATCCTCAGAGCCAGAGGCGGTGGAGGCGCCGGAGGTGCTACCGAACGGGTCCACAACCTCGCCGATGACGTCCTGACCGCCGGCGGCCAGCTGCTCGTTGTAGGCGTGTGCGGCCGCGAGGGCCTCCTCCGCCTGCGGATAGGGCCAGCCATCCACGGTGTTTTGGGCTGCGGTAACTGCGGCCGTTTGCTCAGCCTGGGAAATAGCGCGCAGGACGAGGGGCGTGGCCACGATAACAAAGCCAGCGGCAAAGCACAGAAGGGAAAGCAGGCGCAGGACGAGGGGCGGTTTACGCCGGCTGGGGGAAGCCGGGTTCGAACCGCCGCTCGGCGTGCGCATCGTCGATACGGGCTTGATTGCCTCCATGTGGTTCACCTCCGGGGGTGTGGGTGCGAGGGCGCGGTCAAAGCACCGACCCCGCCGCGGGTCCAAGCGCGACGGGGTGCGGCGAAAGGGAAGATGAGAACGCGACGCGCAGGCGCTGATAGGAGACGACGATCGCCCGCTCGCCGCGTCATCAAGCTAGGGAATTAAGCGCGCATTCGTGCACTCAGGGCGAAGGCGGCGCCAGCAGCCATGAGCAGCACACCCACAGTAACGAAGACCTTGATGCCCAGGTCACCGGTCATAGGCAGCTCGGTGAGATTCTTGGCGTTCTTGATCTGAGCCATAGAAGCGGTTTCGCCCGTACCGAAGGAGACGCGATTGCCGTCGGTATTGGTCGTCTTCTCGTACGCCACGGACGTTACCGTCGTGCCGGCGGTATCAAACGTCGGGGTGATGGTGAACTTGAAATCGGGAAGGCCGATGCTGGTGTAGCCATCAGGAGCCTTAATCTCGTAGACGTGGTACTCGCCAGCAGGGAGACCAGACATGGCGATCTTGCCGTCAGCGCTGGTAGTGAACACGCCCTCGTCCGCATCGGCAGCGGGCTTGGCAGTAGTGAGATTCTTCCAGGCCTTGGTCGCAGCGTCCTGCGTCATGAAGGTCTCAGCATTGCTGTCCACGCGGGCAATGGCGAATTGAGCACCAGAGAGCGCGGTGTCACCGGCCATGTTGGTCTTATAGATGCTGAAGTCATAGGTGTACACGCGAACGGTGGGGCCAGGAACCTGGTGCTTTTCGCCGCTCGGGGTACGAGAGTACGCAAGCTCAACGGTGTTGGGGTTACCAACGCCAGCAATAACGGCATCGGAGTCGACAACAGCGGTCAAGGTAACGGTAACCGTAGCGCCAGAGGCAATGTTGTCGTTCGTGTTAACGTAGTGAGCAAGGTCAACCGTGGTGACAGTAGCGTCAGCCTTATTGCAGTTGTCCAAGGGATCGATCTGATTCTTGTCCTGCTTCAGGACGTAGCCGTTGTTATCGGCGTCAGCATCCTCATTAAGCTCGGTGTCGCCAACCTTAACCTTGGTAACCGTAACGTCCTTCAGGCCGTGAGCAGCGGTATCGATAAGCTGCAGCACGCGGGAGCCGTCGACGTAGCCGGTGTAGTCCGGAATCGTGGTGGTAAGGGTATAGGTGATCGTGTCGCCGATACGAGCGTTCATCTTGGTCTTGGAATCGGCATCAGCCTTGTTGACCTTGGTGATCTCCTTGTTGATGGAAGGTTCGTTGGCCTTAAGGGTCACGGTGCCCAGGTTCGCAGTAGCGCCAGCGTAGTCAGGAGCATCCTGATCAGTCGGGTTAACGAGCTTGGTAGCAAGCAGCATCGGGATGGACTGAGACTCAATAGCATTTGCGTTAACGGTGCCCTTCGGATCGGCGGTCGTGTCCATCAGGAACCAGAAACCCTGCTTGCACTCATTCGCGCCGGTCGTCGCATTACCGCTCTTGAAATCCGTCTTGTGATTGTCAGCCACGGAGGAAGTCAGGGTCTTTGCGGAAAGCTTAGTCGCGAATTCACGGAGAGCAGTGGAACTATTCTTCCACAGCGTCTCAGTGTTTTCGACAGTAGCATTCCCACCAGTCTTAAACACCTTGTCGATAAGGTAGCCCATGGGGTTTGCCTCGGTACCAGTCACGCTACCGTTGTAGTTAGCGTCAGTTTCGTACTCGGTCTTAACGTTTTTGCCGTCCACGGTCATCTCACTCATGACTTCGACAATAACGTTAACGAATTCGTCAGTGGTATCGATCTCGAAGTTGATAGAGGCATTCTCACCCGTACCGGTAACGGTAACGTTCTTCAGGGTGGCGAGCCTCCAGCCCTCGAACGTATGGTCATACGTAGCGGAATCGTTGTTGATGATAGTGATGGTGCCGTCCGTCGGCTGTGCAGGATCCGCAGCCTTGGCCACGGGCGCGCCGCCCAACAGGCCGGTTACGGCGATCGCTACGGCAGCAGCACCGGCGATCAGCTTTTGTACGAATCGGTTCATGATTCCCCTTTCAGAAATGAGCCCGACATTCATAAACATCTATCTACCAGCGCCATCGGACGGGTCGTCCTGGCGGCGCTTTGTAGCGAACCAATACGCTCCCGCAGCGATGCCGCTCAGAAGCATGAGACCGGCGCCCACGAGGAGCATGGAGTTCTCGGTCCATCCCGCGCCGGTGAGCGGGAGGTCCGTGAGGACTTTCACGTTGGTGAAGGTGGAGGCGGGAATGGCGTCGGGCGCGACGTCCTCGCCGATGGTGTTACTCACGGTATTGCCCATGTCGTCCTTCACCTGCGTGACCGTGGTGGAGGTGGTGAGGCCGGTGTACTTACCATCGACCATGACGGCCGTCACCGTGACGGCAACCTGGTACTCGGCCTTGGAGTAGCGGAGCTTATTGACGGCACCGGTGGCGGGCGCGACCTCCTTCAGCGTGTAGGTGTAGGTCTTCTCCCCCGTCGGGTTTGAAGCATCGACCGTGGCGAGGTGATCTTTGGAGAACGTGATCTCCCCAAATTTCGCCACGATGTCGTTGACCTTGGTGGAGCCTGCGGGAGCGGCGGAAATAGTCTTCGGATCGGGCATGGGTGCGCTATCCCTATTTGCCCCCGTAGCCTCAATGCTGAACTCGAACGGCACATAGTTGACTTTGTCGACCTTCGGCCAATCCATGTTTCGAACCGATTTGGTCACCGGGATCTCCACGGACGTGGTGGTGAGAGTATCGGAGATGTACGCGTTGCCGCTCTTGTCGATAGACGGCTTTTTGTCCTTGTCCCACGTGACGGAACCGTCCGTGTTCACCGTGAACCGAAAATCCGTCGGGTTCTTCTCGTAGCCAAACGGAGCCTGGGTCTCAGCAAGCGTGTACGTGCCCGGCAGCAAGCCCTCAAGCTTGAACTTGCCATCCGTGGCGTCGGTATTGGCCCACGTGGTGTCGCTCAACTTCGACCGGTCGCTCACGGTCCAGGACTTCACTTCGGTCGAGCCATCGGCACCCAGTTTCGCAAGCTTCCACTCGGAACCAGGCAACGGATCGTGCTTCTCATCTCCGTCCTCAACCTTGGTCCAAGACACTGTACCAGTGGTCTTGGTGTTGGCGATGGCTCTCTTCGGACTGGAAATCTCGTTGCCGTTGGTGTCCACGTTGCCCACAAGGTTGAGCTCATCGCCCGTGTGGAACATCTTCGAGGTATAGATCGTATTGGAAAGCTCGTAGCCCTCCGGCGCCTTAGTCTCACGAATGTAGTACGTGAAGTAGTCCTTGTCATCAGGGTTGCCAATATTGGCCTTCTGGTTCAGGTAGTTGAACTGAATGGTACCAACGGTAGGATCGGAGTCATTCGTGCCGTTATCCACAATGGAGACGATACGGTTCTCATTGT
This sequence comes from Collinsella sp., assembly GCA_048430825.1. Classification (GTDB taxonomy): domain Bacteria; phylum Actinomycetota; class Coriobacteriia; order Coriobacteriales; family Coriobacteriaceae; genus Collinsella. Next base: position 69,411 of record DBFOLV010000001.1, read on the forward strand.
TCTGCGCATCGTTCTCGGTCGCGTAGATGGCCCACTCGGAACCCGCGAGCGGTTTGGCGTCCGCAGCGTCGACCTTGCTCCACGCAATGGCAGAGCCGTCCGGTGTATACGAACCAGACCACGGGAAGTTGTGACGCTCCTGGTCCATGTCGATGACGGAAGCCGAGTTACCCTCACCAAATGCTGCGGCAACCTTCGGGCTGTTCATTGAGAAATCGACGCCCACATAAACGCGGCCGTTGGTAGTAACATGGTCGTCGAAACTTCCGTTGGGAACGAGAATCGATCCGATCATAGCCGCCGCAGGATCGTCGTCAGTCCACTTGGCACCGGTAGTTGCGCCACCGTATCCCCAGTCCGCGCGGTCCTCTCCCGCGATGCCGCCCCGAATGGTAAGGCTTTGCGTATCGACAAAGTTCCACATGATGGACTGGGAAGCCAGCGAGTATTTCGCGTCAAGGTCTTTCTTGGCGTACTGACTCTCGTAACCGCGAGATATTTCTGTATCTCCCCACCAGAAGCGCCAGCCGTTGTGGAACTCGACAGGATTAGTACCTGTAACGTTCACGACAATGGATGCGCCTTCGGGGATATTGGTGAACTTAAAGTCGACGCCGCGGTAGTAGACGCCATTCTTCCAGTTGGAGAGCTCGGAACCGGCGATGGTGAAGACCTGTTGCATAGAAGTTCCATCGCCGGTAAAGGTGATGAGTCGCTCGGTGTTGCGAATCTTATTGCTCGGGATTCCGGTATCGAGCGCACCGGAAACAGACTTGCCGCTACCATCGTCGCTACCATCGAATTTGAGTGTATAGCTTGTTCCGTCGTTATTGTACTTGTTGATGACGTAGTTGCTATTAGGCTCTGCAAAGCCGTTGACATCCACCTCGCCGGTATCTTCAAACGAGTCGAGCTGTTTCGATAGCTTCGAGAGGTATCCATTTGTACCGTTATAGCTCGAATAATCGTTACCGTTGACATTAGTCAAATCAACAGCTTTATTGAACAGGGTGCTTTCCAGAGCAGACAAGCCCTCGTACCAATTACCCTGCATTGTCACCACAGACTGGCGTTTATAGTCGCTATCGCGCCAGTATGTGATGGGGCCTGCGATTTGCGCGGTGTAGGCAAAGCCGGAAGGAGTCGCGCCCTCAAAAGGTCTCTGCTGTCCGACCCAAGCGCCTTTGTTCCAAGCGCCAACGGTAGTCGCCCCCGGCAAGTTGCCGTTGTAACCAACGCTCATTTTGGTGATCGCACTGTCGATTCCGGCGACCGCAAGCACGGTGCTGCCGTAGACAGGACGGAACTGGGAACCAAAACCAACGGTGCCAAAGCGGAAACCAGCGCCGCCACTATTATTATAGGGCCAGCTCTCTTTGAGTGGATTCATGGCAAGCTTGCCACGGACCACGGTAAGGCCCTCCGCCTCAGCGGCATATGAGCCGGTGGGGGCGTTGTCCGCATCAAGATCGATAGTGCCGTCGCTCGGCTTATCGCTCGGCTTGCCACCGATGTACATGTCGCGGCCAACGTAGGTGGCCACGCCGGGATCAGGGGTTGAGACATTGATATTCGTACCGATACCGATAGACGTGGGAACGTAAATTCCCGGCTTCACGGTGGCCGTCGCTCCCGCTGAAGCCGCATTCGCACTCTGAGCCTGCTCAACACTATTTGAAGAGCCAGACTCGCCGCCATCGGTCTCGTCGCTATTCTGGTTTTCGGCATCCTCGCTGGTGTTACCTACAGCAGCGGACTCACTTGAGGAACCCCCCCCCATTACAGTTTCCTCGGCAGAAACTGTCTGGGCGTCGTTGGCGATGGCCTGCGAGATCGGGGGCATAACGAGCGACAGCACCAGGCTCAAAACGGAAGCTCCGCACAAAACACCTGCTAGTACACGATGTGCCGCTTTATTGTTCTGCTTAGATTTATCCGAATTTGCCGCCATCGATGCCTCCCCCCAAGAGACTGCGATCTTGCTCTTTCACAAATTAACCTTGGGCGCACAACCTATAATTGCTCGCGCTCAATATGCATATTATTACTCATTGTTTAAACAACGAAAAGCCCATTTCAATCAATTTCTTTTCTCAGAGTCTTATTTCTTGACATTTGTTCAACTTATGCAGTGTTATTCGATTTTTCAGTTTTAGAAAACCACAGGTAGAATTGTTGGCAAATAGAGGTAAATAACACTCTGTTGTTATTTGCACAACATTTTGTTTTAACCCACTCAATCTGTGAACGGTCGATATTTGGCTGTGAGTGGTCGTTTGTTCACCGCATCGATTCGCCACGGGACAAAAAAGCGTCCCGGCAATCGGTTGCCGGGACGCCTGATCGAACCACCACAAAGGTGCCTGTCCCCTTTGCGGTGATTCTCCCCCAGCGCTACAGCAGATGCTCCTCGATAAAGATCGCGATGCCGTCTTCGTCGTTGCTGGCGGTTACAAAGTCCGCAGCGGCGCGGGTGGCATCGCTGCCGTTTGCCATGGCCACGCCCACGCCGGCGTCGGCCACCATGCAGGTGTCGTTATCCGCATCGCCAAACACGCAGATGTTCTGGAGCTCCATGTCGTTGAGCTCCGCCACGCGCACAAGGCCGCGCGTCTTGGACACGCGCGGATCCATGAACTCGTAGAGGCGCTGCGTGGTTTGCAGGGCGGCCGCCTTAACGGTGTCATCGGCGAACGTCGATGCGCGCTCGATGACCTGCGGCATCACCTCGGGCGCCATGGTAAACATCACCTTGGGCTGCGGCTCGCGCAAGAACTCGGCAAAATCGACCACCTTATAGGGCACGCCGTCGACACGCGATAGATGCTCGACGCATGCATTGGTCTCGGGAACGTAGAACACGCCGTCTCGGGGGCAAACGGGCGTTGCCGGAAGGTCCGCCATGTGCTTGCAGATGCGCGCGATGGTTTCGCCCGGCAGCGGGTAGCTCAGCTCGTTGATGCCGTGCGCGCGGTCGATGACCTCGGCGCCGCCACAGCCCACCATCACGTCTACCAGGCCGTCGATGCCCCAGAGCTCGTACATAGCCTCGGTCGCGTGGGCGTCGCGCCCGGTGCACAGGCCAAAGAGCACGCCGCGCTCGCGCAGGGCGCGGATCGCGACCACGGTGCGCGGGGACACCGTGTGCTCGCTTGTGAGCAGCGTGCCGTCGATATCGCAGAACACGGCTTTGATGTGGCCGAAGGTGGCGTCCATGGGGCCCTTTCTGGGTAGTGTGGCGGTGTGGGAAGCGATTGGAAATGGAGTACATGGTATACCAAGGCGCGAGCACGGCACGCAGGAGCAAAAACCACCACAAAGGTGCCTGTCCCCTTTGTGGTGGCTTGTGGTGCTCGGGTCTCAGCGCAATCCATCACAACATTCGACGTTTTTCGGCAAAATCGCGATTTTCATCGAATGTTGTGACGGTTTTACCGCTCTGCAGCACGATCCAGATGCCCGCGTCCAAACAGCAGCAGCGCTGCGGGAACTGCCGTTACGACCAGGCCCGCGCCTACGAGTGTCTGTTGCACGCCAAATGTTGCTGCTAGCCACGGGGCAATCGCCAGCGGGGCCACGCCGGCGAACATGTTGCCAAAGCCCATGACCGAGTTGACGCGACCGAGCTGCTCGAGCGGAGCCGTCGTTTGCACGATCGTGTTGTGGAGCGGATTGACGACGCCCCAGGCCACGCCCAGGGCAATCTGGCCGACGAGGGCCACGCCCACGTACGGCGTTCCCACGTAGAGCAGGCTTCCCAGACCCACGGACATAAGCGCCACGAGCAGCGTTTTTAGGTTGACCAGGTGCGGCGGCAAGCGGAGCGCGGCCACGGCGCCCAGCACCGCGCCCACACCGCTGGCCGACGAGAGCCAACCCATCCATTCGACACCGACGTGCAGGACATCGCGGTAGAAGAACGACTCCAGCGGATCGAAGGCACCGTAGCCAAAGTTTGAAAGGAAAATAATGCAGAACAGCAGGGCGAGGACGCTGTTGGTGAAGACCGTCTTGATGCTGGCTGCGAAGGTAGCGCGGGAAGATGCGTTGGGATCGGGACTTTGTCCCGCACGCTCCCCTTCCTCTGCCGAATCGGCATCCGCATCCCCGGCGACATGGCTGGTCTGCGGCCTAAAGCCCCAACCAGCGACGAGCGCCAACACTGTAAAGATCATCATGAGCACGAACACCGCGCGCGACGACGCAGCCGCCGCGACAAAGCCGCCCAGTGTGGGGCCGACGATAATGCTCACGTTGGAGAACATGGCGATGGCGGAGTTGATGTCTTTGAGCTCGACAGGATCGTCAGTGAGGTAGGCTGGATAGGATGTGGCGATGGGCTGGGCGAATCCCATCACAAAGCCCAGGAGCACCGCGCCGAGCAGGACGATGCCGGTCGCGCTGCCAAAAACGAGGATCGCCGCGCCGGTTGCCAACGTGCACACGATGCTCAGCAAGAAATGACGGCGCGGGCCCCAGGCGTCAAGCGCCGCGCCACCCGCAAAGGATCCCAAGATCACGAATACGTTCATAAACAGGACGGCCAGCGATGTCGCCACGACCGAGGCATCGTCTGCATAGGTGAGCGTTCCGATGACGCCGATGAAGTAGCTGGTCTGAAAACCGGTGTAGATGAGAAAGCGCATCGCCACCAGGCGTTTGGCCTGCACGGACAGCGAAGGTTGAGGCTTTGAGAAAAGAGAGGCGAGCATGGAGACTCCTTGTTTCGTACGAATGCGGACGGCGGGCATTCGCCACCGTCTGTCAAATCAATCTATCCGCATGAAACATTAAGGACGCATCAGGACCCTTCTCTCCGTTTTTCGCCCGTCATGAACTACTTGGTAGATTGTAAGACATGTCCCACACATCTACTAAAGCAAAAACCACCACAAAGGTGCCTGGCCCCTTTGTGGTGGCCGGACTCGCAGGATGGCCTGGCCCGGGGCGCAAACCATCACAACATTCGACGTTTTTCGGCAAAATCGCGATTTTCGCTGAATGTTGTGATGGTTTTTACTGCAAAGCAAAATCCACCACAAAGGTGCCCGCCCCCCTTGTGGTGGAAGTGACGTTTGCCCAGATAAAACCTGCCATGGCAGCGCAGCGAGCCGGTTCCAAGTGCCCCAGGTCGCCCCGAAAGAGGAGCGACGCGTACTTTGGTACGCGAGCGACGGCTTGAGGGGCGAGATGGGGTGCTTGGGGCCGGCGCAGCGTCAAGCCTGAAGGTGGTCTTGGATGAGATCGCAGATGGCTCGGGCGTCGTTGATGTTGATGGCTCGGGTCGCAAAGCCGGCGTCGAAGGCCTGACGCGCCAGGGCTTCGTTGCAGGCAAGGGCCAGCGTGTGACCGTCGACCAGGTCGAGCGAGCTCTTGCCGCGCAGACGGTCGACACCGGAGCGCGCGACGACGATGTTGTCGAAGCCCTCGGTCTTGTAGCCCTCGATGATCACCACGTCGACATCGTTGTAACGCGACAGCAGCTCGCGCGCGGGCATCTCGTCCTCCTCACGCGTGTCGGCGTACTCCGCCCAGCGCGTGGCGCAGATGAGGCCCACGTGCTTGGATCCGGCCTGGTGATGACGCCAGGTGTCCTTAGCGGGCACATCGATATCAAAGCCGTGGTGCCCGTGATGCTTGAGCGAACCCACGCGCAGGCCGCGGCGGGTGAGCTCGGCAATGACCTTCTCGACGAGCGTGGTCTTGCCCGAGTTTTGGTAGCCGATAAACGCGATCGCGGGGACAGCCGGAGTAGGAGCTACGGGCGCGACGGCGACGGGCGCGCTTGTGAGTGTGGCACCGTCAGCGGCCACGGCCTCAACAGCAGCGGCCTGACGCTCGGCACGATCCCACATGCCCGAGCGGCCGCCCTCCTTGTGCAGCAGGCGCACGTCGACGATCTCCATGCCGCGATCGACGGCCTTGCACATGTCGTAGATGGTCAGACACGCGGCACTCGCGCCGGTCAGGGCCTCCATCTCGATACCCGTCTTGCCCGTCACGCCGGCCGTAACCAGTACGTGAAAGCCAACCTGCCCGTCCGCGCGCGCCGGCGCCCAGCCCTCGGGCACGTCCTCGGCCGGCGTCCCCGCCGGAGCGATGGGCGCAATGTCGCACTTGCTCTTGGTAATGAGCAGCGGATGGCACATGGGGATGATGTCGCTCGTGCGTTTGATGGCCATGATGCCCGCCACGCGCGCGCAGGCAAGCACGTCGCCCTTTTTGGCGCGGTCCTGCAGCACCATGGCCTGCGTCTCGGGATGCATGAGGATGGTACCCTCGGCGATGGCAATGCGATGGGTCTCGGCCTTGTCGGACACGTCAACCATGCGTACCTCGCCCTTGGCGTCCACGTGCGTCAACTCGTCACGACGGGCGTCGCGGGCGGGCTCGGTGGCAGCGCTGGCAGACGGCTGCGCGGACGCGTCGGCGTTACCAGCATTCGCCGCAGCCGTGACTTTGTGGGCAGACATCGCGGCCCTGCGAGCGGCCTTGGTGGCATCGGCGTACCTGCTCTTGGCCATATGATCATCCTCCGATTTGGGACATAAATCGTTGCGTGCCCTCAATTATCGCGTGTTCCTGCGGTTTGTGGGCCACGGCATCGCGCCAAATCGAAAGTACCTGCATATCATCACCACGGCGCAGCGCCTCACGCACCGAATACTCGGCATCGCTGAACAGGCACGGACGCACGTTGCCATCGGCCGTCAGGCGCAGACGGTTACAATTCGCACAAAAATGGTTGGACATAGCACTAATAAAGCCGACCGTTCCCGCCGCGCCCGGAAAGTGCCAATAGCGCGCAGGGCCCGCGCCGGCAGGAGCGTCATTGATGTCGAGCGGCTCGAGCTCGCCCAGTCCCGCCGCGGCGGCCCCGGCATTGATGCGCGCCCGCAGCTCGTCGCTCGGCACGGTATCGCTCGCGTCCCACAGCTCGGGATTGAGCGCGGGCGCATGCGGGTCCACAGCGCAATGCGAGCTCGTGTGTTCGTCGCCAATGGGCATGTATTCGATAAAGCGCAGGTGGATGGGGCGGTCGAGCGTGAGCCGCGCGAGGGCCGTCACATCCTGGTTGAGCCGGCGCACAACAACACAGTTGACCTTAACGGGCTCAAAGCCCCAAGCCAGCGCCGCGTCGATGCCAGCCATGGTCTGCTCGAGTCGGCCCAGGCGCGTGATCTTTCCAAAGAGCGTAGGATCGAGCGTGTCGAGCGAAATGTTGACGCGGTTAAGCCCGGCATCCTTGAGCTGCGGTGCCAGCTTGGGCAGCAGGGCGCCGTTGGTGGTGAGCGAGATGTCCTCGATCTGCGGAATCGCGCGGATGTCGCGAATGAGCGGGATGATGCGGCGGCTGACCAGCGGCTCGCCGCCCGTCAGGCGCACGCGGCGAATGCCCTCCCCCGCCACCAGGCGCACAAAGCGGGCGATTTCCTCGGCGCTGAGCAGCTCGTCGTGCGCGCGGGGCGCCACGCCATCGGCCGGCATGCAATAGATGCAGCGGAAATTGCACTTGTCGGTAACGGCAATGCGCAGGTAGTTGATATCGCGGCCAAAGCCGTCATGTTGCACGTGCCCGTCCACGCGGCCCTCCCCTCACACGGCGTTTTATTCTTCGGAAAACATAATACCCCACGCGAGAATCATGCCGACACCCGTACGACAGGACAGGTCGCTTCGAGCAAAACGGTCTTTCCAAGCCCATCCTCAACATACAAACCATCACAACATTCGATGCTTTTCCCGTTTTTAGCGAAAAACGTCGAATGTTGTGATGGTCTGCCTGCCCACGGTACCCCGTAGAAGGACCAAAACACCCCTAAAGGCCACCGTCCCAGTGCCGAATCACGAATTCTCGCAGGTCGTTCTGACGTTTCTGGAATGTCTCGCTTCGGTCGCACTTGAGGCCCATAGCGAGCGCGATGGCGTTCATCGCCCGGTGCAATTGCAGCTGGTGGGCAAACTGAGTCCCGGTGAGGACGATCATCCTAAAGCCCAGCGCGCTCAGCACGGTCATACGCTCCGCATCCGACGCGCTGCGCTGTTTATCAAGATGGTCCGAACCGTTGTATTCAATCCCCGTACCGCTTGCAGGCGCATATACGTCAATCTCAAAATACCCGGCCTTAGCGAGATACTTGAACTCGTTGGGAACATCGACCCGATGGTTGAGCTCGACCTTGGCGTATCCAAGCCCTCCTTGAGAACGTTTTGCTACGACCATGATTGCGGTGGCCGTCTCCATGGGAGATCGCGCGCCATCGTGTACGCGCTTGAGCGCGGCGGCCGCGCGTATAGCCCCCTGACGAGATCGGTTCTCATTGCAATAGGCAATCAAGTCGGCAACGGTATACCTCTGCCCCATCTCGATATAATCGCCTGTCGACAGATGATTCAAATGGTATCGGGCGCAGATTTCGTAGCCATATTCCAGCTGCTCGGGTTCGCTCATCCACGAACCCGCTTGGACAAAGCACATGGCCTCATCAACCACCAGAAGGCCCTCTGCCACCTCGATAAGATGGCCTGGAGGTACCGGCGCTCCAAACACGTGGCACCTAAATCCAGCCGGCGTCGAGCGCTCAAAATCGAAGTTGACGAGCGTGTCGATATGATCGAGCTCTTCTCGTGGAATACCGAGCGAAACCAGATAGTCGGCAACGATCCCAACTGCCGTTGAAGCCCTCAGCCCTTTGGCATCAAGTCCCAATTTGGGCAGGCTCGCGGTCGGCTCCGCCTCGTTAGCAAGCGAGTCCTCATCGTATAGGCTGCTTGCTCGCGAGAGCGGCTCGGACGGGCGCGCCACGTTGTGGTACAGCCAGGCAGTCTTATGGGACAGGACGATCGGCAGGTCCATGAGCCCTCCAATGGAGTCGGATAACCAACCTTATTCCCCTGCTCACGGGTCCGCACACCTTCGTGCGCAAGAAAGCGATTCCACCCGGTCGAGTGGCAGAAAAACCATCACAACATTCGATGCATTTCCCGATTTTGGCAAAAAGCGTCGAATGTTGTGATGGTTTGAGGCGAGGTGAGGGGCACGGAGGGATCAAAGCATCGTGCTCGAACGGGTTAATCCAGCTCTTTTAAGCCATGCGCCAGCTGCCAGTACTCGCCGTGCTGGGCGAGCAACTCTTCGTGCGTGCCGCGCTCGATGATGCGGCCGTGTTCGAGGACCATGATGGCGTCGGCGTCGCGGACGGTGGACAGGCGGTGCGCGATCATAAAGGTGGTGCGTCCGCGCATGATGCGGTCCATACCGCGTTCGATGAGCTTTTCGGTACGCGTGTCAATGGAGCTCGTGGCCTCGTCCAGGATGAGCACCGGCGGATCGGCGACGGCCACGCGCGCGATGGCGAGCAGCTGACGCTGACCCTGCGACAGGTTGGCGCCGTCGGCCGTGACCGGTGTGTCGTAGCCCCGCGGCAGGCGGCGGATAAACGAGTCGGCGCAGGCGGCCTCGGCAGCGGCGCGCACCTCCTCGTCGGTCGCGTCGAGCTTGCCAAAGCGGATGTTCTGCGCAATGGTGCCGCTAAACAGGTGCGTGTCCTGCAGCACAATGCCAAGCGACCCGCGCAGGCTGGCCTTGGCAATGTGCTTGACGTCGATGCCGTCGTACGTGATCTCGCCGTCATCGACCTCGTAGAAGCGGTTGATGAGGTTGGTAATGGTCGTCTTGCCGGCGCCCGTGGAGCCCACAAACGCAATCTTTTGCCCCGGCTTGGCAAACAGGTTGAGGTCCGTGAGCACGCGGGCGCCCGGCACGTAGGAAAAGTCCACGGCATGGAAGCGCACGTCGCCGGCAAGCGAAACCAAGCCGCACGTGAGCTCGGTGCCGTCGGCAGCCACCGCGCGACCCGACTCATCAACGGCAGCCACGTCATGCAGATGCCCGTACGCGCCCACGCCCTGGCCCTCGGGAATCTTCCACGCCCACGCGGCGTCGCCCGTCTGCACCAGCTCCACGCAGCCCTCGTCCACCTCGGGCTTAAGGTCCATAGCCGCAAACAGGCGCTCGGCACCGGCCAACGCGTTGAGCAAGAAGTTGCCGAGCTGCGTAAACTGGTTGATGGGCATGGCGGCTTGGCGCACAAAGACCAGGTAGCTTGCAAGCGCACCCACGTCGGCCAGGCCCTTGATGCAGAGCATGCCGCCCGCCACGGCGACGATGGCATAGTTGACGTAGCCAATCACGACGGTCATGGGCACCATGGAGTTGGCATAGCTCACGGCGGCGGTGCCGGTGCGGCGAAGCTCGTCGTTGCGGCAGGTGAAGCCGGTGACATTCGCTGCCTCGCGGTTAAAGACCTTGATGACCTTTTGGCCCGAGACCATCTCTTCGATATATCCGTCCAGGTCGCCAAGCGATGCCTGCTGGGCGGCAAAGAAGCGCTTAGAGCGCGCGCCCGAGTAGCGCGCATATAGCACAATGGCCGCATCGCACACGAGCGTGATAATCGTGAGCTGCCAGTTAAGGATGATGAGCATGGCCGTGGTGCCCACAACCTGAATGGCGGCCTGAATCACGTTGGCAAAGCTGTTGTTAAGCGCCTCGGAGACGGTGTCGACATCGTTGGTGAAAAAGCTCATGATGTCGCCCGAGCGCGTGCTGTCAAAATAACTGAGCGGCAGCGTCTGGATGTGTGCGAACAGATCGCGGCGAATATCGGACACCACGCGTTGGGCCGCGCGCACCATGATCTGCGAGTAGCCCAGGGCCGAAAGCACGCCCGCGGCGTAGATGATCGCCGTCAGGATGACCTGCTTGGCGAGCAGTTCCTCCCCGCCCGTAGCCAAACCGTTAACGATGGGGCGCACCATGTAGGTGCCGGCGAGGCTCGCGATGGCGGCGACGGAGGCGAGCACGCCCACCGCGAGCAACGAGAACTTGGCATGCCCCATGTAGGAGAGCAAGCGACGCACAGTGCGCTTGAGGTCGGCCGGGCGTGCTTGGGCTGCGGTCTTAGGCATGGCGCTCACCCCCTTCCAAGGGTGATCCGCATGCGACAGAGGAAAATGGATCATTCGCGCAGCCACCGTCGTTGCCATCGCCGGCGTCCGCGTTCCCCGCAAACTCCATCTGCGAGGCGTAAATCTCCTGGTATATGTTGTCGCCCGCCAGCAGTTCCTCGTGCGTGCCCACGCCGTGGACACGACCGTCGTCCAGCACCACAATGCGATCGGCATCCATGACGCTCGCGATGCGCTGGGCGATGATGAGCACGGTCGCATCGGAAATCCGGGCGATGTGCTCGCGAATCTTAGCGTCGGTCGCCATATCGACCGCGCTGGTGGAGTCGTCAAAAATGAGCACGCGCGGATGCTTGAGCAGCGTGCGCGCGATGCACAGACGTTGCTTCTGGCCACCCGAGACACCGGCGCCGCCTTGGCCCAACTCGCCGTCCAGCCCGCCGATGCGATCAAGGAACTCGTCCACGCACGCCGCGCGGCAAGCCGCGAGGAGCTCATCGTCCGACGCCTGCGGATTGCCCCACTGCAGGTTCTCGCGCACGGTACCCGTAAACAGCACATTCTTTTGCAGCACAATGCCCACGGCGTCGCGCAAGGCGGCGAGGTCGTAGTCACGCACGTCACGTCCGCCCACAAGCACGGCACCCTCGGTAGCGTCGTACAGGCGCGCAATCAGCTGCACAAGTGAGCTCTTGCCCGAGCCCGTGCCGCCGAGGATGCCCACCGTCGAGCCGCTCTCGATGCGAAGGTCGATATGCTCGAGCACATCCTCGGCTGCATCCGCGCGGTATTTAAAGGAAACGTCGCGAAACTCGATACTGCCGTCCGCTGGCGCCGCAATCGCGAGGTCTCCCGCGGGGTTGACGATAAAGGGCTCCTCATCGAGCACCTCGGCGATACGGCCCACACTCGTAAGAGCGCGCGTGAGCAGCAAAAACACGTTGGAAATCATCATGAGCGAATTCATGATCAGCAGCACGTAGCTCATAAAGCCCGTGAGCGAGCCCACGCCCAGCTTGCCGGCGAGAATCATGCGGCCGCCAATCCACAGGATGGAGAGCGCAGCCACGTACATCGACAGCTGAAACACCGGCAGGTTGAGCACCGCGCTGCCAAAGGTCTTTGTCGCAGTGCGCGCAAGCTCGGTATTGACTGCGTCGAACTTGGCCTCCTCGTGCTCGGTACGAACGTAGGCCTTGACGGCACGCACGGCGGTGAGGTCTTCCTGTACCACGCCGTTGAGGTGGTCCATCGAGGTCTGGAGTTGGCGGTAGAGCGGGCTCACGCGATAGGTGATGACGCCCAGTACGATTGCCAGCACGGGCAAGATGATCGCAAAGACGGTGGCGAGCGGGCGCGACAGCATCAGCGCGTAGATAAGGCCGACGATAAGCGTCACCGGGCCGCGCACCATAGGGCGAAAGCCGTTGCCCACAGCATTTTGAATAACGGTGATGTCCGTGGTCATGCGGGTGACGAGCGAGCTGGCGTCGTAGTTGTCCAGGTTACCAAAAGCGAGCGTCTGAATCTTTTTGTACTCGGCCTCGCGCAGGTTAGCGCCTAGGCCCGAGGCAACGCGGGCGGACGTGCGGGCATAACCCAAGCCCAGTACCAGCGAAAGCGCAGCGCACACCAACATGTACGCGCCCTGCAGCAGCATGTAGTTGATATCACCCGCAGGCACGCCCACATCGATGATGTTGGCCATGATGACCGGGATAAACAGCTCGAGCACCGTCTCGACCGACACAAAGAACACGCCGAGGATGGCATCGCGACGGTATGCCCCTAGATAGGAAAACAGTATTTTGAGATTGCGCACGCAGGTTCAACCCCCATCAAACGTTGTTCGCAAACGCACGTATTATTGCGCGCCGAATAATGGTGTCAAGTATTCCGAAATCGTTTTCTGCAAGGTTAGCGCCGGCGGCGAGTTCTCGTGATGTGTGTCCATATTCACTCGGAATAATGGTGCGCGCGACTTTTCCGCTTCGGCGTCAACACAAACCTTGACTCTACAATCGTTGTAGGGTTTTCACTACACTGGTAGCTAAACGAACCGAGCCAGAAAGTGCCCCGCCCATGGAACACGACCTCACACACGGCAATGTCCTCAAGACCATCGCGGTCTTTGCCCTGCCCTATATGCTCTCGTACTTTTTGCAGATGCTCTACGGCATGGCCGATCTGTACATGATGGGGCAGTTTAGCGGCGCTGCCGGCATCACCGCCGTGGGCAATGGCGCTCAGACGCTCTATATCATTACCGTGACGCTCGTGGGCCTAGCCATGGGAACGACGGTCATCGTCGGCCACGCCGTGGGTTCGCGTCGCTTCGACCGCGCCGAGACCGCCATCGGCAACACCATTACGCTCTTTATGGGCGTCTCGGTGGTGCTGGCTGCTGTCCTGTTTGCATTGTGTCCGCAGGTTGTAGCGCTCATTGGCACGCCGCCCGAGGCAGTCGAAGGCACCGCCGCCTACCTGCGTATCTGCTTTGTCGGCATTCCGTTTATCGCCGCATACAACATTCTCTCGGCCATCTTTCGCGGCCTGGGCGATTCGCGCTCGCCCATGTACGTGATTGGCGTGGCGTGCATCATCAACATCGCGCTCGATTTTCTGTTTATCGGCCACATGGGGCTCGGCCCCGTGGGCGCGGCGCTCGGCACGGTAACCGCCCAGACGGCCAGTGTTGCCCTCGCGCTCGTGTGGCTCAGGAGCCGCCGCACGAACATCCATGTTAAGCGCAGCGACCTGCGCCCCCAGCCCGAGGTGCTCGGCAGCATTCTTAAGATCGGCGTGCCCGTGGCCGTGCAGGACGGCTGCATCCAGGTGGCGTTTATGTTTATCACCGTCATCGCCAACCACCGAGGGCTCGTCGACGCCGCCGCCGTGGGCCTGGTCGAGAAGATGATCAGCTTTTTGTTCATTGTGCCGAGTTCCATGGGCGCCACCGTCAGCGCGCTCACGGCGCAGAATGCCGGCGCGGGCAAGGGCGACCGCGCGCGTCAGGTGCTCAAGGACGCCATGACGATCTCGGTGGTGTACGGTTGCCTGATCACGGTGCTGATGTGGCTGGTGGCGCCGGCGTTTATTGGCTTTTTTGCCAAGGACCCCGCGGTGGTCGCCGCCGGCACCGGCTATATGCGCAGCTACATTTTCGACGCAATTTTTGCCGGCATCCACATTTGCTTTAGCGGCTTTTTCGCTGCATACGGCAAGAGCTACATCGGCTTTGCGCACAACGTGCTGGCCGTGGCGCTCATTCGCGTGCCCGGCGCGTGGCTGCTGTCGAACGCCTATTCCGATACGTTGTTTCCCATGGGCATCGCCTCGCCGTGCGGATCGATTTTGTCGGCAGTCATCTGTGTTGTCGCATTTACCGTACTCAACCGCCGCGGGGCTTTTGACAAGTTGGCAGCGTAGCGGGGCAACGTGAGATTGCCCTGATCGACGACATCATCAGCGACGATCCCACAACCTACGTGACGCAGATCACAGTGCCGGTTGCCCCAGCAAAGTAAGATCCGCCCAGAAAACGTTCGGCTGAAGGCAGAATCTTGACGTTATAGGCCATATTTTGCCTCAAGGTCATCGAGAGCCTCAAAGGCATCACGCGCCATGCCAGCAGCACGCTTCCGCTCGGCCACAGCTATACGAGCCATCAGACGAGCCTTAGCCTGTTCCTGAACCATGAAGTCATAGTCTTCAGATCGAAGTACAACAAATTTGCTATAGCCGTTTTTTGTAACAGTCACTGGACCAGGAGCCTCCCAACAAGCTCGCCAAACGCCGGGGACAATCCCCAATATGGCGGTTTTACTCCTCCGGAATCGGAAACGCACGGATGAACTCTGCAGGCGAGAAGGTCTTGATGGTCGAGCGCACAAAAGCGGCGCGGTCACGCGTGATGATAAAGTCCACGCCGGCACGCTCGGCCATCGTACGGATACAGCCGTCCTCAAAGTCCGGTTCATCGGAATAGGCGGAGGTAAAACAAGCTTCTTGGTCGAGAGGCTCTACCGAGTAGCTCTTAAGGCAGTCGCGCACTACCTCGCGCCCGCGCGCCTCGCCGGCCTGTTTGGTGAGAATGTAGTACGCGTCCTTGAGAGAGCAGGCCGAAACAACGCCTTCGATAAGCCCCACGTCGACGAGCCCCTTGATCGTTTGCGCCGCTGCGTGCTCCGGCCGGCCCGGAAGCACGCAATCGAGCAGAAAATTGGTATCGAGAAATGCTCTCATAGGTAGCGCTCCCTCGCGACGCGCTTTTCATCTTCAACCGTCATCGTATCGAGCGGCGTTCCCTTTGGCATTTTGGCTACGATATCGAGATACTCCTGGTAGTCCTCATTCTCCGCGAGCATCTCGCGAATCTCCTTCCAGGTAATCTTGGGATGCCACATCGTACCCACGTCGCGCTTGGGCTTGCCCGTGCAGCACGTCGGCTTTGCGCCCCCACGCTCCTGGGCAGCGTCATATTCCACCGTAACTGGACCTTGATAGTCGAGCGGCACGATCTTGAACAACGGCTTGCTCCGCTTGAAGACCACAACCTCCTCGCCCTCATTGGCAACCCTTTCGGCCACCTGCGTAAGGTTTTGGCGCAGTTCCGAAAACGCGACGGTAACCATAACGGCTCCTCTCAACATATATCTTTACTGCTCAGTATACACGTTAATATTAATGTTAACGTGTATAAGAATCACCACAATGAGGGCGATCAACCATTACGGGCACCTCTGCTTTGTATGAATCTCTTATCGCCCCGGGACGGCACCGGTCCACAGGATCACCCTCAGCAACCTACATGACGCAGATCATGCTGCCCGCCACCACGCCCAAATAAAAACCTCCCGGAAAGTATCAACCTTTCCGGGAGGTTTTCTAATTTGATTATCGATGTCCTAAGCCTGGGGCACCTGACCAGTAGCCAAGATCTGCTCGAGTGCATCCTCATCCAGCACGGGTACGCCCAGCTGCTCGGCCTTGGTGAGCTTGGAGCCCGCTTTGGGACCGGCGACCAGATAGCTCGTCTTCTTTGAAACACTGCCCGAAACCTTGGCGCCGAGCACCTTGAGCGCCGCGCCCGCCTCGTCGCGGGTGCGGTTGACAAGCGTACCGGTCAGCACAAACGTCAGACCCGCGAGCGGCTGTGCGTCGGCGAGCTCGCCTGCCACGCCGGCATCGGCTGCGGCTTGCGCGTGTGCGGCACCCAGGTCGACCTCGAGCGACAGGCCCGCTTGGCGCAGACGTTCCAGCACGGCAAGGTTCTCGGGCACGGCCAGGAATTGTTTGACGCTCGCCGCAATCTTGGGACCGATGCCCTCGCACTCGGCAATATCCTCTTCGCTCGCCAAGATAAGTTTGTCAATCGACAGGAATCGCTCGGCGATGACCTCGCCCACGCTCTTGCCCACGTGGCGGATACCCAGGGCAAACAGCACGCGACCGAGCGGCTGGCTCTTGGACTTGTTGAGCTCGGCGATGATTTTCTCGGCCGTCTTGAGGCCTACCGGAATGGGGTCGCCCTTCTTGACGCCCTTTTTGCTGTTGGAGCTGGCATAGGTGCGCCCCGTGTCCAGGCCTGCGATGTCGTCGACCGTGAGCTGGTAGAAGTCCGCGACATCGTGGATCAGGCCGGCGGCAATCATCTTGTCGACGATCTCGTCGCCCAGGCCGTCGACGTCCATGCAGCCGCGACTCACCCAATGGAGCAGGCGCTCCTTGAGCTGCGCGGGGCAGTCGATGGACACGCAGCGGTAGGCAACCTCGCCGTCCTCGTGGACCACGGGGCTGCCGCACACGGGGCAGACCTCGGGCATGTGCCAGTCGACCGAATCGGCCGGGCGCTTGTCGAGCACCGGCCCCACGACCTCGGGGATCACGTCACCCGCCTTGTGCACGATGATGGTGTCGCCCTCGCGCACGTTTTTGCGACGGATCTCGTCGATATTGTGCAGCGTGGCGCGCGCGATGGTGGAGCCGGCAACCGTCACTGGGTCGAACTCGGCGACCGGCGTGAGCACACCGGTGCGGCCCACCTGGATGCGGATTTCGCGCAGGACGGTCTGCTTTTCCTCGGGCGGGAACTTAAAGGCAATGGCCCAGCGCGGTGCGCGGGCAGTAAAGCCCAGGTCGAGTTGCTGCTGGAAGCTGTCAACCTTTACGACTACGCCGTCGATGTCATAATCCAGATCACCGCGATGCTCGAGCGCCTGGGCACAGAACTCGTGAACCTCGGCCGGCGTGGCGCAGCGTGCCACGTTGGGGTTGACGCTAAAGCCGGCGCTGCGCAGCCAATCGAGGAACTCGCGCTGGCTGTGGACGTGCAGCGGGTCGGTATCGGCGATGGCATAGATAAAGGTGGCGAGGTCGCGGCGCGCCGTGACCTTGGGATCCTTCTGACGCAGGCTACCGGCGGCAGCGTTGCGCGGGTTAGCGAAGGGGTCGCGACCCTCGGCATCGGCCTCGTCGTTCAGACGAACAAAGCTGCCCTTGGGCATATAGACCTCGCCGCGTACTTCGATGGTACGCTCGCGGTCGGCACCCATGTGGGCGAGCGCCGGCTCGGACAGGTGCATGGGCACATCCTTGATGGTGCGGACATTGAGCGACACGTCCTCGCCCGTTGTGCCATCGCCACGTGTGGCCGCACGTACGAAGGTGCCGTTTTGGTAGGTAAGGGCCACGCCCAGGCCGTCAATCTTAAGCTCACAGGTATAGGTGACGCTGCCGGCGCCGAGCGCATCCTCGGTGCGCTGGAGCCATGCGTCGAGTTCGTCCAGATCCATGGCATCGTCCATGGAATACATGCGTGCCATGTGCGTGACCGGCGTAAACTGCTCGCTCACGTAGCCGCCCACGCGCTGGGTATAGCTGTCGGGCGTCACCAGATCGGGATAGGCCGCCTCGATTTCCTGCAGCTCAACGAGCATTTTGTCGAAGGCGGCGTCCGTGATCTCGGGTGCGTCGAGCATGTAGTAGCGATAGGCGTGGTAGTCGAGCTCGTGGCGCAGCTCGGCCGCACGCGCTGCCGCCTGGGCACGGGCGTCGACCGGTGCGGTGGCATCCGCGCTCGCGGGCGTTTCGGTATCGATGTCCACGCCGTCACCAAACAGGCTCGATTGCTCCATAGCGGCACTCCTTCGCTCGATTTCAAACGGATACTAGAGTACCACCGGTCGCAATGAGGCCGAATAGCGGTCTCGAACCGCACCGAATCGGCAGCCGCCAGACTGGGGTGGACAGTTAGTTCAGATGCGTATAAATCCTAGAGCTGAATCAGGCACGAACACCCCTGTTTCAACTAATTTGGGCTCCTCGAGACCATGTAAACGTCCCACTCTCCCTTCCAAACACCCATTCGAGCCCCATCCCAATCAGCAATTGCTCAAAACGCATCCCAAGCTGCCCCAGATTTATACGTATCTGAACTAACTGTCCAGACCATTACGAACCAGCCCTCTTGCCAGCCCCAAGTGATCCGTTTTCCTCCGTCCCCAAGGGATCGGTACGAAAAGAGGGGCTGCCCAGCGTTGGCGGGACAGCCCCCCTGGCATCGGTATGTGCGATACAGCTCGTTAGAAACCCTGGCCGTAGCCCTGGCCCTGGCCCTGCTGGCCTAGCAGCTCCTCCAGGTACTGGCGCAGCTGCTCGTCGGTAATACCGCCGTTGCCGGTGTCGGTCGAACTGTCGTCCTGCTGCTGGTTCTGCAGCTCCTCATCGGAGCCCAGCTCGACGGTGACCTTCTTCTCTTCCTTGCCGCGCATGAGCGTGATCTCGACTTTCTCGCCCACCTCGTGGCTGCGCAGCGCAATGATCAGGCCATCGGCGCTCGTGATCTCGTCGTCGTCCAGCTTGGTAATGACATCGCCCTCTTGGATGCCAGCCTTGGCAGCAGGGCCATCCTCAACGACGCTCGCCACATACGCGCCGCTATCGGTGCTCAGCTTGTTGGTACGGGCGTTGAGCGCGTTGACGCTCGAAAGCGTAGCGCCCATGTACGGATGCACCGGCGTCTTGCCGTCGATGATCTGGTCGGCAATGTTCTTGGCATAGTTGACCGGAATGGCAAAACCCACGCCCGAGCTGGAGCCCGAGTAGCTCTCGATGAGCGAGTTGATACCCACGAGCTCGCCATTGTCGTTGACGAGCGCGCCGCCGGAGTTGCCCGGGTTGATGGCGGCATCGGTCTGAATCATGTTGGCATAGATGGTGTTACCGCTGGTAGAGCTCATGGCCGTGGAACGATAGAGCGCCGACACGATACCCGTAGAGACAGACTGTTCGTTACCGAACGGCGAACCGATTGCCATGACCCACTCGCCCACGTTAAGCTTGGAGGAATCACCCATCTCGATCGGCGTGAGCTTGGAAGCGTCGGCGTCCTTAAGCTTGATGACGGCCAGGTCGCTCGAGGCGTCGTTGCCCACGAACTCGGCCTCATAGGTGGTGCCGTCATCCATGGTAACCACGTACTGGTCATAGCCGTCGACCACGTGGTTGTTGGTGAGGATGTGGCCCTCGGTATCGAGCACCACGCCCGAACCGACGCTGCCCGAGTTGTCCGACTCGTCGGCAGACTGCGAAAGCGAGCCATTCTGGCTGCCGCTCGAAGTGGCGGTGATGGAAACCACGGAGGGCAATGCCTTGGCAGAAACGGCCTCGGCCAACGTGGTGTCCTCGGAGTCGATCGTAATCTTTTGCGTCGACGAACCCGAGGCACCCGCCGTCACGGCATTCTTTCCGCCGCCAATGTTGAGCGTGCCGCTCATAATGAGCGCAATGACCAGCAGGGCGCCGCAGGCGCAACCGGCGAGTGCCGTAATAAAGATCGGCAGCTTTTTGGTCTTGGTCTTGACCACCGTGTGCTTGTTTACAACCTGCTGACCGCCGAGCGGCTGGCCGGTCTGCGTGTCGTAGGCCTGCACGTAGGGAATGTTGCCGTCGGCAGGCGTCGACTCCACCTGCACGCGCGGCTGCTGCTGAGTCTCGCCGGCGTGGCCCGCATCCTGGGGACGCTGGGAATCGTTCTCGCTCATAGCTGCAATCCTTTCGTCAAATAACCAAAGGCCCGCCAAACACGTGGCGGGCCATCATTGTTCACGATGAGTTGTACCCCAATATGCGGGCGTACGTGTATGAGAACGCAATCTTTTAGGAAGGCTTAAGTTCTGTTGCAGGCCCGAAAGGAACCCGCGCCTGCGTCAAAACCACCACAAAGGTGCCTGTCCCCTTTGTGGCGGAAATCTAGTCCTTAAACAGATAGCCCACGCCGCGGACGGTGGTGATATGTGCCGCGATCTGCGGGCCCACCTTGGAGCGGATGCGTCGGATGTGCACGTCGACGGTGCGCGTGCCGCCGCAGTACTCAAAGCCCCACACGCGGTGCAGCAGCACTTCGCGGCTGTAGGCGCGGTTGGGGTGCGTCGCCAAAAAGCTCAGCAGCGAGTACTCCATCAGCGTCAGGTCAATGGGCTCGTCATCGAGCGTCACCTGGTAGGTAGCCAGGTTAATCTCGAGGTTATCGATGTTGAGCACATCGTCGGCGGCGACGGTCTCCTCCTCGCCCATCAGGCGCTGTGCGCGAGCCTTGAGCTCGTTGGGCGTCGCCGTGGGGCATACAAAGTCGGCATGCGCGTGATTGGGCAGGCGCAGGGTACCGAGCGCCTCGTCGTCGACGATCACCAACATGGGGACGCCGCCGCGATCGTCAAGCCACTTGGCAATCTGATCGATGCGGTCGCTGCGAATGCCGTCGGAGTCGAGGATCAGCAGGTCAAAGTCGTGCGCCGCAGTCGGCGAATCGGGGGTTGCCAGGCTCACCTCGACACCCAGGGTGGTCGTCAAGCTGCGGGCAAACTCGTGGAAGCGCGTCGTGCGCGCCATGAACAGGGCACTCTTTTCGGACATATCGGCCTCCAAAGAAATGAGCTCAATCGTACTGGAACGAACCAGCGCGATTAGGAGTTCGCCAGGTAGTGCTTAATCTCCCACTCGGTGATCGTGGACTCAAACTTATGCCACTCGTCGCGCTTCTTTTTAAGGAAGAAACTGTGGATGTGCTCGCCGAGGGCATCCTTCATAAACTGCGAGTCCTCAAAGACGTCGAGCGCCTCTTTGAGCGAGCGCGGCAGCGGCGTGTAGCCGGCCTCGAGCATCTGACGGTCGGTGAGCTTGAGCGTCTCGGCCGTGGCCTCGGGCGGGAGCTCCAGCTTGCGCTCGATGCCATCCAGACCGGCCGCCAGCGTGACGGCGTTGACCAGGTACGGATTGGCCATGGGGTCGGGACTGCGAAGTTCGATGCGCGTGGACAGCTGCTTGCCGGGCTTGTAGACCGGGATGCGGACCATACTCGCGCGGTTGCGCAGGCCCCACGTGGCGTACTGCGGCACGGAGTCGCCGCCCGTGGTGATGCGCTTGTACGAGTTGACCGTGGGGTTGGTGATGGCGCTGATCTCGCGTGCGTGCGCCAAGATGCCGGCCATATAGTGCTTGGCGATATCGGAGAGATGGTACTTCTCGTCGCCCTCGCCCCAAAAGACGTTGTTGCCGTCGTGGTCGAACAGCGACTGATGCAAAAACATGGCGCTGCCATCCTCGCCCGCCAACGGCTTGGGCATAAAGGAGGCGTGGCAACCGCTCTCGTAGGCCTGCTGCTTAATGATGAGTTTGGCCGTGGTGATGGCGTCGGACATGCTCAGGGCCTCGGCGTGACGCAGGCTCATGCCGTGCTGCGAGCGGCCGGCGGCGTGGAAGGTGTACTCCACGGGCACGGACATCTTCTCGAGCGTGAGGACCGTGTTGCGACGCAGGTCGCGAGCGGCATCGCTCACCGAAAGATCGAAGTAGCCCACGTTGTCGAGCGGCTCGGGAGTGTGCTCGTCGGGGAAGTAGTAGTACTCCAGCTCGGCGCCCACGTTAAGCAGATAGCCAGCCTTCTCGGCCTTGTGGAACATGCGACGCAGGGCATCGCGCGGGTCGCCGGCAAACGGCTTGCAATCGGGGGTGCACACGTCGCAGAACACGCGAGCGACGCCGTTGTGACTCGGGCGCCACGGCAGGATCTGGAAGGTCGAAGCATCGGGAAACGCCAGCATGTCGGCTTCCTCGGGCGTAGCAAAGCCCTCGATGGCGGAGCCGTCAAAGCCAATACCCTCCTCAAAAGCGACCTCGAGGTCCTCGGGACTAATGGCAAAGTTCTTGAGGCGGCCGAGAATGTCGACAAACCACAGACGCACAAAGCGGATGTCACGCTGCTCTACAGAGCGGAGTACGTAATCGATGTTCTGCTGGTTCATGTCGCTCCCCTTTCTTTCGGGCGGGTTTCGACTGGTCTATATCGCAGATACTATCGCAGAAAAATGTTTCCGCAGGGTTAAAGCGTATCAAGCGCTCAAAAAACGTGTGCGAACAGGCAGTTACGAACGAGCGGCTAGCGCGAGGTCGAGGCGCGGTGTTCGATGTGACCGGGGATCTCGATGCGTTTGGGCGCGAGCTTTGCGGCCTCGCCCACCGTGGTGGTGACGACGTCGATGCGCTCGGACAGGCGCTCGACCACGCGCTCGGCTATGGTGAGGGTGTCTTGCGCGGCCGTGGTGACGCCGCCAAAGAGCACGTGGTTCCAAGGGTAGTCGTCAAACGTCGCGATCTTGAGGCCAGCCGGCAACGACGGTCCCAACTGTGCCAGTGCCTCGGTCAGGCGCAGAAAGACCAGGCCGTTGACGGCAATGAGGCCGAGCTTTTTACCTGCATAGCCGCGGATGGTCTCGTCCAAACGGCCAACGCCCGTGGCACCGCCATCGGCCAGGGTGACGACCTCGCCCGCAAGGCCGCGGCGCGAAAGCTCGTCGGCAAAGGCCTCGGCGCGCTCTCGACGCACGGGGCTGTCGTCGCTTGCCTCGGTGAGCAGGCACAGGCGCTCGCTACCAGCGGCGGCCAAGGCGTCTACCAAGCCGGCGACCAGCTCACGGTTGTTAGATGTCACCAGATCGATGCCACCGTCGGCAACATCGCGGTCGAGCAGCACGACGGGCAGGCGTCCCGCGGCCGCGGCGATTGCCTCGTCGTTACCGCCGCAGGTATTGACGACCAGGCCGTCCACGCCGGCATCGATAAGTCTGGTGAGCGACTCTGCTTCCTTTGTGGGGTCGTTGCCGCTAATGGCCGTCATGAGCGAGCAGCCGCGCGCGGCGGCGCTGGCGGAAAGTCCTTCGAGCATGGCGCTAGAGAACGGATTGGCGATATCGGCCAAGATCACGCCGATGAGATTGGTGCGCGAGCTGCGCAGATTGCGTGCGGCGGCACGCGGGCGATAGCCGGTACGCTCGATAACCGCCGCGATGCGAGCACGGGTTTCCTCGGTCATTTGCCCGGGACGGTTGTTGAGATAGCGCGAGACCGTGGCTGGGCTCACGCCCGCCTCGGCGGCAATGTCCTTGATTCTCATCTGCGCCATAGCGCACCCCGTTTCCCATTTGTCGGCGGTCTGAGCCATTTTAGGCATTCTTAAAATTCTCGGTTGCAAAACGCTGTAGGTGAGCAGCATCGTTTTTGCGTCTCGAGCAGATGCGATGATGGTCTAGATAGACGAGTCTTTGGACAGCTCAAAATAGTCGGGATGCAAGGCGATAACCGGGCCCTGCTCCTCGGGCATCAGGTGCAAGTGTGTCTCTGCCAGATAGCTCGCCGCGTCGGTATCGCCCCTCTTAATGGCCTCAAGAATCCGACGATGCTGCCGACGAATCGGCTCCCAATCCAGGTCCTGCGACACCATACGCAACCAGTTGTATCGCTCAAAATGCGTGTTGATGCTCTTCATCCAATCCCACAACATGTGACGACCGGCAATCTCAAAACACGTCTCATGGAACAGGTTATCCAGGTCAAAGAAGCGGCGCGTTTCGCCATGGTCGAGCGACTCGGACTCGGTAAGAATCTGCTCAAGCCGCTGCTTTTGCTCGGGCGAGGCGGCCGAACAGCATTTAATAAGCACGCTTCTCTCGAGCTTCTCGCGCAAAAAGCAGGCGTTCTCGGCGCGCTCCATGCTGATTTTCGAGACATAGGTGCCGCTTTTGGGACGCGTTTCCACCAGCTCCTGCTCACGCAGGCGCACAAATGACTCGCGAATGGGCGTGCGCCCGATTCCCGTCTCCTTTTCCAGACCAATCGCCGAAAGGCGCGTGCCGGGCTTGAGCTCGGCATAGATAATCTTGGAGCGCAATGCGTTGTATGCCTGATCTTGCAGGCTCTGATAATGCTGGTGCTGTTCCATAAAGCCCTCGGATAAACCCTCGGTTAGTCGAATACCACCATGCAATACTATCGCATCGACACGCCCCAGCTCCCAATCAGTCTTTTTGGGACGGGGCTCTTTTAGCTACCCTGGCCCGCAGATCGGCCCCCTTGCCACAAAAGTGGCCCATCTACTACGTTAACACGGATAGCCTCGGCCATACCGAAAACCGTGAAAACAAAACCGACGCTCCTATAAGTTGTCAAGAGGCAGTTTGCGGGAGCGCTCTCTCCAATTCGCACAGGAGCTCGTAATACCTCCTCTCCAGTTTCGTCGACCGCCGTTTCCCCCGTTCCAAGTGCCCGAGTGTGGCTG
>DBFOLV010000002.1:0-48897 GCA_048430825.1 Collinsella sp.
ATCTTATATTGGCAGGTCAGGGCTCAGCGGCCCCGGCACGGGCTAAGTTTATCGCGAGTTCCGCACGAACAGGAGGCCACTTAATGTGGCCTCCGTCGTGAGCAGGACTGTAGAGCAGGAAACTTAGCCCGTGCCGGGGCCGCTGAGCCCTGACCGGCGGGATACACAGGTTCAGATGGGGCTTTGATGCATGGGTGGTCTGTTGTTGTGCAAATGGGTATCATACTGTGGTTACTGCGTCGAATCTGTGATGCATGTTTGTACGTTCCCGGCGGTCGGTTTGCCAGAAGCGCCCCGTCGGTTGTTCCAGACCCGTTTCGAAGAAAGGAAACAACACTAACCTATGGCAGCTAAAAAATCATCTCCCTTGAAGATCATCCCGCTCGGCGGCCTTGACGGCATCGGCAAGAACATGACGGTCTTCGAGTGCGGCGACGACATGGTGCTCATCGACGCCGGTCTCATGTTCCCGGATGACTCCCAGCCCGGTATCGACCTGGTGCTTCCTGACTACACCTATGTCCTGGAGAACGAGGAGAAGCTCCGCGGTATCGTCGTCACCCACGGCCACGAGGACCACACCGGTTCGCTTCCGTATCTGCTGCAGGACCTCAACAATAAGGTGCCCATCTTCTCGAGCAAGCTGACGCTTGGCTTTATCGAGGGCAAGCTTTCTGAGTTCCGCATCCGCGCACCCAAGTTCCGCGAGGTCAAGGGCGGCAGCCATGTCAACCTCGGCGGCATCTCGCTCGACTTCTTCTCGATGACGCACTCCATCCCCGGCGCTCTGGGCGTGTTCATTCGTACCAACCAGGGCACCGTTATGCACACCGGCGACTTTAAGCTCGACCAGACGCCCGTCGATGGTGTCACGCCCGACTATGCCGCTATCAGCCGCTTTGCCAAGCAGGGCATCGACCTGCTGCTGTCCGACTCCACCAACGCCACTGTTCCCGGCTTTACCAAGTCCGAGGCCGAGGTCGGCCCCAACCTGCTGCACGCCATCAAGAACGCCCCGGGCCGCGTGTTCGTCGCGTCCTTCTCGAGCCACATCCATCGCCTGCAGCAGATCTGCGACGCCGCCCGCAAGTGTGGCCGCAAGGTCGTCGTGACCGGACGTTCCATGCTCACCAACACCCGTGTTGCGCGCGAGCTTGGCTACCTTAACATCGACGATGCCGATATCATCGATGCCTTCGATATCGATAACCTGCCCGACGACAAGATCGTCGTTATGTGCACCGGTTCGCAGGGCGAGCCGCTGTCGGCCCTGTCCCGCATGGCCAACGGCGAGCACAAGACGCTTTCCATCCACGAGGGCGATACCGTCATCCTGTCCGCTACGCCCGTTCCTGGCAACGAGAAGGCCGTGCAGCAGGTCGTCAACAGCCTGGCCAAGCTTGGCTGCGATGTGTGGGATAAGAATCGTGCCCTCGTCCATGTCTCGGGCCACGGCAGCCAGGAGGAACTCAAGCTCCTCATGGCCATGGCCAAGCCTACCTATTTTATGCCGGTTCACGGCGAGGCCGTGCACCTGCGTGCCCATGCCCAGCTCGCCCGCAAGATGGGCATCAAGGATGATCACATCTTTATCCTCGATAACGGTGACACGCTCGAGATGCGCGGCGGTATCGTCAAGCGCGGTACGCCTGTCGAGTCCGGCGTCGTCTATGTTGACGGTCTGCGCATCGGCGACACCGACCCCATCGTCCTGCGCGATCGCCAAAAGCTCGCCAACGACGGTATGGTCACGGCCGTTGCCATCGTCTCGCTCAAGCACAAGAAGATCGAGGCCATCGAGTTCTCGGGCCGCGGCGTCTCGTTTGCCATCGACGACCAGTTCTCCGAGGATGCCTCCGCGTCCATTATGAAGACGATCGAGAAGGGCAAGTTCAGCTTTACGAGCAGCGGCTCCGATGCCATTCGCAAGGCCGTGCGCGATTCGCTCTCCAACTTTATCTGGAGCCGTACGCGCACCCGTCCGATGATCATCCCGGTCGTCATGGAGGTTTAGTTTGGCGCGCGGATCTGCACAAAACGCCAAAGGTAATA
Organism: Collinsella sp.; assembly: GCA_048430825.1. Lineage (GTDB taxonomy): Bacteria > Actinomycetota > Coriobacteriia > Coriobacteriales > Coriobacteriaceae > Collinsella. Next base: position 2,053 of record DBFOLV010000002.1, read on the forward strand.
AGGCCAATAACCAACCGGCATCTGCTAAGGGTGCCGGTTCCCATCTGCGTGCCAATAAGGGCCACGAGGCGGACTTCGATGATTTTGAGCCCTTGGTCGAGCCCTCGGCCAACCGCGATATCGCCGGCGTGGTCATCGCCGTTTTGGCGATTGCGTCCTTCATTGCCGTGATTTCCCCGGCAACGGCACCCGTGACGGCTGCGGTTGCCGGTTTCTACCACCTTGGCTTTGGCCTGGGCGCCTACGTGCTGCCAATCGTCATTTTGCTGTTTGCCGCCACGCTCTTTTTAGGCGAGGACTCGCCGCTCAACATTCGCTCGGTCGCGGGCGGAGCCGTGGTCTTTATCGCCGTCGTCTCCATTCTTTCGCTGATGGTGCCGGGTACGAGCGACTCGTGCGATCTTATGTTCACGCCGCAAAATCTGTCCGCCTCGGGTGGCTACATCGGTGCGTTTATTGCGAGTGCGCTGCAGAATGCCCTGGGTAAGCCTATCGCGATGGTGGTCCTGTTGGGTCTGGCCGTCGTTGGTTTTGTCATCATCGGCTTTTCGGTGGGTGGCGTGCTGCGCTCTGCTCGCGACCGTGCGGCCGATTTTGCCGAGCGCCGTCGTGCCGATGTTAACGCCAGCCCGTGGGGTGACGACGAAGCCCTGTCGGTGCCCGGTGTTGCCCGTCCGCACCTGAGCATTCTTCGTCAAAAGGGCTCCGATGCTGCCGTGACCACGGTTATGGGCAACGATGTGGACCCGGTTTTGGACGATGACGACGAGGACGAGGATCCGTTTGTCGACGTATCCGATGCCGTGGAGGCCGAGCGCGCTAAGACGACGCTGCTGCCGCGTCGTCATGGTAAGAAGGGCAAGGCCACGCCCAAACTCAACACGAGCGAGCCCGACCCGTCTTGGTCCGATAGCGAGATTGAGCTCACTGAGGGTGATGACGAGGACGACGAGGCTCCGATTGAGACCGCAAAGACAACTTTGCTGCCGCGTCGCCATGCCAAGCGCGACCAGGTAACCGGCCAGCTTTCGATGGAAGACGATCCCGATAAGATTGACGAGTCCGAGCCGCCGTTTGCCGTGAATCCTGTCTCGGCAGCACCTCAGATTCCCGACTTCTTGAAGCATCCCAAGGTTGCCGATGCGCCTGCCTTGAGTGCTGTCGAATCGGCTGCGGCTAGCGATGGGGGAGCGGGCGGCGGCGCCGCAGATAACGAGGGCGAAGAAGAGGACGGTCTTAAGCTTCCGCCGCTCGAAATCCTGCATGCCAACCCGCAGTCGGCGTCGGCCGCGTCTTCGGACAAGGAGCTGGAGCAGACCGCTGAGTCTCTGCAGTCGACGTTGCTTGAGTTTGGCCGCAGCGCCCGCGTGGTCGGCTGGATCGCCGGCCCCACGGTGACGACCTTTAAGCTGCAACCTGGCGAGGGTGAGCGCGTGAGCAAGATCTCGAGCCTCGAGGACGATATCGCGCTTTCGCTCGCTGCCCAGTCGGTGCGTATCTTTGCCCCGATCCCCGGCACCTCGCTCGTGGGCATCGAGATTCCCAACCGCAAGCGCCAGAACGTCAACCTTGGCGACGTCCTGCCCTATGTGAAGGGCGGTCCGCTCGAGCTCGCCATCGGCCGCGACGCCGAGGGCACGCCGGTTGTCGCCGATCTCGCCAAGATGCCCCACCTGTTGATTGCCGGTACCACGGGCTCCGGTAAGTCGGTCATGATCAACTCCATCATCACGACCTTGCTCATGCGCGCCCTTCCCGAGGACGTTCGCCTGATCATGGTCGACCCCAAGCGCGTCGAGCTTGCGGGCTATAACGGCCTGCCGCATCTCTACGTGCCCGTAGTGACCGAGCCCAAGCAGGCCGCGAGTGCCTTGCAGTGGGCGGTGTCCGAGATGGAGCGCCGCCTGAAGGTCTTCGAGCGCCTTAACGTGCGTAAGATCTCGACCTACAACGAAAAGCAGGCCGCCGGCGAGTTTGAGCATTACGACAACCCGCCGCAAAAAATGCCCTACCTGGTCATCATCATTGACGAGCTCTCGGACCTGATGATGGTCGCCGGTAAGGATGTCGAGGCCTCGATCGTGCGTATCGCCCAGCTGGGCCGTGCCGCCGGTATCCACCTTATCGTGGCCACGCAGCGCCCCAGCTCCAACGTGGTGACGGGCCTCATCAAGGCCAACATCACCAACCGCATCGCCTTTAACGTTGCTACGGGCATCGACTCGCGCGTCATCATCGATCAGATGGGTGCTGAAAAGCTGACCGGTTTGGGCGACATGCTGTTCTCCAAGGTCGACTGGGGCAAGCCTCGCCGTATTCAGGGCTGCTTTGTCTCGGACGACGAAATCAACGAGATTGTCGAGTTCGTCAAGTCGCAGAGCGAGCCAGACTACCACGAGGAGATCCTGTCTGCCGTGGCGCCCGCTTCCATGTCCATGGCGGGTGGCGGCGGCATTGTCCGCACCGGAGTCGCCGAGCCGCAAGACGATGATCCGCTCATTTGGGAAGCCGCCCATATTGTGGTGGAATCGCAGCTTGGCTCCACATCTGGCCTGCAACGTCGTCTGAAGGTTGGCTATGCGCGTGCCGGGCGTATTATGGACATGCTGGAAGAAAAGGGTGTCGTCGGTCCGCCCGACGGTTCCAAGCCGCGCGAGGTCCTGTTGGACGAGGAGGGGCTTGCCGCGCTGGAATCTGTCGACGCCGAGATGGCACGTGAAGATCGTGAGTTTGGAGGATTCTGATGGCTGCACGCTTTGGTGACATGTTGCTCGAGCAGCGTCGCCGAATGGGCCTTTCCATTCAGCAGGTCGCCAACACCATCAAAATCAGGCCGCAGATCATCGAGTTTTTCGAGACCGGTAACTTTGCTTCGATGCCGCCGCGCGGCTATGCGCAGGGCATGATTTCGAGCTATGCTCGCTTTTTGGGCCTCAATCCGCGCGAGGTCGTCAATGCCTACTTTGACGACCTGATGGCATACGAACGCGAGACGTCCCAGCAGGGCGGTCGTTTTCAGGACGCCGCCGGCTACGTCAATTCGCGTTCCTCGGTGGACAACGGGCGCTTCCTGATGGTTCAGGGCGGTCGTTCGACCCGCTATGGACAGCGTCCTCAGCAGGCCGGTTATATTACCGAGACGGGTTCAGGCGAGGAGATTCGCTCACAGCGTGACCGGTTCCGCAGTACGCCGATGCCCGAGGACCGTGCGCTTCCCGCTGCCCGCGGCGTGGCGCGTGACCCTCGTGCCGGCTACGGCGACGGTGGCTATTCCGATCGCGGTTACCGTGGTGCCTCTACGGGACGCTCTCGCGGTGGCTATGCGGATGCCGATACCACGCAGGTGACGCCGCGTCTTCGCTCTCAATCACAACCGTATGGCCAGCGCTCCTCGGCTTCGCGTTCGGGTCAGCGCAGCCTTCAGGGCCAGGGCGGCTATCGCGGCCGTTCTGATAGCAATCGCGGTCGTATGCCTCAGGGAAGCGGCCGCAGCAGTTCCGGTCGTGGACGCGGCGGATCCCGTACTCCTCAAAACAACGGGCTCGATCCGCGTATCGTCTACGCCGGCATCGGTGCCGTGGCGTTGCTGCTGATCGTGCTCATCGTGGTGCTTCTGCGCGGCTGCGCATCTTCGGCGCCCGAGACCACGCCCGAGACGCCCACTGCCACCAAGACGACGACCAAGAAGTCTTCTAAGAAGACCGAAACGGTCGACGAGGATGAAGACACCGATGAGGCAACGGATGAGTCGACTGATTCGGACGCTACCAAGACGACGGCAAAGAAGGAAGAGAACGAGGTCACGAAGGTCAAGGTCTCGGTTGCCAAGGGAAAGACCGCGTGGATTGAGGTCAAGGTTGACGGCAAGTCGGTCTATGGCGCCCAGGCGACTGGCCCCTTTGAGCAGGAGTACACGCCCGAGTCTTCGATCGAGATCACCACGTCCAAGCCTTCCGATGTCACCGTTACCAAGAACGGTGAAAAGGTCCGTTACGATACCAAGACCTCGGGCGTGGCGCGCGTGACGATCACCGTTCCCAAGAAGGAGACGTCTGATTCCGAGAATGGTGAAAGTTCTGATGGTACCGACACCACCGATGGTACCGACACCACCGATGGTACCGATACCACCGACGGTACCGATGCCCAGTCCACGGATGGCGCCGATACCGCAACTGACGGTCAGACGCCCACCGATTCTACCGACTATTCGTACGATAGCTACTAAGCCGCTCGTACGCGAAAGGAAACATCATGGCTAAAGATTCCAGCTTCGACGTCGTGTCCGAGGTCAACATGCAAGAGGTCGACAACGCCTTCCAGCAGACCACGCGCGAGATTTCCCAGCGCTATGACCTTAAGGATTCTGGCGCCACGATCGAGCTTTCGAAGGGCGACAAGCTCTTTACGATCAACGCCCCGGCCGACTTTGTCTCCAAACAGATTATCGACGTGTTGAGCTCCAAGCTCATCAAGCGCGGCATCGACCTCAAGGCTGTCTCGTGGGATGCTCCGCAGGCGGCGTCGGGCGGCACCGTGCGCGTGCTCGGCCATATCGTCGAGGGTATCGACCAGGCGACCGCCAAGAAGATCAACAAGGACATCAAGGACCAAAAGCTCAAGGTCAAGGTGACCATCGAGGCCGACAAACTGCGTGTTTCCTCTGCTTCGAAGGACGCGTTGCAGACCGTGATCCAGTTCCTGCGCGACCAGGACTACGGCCAGCCGCTGCAGTTCACCAACTACCGCTAATATCAATCGAAAGGACCGCTCTCCAACATGGATACACCGTTGGGCTCCGTGCTCTACATCACCCTCGGGTGCGCTAAGAACGAGGTTGACACCGACCGCATGCGTTCTCTTTTGACCGCCGCGGGCTACGAGGAGGCATTCGACCCGCAGGATGCCGATATCGCCATCGTCAATACATGTTCGTTCCTCGCCTCCGCAACGTCCGAGAGCATCGAGACCACGCTCGAGCTCGCCAACGAGGTTCAGGACGGCGTTCGTTCTTGCCCCATCGTCATGTGCGGCTGCGTGCCGTCGCGCTATGGCGATGACCTGCCTGACGAGCTGCCCGAGGTCGCTGCCTTTGTGAAGGCTGACGAGGAAGACGGCATCGTGGCGGTCATCGATGGCGTGCTGGGTGTCGAGCGTGAGATTGCAGCCTATATCCCGCAGGTCAAACGTACCGTCGAGGGTGCTGTCGCCTACGTCAAGATTTCCGATGGCTGCAACCGCTTCTGCAGCTTCTGCATGATTCCCTACATCCGCGGCCGCTATCATTCGCGCAATGCCGAGAGCATCATCTCCGAGGTGCGCGACCTGGTTGCCGGCGGTGTGCGCGAGATCGTGCTGATCGGCCAGGACACGGGCATCTGGGGTACCGACTTTGCCGACGAGGACGTCGCCGATGGCTCGCCGCGCAATCTGGCGCAGCTGCTGCGTGCCGTCGCCGAGGCCGTACGCCCGCACAACGTCTGGGTCCGCGTGCTCTATCTGCAGCCCGAGGGCATGACTGACGAACTCATCGAGACGATTCGCGATACGCCCGAGGTGCTGCCCTATATCGATATCCCCGTGCAGCACTGCGACGCGCGCATTCTTAAGGCCATGCGTCGCTCCGGTTCACGCCAGGAGCTCGAGGATCTGTTCCGCGACCTTCGCGAGCGCATCCCCGGCATCGTGATTCGTTCCACGGCCATGGTCGGCTTCCCGACCGAGACCGACGACGAGTTCCGCGACCTTATCGACTTTATGGACACCGTCGGCTTTGACTACACGAGTGTCTTTGCCTACTCGCGTGAGGAAGGTAGCCTGGCCGCCAAGATGGAGGGCCAGGTCGATGAGGAGGTTAAGCTCGAGCGCGCCCAGGAGGCCATGGACCTGGCCGAGTCGCTCGGTTTTGCCGCCACCGCCGCCCATGTGGGCGAGCGAGCCCAGGTAATCGTCGACGGTATCGAAGAGACCGAGGATGGCGCCGAGCTGATCGGCCATGCCTGGTTCCAGGCGCCCGATTCCGATGGCGCGGTGCATCTGGACGCCAGCGAGGCGTCCGTGGGCGATATTCTGACCGTCGAGTTTACCGATAGCTTCTGCTACGAGCTTATCGGTCATGTTGTGGAGTAGGAGAGCGTCGTGGCTAACGAGAGTAATAAGGAACTGACGAGTGTCTGGACGCCCGCCAACATCGTGACGTGCGTTCGCATCGTCTTTATCCCGGTGTTCATGATCGCGTCGGCGCTTTCTCACACGAGTGTTGCCGGTACGGATTGGAGCACCTTCGACGGCCCGCTCGCCGCCGCTGCCTTCATTCTGTATGTGATCCTGTCGTGCACCGATAAGGTCGACGGTTATCTGGCGCGTTCGCGCAACGAGATCACCGACTTCGGTAAATTCTTGGACCCCATCGCCGATAAGCTGCTCGTGTTCTCGGCCCTGCTGCTGTTCTTGGATTTTGGCGCAGTGACCGTGTGGTCCGTGTTCATTATCCTGTTCCGTGAGCTTCTGGTGAGCGCCCTTCGCATGGTCGCGAGTGCGGCCGGTGTGGTCGTTGCGGCCGATAAGCTCGGCAAGTACAAGACGGCAACCACGATGGTCTCCATTTGCGGTTACCTGTGCGTTTTTGCTATGGCCGGCTTGCACCTTGGCCCGGTGGCGCTAACGCTCGGCATCTACTCGGTGTCGCGCTTCCTGTACGCCGTTGCCGTTGTCCTGACCGTTATCTCGGGCGCCCAGTACTTCTGGAACTGCCGCAAGATCGTCTTTTCGGTCTAGGTCCTGGTGGGTATGACGGACTCTTTTGAGCAGATTTCCGCACATAACGAGGAGCTGGCGCGTGATATTGTCGAGCGCGCGAGCGCTCGGGGCGTGACGGTTTCGACGGCTGAGTCGCTGACGGCGGGTATGATCGCCTCGACGATTGCCGATATCCCGGGCGCCTCGGCGGTGCTGCGTGGCGGTGCGGTGACCTATTGCGATGAGATTAAGCATCGCGTTCTTGGTGTTGAGCAGGAGACGCTTGACCGCTATACCGCGGTGTCGCATCAGACCGCGCGCGAGATGGCGGTGGGTTCGCTGGAGCTGTACCAGAGCGATATTGCAGTGAGCGCAACGGGTTATGCCGGCCCCGGCGGTGGCACTGAGGACGATCCGGCGGGCACTTTCTATATTGGCTGGGCGCATCGTTCCGCCGATGGGGGCGTGCCGGTTGTGGACTCTGTGCGCTGCCACTATGAGGGCGACCGTTCGTGTGTTCGTGCCCATGCGGTCACGGAGGCATTGGGTCGCATTGCCCTTGTGCTCAACTCTATGGAATAGACGTGTTTTAAGGGGCCTTCGAGCCCCTTAATTGTGGAGATAGGGACCTTAGGCTCATTTGGCGTTTGTGCTGGTTGTAGATGTATTTTTGCCTGCCTTGTTCATATTTGGTCCTTTGTGGTCAAGCATTTGGTCAGTGTTTGGTCGGCGTTTGGTTGGGTTTTGGAAAGACCGCCTGCATATGATTGGCCTGAACGGTTGACCACGAACAGCCGTTCGTTTATTATCGATGCAGGTTGTTAAGAGGAGGGCTATTCATGGCCAAGAATTCAGGTCCCGTACGTACCGTTCATGCTCGCACGACGGGTAAAGAGCGCGATGAGATGATCGCCACCACCAAGGCCGAGATCGAGAAGAAATTCGGCCAGGGTTCCATCATGAGGTACGGCGACGGTGGTCCCGAGCTCGAGGTCGAGGCCATTCCCACGGGCGCCCTGGCCCTCGATGCCGCGCTGGGTATCGGCGGCGTGCCGCGCGGCCGTATCGTCGAGATTTACGGTCCTGAGTCCTCCGGTAAGACGACGCTTTCGCTCGAGATTTTGGCAGAGGCCCAGGCAATGGGTGGCGTTGTGGCATTTATCGATGCCGAGCATGCGCTCGATCCCACGTATGCCGCGCGCATTGGCGTGGATATCGACGAGGTACTGATTTCCCAGCCCGATACGGGTGAGCAGGCGCTCGAGATCGTTGACATGCTCGTGCGTTCCGGCGCCATCGATGCCATCGTCGTCGACTCTGTCGCCGCGCTGACCCCGCGTGCCGAGATCGAGGGAGAAATCGGCGACACTACGGTCGGTCTTCAGGCTCGCCTGATGAGCCAGGCGCTCCGTAAGCTCGCCGGCTCGCTTTCTAAGTCCAACACGACGTGCATCTTCATTAATCAGCTGCGTGAGAAGATCGGCGTCATGTTCGGCAACCCCGAGACTACGACGGGCGGCCGCGCCCTTAAGTTTTTCTCTTCGGTGCGTATCGACATTCGCCGTATCGACAGCATTAAGCTTAAGGACGAGGTTATCGGTAACCGCGTGCGCGCCAAGGTCGTTAAGAACAAGGTGGCAGCTCCGTTCCGTTCTGCTGAGTTCGACATCATGTACGGTACGGGCATCTCTAAGGAGGGCTCGATTCTGGACATGGCTGTCGAGTGCGGCATCTGCAAGAAGATGGGCTCCTGGTTTGCCTATGGCGAGGACAAACTCGGCAACGGTCGCGAGGCCGCCAAGGCGTTCCTGCGCGAACACCCCGATTGCGCTGACGAGATTGAGCATAAGGTCCGCCTTGCCTGCGGACTTGAGTTTGATGACGATGCTCCGTCCGAGGTCGAGCTGACCGATCAGCCTGCGCCTGAGGAGTTTGACGAGCTTTACGCCATCGATGGTTCCGCCATGCTCGATGATGACGACGAGTAGCGGTTACGTTCATGTCGTATACGGTGACCGAGGCCACGGTCGTCTTTCCCGATAAGAAGGCGGCCTCCTCGTTCTCGAGCGGGTATGCGTCCAAAAAGCCTTGCGCACATATCGATTGTGAGCTTGAGGGCGGTTTTGAGCGGTCCATTTGGATTCCCGTGCGGGTCGCGCGGCTGTATGTCAAAAACCGCCCCGATCTTCCCTGTGATTGGGACAACTTCCGTGAGGCGGTGCAGCTCATTGAGCGTAAATGTGCACTTACCATGGTGACCGAGATGTTATCGCGCCGCGACCATGCGACGGGTGAGGTCCGTGACAAGCTGGCTCGCTACGGCTTTCACCAGCCTGCGATCGATTTCGCCGTCGAGCGCGCCACCGAGTATCGCTTTTTAGACGAGAGCCGCTTTTGCTCGTACTTTATCGAGGAGCGCAAGCGGCGCGGTTGGGGACAGCGCAAAATCGAGACCGAGCTCAAGCGCCGTCATGTCGTGCTCGATGACATTCCCGGTTATCCCGAGGATTATTTTGCCGTCGAAGACGATTTGACGCGTGCGTCAGCCCTGCTCGCCAAGCGTCGTGTTCCAGAGACGCGCGGATTCGAAAAACTGGTTCGGTTTTTGATGGGCAAGGGCTTCTCGTATCACATCGCCGCCGATGCCGTTAAGGCACGTCTCGATGCCGAACGCGAGGAATGTGCAGTTTAGGCGTATGCGCTTTGTTGCCCTGCCGTTCACCGCGTTTTAGCCGCCGTGCTGGGGCCATTTATTTGACAGTTGTTGTGGTTCAACGTACGATAAACACTGTCATTTGCTTTGTGATATGTGCTCATCTGTGATGAGTTTGTTTATATGTTTATCTGTATCCGACCCGCATAAGCTGCGCCCATATTACTCAAATGTCGCGAGCCGTTCGTAAGGACGGTTCGCTTTGTTGTGTAACGAATCCATAAAAAGGAGTGAGCATGCCTATCATCGCAGCGCTCGTTGGCATCGTTTTGGGTGCCATCGCCGCCATTGCCTACATGCGCACCGCCAAGCAGGGTAGTCTTCACGAGGCCGACGAAAAGATCCAGTCGGCACACGCACAGGCTGAGTCCCTGATCGGTGATGCTAAGCGTCAGGCCGAGACCCTCAAAAAAGAGGCTCTGCTCGAGGCTAAAGAGGAGATCATCAAGAACAAGCAGGCCGCCGAGGCCGAGGATAAGCAGCGTAAGAGCGAGATTCGTACGCTCGAGAACCGTGTGATGCAGCGCGAGGAGTCCCTTGATCGCCGAAACGACGCTCTCGACAAGCGTGAGCACCAGCTGTCCAGCCAGGCCGGTCAGGTCGAGAAGCGCTCCCGCGAGCTCGAGGAGCTCTGCGCCAAGCAGACCTCCGAGCTCGAGCGTATCGCCGACCTGACCCGCGAGGACGCCCACAAGGAGCTCCTCGATAAGGTTCGCGGCGAGGTCACCCACGAGGCTGCCACGATCATTCGCGAGTCCGAGCAGCAGGTTCGCGCCGAGTGCCACAAGACCGCCCAGGAGATTCTGTCCCTGGCGATTCAGCGCTGCGCTGCCGACCACACTGCCGAGGTCACCGTTACCTCCGTGCACATTCCCTCTGATGACCTCAAGGGCCGTATCATCGGTCGCGAGGGTCGCAACATCCGCACCTTCGAGCAGGTTTCCGGCGTCAACCTCGTGATCGACGACACGCCCGAGACCGTCGTTCTTTCGAGCTTCGATCCGGTCCGTCGTGAGACCGCCCGTGTTGCCCTCGAGAACCTCATTGCTGACGGCCGCATTCATCCCGCCCGCATTGAGGAGATGTATCACAAGGCTGCCGACCTGGTTCAGCAGCGCGTGCGCGAGGCTGGCGAGCAGGCTGCCTTCGATACCGGCATCCACGACCTGCACCCCGAGATCGTCAAGACCCTTGGTGCCTTGCGCTACCGTACTTCGTTTGGTCAGAACGTGCTTCAGCACTCCCTCGAGGTCTCTGATCTCTGCGGCGTGATGGCTTCCGAGCTTGGCCTGGACGTTGTGACCGCCAAGCGCGCCGGCCTGCTTCATGACCTGGGCAAGGCAATCGACCACGACGTCGAGGGCCCGCATGCCGTCATCGGCGCCGAGCTTGCCCGCCGTTATGGCGAGAAGCCCGTTATCGTCCACGCTATCGAGGCTCACCACGCCGATGTCGACCCCAACACGGTGCTCGATGTCCTGGTACAGGCCGCTGATGCCGTCTCTGCTTCTCGCCCCGGTGCCCGTCGCGAGTCTGCCGAGAACTACATCAAGCGTCTCGAGAAGCTCGAGGAGATCGCCAACTCCCATGACGGCGTCGAGCGTACCTATGCCATGCAGGCTGGTCGCGAGGTCCACGTCATGGTTCAGCCTGACAAGATCTCCGATGCCCAGTCCACGGTTCTGGCTCACGATATCGCCCATCAGATCGAGGAAGAAATGGAGTATCCCGGTCAGGTGCGCGTCGTCGTGATTCGCGAGAGCCGTGCTGTCGATATCGCTAAATAACATGAGCGACGCGAACGAGCTCATCTCATTTATCGCGTCGATGTCGGGGGAGGGCAACCTTCGCGTCGAGGAGAACCTTGGCGAGGGGTATGTCCGTCTCCGCGTTTCGGAGGCCGAGCGGCGCCAGGCGAAGCACGACATTCAGCATGTCGAGGATATCGTCATCGAAATGCTCCGTAATGCTCGCGATGCCGGCGCCGACAAGGTCTATCTCGCCACGACCAAGGAAGATGGCGTCCGCACGCTTGTCTTTCTGGATAACGGCTCGGGCGTTCCGCAGGATATGCAAGAGCGAATCTTCGATGCCCGCGTTACCTCAAAGCTCGAGAGCATGAAGATGGACCGTTGGGGCGTTCACGGTCGTGGCATGGCATTGTTTTCGATCAAGCAGAACACCGACGAGGCCCGTGTGGTCACGTCCGGCGTCGATCTTGGTTCAGCGTTTAAGGTGAGCGTTGCAGCCGACCGCCTCAGCGAGCGTGCCGATCAGTCCAGCTGGCCCCAGGCCGTCAAGGATGAGGACGGACGTTATGTCTGTGCTCGCGGCCCGCATAATATTATTCGCGCTGCCTGTGAGTTTGCGCTCGAGGAGCTGCGTGGTTGCGATGTCTATCTTGGTTCTCCGTCTGAGATTGCCGCGACCCTTTATGCTCAGGCGTCAAGTCGGCTCGATACGTCTCGTCTCCTGTTTATTGATGACGAGAGCGAGCTTCCGGTTGTCGATCGTTTAGGCCTTGCCTCTGATGCCGAGGACTTTATCCGTATCTGCTCGGGTTTGGGTCTTGAGATGTCTGAGCGCACGGCCCATCGCATTTTGGCAGGGCAGATTAAGCCCGTTCGCGGTGTGACCGCGCGTCTGCTGCGCGAGCGTGATTCGTCCTCGCATGCGCCGGCTCCTGTCGATCTCGCGAAGGATCGTCGCGGGCTACGTATTGCCAAGGATGACATGGCACAGTTTTCGCGTGCTGTGGAGCGGGACTTCAATGACCTTGCCGCCAGGTACTATCTCAACCTTTGCGGCGACCCAAAGATTCGTGTTTCGCGTGATCGAATCACTGTGACCTTCGATCTTGCCAAAGAGGAATAGTGCCTTTACCGAGTCCTCTCGGTACGATACAGTTATTGCAGTTAAAACGTACTTTTAAACGCAGGAGTTTCTTCATGGATTGCCTGAAGGTATCAAGCAAATCATCGCCCGCGTCCGTTGCCGGCGCCATCGCCGGCATGGTCAAGGATGGTGTACCCGTCAACATCCAGTGTGTCGGCGCCGGTGCGGTCAACCAGGCCATTAAGGCCGTGGCTATCGCGCGCGGTTTTTTGATTCCAACCGGTTTTGATATTTCCTGCGCGCCCGTGTTCTCCGACATCCTCATTAACGGGGAGTCGCGCACGGCCATCCGCCTTTCTATCTACGTTCACCAGATCAATCGAGCTGCTATGGATAACGTCGTCATTGATGATGTTAAGCCTGTGGCATAGCTTCTGCTTGCCTCGATTTGCCTCCCTTCCATCGTTAGGACTTATGCACATGGACCAGCGTTTCGTACGCGATATTCTTGCCGGTAAAACCTACTTTATTCGCACCTTTGGCTGCCAGATGAATCAGCACGATTCCGAGCGCGTGAGCGGTCTGCTCGATTCGTATGGTTGCCTCATGGCGCTCGATCCCGAGCATGCCGATATCGTTGTCTTCATGACATGCTGTGTGCGTGAGGCCGCCGATACTCGCCTGTACGGTCAGTGCAACTCTTGTAAGAGCCTCCCGCCCTCACCCTCGGGCAAGCGTGTGGTTGCCGTTGGTGGTTGCATCGCGCAGCGTGATGGCGAGGGCCTGCTCACCAACGTCGATAACGTCAATGTCATCTTTGGCACGCATTCTATCGCACATGTGGCCGAGCTCATTGCCGAGGCGTTCCTTGACGGCAAGCGTCATATCCGCACCAATGAGCATGAGGATACGGATGCCATGAGCATGCCGTGGCATCGCGAGACCCAGTATCACGCCTGGGTGCCCATCATGACGGGCTGCAATAATTTCTGCACCTATTGCATCGTGCCGTACGTGCGCGGTCGCGAAAAGAGCCGCCCCTTCGAGGAGATTGTCGACGAGGTGACTGGTTTGGTGCGCCAGGGCGTGCGTGAGATTACGCTGCTAGGCCAAAACGTTAACTCATATGGTCGCGATCTGTTTGGCAAGCCGCGTTTTGCCGATCTGCTGCGTGCCGTGGGCGATACGGGTGTGGAGCGCATCTTCTTTACGTCTTCGCATCCCAAGGACCTGTTGCCCGAGACCATCGACGCCATGGCCGAGACGCCTGCCGTTATGCCGCAGCTGCACTTGGCCGTCCAGTCAGGTTCGACGCGGATCCTCAAAGAGATGAATCGCCGTTATACACGCGAGGACTATTTGGGCCTGGTCGATCGCATTCGCAACCGTATGCCCGATATCGCGCTCTCGACCGACATTATCGTCGGCTTCCCAGGCGAGACTGAAGAAGACTTTGAGCAGACGCTCTCGCTTGCCGAGACGGTCCGCTATGCCCAGGCCTATACCTTCATCTATTCCAAGCGCGCCGGTACCCCGGCCGCAGAGATTGACGATCCTACGCCGCATGAGGTTATTCTCGAGCGTTTCAACCGCCTGGTTAAGGTTATCGAGACCTCGGCACACGAGTATAACCAGGGTGAGCTCCATACTGTGGTGCCGGCGCTCATTGAGGGAGCGAGTAAAAAGAACGATGCGGTGCTGCTGGGCAAGAGTCCCAAGAATCAGACCGTTCATGCGCCCATCCCTGAGGGCTACAGCATCGATCAGCTTGTTGGCAAGATCGTTGATGTTGACGTTGACGTTGCCAAGACCTGGTATTTGTCTGGCTCCGTTGTGGGCGAGCCGCGCTAATGGTTTCTCCCAGGGCAGGTCTTTCCGCCGTTGCGATCGTCGGTCCGACGGCGGTTGGTAAGAGTGATGTTGCCGACCGTTTGGCAGCTCGTCTTTCGTCCGAAGTGCTGTCGTGCGATGCGATGCAAATCTATCGCGGCATGGACATCGGTACCGCAAAGATGGCGCCCGATGAGTGTACGGCGCCGCTGCGTCTCGTCGACATTGTAGAGCCGGGTGCGGCATATTCTGCTGCGCTTTATCAGGCTGACGCTCGCGCGCATGTTGAGCGCTTGCTTGGCGAGGGCCGCCTACCGGTGTTTTGCGGGGGTACGGGGCTGTATCTCAAGGCCGCCCTTGATGAGATGGACTTTCCCTCGGGTGAACTTGAGGACGATCGCCGTGCGGGCTATCAGGAGCTTGCCGAGCGTATTGGCGAGGAAGAACTGCATGCCCTGCTTGCCGAGCGCGACCCAGAATCTGCTGCTGTTATTCATCCCCATAATGTGCGCCGTGTGATTCGTGCGCTCGAGATGCATGATGATGGTATCTCCTATGCACAGCAAAAAAGTCAGTTTAGTGTTCCGCGCGAGCATTATCATGCCCTATGGTTTGGCTTGACGCGAAATCGCGAGGTGCTCTATGAACGCATTAACCTGCGCGTCGACCTGATGTTTGAGCAGGGCCTTGTCGATGAGGTTCGCGGTCTTATGGACCAGGGGCTGGCAGATGCCCTGACTTCGATGCAGGCGATTGGCTATAAAGAGATTATCGATGCCTTTAACGGCGTGATTTCTATGGATGAGGCTCGCGAACTCATCAAGATGCGTTCGCGTCGCTATGCCAAGCGTCAGCTTTCGTGGTTTAAACGCGATGACCGTATCGTGTGGTTCGATATGGACGAGTTTACGATCGATGAGGTCGTTGAGGACATCCTGCATCGTATTGAGGCTGTCTAATGGCTCGTTTTCCTCTTGTTTCCACGGCACCCGAGCCCGAGCGTGTCATTTTGGTTGGTGTTGAATGGCGCGACAATGCATGGCCGCTCGATCGATCGCTTGACGAGCTGGAGCGCCTTGCCCATACGGCTGGTGCCCGGTGCGTGGCGCGCTTGTCTCAGCGTTTGGTAAAGCCGTATCCTAAATCGTTTATCGGTTCCGGTAAGGTTGAAGAGCTGTGCGGCCTGGTGCATCGCATGGATGCCGATGTTGTTATCTTTGACGACGACCTGACGCCCTCGCAGCAATCCTATTTGGAGAAAGCCGTGGGCGAGCCGGTAAAGATTATCGATCGTACGGCACTGATCTTGGATATCTTTGGCCTGCATGCTCAGACGCGTGAGGGACGCCTACAGGTACAGCTGGCACAGCTTCAATATCTGTTGCCTCGTCTGCGTGGCATGTGGAGCCATCTTGCCAAGGAGCAGACGCGCGGCGGCATCGGTTCGCGCTTTGGCCAGGGTGAAAGCCAGCTCGAGGTTGACCGTCGCTTGATTCGCAATAAGATTGCCGCGCTTCGTCGTGAGCTTAAGCAGGTTGAACAGCGTCGCGATGTCCAGTCCAAGAGTCGCATTGAGTCACCGGCGTTTCGCGTCGCGTTAGCCGGTTATACCAATGCCGGTAAATCGACGTTGCTCAATCGCCTGACCGGCTCTACGGTACTTTCGCAGGACAAGCTGTTTGCTACGCTCGACCCGACGACGCGTTCGTATCACCTGCCCGGCGGTCGCGGCATGACGATCACCGATACCGTCGGCTTTATTCAAAAGCTGCCGCATGGTTTGGTCGATGCCTTTAAATCGACGCTGTCCGAGGTGTTGGGTGCCGATCTAATTCTCAAAGTCGTAGATGCGTCTGACGAGGACTATGAGCGACAGCTGGAGGCTGTCGACCGCGTGCTTGATGAGATCGGCGCTGGAGAGCGTTTAACGCTGACCGTATTCAATAAAATCGATCTTCTCGATAGCGTTGATCGACTGAGCTTCCGTCGTCGCTATCCCGAGGCCGTGCTGTTCTCGGCCCAAACGGGCGAAGGGCTCGACGATCTCGTCGATCGCATTGCTCGCGAGGCGGCTGCCACCGATGTGTTGCTCTCTGCTGATATCCCGTATCGCGAGGGCGCCCTCATCACGCTGGTGCATGAGCAGGGAACCCTTTTGCACGAGGAATATCTCGAGGATGGCGTTCGTATTGTGGCGAAGCTGCCGGCTCGTATTGCGCCGCGGCTCGAGCGTTATCGCACCGAGTAGGCGAGCTCCAAAATGCCCAGTATGATGGGCTGATGCAGCAGATAAAAGGGGAGTGCGTGACGTCCAAGGCTGGCGAGCGCCGGTAGGGGGTTGGCGTAGGTCCAGCTAGGGACGGTCTTATCGATTCCCTGCGCTATATGTGCGGCGAAGTATCCTGCAAGATACATAAAGATAAACGGGATGATGGGGTAGTAATCACCTGAAACAAACCCAGGGCTCGGAAATCCCAGCCACGCCAGGTAGGGGACAGGGTAGATTGTTTTGGGGATGCTCCAGGTGAGGGCGAACAACACAAGGCATAGGGACATGCCCCATCTCGCCGATATCCTCTTAAGGACGGGATCGGTCAACGCCACGATGCCGGTACATGCGGCCATGCAGTAGATGATGCCAAAATTAACCGAATCGTCTACTGAGACAAGCGTTGTTACCAACCAGACGACGAGTGCTGCTAAGGCGTATTTGGCGGCACGTTTGATATTGTTGCGCGAAAGGGTGCACATCCAACCCGCGATAAACAGAAATACCCAGCTGATGCTGGCGCGCCAGATGTCTTGAAAGACAGTCTGGGTAAACCAGGGCATATCCCAACCGTACAGGTAGGCGAGATCGTAGCAAGCGTGAAAACCTGCCATTGAAATCATCGTAAACCCGCGGACGGTATCAAAGATGGTGATGCGTTTTTGCATTACGAGAACCGGCGCATCAAGCCGACGACTTTGCCCAAGATAACGGGATTCGTTGCATAGATAGGCTCCATGGTGTCATTCTCTGGCTGCAGGCGTACGCGTCCCTGCTCCTTGTAGAATGTCTTGACGGTCGCTGAACCATCAATCATGGCCACGACAATTTCGCCGTTCATGGCACTCTTTTGTTCACGGACGATGATGTAATCGCCATTGAAGATGCCGACATTGATCATTGAGCTCCCATGCACCTCAAGGATAAAGGAACCCTGATCAGTGGCGATTTCGGTCGGGATAGTAAAAGTGTCTTCTATATTCTGCTCGGCCAGAATGGGAATCCCAGCCGCGACGCGACCAACGAGCGGTAGCGAGACCGTTCCGCGAGGTGCGGTGGGTTCGTCAGATTTAGAAATTGAGACAGAGGAACCGTCCTCGTTAAAGAGTTCCAGGGCGCGCGGTTTAGTGGCATCGCGCTTGAGTAGCCCGCGCGCCTCCAGGGCAGATAGATGGGCGTGCACGGTGCTGGGGGAGGAAAGGCCCACGGCAGAAGCCATCTCGCGCACGCTGGGCGGATAACCTTTCTCCTGCTGATATTCCTTGATGAAGTCGTAAATTTGCTGCTGACGCTTGGTAATTTTGCGAGCCATCAGGGCATCCTCTCTACCCATGTCAAACAAATGTTCGGATTTTGCTTGACAGGAACAACTGTTCGAAGATAATAATAACCGAACATTCGTTCTCGCGCTAGACATTTTTGTCCGCGCGGCTTGATAAAACTGTTCTCAGCAAAACACGCGAGAGGAGAACATGATGAACGCAACGAATATGGTCCAGGGAAACCTTGCCCTTAAACTCGAGACGCCTGCAGAACCCACTTTTACGGTTGTTCAGGGTGGCCGCTCCGGCTTTCAGCCTTTGACCGTAAAGCCTGCTCGCAATCAGCAGGCTGTAGTTGCGCCGGCCCGCTTTGCCCTGAAGGTTCCGACGATTGTCGCCGTTGCCGTTGCGCTTACGCTCTTCGTTGTCCTCGCTACGTCGGTCTTTAGCGCTCGTCACGCCGCGTATGCCGAGTCCGTTTCCAACGTTACCTACGAGACTATTCGCGTTCAGCCTGGTGATTCTCTTTGGTCGCTTGCCGAGGAATATCCTATCGAAGGCCTTTCCACGCAAGAGACTTCCGACATGATCCGTAACGTCAATCATCTGGAGCATGGTTCGCTCGCCGCCGGTGCGCATCTTAAGCTTCCTGCTCGTTCGTAATCATTATCGCGCTGCGCATGGTACCCTTGTTATCGTTTAAGAGGAGGTACCATGCGCTGTCCCAAATGTGGCAAGGCACATACCCGCGTCGTTGATTCCCGTATGCAGGAGTCAAATAACACCATTAAGCGCCGTCGCGAATGTTGCTCGTGTAACTATCGCTTTACAACGTTTGAGCGATGCGAAGACCCAATCGAGGTCATTAAGTCGGACGGAACCAAGCAGCGGTTCGATCGCAATAAGCTGCTCGTTGGCTTGATGCGTGCCACCATCAAGCGTGATATCGACACTAAGAAGCTTAATGAGATTATCGACGACATCGAGGTCGAGCTGCGCTCTCGCACGCTGACGGCTGTCACGTCCCATGAGTTGGGTGACATGGTGCTCAAGCGCTTGGCCAAGATCGACAAGGTGGCGTACATCCGCTTTGCCTCGGTCTACCGCGATTTCAAAGACGTCGATGAGTTTCTGCAAGAGCTCGACAAGCTAAGGTGATTCCATGTCCAACATTACCGTCAACATAAAGCGTCTCGACCCCACCGTCGAGCTTCCCAAATACGCCCATCCCACTGATGCCGGCTTGGATTTGCGCTCCAACGAGGACTGCGTCCTGAAGCCCTTCGAACGCCGTCTGGTCTCTACTGGGCTGGCTATCGCCCTGCCTGATGGCTACGCCGGCTTCGTCCAGCCCCGCAGCGGCTTGGCCATCAAGCAGGGCCTGTCTATAGTCAACACGCCGGGCCTCATCGACGCCCACTACCGAGGAGAACTCAAGGTTATCCTCATCAACCTGGATCCCACCAACAATATCCAAATCAACAAAGGCGACCGCATAGCCCAACTTGTCATCCAAGAAGTCCCCATGGTCAACCTCATAGAAGTAGAAGAACTAGACGAAACCGACCGAGGCAACGGAGGCTTCGGCTCCAGCGGCGTCGCTTAATCATTTTCAAGATGTAGAGTTGGCCTCTCACCCGGGGCCCACACATATCATCCCGTGCTCAAACATTCTCGCTACGCTGCGAAACTGCGCGCGGGACGATATGTGTGGGCCCCGGGTGAGAGGCCACATACTTGAATATGTATTTCGACTTGCGCGGTGGGCCTCATCAATATAATTACGACTTGTTTGTTGTTCTGACTCTCTATTAGCTGGACTACATCCTTGTAAATCCTAACCGGGAATGTGTTTTAGGTTCTAGTTAGTATGCGGCAAAGGGATACCGCCTTTGTCGCATCGGCTTACTGTATTTATATTTTCCTGTTTTACCTTTGCAGGTTCTAATGGAGGGGATACCGAAGTAGCTGCTAGTAAGTAAACGCAGCCGCTCTGCCGGAGCCGCCCTTATATCGTTCCACGCGCAGTTTCGCAGCGAAGCGAGAATGTTTGAGCATGGAATGATATAAGGGCGGCTCCGGCAGAGCGGCGGACATTCGACTAGCGGATATGCGCGGGCTTTCCGCCCCAGTAGAAGCGGCAGAAGGCTCGTTTGCGCTTTTGGGGCTTGCCTACGAGCTCCATGGTTGCGATGGCGATGTCTTTGGCAGCGTGAGGGCGGCGTAGTACTTCGCCGTTGATGAGTAGGGCTTTGAGTGATTCGGGATGGTCGTGCAAGTGACGTAGGGTTACGATGAGTTCTCGTGCGGTGGTGACATGCATGCTGGCGCCCATGCCGGTGAGCATCGTGGTGTTGGCCTTTTCCTGACCGTATGATTTACCCAGTAGGATCATCGGCAGATGCGCGCACAGGCACTCGGTGACGGTGAGCCCGCCCGATTTGAGGATTGCCAGGTCGCAGCCGTGCATGAGGGCCGCCATGTCATCTACGTAGTCCAGTACCGTCACGTTGTCGAGCTTCATGGCGTCGAAGAGCGTTTTGAGTCGGTTGGCGTATTCCTTATCCTTGCCCGGTAAAAAGACAAAGTGCATGTCCTCAAAGCTGCGTAAGAAGGGGAGCGTGTGGTCCATCGCGGCACGGAAACGCACGTATGGTTGGGGCAAACTGGCGCCGGCCATCACCAATACGACGGTTTTGTCTATGGGGAGATTGAACTTGCTGAGCTCTTCCTCGCGATCGTAATTTGAATCGAAACCGGCTCGGATGGGGATGCCCGTTATGCGGATCTTTGACTCGGGAACCTTGCGCGGGCGCAGCGTTTCGGCCATAAACTCGTTGGCTACGCAGAATAGGTCGGTGTCCTTGTGGGGCCAAAAGCCTTCAACTTCATAGTCTGTTGGTACGCAGATGACCGGGTAATCGATACCCGTGATGACGCGGGCGCCCACAGCGACGTTGGCCGCCGTAATGTGTGTTGCGACCACGGCTATGGGCCTGCGGGTCCGGACGTATTCGTTGAAGGCGGGGAACATAATTCGTGACCATGCTGTGCCGCCGCCCCAGAGCAGATGTCCTGTAAGCGTATATCGCCAGGTCAGGTCGTAAATGGGACGCGTGGCGCCGGTAAACGACGCTGCTGTTTTATTACCATCGAACCTAATGCGTCCAAAATCGAGGATATCTAGGACTTCGATCTCAATATCCTTAGGGATTCCCTTGGTGCCGCGGATAAGGTCAAATGCTTGTGCAATCGCGTTGGCGGCGGCTTTATGGCCCGATCCAACCGATGCGTGCACAATGGTTACTAGGGGTTTTTGTGCAGGTATAACGGTCATTTGCTCCGGTTGGGGAGTGGCTTGCATGGGCAGGGGAGCGCTATTGCTCGTCTGCGTTTGATCCATCGATAACTCCCCTTCAGCTTTGTTTCGCAATGAATCATTGTAGTGCATGAGTGTCACGTTCGCCTAAATTTGGGTATGAGCGCAAAGAACGCCAATCTTTCGACAGGAGGTCTCTTCATGACTACCGATCAGCCGATCGATGTTGCGATTATCGGTGGCGGCCCTGCGGGCTATGCTGCGGCCATTTATGCGGCGCGCTCCAACCTAACGACGACCGTGATTGAACAGGGCATGTCGGGAGGGCAGATCGCCACAACCAATGAGGTCGAGAACTATCCGGGCATTCCGCTGCTGAGCGGTGCTGAACTTGGTGAGCGGTTCCAACAACATGCTGAAGGCTTGGGGGCTCAGGTTGAATGGAGTATGGTGACGGGCGTCGACTACGATGCCGATGCAGCGCTGTTTACGGTGCATCACGATATGGGCGATACGCTGGCCTCGAGCGTTATCGCTTGCATGGGTGCCACGCCGCGTCCGGCAGGTTTCGCTGGCGAGGATACGTATCGCGGTCGTGGCGTTTCATATTGCGCAACATGTGACGGCATGTTCTTCCGCGGCAAACAGGTCTTTGTAATCGGTGGTGGCAATTCGGCATGCGAAGAGGCTCTGTTCCTGTCAGAAATCGCCAACAGCGTGACCATCGTGCTGCGCCGCGATCAGTTTCGTGCGCCTGATGGTGTCGTTCAGAAAGTACTCGCAAAGGACAATATTACAGTTAGGTACCAAACTAGTATTGTGGAGCTATCGGGCGAAGTCATGCCAACGACGATTACCTTTAAGAACAATGCATCCGGCGAGACTCATACCGAGTCATTTGAGCCCGGCTCGTTTGGCATCTTTGTCTTTACCGGAACGCAGCCCCATACCGAGCTCGTTGAGCATTTAGTCGATCTGGCGCCTGATGGCGGCATTCTGACTGATGAATCCATGGCGACCCGCACGCCAGGTCTATTTGCCGCTGGCGATATCCGTTCCAAACGTTTACGCCAGGTTGTGACCGCTGTTTCGGACGGAGCCATAGCAGCAACGAGCGCATACGCGTTTCTCCGTGGATAAGTACGATAATATATCTTATGTAAGGTTGTTATCTATTAACTAAATGGCGGGACGATGCATCAGTGCACTGTCCCGCCATTTTTCTTGCAGGCTATATGGTATGCAAAACTAGATAACCTAGAATACAATATAGAAAATGAACGGAGGACCTTTATGAACCACGCCAAACGCGTTATCCCGATGTCCGATACATCGGTCAGCATTAAGCCTGAGGATATTCAACCCACTGTGCTGCCCGATGCATTTATTCAGTCCGATATCGTGCGCAAACTCAATACGTTGAGTCTGCCGCGCTATAACCAGTTGCCCAATGTGACACTCTACCGCGACCAGGTTATTGAGTATGTTGCGCTGTGGATGGAGCCGCTGTCCATTTGCGTTGAGCAGCCTATCATTACGCCATCGATGATCAATAACTACGTAAAGGTCGGCCTAGTGCCTGCTCCGGTCAAAAAGCAATATGGCCGCGAGCAGATTGCCCGCCTGATCGCTATCTGCATCTTTAAGCAGGTGCTACCTATTGCTGCGGTGCAGGCACTCTTTAACATTCAGCGTTTGAGCTACGATGCCCCGACGGCCTTCGATTATGTGGTCGATCAGCTCGAGGCATCGATTCGTTCGGCGTTTTCCGTCGAGCAGACGCCGGTTCCCGATACCGCGCATCAGGTAACGCGTGAGTCGCTGCTTGTACGCAGTGCGGTATCGTCCTTCGTTTCGAAGGCTTACCTGATGAGCTATCTCAAGTTCAACGGGTTTAATAGCTAGCCGACGTATAAAACGGGCGGGACAAAGAGCCATCTGTCGCTTTGTCCCGCCCGTATTTTTGCTTGGTTGGACTTTATTTGCCCGAAGCCACGCCCATGCCGTAGCCGATAATGAGCCCATGCATTTCGGCATAGTATGAATCTAGCCCGTTACAGGGCATGATGATGGTTTTGGAGCCGGGCCAATGCTCGACTATGCGGTCAGTAAGCGCCTGGGCTCCAGCTTCGTTCTCAACGTGATCGATGACGACCTCGCCGCCGGCAAAACCCTCGGCTTCCATGGTATCGATGATCTTGTTGAGCATCTTCTTTTCGCCACGCGTGTGCCCGACGAGTTCGATTTTACCGGCCTCGCTCGCCGTGCCCAAAATGCGGATATTGAGCTTGTTGGCAATAACGCCGGCTGCCTTAGGGATACGTCCGGCTTTGGCGAGGTTTTCGTAATTGCACAAGCTGAAGAGGATTTTGCTGTTCTGCTCAAGGCTATCGAAGTATGCGCAAGCTTCCTCGAATGAGACATCCGGATTGCTTGCAAGATAGCGGTCGAACAGCAAGAAAATGAGGTCCATTTTGCCGCCAGCTGCGCGTGAATTGACTAGATGAATCTGTCGGTCGGGCTCCTCGGCAAGAACCATATCGCGAGCCGTGGCTGCCGCGTTGTAGCTGCCCGACACGCCCTCAGAGATCGGCATGCAGATGGTCTTGTCTGCCAATTTGAAGAGCTTGGCCCACTCCCCTACGCTGGGACAAGCGCTCGAAGAAGCGTTCGTCTCCGCCTGAACAGCGCAGTTGAGCTCATGAACATCGAGCGAAAGGTCATCGACGAATTCACGCTCCCCCACTCGAATTTTGAGGGGCGCAAATGCAAAGATGGTATGGGGCGCGGTCGGTTGCCAATCGCGAAGGTTGCAGCTTGAATCGGAGATAAGTGCCCAGCTCATAGAAGGTCCTTTCTAATTGTTCTTCAACAATTATAGCTTTCTTGCTGACCGATTGGGCCGCTATCTAGTATTCAAAACTAGATAGCGGCCTGCACGAAAGACAAAAGAATGGACCTCGCGACTTAAAGCCACGAGGTCCACATTCACACGCTGTGTAAGATGACTTAGTAGCGCACGAAGATGTAGTTATTGTTCATGCCGGCGGCAACGGAGCTGATGATAACACCCGTGTTGTAGTCGGAAGCATGAATCATCTGACCACCACCGATGTAAATGCCGGTGTGGTACGAGTTGACCACAACGTCACCGGGCTGCGGATCGGACACACGCGTCCAGCCCATAAAGGTACCCGTGGTGCCCAGGCGGCAATAGCGACCAGTGAGGCAATAGCTAACAAAACCAGAGCAGTCGAAGCTGTTCGGGCCAATTCCGCCCCAGGAATAAGCGCAACCAAGCTTACTGTATGCACGTGAGACAACAGAACCGCCGTCGACGGACTGGCTCGGAGCAGAAGGCGTCGGAGCCGGAGCGGGCGTGGAGGGCTGCGGCGTCGGAGCAGGTGCCGGCGTAGGAGCCGGAGTGTTGCCGCCCTGATTGTTGTTATTGCTGGTCTGGCCACCGTTATTGGTGTTCTCGGTCGTACCGGCAGTCTCGTTGCTCACCGTGGCCTTCTCGGCGGTGCTGGCGTTGATGCCAGCCTGCAGCGCGGCGTTGGCCTCGGCCTCGGCGGCAAGCTCGGCCTGCAGCTGTGAATCCAGGGAGTTTACGACGTTCTGGGCTTCAGCCTGCTGGGCGTTAAGCTCGTCGACCTTCTTTTGCGTGGCGGCGACGTTCTTCTCCTGCTCGGCCTGCTTATCGGTGAGCTGCTGCTTAAGCTCCTTGACCTCTTGAATGGTCTGAGCTTGCTTATCGGAAACTTTGCCGTAGTAGAACAGACGGTTGAGCATATCGCTCAGGTCATCGACACCCGTCAGAACCTGAAGCAGGCTCAGACCGCCGGTTTTGTACTCGCCGGCGACATAGGTCGAGAGCTTGGCCTGACCATCGGCGATCTCTTGCTGCTTTTGCGTGATCTCGCCAGCAGTCTGATCGAGCGCCTGCGTCTGCGTGGCGAGCTCATCGTAAATCTGCTGGGTTTGGGTACCGATCTGCTCGAGCTTCGTACGAGCAGCGGCAAGGTCGGATGCGGTATCGGCGTAGGCAGGAGCCGCGAGGCCCAAGCCCAAAACACAAGCGAGGGTTGCCGTAGCAGCGCAGCGTGCCATGTTTTTGTGCGTGTTTGCTGTGCGCATGTAGCTTCCTTTCCAGTAACTAAGGGTAACGGCTAGTCCACCGTCACCAGGCTAAAGAGCTCCACATCGTCATCAGACGGCGTGAGCTTCTCGCGCGGGTTGAGAAACGCAAGCTCAAGGATACAACCGTAACCGACAAGCTTTGCGCCCATATCTCTCACACCAGTTTACCTGTTGCCTCGACGGTTCCGCCCGTCGCGACCAAGTCGTCCAGAATCAACACGGTATCTTTAGAGCTGATAGCGTCGGCATGGATCTCAATGGAATCCGTTCCGTACTCGAGCTCGTAGCTCTGGCTCACGGTCTCGCGCGGTAGCTTGCCCGGTTTACGTGCGGGAACAAAGCCGGCGCCAAGGGCTACAGCTACCGGTACGCCAACCATAAAGCCGCGAGCCTCGGGACCCACGACCTTGGTGATTCCCATGCCGGCAAAGTGCTCGGCGAGGGCATCGGTCATGGCTTTGAGCGCCTCGGGATTGCCAAAGAGCGGCGTGATGTCTTTAAAGATGACTCCGGGCTCGGGATAGTCGGGGATGTCGACGATTTGAGATTCGAAGTCGTACATTGCATGACCTTTCAATGGGTTCCCGAAATTTCAGCAGCGCTTATTTGCCCGCGGTGGCGGTGCCGGATTGCGAAGGGGCGACGACTTTGAGCGGCTTTACGAGAGAATCCTCGTGCGAAGCCGGCGCGGATGTCTCTTCGTTTTTGGCCTTGCTGGACTCGGAGCGAGTGATTTCCTCATCGAGTGCATCGATGTCGGCGTCCTCGACCACGGCGTTGAGCGACTCAAAAACGCGGTTCTTGAGCAGCGCAGTGTGCACACCTTCCGTCAGGTCGTGAAGCTTCTTAAACGCACGCTCGAGCTTGGCGTCGCGCTCGTCATCGGAGGTATCCATTCCGAGCATGCTCACGAGCACCTGCTCAAACATCGAGGACTCGCGGTTGGCGGAAGACACGTATTGACGCAGGTTGCGCGGCTCGATATGGAAGCGCGACAGCTCTGAGCAGTAGCGGATGATCGGAAAATCGCGACCATCGACGAGCTCACGATTCTGCGGACTCTTGATAATGCGGATAAGGTCGTTCTCGGCGAGCGAGCGGATAAACGAAATCTCGACGCCCAGCATATCGGGAATGGTCTCGATGGGATGCAGCTTTTGCTTAGTCTCCTTGGGCTCCGTCTTGAGCGGAACATCGGACAGCAAGCCCACCTCGTAGGCGAGCGTTGACAGGTCCGTGGCGTTTTCCAAGCGCTGCTTAATCACGTTGAGCGGCATGTAGCGAGTCTTCTGCAAATGCAGAATGACCTCCAGGCGATCAACGTCCTCCTTGGAGTACTGACGGTATCCCTTTGGCGTACGATGAGGGGTAATGAGCCCCTCATCCTCTAGAAATCTAATTTTTGAGTTCGAAAGATCGGGGTATGCGCCTCGAAGTAGGTTGACGACTTGGCCGATACTCAGATAGTTGCGTTCGGCCATGCCCTACTCACCGGTTTCGATGCGCTCCGGCGTGCTCTCGTGGTAGATGAGCGTAAACGTACCGATCTGGACGGAAGAACCGTCGTGCAGCGGGGCTGCATTGACGATGGCGCCGTCGACCCAGGTGCCATTGAGCGAGCCCAGGTCCTCGATGCGAGCGCCGAGGCCCTCGCGAATAATGCGCGCGTGGCTGCGCGAAACAGTCATGTCGTTGAGGAAGATGCCGTTCGCGGGATCGCGGCCGATGGTGGTCACGTCGTCCTCGAGCTCAAAGGCGGCACCAGTCTGCGGACCCTTGACGATGGACAGAACGGGGGCGGTGATGCGCACGTTGGCCATGAGGTCGGGAACGGTGACGTCGCTTGAAGGCACGCGGAATACGCAGGTAGCGTCAGCAGTCTTATCATTCTGAGGCATATTGTTAACCATGTTGTCCATGACAACCCCTAACTTATCGCGGACGTGCCGCAAATAATGAACCGTACGTAATCATACCCCAACGAATTAGTCTTCGATTTCAGGCTTCAGAAAGTCGATGTCCTCGTCCTCGGGATGCGCGAGAGCCTGTTTAATGGCCGCTCCGCCCTTAATGGAATAGATGACAGCCGTGAGCATGGAGAAGATCACGCCGCCGTACACAAAGAAGATGCCGAGGGGCACCGAGCTTCCGTTGAGGCCCGGGAAGGCCGTAAGGGTTGAAGGTACAAGATGCAGGCCGTCAATAACGGGGAAACCGAGCAGCATGAGCGAGAAGCCGGTCATGAGCAGCGCTGTGGCAATCTTTCCGGGGAAGACGACATCGATGGGGCGACGGTGATAATGACGCACGATTAGCGTGCCGATGCCCAGATAGATGTCGCGGCCAATAATGAGCACGCAGACCCAGATGGGCAGCTCTCCGCGAACCACCAGTCCAAGTACGCCGGTGAACAGCAGCGCACGGTCGCAAATGGGATCCATGACCTTGCCGAGCCACGAGACCGTCTTAGTCATGCGGGCGATCTGGCCGTCCATCCAGTCGGTGGAGGCGGCAACGGCGTAGATTGCGATGGCGATGACGCGGTTGTTATCCGTCACAAACAGGTACAGAAATACCAGGGTGAGGATCAGGCGCGTAAAGGTGATGAAATTGGAGATCGTAAAGATCTTATTCGACGGGTAATCGGAAGTGCCGATAAGCTCCTTTTTGATCTTCTTTTTGATGCCCACAGGACTCCCCCGCTGGTTAACGACAAAACTTTCGATACTATACCCGTTCCGGCGATGTCTATCCAGCCAAGCCATAGAGAGTCCAGACATGTGGAGGGCGTCGTAGGCGGCGGGAGATTTCGCATTCGTGTACATCAGTCTCCAAACATGTCGAAAAAAGTCGATTTTGGTGGCTGATGTACACGTTTTGATTCGGTGATTGCATCGAGCGGGAACGTTGTTGCTTTAAGCAAAATAATCATGGTGATTAAAACAAAAAAGATCAGGCACTAAGTGCCTGATCTGCAAACTTCTGGTCGGGACGACTGGATTCGAACCAGCGACCCCTTGACCCCCAGTCAAGTGCGCTACCAAGCTGCGCCACGTCCCGAAGCTTTTGTTTGTTGCTCTGCTCTCGCTCGCAACAGGGAGTATATTAACCCGAAACTTTAGCCTTGTGCAAGAACTTTTTTACAAATTTTGAAGCAAGTCCAAAATTGTATCTGCGAGCTGGGGTTTTGTTAGCACAGGAAGTTCGTGCGTACCCGTTGTGCTCACAATCCAGGCCTTGTTAGTGTCGGTTCCAAAGCCCGAATCGGCGCGCGAGACATCGTTGGCGATAATGGCATCGCAGCCCTTGAGGGCCAATTTGCGCTCGGCGTATTCGACAACGTTATCGGTCTCGGCCGCAAAGCCGATCACGCACCGCTCGCCCTTCTTGCGCGAGAGCTCGGCCAAAATATCGACCGTTTCGACAAGCTCGATGCGATCCAAGCGCTCGTTGGCCTTTTTGAGCTTATGGTCGGCAGGAGCGGCGGGTGTGTAGTCGGCGACGGCGGCTGCGCAAATGGCCGCATCGGCCGTCTGGAAGGCGCTCAGGGCCGCCTGGAGCATCTCTGCGGCGGTCTGCACGCGCACGCATTCCACGCCGCGGGGAACATCGAGCGATGTCGGTCCCAACACGAGCGTGACCGCAGCACCGCGGCGTGCGGCCTCCCCTGCCAGGGCGACGCCCATCTTGCCTGATGAGCGGTTGCCAATGAAGCGCACCGGGTCGATCGGCTCGTGCGTGGGGCCGGCGGTGATGACGATGCGCTTGCCTGCCAGGTCCTGAGGCGCGGGGTTGAGCACCTCACAGACGGCCTCGACGATGTCCCTGGGCTCGCTCATGCGTCCCGTGTCCACGTCGCCGCAGGCAAGGTAGCCGCTGCCGGGTCCCACCACATGGACACCGCGCTCGCCCAGCGTGGCCATATTGGCCTGTGTGGCCGGCGCCTTCCACATGCCGCTGTTCATGGCCGGCGCGATCACGATGGGTCGCGGCGTTGCAAGCAGCGTAGTGGAGATGAGGTCGTCGGCGATGCCGTTGGCCATCTTGGCGATGATATTAGCCGTCGCGGGCGCCACGACCACCAGATCGGGCTCCTGCGCAAGCGAAATGTGGTGGATGGGGTCGGAGGGATCGTCGAATAGGCCCACAGCAACGGGCTCGTTGGTGAGCGCACGGAAGGTGAGTGGGCCCACAAACTCCGTGGCATGCTCGCTCATAACGACCTTGACGCGCGCGCCGCGCTTTTGCAGCAGGCGCACGATATTGCATGACTTATAGGCGGCGATCCCGCCGGTAATGCCCAGCAGGATCGTTTTTCCCTCAAGTTGCATTGAATTGTTGGGTGCCGCCGACATCGTTAGGCTTCCTTGCTGGGGAGTACCAGGAGGCGGTGGCAGTACGGGCAGTGCGTAATCTCGCTGCCGTCGTGGTTGAGGTCGCTCATGGACGATGCCTGCAGCGCGGTGTGGCAGACCGTGGGGATGTTGCCCTGGATGGTCTCGACGGCCAGGCCGCGGAACTGCTTGAGCAGACGCTCGTAGTCGGTGAGCACGTCGGCCGGCAGCGTGGCAGCAAGCGCGGTGCGCTCCTTAGTGGCGGCGTCAATCTGAGCCTGCAGGTCTGCAGCCTTGGCGCGGGCGGCCTTGGTATCGGCCTTCACGCCCTCCTCGAACTTTGCGATGATGGCCTGCGCGCGGGTCTCGCGGTCGAGCGCCTCCTTATGGGCGACAACAACGTCCTTGCGGGTGTGCTCAATCTTGTCCAGACGCTTGGCCAGAGTGGCGAGCTCGTTCTCCAGGTCCTGAACCTCTCGGTAGTCGGAACCGTCGACGTGGCGCTTCTTAGCAGCCTCAATGGCGTTGTTGGTCTGAATCTCGGTGGTGTTGAGATCGTCGAGCTCAATGTCCAGATCCTTGCGCTGGGCGTAGAGCTTGGTCATCTCGGACTTGAGCTTCACATAGGTCTTGCGCTTAGAAGCGAGCTCTTTGAGCTCCGGCATATTGGCAAGTTCGCTCTTGTTGCGGGCGAGCTCCAAATCGATCTGTTGCAGCTTGAGTAGCGTAGCGCCGGCGCTCATAAGTTCTCTCCTTTTGTCACAGTCCACCATTGGCAAGGGTTCAGTATTTTAATCGCATGACGGGGGTCGACCCCGGCGTCAACTGCAGAGTTCATCAATATATCAACGAACGGCTCCTCGGAGCGGTCGTGACCGAGCAAGATCACCGGCAGCCCGCGCAAGGCAAGGTCTTGCGCCACGTGGTAGCCCGCCTCACCCGTCACGACAACATCTGCGCCCGCGGCGATAGCAAGCTCTCCAAAGTCGCCCAGGGAGCCGCCTAAAATGGCGACGGTGCGGCAGGGGCGATCGGCTCCGCCCCACACGCGCGGGTCGCTTCCGAAGGCCGTGGCAGCACGGGTGGCTAGATCGCGCAGCGTGCACGGGTCGTTGAGCGTTGCAAGCGCGCCCAGGCCGGTTGCCTCGGGGTCGTCTACGTGCTCCAGTGAGCTCACGGGTGCGGCACCCAGCAGCTCGCTCAGGCAGGTGCGCGCTTCGTGCGAGCGGTCCAGATTGGTGTGGAGCGAGATAATGCTCACGCCGCAGCGGGCGGCCTCAAACAGCGCTGCGCTGCACTGGGGGCGTGCGGAATCCGACGGACAAAACGCCTCGGGCGCCTTGATATAGACAGGATGATGCGTCAGCAGCACGTTTGCGCCGGCTTCTTGGGCGCGGCGAACATTAGCTTTGGTCGCATCGAGTGCGCAGGCAACACCGGTGATCTCTACAGCGGGATCTCCCACAGATAGCCCAACATGATCCCAGCCCTCGGCGTCCGCCTTGGGGTATCGCTCCAGCAGCGCGCGCTCAAGCTCGGCGACGATCATGCGGCACTCACAATCGACAGCAGCGCTTGAGCAAAATCGTCCAGATCGGCCGGGTCCACACGGTCATCGAAGGAGATGCGCAGTGCACCCAGGGCCTGTTCGCGGCCAATACCCATGGCGCTGAGCACATGGCTCGGATCCATGCTGCCGCTCGAGCAGGCAGAACCGGCCGAAACCTCAAAGCCGGCGGCATCGAGCTTGACGATGAGCTCCTCGGAGTCCACGCCGTCGACGTAGATCGAAACCATACCCGGCAGACGATCGGCCTGCGCGTAGTTGCCCATGGTGGCGTGAATGCGAGGATGGGCCGTAAGCGTGGCGTAGAGCTTATCGGATAAGGCCTGCAACGTTGTGCGCTCCTGGGCAACATTCGGCAACAGTGCGGAAGCGGCAGCGGCAAAAGCCAGCTGTGTACGCAGATCCTGCGTGCCGGCGCGACGGCCGGCTTCCTGTCCACCACCAAAGATGCGCGGACGCAGCGGCGTGCGGCTCTTAAGGTAGAGTGCGCCGGATGCCACGGGACCGCCAATTTTGTGGGCGGCGACGGACATGGCGTCGACGCCCAGCTCGGTGACATCGAGCGGAATATGCAAGTAGCCTTGGATGGCATCGGTATGAAACAGGGCGCCGGCAGCATGTGCGGCGGCGGCCAGCTCGCGGATGGGCTGCACCATACCGGTCTCGTTGTTGGCAACCATGATGCTCACGAGCGTCACGTCGTCGCCTAGTAGCTCGACAAGCGTGGCGGGCTCAATGTAGCCCATGCGGCAGGGCTGCACCAGGTCGACGCTAAAGCCTGCGGCACGCAGCAGCGGCAGGTTGTCCAGAATCGAATCGTGCTCGATGGCAGATACGATCACGCGGTTACGCTTACGGTCGCGCTGACGTGCACCCTCGGCAAGACCGAGTAGCGCCAGCTGGTTGGCTTCAGTGCCGCCGTTGGTCAGAACAATCTCAGACGGGCGAACGCGCGCGCCAAAGCTGCGGGCGATCTCGCGACGTGCAACCTCCAGACGCGCGGCAGCCTTGCGGCCGAGCGAGTGCAGCGAGTTGGGGTTGACGCCCGCTAGCTCGCTATCGTCGTACTCACGCTGCGCAAGGCGCGCCTCGGCGCGCATGGGCGTCGAGGCGGCATAGTCAAGATTCACGGGTATGCGGTTTTGACCTGCGGTCATAAGGGTTTATGCCTCCTGTGCGGCCTCGTTGCCCAGCTTTTGCAGCAGCGCAACCTCGGCGGCGGGATCTTCGGACTTAAATACGGCAGAGCCGGCTACGAGCACGTTGGCGCCGGCCTTGACGACCTCGGCGATGTTCTTGGAAGAGATGCCGCCGTCGACCTCGATCATGGGCGACACGCCGTGGCGCTCGCACATGGCTTTGAGCTCGTGGAGCTTAGCGATGGTGCCCGGGATAAAGCTCTGGCCGCCAAAGCCCGGGTTCACGCTCATCAGCAGCACCATATCGACGACGTCGATGATGCTCTCGAGCACGCACACGGGGGTGGCGGGGTTGAGCACCACACCGGCCTTGACGCCGCGCTGCTGCAGATGGGTGAGCGTGCGGTGCAGGTGCGTGGAAGCCTCGTAGTGCACGGTGATCATATCGGCACCGGCGTCGGCGTACCAATCGACCGTCTCGTCGGGGTTCGACACCATGAGGTGCGCGTCGACCGGTACATCGGTGGAGCGCTTGACGGCCTTAAGGATGTCAACGCCAAAGGTGAGGTTGCCGGTAAAGTGACCGTCCATAACGTCGAAGTGCACGTAGTCGGCGCCGGCGATCTTGTCGAGGTCGCCCTTGAGGTTGGCCATGTCGGCCGAAAGGACAGACGGAGCGATTTTGATGGAACCCATGGTAGAAGCCTTTCTGCGCTAGTCGGTGAGTCCGTAGAACTCTTGAGAAGGGACGCGATCGGTAAGAATCTCGAGCGCCCTATCCAAAGTAACACCGTTGTAGAGCGTTTGCTCCACGGCAAAGGTGAGTGGAATGTCTACGCCCAGTGAACGGGCGAGCTCGCTCACGCTGCGGGCGGCGACGGCGCCCTCCACCACCATATGCGTGCGCGTCTGGTACTCGTCGAGCGAAACGCCGTGGGCAAACTCGTAGCCAAAGGTGCGGTTGCGCGAATGCTCCGAGGTACAGGTGGCAATGAGGTCTCCCATGCCGGCAAGTCCCATGCAGGTCATAGCTTGACCGCCGCGGGCGTGCACCAGACGGCTGATCTCGGCTAGGCCGCGCGTCATGATAAGGGCGAGCGTGTTGTCGCCCGCACCGGTGCCGGCGGAGATGCCACATACGATGGCGATAACGTTCTTCATAGCGCCGCAGACCTCGACGCCGGTCATGTCCTGCGACAGGTAGATGCGGAAGGCCGTGGACAGGAGCAGGTCCTTAAAGGTCTCCCCTATCTGCGGGTCTTCGCTGGCGATGACGGCGGCAGAAAGTCCGCCGCGGCAGATCTCCTCGGCATGGTTGGGGCCCGAGAGCGCCGCAACACGTGCCTCGTTGCCGATCTCGTTGGCGATGACCTCGCTCATGAGCAGGCCGGACTCGGGCTCAATGCCCTTGGTGAGGCAGAGTACCGGAGTATCGGCGGCGATGAAGGGTGCTGCCTGATGGCATACGCTGCGCAGGTGCGTGGAGGGCACGGCAAAGATGATGGCCTCCACGCCGTCGAGCGCCTGCGATAGGTCCGTGGCGGCGACAACGTTGCCGGGCAGCTCGTAGCCCACCAAATACCGGGGGTTACGGTGCTCGCCGTTAATGCCGGCGGCCGTCTGCTCGCTATGGGCCCACATGGTCACGCGCTCGGCCCGCGCGGCGGCAAGGCCGGCGACGGCGGTTCCCCAGGAGCCGGAGCCAATCAGCGCAACATTCATGACTCTCTCCTACTTATCGTCGGGCTCGGTGACGCGCTTGGTAAACGAGAGCTTGGACTCCTTACCGGTCATGAGCTTTTTGATGTTCGCGCGATGGGCCCACACTACGGTGATGCCGATCATCGCCATGCAAAACTTGAGGCCCAGGCTGCTGTACGGAAAGACCGCACAGGCAGCGATGGGAAGACCAATGGCGGCGGCAAGCGAGCCCACCGACACAAACTTGGTGATGGCGACGGCAACGATAAACATGCCCAGCAGCGACAGGCCAATGGGCCAGTACCAGGCAAGAATCACGCCCAGGCCCACGGCGATGCCCTTACCGCCGTGGAAGTTAAGGTAAGGCGAGAAGATGTGTCCCCACACGGCAGCCAGGCAAATGACGCCGATCATCCAGTCACCGGCGGCACCGGGAGCCATGATGCTCACGGGGAAGCCATAGCCCACGCTCGCGATGAGCGGACGCGCGATAAGGACGCAGATGGCGCCCTTAAGGCAGTCGAGCAGCAGCGTGAGCGCGGCCACCTTGGGGCCGGCCACGCGCAGCGCGTTGGTGGTGCCGATGTTGCCGGAGCCCGCCTTGCGAATGTCCGTGTGGTTGAACACGCGGCCCAGGATCAGGCCAAACGGAATCGCTCCGATAAAGAACGAGACCACGGCGCAGATGGCGGTCAGCAGGATCGGATTAAGCATCCTTTTGCTCCTTCTTCCTAAAGAAGAGTCGAATGGGCGTACCGGAAAAATCGAAGGTCGAGCGCATGCGGTTCTCCACGTAGCGCTGGTAGGTGTCGTTGACCAGGTCGCTGTGGTTGACAAAGAACGTAAACGTCGGCGGGTTGACGCCCGTCTGGGTCACGTAGTGCATGCGCAGGCGACGCTTGCCGTCCACCACGGTATGACCGAACTCGCGCAGGTCGGTGAGGAACGTGTTGAGGCGCGAGGTGCTGATCTTTTGCGAGCGCGTCTTTTCGGCGGCGTCTACCATTGCCCAGATCTTCTCGACGCTGCGGCCGGTCAGGGCCGAAATGCGCAGGTACTGGGCCCAGGGAGCCATAACGCCCAGACGGCGGTCGATGGTCTCCATGCAGGCCTCGCGCTTGCGATCGTCGTCGAGCAGGTCCCACTTGTTGAGCAGCACCACGATGGCGCAGCCGCGCTCGATGGCCAAGCCCATGACCTTCTGGTCCTGCTCGGTAACGCCCACGGAGGCGTCGACGACGAGCAGCGCCACGTCGGCACGGTCGATGGCGCGCAGGCCGCGGACCATGGAGTAGTACTCGATGTTCTCGTACACGGTGCTCTTCTTACGGATACCCGCAGTGTCGACCATGCGGTAGTGCTTGCCGTTGCGCTCGACGACCGTGTCGATGGCGTCGCGCGTGGTGCCGGCAATGTTGGACACGATGGAGCGGTCGGCGCCCAGGATGCGGTTGAACAGCGACGACTTACCGGCATTGGGGCGGCCGATGATGGCGACGTTCAGCGCGTCGGGGAACTCATCGGCGACCTCGTCCTCTTCCTCCGGAAGCAGGGCCACGATATCGTCGAGCAGGTCGCCGGTGCCGTGGCCGTGCAGCGCCGAGAGCGGCGTGGGCTCGCCGATACCGAGCGAATAGAACTCCCAGATGCTGTCGTTCTCTCGATCGGGGTTGTCGAGCTTGTTCACCAGCAGAAAGACCGGCTTGTCGCAGCGCTTGAGCATGCGGGCGACCGACTCGTCCTCCTCGGTAACGCCGGTGCGGCCGTCGACCACAAACAGGATGACGGCGGCTTCCTCGGCGGCGGCGAGCGCCTGGTCGCGGATGGACGTGGCAAAGACGTCATCGCTCTTGAGCGGTTCGATACCGCCCGTGTCGACGATGGTGAACTCACGACCGTTCCAATCGGCCGTGTGATACGAGCGGTCGCGCGTGACGCCGCGGGACTCGTGGACGATGGCGTCCGAGGTCTGGGCCAGGCGGTTAACGAGCGTGGACTTGCCCACGTTGGGGCGTCCGACGACGGCGACGATAGGTTTCATCTGCTCTCCTTTAATGGGTAGGGTTAGCGGAATTAGTAGAGTCGGCAGGCACAATGCCAAGGATGTGCTCCAGGGTATCGAGCAGCTCATGCGGCATGGTCGACACCACATGAACCTCAGCGCCGCGACTGGTAAGGCTTGCGAGTAAATCGTCACGATGATACTCGTCAAGCGTCATGCCGTCAGCGTTGAACATGAGCTTAGGCACAAAGAGCATAACCCCAGAGAGATCCTGCGGCAGCTGCTCCAGAATGTCACACGCGACGATGAGGCCGGTCACGTCCACGTTGCCGCCAAAATAGCGGTTCTTGATGGCCGTGACAGTGCCGGCGAGTCCCTGGGGCGACTCCACAAAGCGGGCCACCGTGTCGCGTGCGCTGGCGCCCGAGAGACACAGAAGCCGCTGGTTGCGGGCGGCGACGGCCTCGCGGACGCGGGCCAGACGCTCGGCGTCGGTAGCCAGCACGTCGTCGGTCTCGTCCAGATACGAGCGGATCATGCCAATGCCGTCGTAGTACTGCGGGTACCCGTCGTAAAAGTCTGCCTCGGGAGGATCGATGCCGGCGTCCAGATAGAACTCATCGCTCATCTGGAAGGTGTGGCGGCCAAAGCGTTCGTAGGCACGATCCTGGTAGGGACGGATCATGGCAATGGTCTCGCGCGCTAGCTCGGGCTTGTCGCTGTAGGACCAGCTAAAACGGTTCTGATGCTTGGTAAAACCGAGCGGCACAATGCCCAGGCTTGTGATTTGCTCGTGCTCCTCGCAAAAGCGCAGGGTCTTTTCCAGCTCCTCGCCGTCGTTCATGCCGGGGCACAACACGATCTGCGCGTGAATCTCGATGCCGGCGGCCATGATGGCCTCGAGCACATCCATGCCGCGCTGGGCGTTGCGGCCCATCATGCGTCGGCGGACATCGGGGCTCACGGCGTGGACCGACACGTTCATGGGGCTCATGTTGCGTTGGATGACGTTTTGCACGTCCTCGTCGGTGAGGTTCGTAAGCGTGACAAAGTTGCCCTGCAAAAAGCTCAGGCGGTAGTCGTCGTCGCGAATATAGAGCGTGGAGCGGCCGCCCTTGGGGAGCATCGTCATAAAGCAGAACACGCAGGCGTTCACACAGGTACGCATGCCGTCGAAGATGGGGCCGTCGAACTCCAGACCCCAATCCTCTCCGGGAAATCGATCGAGCTCCACGGGGGTGACGGTGCCATCGCGCGGGTCGAAAACCTCGAGGTCGACCGTGTCGTCGTCTGCCTCCCAGAGCCACACGATCATGTCGGTAAGCTGCTCGCCGTTGACCGTGAGCACGCGCATGCCCGGCTCGATACCCACATCCCATGCGGGTGATTCGGGACGCACGTTCTTAACGAGCGCGCCCTCACCCGGCTCGGGGTCGCGGCTGCGCCCGTAATCGGCCACCTCGGCGGCGTATGCGGGTACGGTCTGGTCCATGGTTAGCAGCAAAGCTCCTTGATGCGCGTGACGGCGCGTTCGATGTGTTCTTGCGGGGTGGAGGCTCCGGCGGTGATACCGATGTGGTGAGCGTCGGTAAACCACGCGGCCTGGAGCTCGGAAGTTTCCTCGATGTGATACGTGCGCTCGCAGGCGTCTGCGCAAATCTGCGCCAGGCGGCGGGTGTTGCCCGAGTTCTTGCCGCCCACGACTACCATGCAGTCGCAGCGGTTGGCAAGTGCGGCTGCTGCCTGTTGACGCTCACTCGTGGCGGCGCAGATGGTGTTGATCACACGCAGCTCCTGCACGCGCGGGGTGATAGTTGCCACGACCTCGGCGAGGTTCTGCGCGGTCTGGGTAGTCTGCACGACCAGACCCACCTTGCCCTTGAGCGACAAGGCATTGGCGTCGGCGGCACAGCTCACGACCTGTGCATCTTTGCCGGCGTGGCCAAGAATGCCCTCGACCTCGGGGTGACCCGGCTCGCCTACGACCACCACGCGGTAGCCCTCGCGCACCAGGCGCTCGGCTGCCATATGGACTTTCTTCACGTAGGGGCAGGTGGCGTCGACCACGTTTAGGCCGCGCTTGCGGGCAGCATCGATTACCTGCGGCACCACGCCGTGGGCGCGGATGATCACGGTGCCGGTTGCGGCGTCATCCAGGGTTTCGGCCAAGCCAACGCCTGCCTCAGCGAGCTCGCGTACCACGATGGGGTTATGGATGAGCGGACCCAAGGTATGAACCTGAGTGCACTCCCCTGCCTGCGGCGCGGCGGCCAGCGCCATATCGAGCGCACGCTGTACGCCGTAGCAAGTGCCGGCGTGTGCTGCGATCTCGATGGTAGGCGCTGTTGCCTGGTCGGACGCGGTCGCGGCAGTGTTCGTAACGTTCTCGCTCATGGCTAGAACCTGCCCGGATGCTCGGCGCACAGCTCGTCTTGCATAGCGTAGACGCGGTTCATGGCCTCGGACTCAAACCATTCCAGGCGCTCCGTGCGCTTAAGCCCAGCCGGTGCGTCGGAAAGCGAGACGGCCTTGCCGGCGCGGATCCAGCACTTCTTGGGACGCATGAGCTTTTTGCCTGCGGGCGTGATGTCGGACCAGCCGCAGATGGCGAGCGGGTTGACGGGCGCCTTGCCCATCTGGGCGATGAGCGCAAAGCCGCCGTGGACCTCGGGCTTGATCTCGCGCGAGCGGATGCGTGTGCCCTCGGGGAAGATCAGGACGTCCTCGCCGCGCTGCAGCGCATGCTGGGCGGCGCGCAGGCACTTCATATCGGCAGTACCACGCTCGACGGGGATGCCGCCAACGTGGCTAAAGGCCCAGCGCACAATCTTGCTCTTTGCGAACTCGGACTTAAAGATGGGACGAATGCGGCGGCCCCCAAAGAACAGCGCCGTCTCCACGGCCAAGAGCTCGGCCATCGAGGTGTGGTTGCAGATGACCACGCTGCCGCGGCCTTCCTGGCGCTCAAACAGAAGATCGGCGTCCTCGACCTTCCAGCGCCACATGAGCTTGGAGAAGGCCCAAAGGATGGCCATGACTACGACTACGGTGCCGCGGATGAGCGCCGGGAACTCTGCATAAGGAGCGTTGTAATAATCCTCGGGCGTCTGATTGAACAGGCGCATGGGCTACCTCCTTTGGTTGATGAGGTCCTCGATAATGCGGACGACCTCGTCGATGGTGTGGGCGGTGGAGTCGACGTGCACGGCGTCCTCGGCGGGCACGAGCGGGGCGACCTCGCGGCTGCTGTCGAGCTTGTCGCGCTGCTTAAGGGCGTCGAGGGTCTCGTCGACCTCGGCTTCGAGCTGCTCGGACGTGAGCGGCTGGGCGTCGTTTTGGTGACGCTGCAGCACGCGGCGGCGGGCGCGCTCACGCGGGTCGGCGGTCAGGAAGACCTTGACCTGCGCGTTAGGGAACACGACGGTGCCGATGTCGCGACCCTCGGCCACGATATCGCGGTCCTCGGCGGCGCGGCGCTGGTGGATGAGCATGGCGGCGCGCACGCCCGGATAGGCCGAGACCTTGGACACGTTGGCGTCGACCTGCGGGGTGCGGATGGCGGCCGAAGCGTCTTGGCCGTCGATGGTCAGGCGCGTGTCCTCGCCGGTGCCGTTGGTAAAGCGGATCTCAATCTGCTCGGCGAGAGCGTCGATGGCCGCCTCGTTATCCAGATCGATGCCGCGGTCGAGCGCG
This sequence comes from Collinsella sp., assembly GCA_048430825.1. Taxonomy (GTDB): domain Bacteria; phylum Actinomycetota; class Coriobacteriia; order Coriobacteriales; family Coriobacteriaceae; genus Collinsella. The sequence continues at coordinate 41,595 of DBFOLV010000002.1, forward strand.
GCGAAGGTGACGGCGCGATACATGGCGCCCGTGTCGAGCTTGTTAAAGCCAAGCTGACGGGCGATCTCCTTGGCGATGGTGGACTTGCCGGATCCGGCGGGGCCGTCGATGGCGACGATCATGCAATGCTTCCTTTCGATGGTTGACGTGCTGGTATGGTTCGCGGGCGTTGGGGCGCGGCGGGTTTGCCTAGCCCGTGTAGCGCTCGCGGTAGGTGTTGCGCTTGGGTGCTGAGCCATGGCTGCCGTGGTGACGCGTGCGGCTGGCAGGCGTGTCTTGGGGCTTGCCGCCGTTGCGCTTGGAGCTCGCCTGCTTGGGCGGGATGCCGCCGGCCTTGAGGATCTGCACCTCGCGGTCGGTGAGCTCGCGCCACGAGCCCTTGGCCACGTCCTTGAGCTCCAGGCCGGCAAAGTTGCAGCGGTGCAGGCGGATCACCGGGTGGTGGATCTTGCTCAGCATGCGCTTGACCTGGTTCTTGCGGCCTTCGCGGATGATGACCTCCACGGCGGTGGTACCGGGCTTCACACCCTGCGGGGCCACGGCTTCAGCCTCGCGCGCGTTGATGATGCGACAGATTGCCGGCTGGCACGGGCCGTCGTCGAGCTCGATGCCGCGGCGGAGTGGTTCCAAGTCTCGATCGGTCAGTTGGCCATCCACGAGTGCCTGGTAGGTCTTATAGACATGCTTGCTGGGATGCAGCAGGTCCTGCGAAAGGTCGCCGTCGGTCGTGAAGAGCAACAGTCCCGTGGTGTCGCGGTCCAGGCGGCCCACCGGAAAGAGCCCCGGAAAGCGGTCGCGCGGGACCAGGTCGGCCACACAAGGGCGCTCCTGCGGGTCGCTCATGGTGGTGAGGTAGCCGGTCGGCTTGTAGAGCATCAGGTATACGGCGCCCTGGTCGAGCTTGACGGGCATGCCGTCGACCTCAATGTGATCGTGGTCGACATCGACCTTGGTGCCCAGCTCGGTCGCGACCTGGCCGTTGACGGTCACGCGGCCAGCGGTCATCAGGTCCTCTGAGCCGCGACGGCTCGCCACGCCCGCGCGTGCCAAAAAGCGCTGCAGGCGCATGGTGTGCGGGTAGACGGACACCGCGTCGCCTACGGGCGCTGCGGTGTCCGTGGCGCTTGCGACGCGCGTCTCCCCTGCTTCGTTAGTCCTCGTCATGTATATCCTCCGAGGTAGCACCTGTGAGCAGAAGCTCCTCTTCATCGGTGTCCTCAACATCGGTATCGATCAGTTCGCGCTCTTCGTCCAGATCTTCGGCCTGTTCCTCGAGCGTAGACTGAATGCTGCGGCCGCTCAGGCGCTCGCGGATAAACTGGCGCGACTGCTCGTCGGGGGCAAACTGCTCCAGATCGGGCAGGTCGCGGGTGGAGCGCAGACCGAACTTTTCCAAGAAGGCGTTGGTCGTGCCGTAAATGATGGCCTGACCGCGCTGGGGGTCACGGCCGAGCTCGCGCACCAGACCCTTGTCCACGAGCGACGCGATGACGCCGTCTGAGTTGACGCCGCGGATGCCCTTGACCACCTCGCGCGTTACGGGCTGGTGGTATGCGATGACGGCCAGGGTTTCGAGCGCCGCCTGGGACAGCTTTTGCGTGTCCCAGCTCAACACATAGGCCTCGACCACGTCGTGGTAGGCGGGGTGCGTGAACAGGCGCCAGCCGCCGGCGACCTCGCGCAGCTGAAAGCCGCGGTTGGCCTCCTCGTACTCAACCTTGAGCTCGGCGAGCAGCGACGCGCACTCGCCGGGGGCGATATCCAGTGCGCCGGCCAGCGCGGGCGCACTCACTGGGTCGCTTGACACCAGCAGCAGCGCCTCGAGGGCGCCTTTGAGGCTGTTTGCCTCCAGCGTGGAAAGGGTTGACATGGTTGCGGCTCCTATTCGGTGAGCTCGGGGCCCTCGCCGGGCACATAGGCCTCGGCGCCTTCGACGCGGTTGATACGGATGGTTCCAAAGATCTCGTCCTGGCTCAGCGTGAGCGAGCCGCGCTTGGCGAGCTCAAGCATAGCTAGGAAGGTGACGACGAGCTGCTCGGTGGTGGCATCGCCGTCCAGTAGCTCGCGGAAGGTGCAGGTTTGGTGCGCCATGGTAAAGCGGTCGACTGAGGCCACCGTCAGGTCGAGCGGAACGCGATGGGGTGCCACGTGCTCGGCCTCCAGCAAGAAGGTCTGTCGCTTCCCGTCCAGGTCGGCGCAGATGACGGCGAGACCGCGCAGCGTGATGCCGGCAAGGTAGTCGGGCATAAGGCCTAGGAACTCGGGGTCGGGGCCGGCCACACGCGGGTGCATGCGGCTTTCGGCCTGCATGCGGGCACCGAGGGCTGCAGCCGCGCCTTTAAACTGCTTGTAGGCAATCAGGCGCTGGATCAGGACCTCGCGCAGGGCGTCGCCGTCAAGCGTGCTGAGCTCCTCAAGGTCTTCGTCGAACTCGTCATCGTCGTCATCGACTTTGCGCGGGGCCTCCTGCGGCACCAGAGAGGCAGCCTTGATGTCCAAAAGGGTTGCCGCGACCAGCAAAAAGTCGCTCGCCACGTCCAGGTCCAGCGCCTCGATGCGCTCGGCCTCGGCAAGGTACTGCTCGGCCACCTCGCTGATGGAGATGGCGCCGATATCTACTTTTTGGCGGGTTACCAGCTGCAGCAGCAGGTCGAACGGTCCGCTGTAGACCTGCGTCGACACGCGATACGACATCTTCGACCTCCTTTGACGGCGCCTTCGCGGCGCGGTTTGGGTGCATGTTGCGACCGTTTTGCACGGTCGACCTGTTAGTTTACCTTAGATACCGGCGATTGCGAAGTTAAGCAGCTGCTCAGCAAGTGGATACACGGTAACGTCGAAATAGCGGCCGATCACATCGATGCCGGTCCACATGGGCAACAGGTACAGAACCAGGATGAGGATGGGCATGGCGTATTGCTGCAGGCGGTAGTAGTTGGCGAGCGCCTTGCCCTTGAGGAACGGCACGATAATCGATGAGCCGTCGAGCGGCGGGATCGGGATGAGGTTAAAGAACGCGAGCGACAAGTTGACCACGATAAACGTGGCGCCGAAGTTCATAATTTGCGACGCCAGGGCAAATGACATGCTGGTGTAGAGGTTGCCATAGGTCAGGCGCATGAGGGCGGCAGCAAGACACGCGAGTGCGATGTTCGATGCGGGGCCGGCTACGCTCACCAGGACCTCGTCGCGCTTGGGGTGCTTGAGGTTGTTGAGGTAGACGGGCACGGGCTTGGCGAAGGCAAACACCGGGCCACCGGCTGCGAGCATGAGCAGCGGCAGGATGATGGTGCCAAACGGGTCGATATGGTTGAGCGGGTTGAGCGAGACGCGTCCGCGCGAACGGGCCGTCTTATCGCCGAGTGCCCAGGCCGCGGCTGCGTGCGCGCTCTCGTGGATAACGATGCCCACGATGACGGCAATCGCGCTGGCGAGCAGGTTCATGAGGTAGCTGCTGGACATGGTGCTCCCCTAGCGGACGCGGCGCGAGGTGCGCGTGAGCAGGTAGTCGGCCACAAACAGAATGACGGCGACGATGGCATAATCCAGGCGGAACACGCCGCCAAAGGGCGAGGTGATAACGCCGTAGCCTGCAATGGCGCTCGGCAGTGCGCGCGAAAGCTCAACGACAAAGCCCACGATCTGCAGCTTGGCGGTGAGGCCGCTAAAACACAGCAGCACGGTCATCGCGCTCATAAAGATGCCGCAGATGCGACAGGCGGTGGCGATGATGCTCATCGCCACGGCGGTGGCCTTACGAGAGTTCACGCGCGGTCTCCTCTTCGATCTGGGTGGAAAGCTCCAGCCATTCATCCTCGAGCTTGGGCAGCTCTTGCTTAAGGCCGTTATATTCCCCCAGCGCGGCGTTGAACTTGTCCTGATCGGCATAAAGCTCTTCGCTCGCCATCAATTCCATAAGCTCGTCATAGCGGGCGCGCTTTTTGTCGAGCTCGGCCTCGATCTTCTTGAGCTGGTTGCGCACGCCCTTGAGCTTTTTGTTGAGCGCGGCGCGGGCCTGGGCCTCGGCGCGCTTTTGCTCCTTGGTCTTTTTGCCCTCGGCGGGCTTGGAGGCGGTGGCGGGGGTGTCGGGCTGGGCCGCGGTGACCTTAGCGGACTTGGTCGCGGCCGGTGCGCTCTCCCCTGCCGCATCGGCCGCGGCGCGGGCTGCGAGGTCCTCGCGCTTGTAGAGGTAGTAGTCGTAGTCGCCGTCGTAGACCGTGACCTTGCCATCGCGGATGTCAATGATGCGGTTGGCCACAGCGCGTACCAGGTGCTCGTCGTGGCTGATCAGCACGATGGTGCCGGGGAAGTTTTGCAGGGCGTTCTCGAGCATGTCTACCGAGTCGATGTCCAGGTGGTTGGTGGGCTCGTCCAGGCACAGGAGCGCCTCGGGGGCCACGAGCATCTTGGCAAGCGCCAGACGCGCCTTTTCGCCGCCGGAGAGGACACGGACCTGCTTCTCGATGGAGTCGTTGTCGCTAAATAAGAAGGCGCCCAGCAGGCTGCGCTGCTGCGGCACGGTCCACTTGGGCGTGACGGTGTCGATCTCTTGCAGGACGGTGTTGGACTCGGTCATGCCCTCGAGCGCGTGCTGGGCGTAGTAGGCCACACCCACGTTGGTGCCCAGGTCGCGGGTGCCGGTGGTGGGCGGTTCCAGGCCGGCGAGGATCTTCATGAGGGTGGACTTGCCGGCGCCGTTGGGGCCGACGAGCGCCACATGCTCGCCGCGGTAGAGTTTGAGGTCGATGTCGCTGTAGATGTGCTTGTCGCCGTAGGACTTGGAGACGCCCTCCAAGCCCACGACCATATCGCCCGAGCGCGGCGGGTCGGGAAACTTAAAGTCGATGTGCTTGTGGCCCTCGGGCAGGATGACGAGCTCCTTTTTGATTTGCTCGATCTTGCGGATGCGCTCCTGCGCCTGGGCGGCCTTGGTGGGCTTGTAGCGGAACTTGTCGACGAAGACCTGCATATGGGCGATGTCGCGCTCCTGCGCGGCGCGCTTGGCGCGCATCTGCTCCAGGTTGTCCTCGCGCTGCTTGAGGTAGCTGCTGTAGTTGCCGGTGTAGGTGGTCACGCGGCGGTTTTCGAGGGCGGCGACGTGGTCGACGCAGGCGTCCATGAAGGCGCGGTCGTGGCTGACGATGAGGACGGCGCCATCGTAGTTCGCGATAAAGCCGCGCAGCCACTGGACGCTTTCGAGGTCCAGGTGGTTGGTGGGCTCGTCCAGAAGCAGCAAGTCGGGATGGCGCAGGAAGAGCTTAGCGAGCGCGATGCGCATCTGCCAGCCGCCCGAGAACTCGGAGCACGGGCGCTCAAAGTCGGTGACTTTGAAGCCCAGGCCGGACAGGATCTTGCGGGCGTTGCTCTCGAGCTCGTAGCCGCCCAGGTGCTCAAAGCGGTCTTGGACCTGACCGTACTCGTTAAGGAGTGCGTCAACGTCCTTGCCCTGCTCGGAGAGCTCGGTGATCTGGGCCTGCAGCTCGTTGGCGCGCTCGCCCATGCGGCGGATTTCCTTGGCGGCGGCCATGACCTCGGCAAGGATGGTGGTGTCCTTTTGCTCCAGGTTGGTTTCCTGCTCTAGGTAGCCCACTTGGCAGTCCTTGGCGTACTGGACCTGGCCGGCGTCGGGGCTGTCGATGCCCATGATGATCTTGAGCATGGTGGTTTTGCCGGCGCCGTTGGGGCCCACGAGCGCGAAGCGCTCGCCGGGGTTGATCTGGAAGGACGCGCCGCTAAAGAGGACGCGCGCGCCGAAGCTTTTTTCGATCTTGTCGACCAGGAGGATCATGGTGCCGCCTTTGACCTTGTATTCCTATATGAAAAAAGGCCCCAACTTACGTTGGAGCCTCATTCAATGCTCGGGTGGAGACGAGGGGGATCGAACCCCTGACCTCTTGACTGCCAGTCAAGCGCTCTCCCAGCTGAGCTACGCCCCCGTGCGATGAAGTACTATACGGGAACTCCCCCGCCGATGCAAGGACAATTTTGGAAAAACTTTCCGGGGGCGGCGGCGCGGATGCGGGACGGACTCGAGAGCGATGGGCCCGCGATGCCCGACTACGCCCGCGGGGCGCGCCCCGCGGGAGGGCGGCGCTGCCGCCGCCCGCCCATCAGGCTCCACTCCGGCCGCCCCCTGGACCCCCGCCACGAAACCGGCCCATCTACTACGTTTGGCCGGCATCCCCCGACCATGGCGTCTCGGACAGAAATAAAACCGCAGGTAGACGGCCTGCGGTTTTCGTGAAATACGGGGTATGGTCTAGGAGTCGGGCTTAAACGTAGTAGATGGGCCGGTTTCGTGGCGGCGGCATCGCAGGCAGCCGACCGAGGGCGCCCGGAAGTGAGCAAGCAGGCTATTCGCAAGTGAAAACTACTGCCATGAAAAAGAAAACAGGCCAGACATATTGCCTGACCTGTTGAAAAACCTGGTGGGCCCTCCGGGATTCGAACCCAGAACCCAGGGATTATGAGTCCCCTGCGCTAACCGTTGCGCCAAGAGCCCTTATAAAATGGCGCGTGCAATAGAGGCCAATTGAACAGGCCACCCATCTTGAACCACGACGTGAAATACTACCATGCACGCGGCGCCCGTTCAACGCACGATCTTGTCGACCAGGAGGATCATGGTGCCGCCTTTGACCTTGTGTGCCTATATGAAAAAAGGCCCCAACTTGCGTTGGCGCCTCATTCAATGCTCGGGTGGAGACGAGGGGGATCGAACCCCTGACCTCTTGACTGCCAGTCAAGCGCTCTCCCAGCTGAGCTACGCCCCCGTGCGAAGAAGTACTATACGGGAACTCCCCCGCCGATGCAAGGACAATTTTGGAAAAACTTTCCGGAGGCGCGGGCGCCGCTGGGACGAGAGCGCGGCGCGGACTCGAGGGCAAGGGACCCGCGATGCCGGATCCGGCCCGCTGGGCGCGCCCCGCGGGCGGCGGCGCTGCCGCCGCCCTCCTCCCCGGCGCCCCCAGGGCATCTCGGGTTCCGCCGCTCGCCGGTTTTCGCTTCCACCCCACGGGCCGCCATCCGCCCAACGACCATCCCGCCGGCGCCGGGCCCATTATCGGGGCCAATCGCGCTCCCGCCGACCCGGCGATTTCAAAACCATGCCGGTTTACGGGGCCAGGCCGGGAACCCCCGAGCATGCCGTAATCGGTAAAATCAAAACCGACGCTCCTATAAGTTGTCAAGAGGCAGTTTGCGGGAGCGCTCTCTCCAATTCGCACAGGAGCTCGTAATACCTCCTCTCCAGTTTCGTCGACCGCCGTTTCCCCCGTTCCAAGTGCCCGAGTGTGGCTGCGGA
>DBFOLV010000003.1:0-13004 GCA_048430825.1 Collinsella sp.
GGCCGAAGAGGCGTCAGCAGGTCAGTGGGTCATCGTCCCGGCATTCAGCATCAGGGTAGCGCTGCGACGCGGAAATCGCGCGCCGTTGCCGCGCCCCGCAGTGCCCGCTTCCCCCGAGAACAATTATCAGTGCAGGTAGACAGCTTGTCGATTTTCGAAAAAGCCGGCTATGGTTGACCTCTGCGGCTTAAACGTAGTAGATAGGCCCTATTCGTGGCACAGCACTACTCCATCCCAAATTGGCACCCCGAGCCCTCGTGAGTTGCCAACAAGCTGTTTGACCAGCGCTTTATCCGCGCGGCATTTGGAAAATAGCACCACCGCAAAACCCGCGAGTAGCGCTTACTTTGCTATATCTCACTATACTTTGCTATATCTTGCTATACTTTGCTATATCTTGCTATATCTTGAGCAAAGGTGGCTCACATGCAAACAAACCCTTTTAAGCCCACAGCAGGTAAAACACCTCCCACGATTATCGGCCGCGAAGATGTGCTCGAAGAATTCAGTGAAGGCCTCGTCAACGGGCCTGGTGCCCCGGGGCGCCTAATGCGCATAGCCGGCGTCCGTGGAACAGGCAAGACGGTCCTCCTTGACGAGTGCTCACGTTTGGCGCAAAGCCGTGGCTGGACGGTCATAAAAGAGGTCGCAACCGAGGGACTTTGCCAACGCATTCTCGAACAGCTGCAGCCCAAATTCCAGGCCAAACACGACAGATTTGAGCCCACCGTAGCTGGCATATCCATCGGCAGCATAGACATTGAGCGAATCGGTCCATCGCTACGCGACGCCATGAGACAGACAATATCCAAGAATGAAAATGGCCTGCTCATCACTCTCGACGAGGTTCAAGACGCAGAGCTCGATGAGGTCCGAACGCTCTCCATTGCGATTCAGCAGGTTATCGGCGAAGACCTTGATATCGCCTTTGTTTTTGCTGGGCTGCCTTCGATGATTGAAGGCATCATCAACGGAAAGACACTTACGTTTTTGCGCCGTGCCCTCCCCTTTGACCTGAAGGCTGTGGCAGTAACCGAAGTGTCGTACTCCCTCGAGGAAACCATTGAAGCGTCTGGCATGGAGTTGCAGCCAGGTATTGCCGGCCAACTTGCCGAGGCAACGCAAGGCTATCCTTTCATGATCCAACTCGTTGGATACTACGCATGGCAGTTGGCAAGACGCGCACATACAGCGATTATTGGAGAAGAAGAAGCCGAGCGTGGCATTGCAACGGCACACGAACGCTTCTGCGCCATGGTGATTGAGCCCGCGCTGCGGCGCATTCCGCCCACGTGCATCGCTTATCTGCTGAGCATGGCGTCTTTGGGGCAGACGAGCTCGACCAGCATGGTTGCCGATGCCCTAAACAAAACGCCTCAACAGGTGAGCTCCGTCCGCAGCCGCCTGTTAAGAGAATCGATTATCGAGGCTCCTTCGTACGGCAAGGTCTCATTTGCCATCCCCTACATGCGCGACTACCTCTACGAGCACAAAGCCGAACTGGAAGTTGAACTGTAGAAGCGGTAACTGCCCTGCAAGACGAAAACCGTTCCAGGAGTACTTCTTTGCCAACGCCACCGACGAGGCCATCATCGCCAAGGTCAAGGAGCTCCTGGGCCCTAATCGGACTATCTGCGCCTTCCCGTCGAACGCAAGCGGCGGCTGCCCAGCACACAGGGCAGCCGCCGCTTTTTGCAATCAATTGGTGCAAAGGGGTTGGCTAGAGGGCGCAGGCAACCTTGTAGCCATCGCCGATGGCATCGCGGATGTTGCCACACTTCTGGGCGTCGCCCAGCACGTGGACAGCAACGCCAGCGGCGGCAAGGTCGTCGGCCAACTTGGTATTGGGACGATAGCCCATGGCAAGCACCAGCGTATCGGCACCGGTGATGGTGTGGACCTCGCCGTCCTTCTCGTAGCTGATAGTGTCCTCGGTAATCTCGGTCACCCTGGCCTCGGTCAGCACGTGGACGCCCTTGGAGAGCATGCGCGTGATGAGCACCGCGCGACCGGCACCGCCCTCGTTGGCGGCGAGCGTCTTGGTCATCTCGATGACGGTGACATCGCGGTTGGCCGGCGACAGGTCGTTGACCAACGGGGCCAGGTAGTCGGCCGTCTCGCAACCGACGGTGCCTCCGCCCACGATGACGATCTTCTTGCCCGGGAAAGCTTTGCCACCCAGCAGGTCGTCAGCCGTCATAACCTGCTTAAAGCCCTGCATGAAGGCCGGGGCGATGGGCTCGGCGCCATAAGCCAGGACGACCTCGTAGCCCGCGTAGTCACGCTGAATGTCCTCGGCAGTAAGCTCGGTGCCAAATACGCACTTCACGCCGGCCTCGGCCAGGCGACGGTACTGATACTTGATCACGCGGGTGAGTTCCTGCTTTGCCGGCGGAACGGCCGCGATACGCATCTCGCCGCCCGGCTCATCCTGCTTATCCACGAGCACCACGTTGTGGCCGCGCTTGGCGGCAATGTAGGCTGCCTCCATGCCCGCAGGACCAGCACCAACAACCAGTACGTTCTTGGCCTCGGCGGCAGGCTCGTAACCGGCCTCGTCGCGCTCAACATCGGGGTTGACGGTGCAGGAGATGCGCTTGCCAAACATAATGCCGTTCAGGCAGCGCAGGCAGCCAATGCAGGGGCGGATGTCGTCGGCGTTGCCGGCAGCGGCCTTGTTGCAGAACTCGGCATCGCACAGATTGGCGCGGCCCATCATGCAGATGTCGGCAGCGCCGTCCTCGATCAGCTCCTCGGCGATCCAGGCCTCGTTAATGCGGCCGACCGTGGCGACGGGAATGTTCACGTGCTTCTTGATCTCGCGCGAGCAGGCGGCATGCGAGGCCTGCTGCGTACCGGCGGCGGGAATCGCGGAACCGCGCTTGATGGTGGTGCCACCCGACACGTGAATCATGTCGACGTCGGCCTTTTCCAGGCGACGCGAGACGTAGATCATGTCGTTGAGGGTCAGGCCGCCATCGGTGTACTCATCGCCCGAGATGCGAACGTCGATGATAAAGTCCTTGCCGCAGCGTTCGCGAATCTCGGCGATGACCTCGAGTAAGAAGCGCATGCGGGCGTCGAGCGAGCCGCCGTACTCGTCGGTACGCTTGTTGTAGAGCGGGGTCAAAAAGCCGCCGAGCATGCCGTGGGCGTGCGCCGCATGGACCTCGACGCCATCGACGCCAGCCTTCTGCATACGAACGGCAGCGTCACCAAACTGATGCGTGAGCTCGTGAATCTCGTCGACCGTGATGGGGCGCGGTGCCTCGCGGGCATAGGACGGTCCCACGAAGGACGGAGCGATCAGGCGCGGCGTGCCCGGAATGTTAAAGGCCATGTAGGCGGGGTGGAAGAGCTGCGGCATGATCTTGCAGCCGTACTCGTGAACGGCCGCGGCGAGCTTTTCCCAGCCGGGGATAAACGTGTCGTCGTAGCAGCACATGTCACCCGGCAGATAGGTATAGGTGGGCTCGACCGTCACGACCTCGGTGATGATCAGGCCCACGCCGCCCTTGGCGCGGGCACGGTAATGATCGACCAAGTCGTCGGTCACATAGCCATGATCGGCCAGGTTGGTGGATACCGGCGGCATAAAGACGCGGTTCTTGACCTCGGTCGTACCGACCTTGATCGGGCTAAAGAGCATCGGATAGGCGGAGGACTCCATACAGGCTTCCTTTCGTTTGAGCCGCTCGGCGGCAGTTGCTAACGTACCTATCGTATCAGCAACTGCCGTATCCGTAGTCAAACATGCCCAAACGCCGGTCGACTAATGAATACCGCGACCCAAGTCTTCGGCGATTTTGTCTACGCCCTTAAGTGCGGCGCACGTCTTTTTGTTGGAGCAATGCCCCGTGCAAACGCCACCCTGAGCGCAGTCAGCGCAGGTGCCTTTGCGGTAGATGCGCACGCATACCGCGGCAAACGCAATACCGATAACGGCCAGTACAACAATATCGATAGGTGCCATAGCAAGCCTCCTCTAGTTAACCACCACTTACTTTACCCCATTCTCCACCTACCAAAAAGGGACAGGTTAATTTTGGTCGGTTTTATCTGCGGAAACGCCACATCTCCCCCACCAAAAAGCCCGAGTGTCGCTGGGACACCCGGGCTCGTGGAAAGGGGTTAATCCTTATTCGGACTTAAGCGGAAACTGCAGCGGAAGCGGTGTTGGTCTCGTCCTCGTCCGTCCACGCATGCTTAGGCATGGGACGGAAGATCTGGAAGAGCATCGCGACCAGCAGCACAATCGCCACAACCGTCCAGATACCAAACTGCCCAAGGACAAGCAGGTTGTAGAACTGGTTGATGAACAGGCCAATCACCCAAGCGAAGGCGCACTCGTAGCCGATGGCAATCGCGGTCCACTTGCCAGAGTCCATCTGGTTGCGGATGGTGCCAATGGCGGCAAAGCACGGAGCGCACAGCAGGTTGAAGGCGCCGAAGGCAACGCAAGCGCCCATGGTGGGGAACATGCCGGCAAACGCGGTCCACAGGCTCGGGTCGGTCTCGCCCGCGTCTGCGACGGACAGCAGCGAGCCGGCGGTGGCGACGACGTTCTCCTTGGCGACGAGGCCAGAGACAGTCAGTGCGGTGGCCTGCCAGGTGCTAAAGCCGAGCGGGGCGAAGATCCAAGCGACCAGGTTGCCCAGCATGGCAAGCACGGAGTAGTCCATAAACTCCTCGGGGATGCCGTCCATCGCAGGCAGGAAGCCAAACGCGCCGTTGTAGCTACCAAAGTTGGAGAGGAACCAAACCACGACGGTGGATGCGAAGATGACCGTGCCGGCCTTCTTGATAAAGGCCCAGCAGCGCTCCCACACATGCAGCGCCCAAGAGCGGATCGCCGGGAAGTGGTAGGCAGGAAGCTCCATGACAAACGGGGTCGGACGGCCGGCGAAGAGCTTGGTCTTCTTGAGCATGAGGCCCGAGGCGATGACGGCAAAGACGCCCAGGAAGTAGAAAAGCGGGCTGATCCATGCGGCCGTGGTGGAAGAATCGCCAATGATGGAGCCCATGAGCAGGGCGATGATCGGCAGCTTGGCGCCGCAGGGGATGAACGTGGTGGTCATGACCGTCATGCGGCGGTCCTTCTCGTTCTCGATGGTCTTGGTGGCCATGACGCCGGGGACGCCGCAGCCTGAGGACACGAGCATGGGGATGAACGACTTACCGGACAGGCCAAAGCGGCGGAACACGCGGTCCATGATAAAGGCGACGCGGGCCATGTAGCCGCAGTCCTCCAGGAAGGACAGCATCACGAACAGCAGGAACATCTGCGGCACAAAGCCGAAGATGGCGCCCAGGCCGCCAACGATACCGTCGCAGACCAGCGAATCGACCAGGCCACCGTCCTCGGTGCCACCCGCCACGAGGGCGTCGTGCACCATGGTGGTGATACCCGGGACATAGGGGCCGTACTGTGCCGGGTCGACCGAGTCGGCGTCGTCACCCGCGGCCTCGACAGCCTCATCGTAAGCATCGCGGCCCTGACCGAGCACATACCAACCGTCGGTGCCAAAGAGCTGATCGTTGGTGAAGTCGGTCACCGTGCCGCCCAGGGTGGAAACGGCGATGTAGTACACGCAGAACATGATGACCACAAAGATCGGCAGGCCCAGGATACGGTTGGTAACCACACGGTCGATCTTCTCGGAGGTGCTCATCTTGGCCGGGGCCTTGGTGAGGCACTCGTCGATGATGTGTGCGATCACGCCGTAGCGCTCACCGGTGATGATGGACTCGGCGTCGTCATCGCAATCCTGCTCGCACTGGGCGACCAGTTGCTCCACGCGAGCAGCCTTCTCCTTGGTGAGGTTGATGAGTTTGCAGGCGTCTGCGTCACGCTCAAACAGCTTGACGGCGTAATAGCGACGCTTGTTAGCGGGAACGCTCGCCGGAAGGTTGTTCTCGATGTGCGTCAGAACGTCCTCGATGGAGGAGTCGAACTTGTGCTCCGGCACCTGCCCCTTGGAAGCAGCGGACTTTTTGACCTGCTCGAACAGCTCCTTGATGCCCTTGTTCTTAAGAGCCGAGATCATCATAACCGGGCAGCCGAGCTTCTTGGAGAGCTTGTCCGTGTCGATCTTGTCGCCGTTCTTCTCGACCAAGTCGGCCATGTTGAGGGCGACGACCACGGGCAGGCCGGTCTCGATAACCTGAAGCGCCAGGTACAGGTTGCGCTCCAGATTGGTGGCATCGACAACCTGGACGACGACATCGGGCTCACCGCTCATGAGGTAGTCGCGCGAGCACTGCTCCTCGGGGCTGTAGGGGGAAAGCGAGTAGATGCCGGGGAGGTCCGTGATGGTAACGTTCTTGTCGCTTAGGAGCTTGGCCTCCTTTTTCTCAACCGTGACGCCGGGCCAGTTGCCAACGTAGCCGTTGGCGCCGGTGATCAGGTTGAAAAGCGTGGTCTTGCCGCAGTTGGGGTTACCCGCCAGCGCGACATGGATCTGAGAATCCGCCATTCAATCCTTCTTCCTTGTGTGCCTGCGCTGCTTTCTCCGCGCAGGCTGGATAATGTGCTTCAAAGATGCTGCATTAAGTTAGAAATACCTAACTTTATCTGCAGAAATATACGCCGCGAGCCCTTACTGGACCTCGACGACGGCCGCCTCCTCCTTGCGGATGGAAAGCTCGTAGCCGCGCACGTTGATCTCGACCGGATCACCGAGCGGCGCGACCTTCACGACCTTGAACGAAGTGCCCTTGATGAGCCCCAAGTCCATAAGGTGGCGGCGAAGCGCACCCTCACCGTGAAGCTTGACGATGGTAGAGCTCTCGCCCACCTTAACGTCACCCAACGTCTTCATCCTCTTGTCCCCCTTTCGGTTTTTATGAAATGCTGCGGACTAACCGACGGTCATGATGTGCATGGCAACCTTGGAATCGATGCCAAAGCGTGCGCCCAGCACCGTGACGATGATATTGGCACCACTCGAGCTCACCACGTGGATTTCGTTGCCCTCGACAAAGCCGAGGTCCTTGAGGTGGTGTTTCATGTCCTCATTGCCCTTTACACGAGACACGCGCACGGTTTCGCCCGCTTTTACCATCGAAAGCGGCATGGCCGGCATCTGCGGTCCGCAAGACATGAGTTGCTCCTAACGTCAGTTCGTCCTCAACATCGACGCGTAAAAAGTTAACCACGTCTATGTTCGCTATAGTAAACTAGCACGTGGTTAACTTTTTGGAAAGGGTCCCCATTCAGATTTCGAAAAAGTTTCCTATACGAAACAAAAGGGCGCGGCAAAGACCATCTCTTTGCGGTGCCTTTTGATACCAATTTATGCAACAGAGGGAACTGCCCCTTTGTCACATTGTTGAGGTTAAAGCGAGAGATTTCTGATCGATGTGACACAGGAGGCCTCATCTACGCCGGAAACGCGGAAGATGATGTCTTCGCCGCATTCGCCGCAGAGTGCCATGAGCCCTATAACGTCGCGGCCATCCGTGTGGCGATCGCCGATGCTGACTGACACGTCGCTACGATGCTTGGCAATGATGTCATAGAGCAGCGCAACCGGGCGGGCATGTAATCCCAACGGATCTTTAATCGTCTTTGTAAACTCGACCATGTCCCCTCCCACGACATCGCACATTCGGCCGGCCAAACCCAGCCACGTGGTAGTTATTGTACGTTACCGGCGCACCCCCGTCCCATAAAAAACGAGGGAAGGCACGCGTCCTTCCCTCGCAACGGGCAATATGTAGCCGCTTGCCTACATCAGGCGCAGGCTGACGTCCTTGAGCTGGGCGCCGCTAACGGCACTCGGGGCGCCCGACATGAGATCGGAGCCGCTGGCCGTCTTGGGGAACGCCATGACGTCGCGGATGGAGTCGGAGCCGGTGAGCAGCATGCACACGCGGTCCAGGCCCAAAGCGAAACCGCCCATCGGGGGCGCACCAAACTTGAGGGCCTCCATGAGGAAGCCGAACTGAGACTCGGCACGCTCCTCGGTAAAGCCCAGGAGCTTGAGCATGGACATCTGCATCTCGGCATTGTGGATACGCATACCGCCGCCGCCGGCCTCAAAGCCATCCATGACAAAGTCGTAGGTGCAGGAGCCGGCTGCCAGGGGATCGGCCTCGATCTTGGCGATGTCGGTCTCGGTCGGCAGAGTGAAGGGCTGGTGCTCGGCAGCGTAAGCCTTGCGGTCCTCATCCCAGTGGAACAGCGGGAAGTTGACGACCCACAGGAAGTCGTGACCCTCACGCTTAATCTCGAGGGCGTTGGCCATGTGCGAGCGCATGCCGCCCAGGATCTCGTCAGAGAGCAGGCGCGGACCGGCGGCGAACATCACAAGGTCGCCGGGCTCGACGTCCATGCGCTCGCGCAGAGCCGCCATCTCCTCGTCCGAGAAGAACTTGACGATGGGGCTGTTGATGGAGCCGTCCTCGCGGAAGGCGATCCAGGCCAGGCCCTTGGCGCCAAACGTGGAGGCCACGCCGGCGAGCTTATCGATCTTGGCACGTGCCCAGGCACCGGCGCCCTTGGCGTTGATGGCCTTGACTACAGAGCCCTCCTCGTTTGCGGCGGTCGCAAAGACCTTGAACTTGGAGTTGGCAAAGATGTCGGTCAGGTCGACCAGGTGCATGCCATAGCGGGTATCGGGCTTGTCGGAGCCATAGGTGTCCATGGCCTCCCAGTAGTTCATGCGACGCAGCGGCGTGGGCATCTCGACACCCATGCGGCCGAAGGCATCGGACAGAACTTCTTCGAGCGCGCTCATGACATCGTTCTGGTCCACGAAGGACATCTCGATATCGACCTGGGTGAACTCGGGCTGACGGTCGGCACGCAGGTCCTCGTCGCGGAAGCACTTGGCAACCTGGTAGTAGCGCTCGACGCCACCGACCATGAGCAGCTGCTTCAGGAGCTGCGGGGACTGCGGCAGGGCGTAGAAGTTACCCGGCTGAATACGGCTGGGAACGATGAAGTCGCGAGCGCCCTCGGGCGTGGACTTAAACAGGGAGGGCGTCTCGACCTCCATGAACTCACGGTTGTGCAGCGCCTCGCGAATGGCAAAGGTGAAGTCGGAGCGCAGCTTGAGGTTGGCCATCATCTCGGGACGACGGAGGTCCAGATAGCGATAGCGCAGACGGGTGTCCTCGCTCGTC
Organism: Collinsella sp.; assembly: GCA_048430825.1. GTDB lineage: Bacteria > Actinomycetota > Coriobacteriia > Coriobacteriales > Coriobacteriaceae > Collinsella. Next base: position 9,130 of record DBFOLV010000003.1, read on the forward strand.
TCGATGCCGTCCTCGATCTGGAACGGCGGAGTGACGGACGTGTTAAGCACCTCGGCGTGGTCGGTCAGGACCTCGATCTCGCCGGTCGCGAGCTTGGTGTTGGTGGTCTCCTCGCCACGAGCGCGCACGACGCCGTGGATCTTGATGGGCCACTCGGGGCGCATGGTCTCGGCAATCTTAAAGGCGTCGCCGTCGGAGTGCTCGGGGTCGAAGGTGAGCTGCGTGATGCCCTCGCGGTCGCGAAGGTCGCAGAAGATAAGGCCGCCGTGGTCGCGGCGACGGCTCACCCAACCGGTGAGGGTGACCTCTTCGCCCACGTTCTCGAAGCGAAGCTCGCCGCAGGTACGGGTGTGCATGGAATGCTCATCGATGGGACGGGTCTGGCTCATACCAGTGATCCTCCTTTATGGATCTGTGCCGCCCCGTGTCGTTCCGGGCGGCGTCGTACAGATTTGCCCAGCCTGCGTAAACCGCGCAGCCAGACATGGCGTTCTATGTTATCGCACCCGCGTCGATGTGCCGCGAAAAAGTAGCTCTTACCCAAAGACTTGACGGAGACGAAACAATTGACGCACCGCGGCACCCGCCCGCGCTATTCACGTGCGACAATATGCCCCAATAAAACAGCACTTGGAAAGGCCCATCATGACTGCACGCCTCATTGTTATGGATATCGACTCCACGCTCATCAACCAGGAGGTCATCGACCTGTTGGGCGAGGAGGCCGGCGTGGGCGAGCAAGTTGCGCAAATCACCGAGCGCGCTATGTGCGGCGAGCTGGACTTTAAGCAGGCGCTCGAGGAGCGCGTGGGGCTGCTTGCCGGCTTGGACGAAAGTGTGTTCGAGCGCACCTTTGAGCGCGTGACGTTTACCCCCGGCGCGCTGGAGCTTGTGCGCTCGGCGCACAGCAAGGGCTGGAAAGTCGGCGTGGTAAGCGGCGGCTTTCACGAGGTCGCCGATAAGATCGTGGCCGCCGCGGGCATCGACTTTTGCCTCGCTAACCGCCTGGAGGTCGTGGGCGGCCAGCTCACCGGTAAGCTGGCGGCAGACATCGTGACCAAAGAGTCCAAGCTCATCCAGCTGCTGGACTGGGCGGTTGAGTGCGGTGTCGATATGGCTCATACCGTCGCGATCGGCGACGGCGCCAACGACATCCCCATGATTCAGGCCGCGGGCACGGGCATCGCATTTTGCGCCAAGCCCAAGACGCGCGAGGCCGCCCCGTTTGCCATCGATGAGCGCAACCTGATGCTCGCCATGGACATCATCCTGCGTGACTAGTCAGTTTGCTTCACAACTTCATCTAATCTGACATATCAGATTTCCGAACAATTATGCTCTAATGTTCGGAAACAACCCTTCGCGTGCTAAACTTTTCTGCGTCGAAGGGAACTTATATGGACAAACGAGATCTTGAGCAATTGCTAAGTGACGTGGCAGACGGAAGCATTACGCCGGCCGATGCCCTCACGCGCATCCAGACGGCGCCGACCGCCGACCTGGGCTTTGCACAGCTCGATCTTTCGCGCGGAGTGCGCCAGGGAGCCGGCGAGGTTGTCTACGGTGCCGGTAAAACCGCCGAGCAAATTGCCGCCATTATCGAAGCGCTGCGCGATGCCGGCCAGGAGCGCATCCTGGTCACGCGCCTGGATGCCGAAAAGGCAGCCCGCACCTCGGAGTTCCTCGGCAACGGCATCGACCTGGGATATGTCCCGGACGCGCAGCTCGCCCTCGTGGGCGGCAAGCCCTCCCCTACCGGCAACGGACGCATCGTCGTCGCCTGCGCCGGCACGAGCGACCTGCCCGTCGCCGAGGAAGCCGCGTTGACGGCCGAGTTCTATGGCAACGAGGTCGACCTCCTCTACGACGTAGGCGTCGCCGGCCTGCACCGCCTACTCGCGCATGCCGAGGAACTTGCCCAGGCACAGGTGGTCATCGCCATCGCCGGCATGGAGGGCGCGTTGGCGAGCGTTATCGGCGGTCTGGTGAGCTGTCCGGTCATCGCCGTTCCCACCAGCGTGGGCTACGGCGCAAGTTTTGGTGGCGTAGCCGCACTGCTCGCCATGCTCAATTCCTGTGCCAGCGGCGTATCGGTCGTCAATATCGACAACGGCTTTGGCGCCGCTTACCAGGCAAGTCTTATCAATCATCTGAGCGCCGGCACACCCCGCGCCCGCTAAGGAGCATTCCATGTCCAATCATCAGCACACGCTTATCATCGACGGCACCTCGGGCATCAGCGGCGATATGACCGTCGCGGCCCTGCTCGACCTGGGCGCCAGCGAGGAGCACCTGCGCGAACAGCTCGCCACACTGCCGGTCGACGGCTTTACGATCGCCGTCACGCGCGTAAACAAGCATGGCATCGACGCCTGCGATTTCGACGTTCAGCTGGCAGAAGAGCTCGAGAACCACGACCACGACATGGCATGGCTCTACGGCAACGAAGCAGCTGCCGAGCACACGCACGAGCACGAGCACCACCATCATGACCATGACGAGCATGAGCACTGCCATGAGCATGATCATGAGACCCACGGCCATGGCCACGAGGGTCACCATCACGTCCACCACCATCACCACCGTTCTTTGGCGGACGTCACCGCTATCATCGACGGCTCGCAGCTAAGCGATGGCGCCAAGCGTCGTGCGCTCGCCATCTTTACCGCGCTCGCCGCCGCCGAGGCAAAGGCCCACGGCAAAACGCCCGAGACCGTCATGTTCCACGAGGTAGGCGCCGTCGATTCCATCGTCGACGTCTGCTCTGTCGCCATCTGCCTCGATGACCTAGGTATTAAGGACATCGTGGTCGAGTCGCTCTCCGAAGGCCACGGAACCATTCGCTGCGCCCACGGCCTTATGCCCATTCCCGTCCCCGCTGTCGTCAACCTGTGCCAGGCGGGCAATATCGCCCTCACGCCCGCACCGGTCGCTGGCGAGCTCGTGACGCCCACGGGCGCCGCCATCGTCACCGCGCTGCGCACGTCCGAGCACCTGCCGGCACGCTACCACATCGAGGCCGTCGGCTACGGCGCCGGCAAGCGCCCCTACGAGGGTTGCTCCGGCACGCTCCGTTGTCTACTCGTTGACGTGGATGCATAGCCATGGATGCCCGCAAAGAAAAAAGCCGCGCTGCCATCGTTGCAGCGTTCTCCGAGCTGCTACGCGAAGAGGATTACGGCAAGATTACCGTCGGCGACATCATCGCTCGTGCCCATGTTGGTCGGGCCACGTTCTACGGCCTCTTCAAGAGCAAAGACGACCTACTGTCCGAGCTCGTGAACGACATCTGCACCCACGCCCTCGACGACGATGGTACGCCGCTCGACGACCCACTCGTGCAAGTCGAGCATATCCTCAACAACCTCTGGGAACGCCGTCAGGGCGTTCGAGCCCTCGTAGCCGGCGCCGGCTCACGCGTCTTCGCCGACTGCCTCCGCAAGACCATCATGTCGCGCGCAGCCGAAACCGTCCCCGTCGACCCCGCAGGCCCCGCCGGCACCATGGACCGCAGCTTCTTACTACACCACATAGCCTCAAGCTTCGTAGGAATGGTCCAATGGTGGGCCTGGCATAACTTCCAAGCAGACAAAGCCGACGTAGCCAAAGACTACCTCTCAGCCATAAAACCCCTCTTCAACTAAGTAAGAAGCTCATCTCAAAGCACCGCCCCACCCCAAGGCGCCACGCATCCCAAAGTGTCACTCGCACTTCGATGCCCCCAACAGCAACAAGCCCATTACAGTCTGAAATAGGCCATCGATAAATTTCGATGGCGAGCATTCGGCGCATTGCCTACGATACGGGCAAGCCCCGAGGGGCCGCCGATCGGGCGCCTCCGGATGGCCGTCTGCCCCTGCCCCGTAGAGGGCCCG
>DBFOLV010000004.1:0-1665 GCA_048430825.1 Collinsella sp.
GACAGACCTGCTATTTGAAGTCAAGAACTAAACCAAAGCTTTTAGATAGGATGTTGATAATAGAATATGGAATAGAAAGGCACGTGGATTTGCTGCTTCGAGGCATCAGGATATAAACCGCCCTGGAGAAGGCGGTTTATAAGTTCCGCGATTTTTACCCAAATTTAGGCTTGGCGCTGAAGATGACCTGGCAGGTGATGCTCGGGAGGTTCGGACTCGTAGGGCCGCTGCTCGCGCATGAGCGACAGGCAGACGCCGGCAAGTTTCCTGGCGACTCCCGACAGGGCGACGTAGTGATGTTTACCGCGGGCTTTCATTGAGTCGTAGTACTCGCCGAAGTAGGGATCGTAGATGCGCACCTTGTCGGCTGCCAGCATGAGTGCTCGCCGAAGCTCGGAGGAGCCGCGCTTAGACATGTGCCCGTTTGTGTCCTGATTCGCGCCAGATTGGTACTTCGAGGCATCCATGCCCGCGTAGGCGATGAGCTTCTTGGGGGTCTCGAAACGGTCAGGATCGCCGATTTCCCCGGCGATGGAGGCCGCGAGCGAGTCTCCGATGCCGGGGATGGTCGTGAGCCAGTGACCATCCGAACGGTGCAGCAGCTCTGATATCTCGTCCTCTAATTCTTCGATTTGGACCTGGGTGAACGATAGCCGCTTCACCAGCAACTTGATCTCGAAGGACAGGGCACGGGCGCCGAACTTGGCGCCGATCGAGCTCCTGGCGGCGTCCTTGACTGCCTCGGCTTTGGCCCGACCGCAATTGCCCCCACTGTTTTCCTTGAGGATGCGCGTGAGCGTGCGGATGTCAGTTGCGAGGACCTCTTCGGGTGTCGGGCACTGCTTGAGCAGGGCTTTCGATGCCTCGCCGAACGTGTTGGAGAACAACTTTCCGTACTCCGGGAATGCTTGGTCGAGTACGCGGATCGCCTTGTTCTTAAGCTGGGTCGCCTGCTCTACGAGAAAGCTCCTGAAGCGTGCCAGTTCGCGGAGTTGCTCGACGTCCGGATTGGCCATCTTGGACGACTCGGGGTTCGCAAAGCGCAGGTACTCGGCGATGAGCACGCTGTCGATGGCGTCGGTTTTCGTTTTGCGGAGCGAGTCGACTTTGCGGAATGCGTCGGTCTGGATAGGGTTGATGACCACGACCTCGTAGCCGTTGGCGTCGAGGAACTCCCAGAGCGAGATCCAGTAGTGGCCGGTCGCCTCCATTCCGACGAGACACTCATCCGACTCGATGCGGGCAGCCTCGAGTTTTTCGGCGATCTTGGCAAAGCCAGATTCGTTGTTGCCGGCGCTGAACGACTTGAGGATGACGTTGCCAAACTCATCGACGGCGGCTATCTGATGATCCTTTTTTGCTATGTCTATTCCGACGTAGCGCATGCGTGCCTCCTATTATTGAGGTCCGAAACCTTCTGCGAGAGCGGAAGTCTTCCTTCGGTTCCCGCAGCACGCAACCTCGTCAGATATCCAGCCCCGAACGGCCATCCTGCCTTATCCACGTCACGCTGCGGGTCGGAGGCGCAATCCTGTCGTCCAAGGCCAAATCCCAGGAGGTCGTTCTGCGCCCTCCGCCCTCTACTCGCCCTTTATCCCATATTTGAAAAGGAAGGTAAAGAGCGCGGCCACTGCGCGAGAAGTGGCGAAAACAATATACGAGGAG
>DBFOLV010000005.1:0-2762 GCA_048430825.1 Collinsella sp.
CAGGACTGTAGAGCAGCAAACTTAACCCCCGCCCTCAGCCCCGGAAGCCCTCCCGGATGGCCCCAAAAAATTTTTCAAAAAAGTTGTTGCGCGCCGGACAGACTTCTGTGTATACTAATCCCCGCAGCGCACGCGAGCGGAAACAAACGCGAACGTCTGCCTGGGGAGTTAGCTCAGTTTGGTTAGAGCGCCGGCCTGTCACGTCGGAGGTCGCGGGTTCGAGCCCCGTACTTCCCGCCAACGCAATTAAAGCCACGTCTTCGGACGTGGCTTTTTGCGTTTGATGCACTTTGTTTTGATAGAACGATCGCCCTGGTGCATCTTCGCCCAGAACCCCCGCGCCTTCGGGAACGCAAGTAAAATCTAATGAGTATATCTGTCTGAACAACAGCTTTGTTGCGCAACACCTGTTCTACGAGACAGGGGGTTAGGTTATACTAAATTGCACTGTGCGCCGCATCTGATGCATTTCGCTCCAAGCGCGGCACTCAGTGGATATCCGATTTACCATTTGGATGTCCTGGCGGTCATTTAGCGTCTCGACACAAGCTCGGCCCCGGAGCTCGTTCGAGCTGTTCGTATTCCTTGAAAGGGGAAAAATGGACATATCGAGGAAGACTGATTACGCCCTTCGTATGCTGGCGATGCTTGCTGAGGATCCGGAGTGTTTGCTTTCTGTTCGCACCGCTGCCGAAGAGGTCAATGTTCCGTATTCGTTTGCCCGCTCGATTCAGCACGGTTTGATCCAGGCCGGTATTGTGGAGAGCCTGCGTGGCGTCCACGGTGGCATGCGTCTCAAGGTCAGTCCGGACGACGTCACTATCCGCCAGGTCGTCGAGGCCGTTCAGGGTCCTATGGTTATGAACGATTGCACCGCGCCCGATGGTGACTGTGCGCGCATGGGCGCGTGCTGCTATCATCCCCTGTGGGCCGGAGCTCAGGCGTTGATGCGCGACTACCTCGATTCCGTTTCGCTCGGCGACATCGTCGCTCACCGCCAGTTCCCGGCCGTCGATCCCAAGTTCGCCGACCGCGAAGCGTTTCCCGAGTACGCCACCTGCGCGTGCGCTTACCGGGAGGAATAGCGCCGCATAAGGAGCATAGCCATGATTCAGGACCCCTTTCGTTCGATGATTCGTTCGGAAGGGGTCCTGCGTTATCGCGACCTTCCGTGGCGCCGCACACGCGATCCGTACATCATTTGGCTTTCTGAGGTCATGCTGCAGCAAACACAGGTGCCGCGTGTGGAGGCGCGCATGCCGGTGTGGCTCGATCGCTTTCCGACTGTGCAGGCGCTTGCCCAGGCCGCGCCTTCCGATGTTTTGGACGCTTGGCAGGGCATGGGCTACAACCGACGCGCTCTGGCGCTTCACGGGGCCGCTCAGCGCGTTGTAGAGGACTGGGACGGGGAGTTTCCGCGTGAGACGCGTGACTTGGTCGCTCTGCCTGGTATTGGCCCGGCAACGGCGCAGGGTATCCGGTCGTTTGCGTTTGATCTTCCGGGTGTGTATCTAGAGACCAACGTGCGCACGGTCTTTTTGCATCATTTCTTTCCCGATGTGCCGGCTGTTCCCGATCGCGAGCTGGTGCCGCTGATTCAAGCCGCCTGTCCGGCGGCCCCCGGTGCGGTGGCGGATGAGATCGCGCCCTTTGCCGTGCCTCAAGACGATGCCGACACGCCGCGCGCGTGGTATTACGCGCTGCTAGATTATGGCGCGTATCTTAAGAAGACGCTGCCCAATCCGTCCAGGCGCTCGGCGGGCTATAGTCGTCAGTCCAAGTTCGAGGGCTCGCGTCGCCAAAAACGCGCCCATATTGTGCGCATGCTACTGGCTGCGCGCGATGGGCGGCCGGCGGGGATAACGCTTGCTGATGCCGTGGTGGGCGTTAACGAAATGGAGACGGCAGCCGGTCGCGGGCCGGTCGAGTGCGAGCTTGTCGCGGGCATTCTAGCCGACCTGGAGCGTGAGGGCTTTTGCCGAGCCGAGGGCGATCGCTGGTTGAGTGTGTAGCCCGCTCAAATCTGAAGAACGGGATTGTAAGGTTTAAATTCGCGGCTTGAGGGCATCCTAAAGACAAGGTCGCTCAAAGCCTATGGGCGGCACGTGTTGAAGGGAAGTACACCTATGGATTTTGAGAATTCCCAAACCAAGAAGAACCTCGAGACCGCTTTTGCCGGTGAGTCCCAGGCACACACCAAGTATCGCTACTACGCATCTAAGGCCAAGAAGGATGGCTACGTTCAGATTTCGAATATCTTTGCCGAGACGGCGGGCAACGAGTCCGAGCACGCCAAGCTGTGGTTTAAGTATCTGCACGACGGCGCCGTTCCGGGCACTCTGGACAACCTGCGCGACGCCGCCGCGGGCGAGAACTACGAGTGGACCACGATGTACGACGAGTTCGCCAAGACCGCCGAGGAGGAGGGCTTTGCCGAGATCGCCGAGAAGTTCCGTGGTGTCGCCGCCGTCGAGAAGGCCCACGAGGAGCGCTACAACAAACTCGTCGAGCGCATCGAGTCGGGCAAGGTGTTTGAGCGTGAGGGCGTGAAGGTATGGAAGTGCCTGAACTGCGGGCACCTGCATGTTGGTGCCGAGGCGCCCGAGGTGTGCCCGGTGTGCAACCACCCGAAGGCGTACTTTGAGGAGCAGGTGGTGAACTACTAGCGCGTGTTGCGGGCGTGGCGTTTGATGCGGAGCGCGGGGCGGGAGGCCGGATTGCCTTCCCTCAACGCGACCCTGCGGAGCCGTGAGCGGGGAGGG
>DBFOLV010000006.1:0-4872 GCA_048430825.1 Collinsella sp.
GATTGGGGAACTAAGCCCTCGTCCCTCCCAGGTTGACCTACTCGAGGTCGTCGCCCTTGTGGCGTTGGGCGGGAAGGGGTGGGGCGTCAGGGCTTCTTTGTTGATGAGGGGTTAGTATGCCCGGGCTTGGTTGGGGAATGACTTGTTTAGGGATGCTTGGAGCTTTTCGAACGATGCTCGCAAGTTGAGGCTCTGGTCGGTTGAGCGTTTGGCTTTTGTGGTGGGGGAGTCGAGGAGGCCGTTTCTCTGTGTCGGGGGGAAGGAGAAAAGGTTTGCATGATTTAGGGATGGCTGCTGTGCTGCGTCGTTGGAAGAATGCATGCTTATGCGGCCTCCTCGATGTCCACCAAAAGGTTGCGCACGGGGTGTGCTGCTAGGTCCCGTGCGTTGGCAGTATTATGCCGCGGCTGTTGCAAAGAAGCGCTAAAGAAAGGCTTAACCTGGTTTGATGTTACGATGAAACCGCAGGTCAGAGGTATCGAGTAACACTCTTGAAAGGTTTTGAGCTTAAGGGCTTTCTAAGGTTTGTGGCGTGGATGTGGCGCGGACGTGCGGAGCGTGTGAATGCTCGCTGTTAGCGCTGCGGCTCTGCGGCGCGCACCTGCTCGACGACCTTTTCCATCGTGGCGTCGATGCGGTCCTTTTTGAGTTCGCATTCCCAGATGGTTATGGGTGTCCAGCCCATTTGGGTAAGCGCGTTGATGGCAGCGCGGTCGCGCTCGACGTTGCGACGGAACTTTGCCTCCCAAAACTCAACGTTGCGCTTGGGCTGGCTCGGGTTGCACTTGGGGCAGCGGTGCCAAAAGCAACCGTTGACGAAGATGGCGATTTTGCGCCCGGGGAAGGCGATATCGGGTTTGCCGGGAACCTTCCATTCCAAACGATAGCCCGTGAGGCCCGCGGCGCGCAGGCGCTGGCGAACGAGCAGCTCGGGCTTGGTGTTCGCACGCTTATTGCCCTTCATGGACTTTTTGATGGCGGCGCGACGGCGGACCAGTTCGCGCTCGTCAGCGGAGAGGTCCGAGGTATCGATGCCGTCGAGCAGACCTGGTTTGGGGCGCTTTTTGCTACGGCGCTTAGGTGTGCGCTTGGGCTTGGTGGCGGGCTCGTCGGTCGCGGTGGCCTCGGCGTCGTTGGCAGCGCCGTTGGCCTCAAGCCGATCTTCCTTTAACTCAATCAGAGCATCAATGAGCCCCTTGTCGGCGGGCATCCATTCCACCATGGCAAGCGAGGTACGCGGAATCCAGCGGATATCGAGCTGGCGGTCGTGCTTCTGGGGCTCATCGGATTCATCGGCCAGCGAGCAGTAGTAGCACTCCATGGAGAGATGAAAATCGGGGTAGTCGTACTCAACGGTATAGAAATCGCGCAGGTTGGTGACTTTGACCTGCAGCTCTTCCATGAGTTCGCGTCGCACGGCGTCCTCGGGTGTCTCGCCGCGCATGAGCTTGCCACCGGGGAACTCCCAAAGTCCCTGCATGTCGCCATAGCCGCGCTGTACGGCAAGCAGCTCGTCAGATCCTTCCTTGCGAATGATCCCAGCGGCAACATGAACAGTCTTCAACAGGAGTCCTCTCTCAACATCAACGCGTGGCAGGCTAGCTACCCGTACCTTACACAACGGTAAGGCAAGCGTAAGCCATATCGATGGTAGCCGACTCGTCTTCTTGCGACTATAGATGCCGTAGACTAATTGCAAGAAAGGACTCGGTATGCAAACCACGCACATGGCGACCCCGGTACTGGAGGTCGCGCATCTCGAAAAGGTATATGGGGCGCTGGGCAACGTGACCCGCGCGCTCAACGACGTCAGCTTTACCGTCAACCGCGGTGAGTTCGTGGGCATCATGGGCGCCTCGGGCTCGGGCAAGTCGACGTTGCTCAACTGCGTCTCGACCATCGATAGCGCCACAAGTGGCACGATCCGCATCAACGGGCAGGACGTGACGCGCATGAAGCAGGCCAAGCTTTCGCAGTTCCGCCGCGAGGAGCTCGGCTTTATCTTCCAGGACTCCAACCTGCTCGATACGCTCACGGCACGCGAGAACATCGCCCTGCCGCTCGCCATCGCCCGCACAAACTCGGCAGAGATCTCGACCCGCGTGCAGGATGTGGCAGCGCGCCTGTCCATCAGCCAGGTGCTCGACAAGTATCCCTACCAGATGTCCGGCGGTCAGCAGCAGCGCGTTGCCGCGGCTCGCGCGCTCGTCACCGATCCCACCATGATCATGGCCGACGAGCCCACCGGCGCCCTCGATTCCAAGAGCGCTCGCCTGCTGCTTGAGAGCCTGGAGGCCCTCAATCGCCGCCTACGCGCCACCGTGCTCATGGTCACGCACGACAGCTTTGCCGCCAGCTACACGAGCCGTGTGCTGTTCATTCGCGACGGCAAGATCTTCACTGAGCTGCGCCGCGGCGACACCGACCGCCGAGAGTTCTTCGACCGCATTATGGAGGTCGTTGCCATGATGGGCGGTGAGGGCTCCGATGCTCTGTAAACTCGCTTGGGGCAACGTTCGCCGCGCCGGCCGCGACTACCTCGTCTACCTTTTGACGCTCACCCTGGGCGTCACGGTCTTCTATGCCTTTAACACCATCTCAATGCAGGTCGATATCGCCGGAATCGATGAAGAGGGCTTGGCGCAGGTTATGGGCAGCATGCTCGGCGACCTGACGTACTTTTTGGCCGGTGTCATGGCCTTTTTGATGGTGTATGCCAATAACTTCATCATGAAACGCCGCAAGAAGGAGTTTGGCCTGTACCAGGTGCTCGGCATGGGGCGCGGGCGCGTCGCCACGATCATGGCGCTCGAGACCGTGATAGTATCGGTCGTGGCCTTTGTCGCCGGCATTGTGCTGGGTGTGGGACTCTCCATGCTCATGACGTTCTTTACGGCCTCGCTCTTTAAGACACAGATCGCCAATTTCCACTTCTTTTTCTCGGTGCATGCGTTCAACCTGACCCTTGCTTGCATGCTCGTAATGTTTGTGCTCACGCTACTGCTGAACCTTCGCGCCGTGCGTCGCACCAAACTCATCGAGCTTATGGGTGCCGAGCGTCGCAACGAGAGCATCAAGACACGCAACCCCTGGATCGCGATTGCCATCTTTGCCGTGGGCGTGGTGCTTGTGGGCGTGGCCTATTACCGTCTGCTACGTGATGGGTTCCCGCTAACCGCGACGGACAGCAAGCTGCAAGAGGCCATGAACCAGTTTGGTATTACGACCGCTATGGTTACCGTGGGTACCTTTGCCCTGTTCTGGGGACTCTCGGGCATGCTCATCAAGCTGCTGCAGAGCCTGCGCGGCGTGTATTGGCGCGGCCTCAACATGTTTACCGTGCGCCAGCTTGCGGCCAAGGTCAACACGGTGTGCTTTTCGATGGGCGTCATCGCGATGCTCCTGTTTTTGGCCATCACCTCGGTGACGTGCGGTATGTCGATTGCCAATGTGATGAACGAGAATCTGGAGCGCTATAATCCGGCCGACATGTCGCAGACGTATGTCTATTACACGCCCGATACGCTCGACTTCTACAAAGAGTCTTTCAATCCGTCTGAGGCCGATCGAATGGTGCTGGCCGATACAACGGTCGATTTGTACCCTGCATGGCACGGCAAGGGCAAGTCGGCGGACAACAACGACGAGACCGGCAAGAAGGTCGATATCGCCGATGTTGCCGGTGAGCATGTGCAGATCGATTCGTATCTGAGTTACCCATTTGGCGGCTCGAATCCTTCGGTGACCCCAAGTGAGATGTGCAAGACCATGGGCGAAAAGCTTCCCAAGGCGTTCGGGGGTAGCAATGCCGATACGATGGGTCTGTTTGTGACGCCGGCGAGCCAGTACAACAAACTGCGTCAGATGATGGGCGAGGAGCCGGTGAGCATTGGCCGCGACCAGTATCTGCTCACGTGTGATATGGGCGGCGAGCTGGTCGAGCTGTACACCAAGTATATGGCTGGCGGCCATGCCCTTACCTTGGGCGGGCATACGCTCAAGCCCGCAACCGATAAGTCGGACGAAGATACGGCGGCCATCGCCAACTCGGCGATGGGCAGTAATCCGGGTACCGTCGTCGTTGCCGACGAACTGTTGTCCCAACTTAATCTGCAGCCGTATTCCAGTAGCCTGCTCGTTAACTACAAACAGGGGATGGATACGACCGAGGCAGACGAGAGCATTAAATACACTTTGCTCGACAATCTGCTCGTTGACGGCAAAGAGCCGGGGGTGTGGGGAACCTTCATCACACGCTCCGAGATGTACACGCAAGCAGCGCAAATGAACGGTCTTATTAGCTACCTAGCCATCTACATCGGCTTTGTATTGGTCGTTGCATGCGCGGCGATTCTGTCGATCCAGCAACTCTCCAACGTGGCCGACGGCAGCCGCAGCTATCGTGTGCTGGCACAGATCGGCTGTGAGGACCGCCAGATTCGTCATTCGGTGATGGCGCAGCAAGCGGTATTCTTCCTGTTCCCGCTGGCAGTGGGCCTGGCGCACTCCTTTGTGGCACTTAAGGTGATCATCGAGCTGGTGAGCATTTTCGGAAATATGAGCATCGGCGGCACCGTGGGCCTCACCTGTGCAATCTTCCTGGCGGCCTACGGCGGCTACTTCCTGGTGACCTACCTCATGAGCGCCGGCATGGTGCGAGCCGCCATAGCCACCCGCTACAGCGAGTAACTCACCCAGTTTGGAATTATCGTAGGTTGAGCATAAATCAGTGAAAACGCCCCTAAGCGAGCAAGGTGACGTGAAAGAGGAGGGAAGCGTACTTCGGTACGCGACCGACGATTGAACGTCAGATTGCCGCTTAGGGGCGTTTGCAGCGTCGAGCCGTTACGCGGTTTGGTAAAACCGCGTAAC
>DBFOLV010000007.1:0-77860 GCA_048430825.1 Collinsella sp.
GTGAGATTTCCTGCTCTACAGTCCTGCTCGCACGAAGAGCACATTAAGTGCTCTTCGGCTCGTGCGGAACTCGCGATAAATCTCACTGGCCGCGCCCGGCCCCCTGTGGGCGAGCAAGCGGACGACAAACACATCTGTCCAACAATTCGTCCGAAACATAATGAAAAACCGTTTGATGTGAGTTAATATAAACAACGTCGTGAATCTGGCTCCTGCCACATGCGTGACAGGGGTTAAACACAAAAAAGGAGTCAACTATGGTTTCTGAGAAGGCTACCCTCGTTAATCCTCAGGGTCTGCACATGCGTCCGGCTGGTCTGTTCGCCTCCACCATGGGCAAGTACGCCTGTGACGTGACGGTCGTCACCCCCGAGAAGGAGGTCAACGGCAAGTCCCCGATGGCCCTCATGGCTGCTGGTATCCCCTGCGGCACCGAGGTCGAGGTAAAGTGCGACGGCGCTGACGAGGCCGAGGCTCTGGCTGCTGCCATCGAGCTCATCAAGAGCGGTCTTGGCGAGTAGAACTCAAACGGGTCGCATGTTGAACAACTAAGTTCATATTTGGGGGGCGCAGTGACCTGTTGTAAGGTAACTGCGCTCTTTTGTCATGGATATGGCAAAACGCTTTATCACATGACACGGAGAGAGGAATGGGAATGTATCAGGGAGTCAACGCTTCCGAGGGCATCGGTATCGGCACCGTCATGGTCGCCGTCGATCCCGACTTGACGTTTGAGCCGCACGAGGTTGCTGATTCGGCAGCAGAGAAGGAGCGCTATCAGTCCGCTCTTTCGGTCTTCTGCGAGAAGACCCAGGCTCAGGCCGACCACATGAAGGAGACGGTGGGCGAGGCCGAGGCCGAGATCATGAGCGGACACATTGTCCTGGCTCAGGACCCGGGCATGACCGACGCCATCAACGCCGCCATTGACGGCGGTACCTGCGCCGAGCAGGCGCTCATGGACACCTCGACCATGTTCGAGAACATGTTCCTGTCTATGGACGACGAGATGTTCCGTCTGCGCGCGGCCGACATCGCCGACATCCGCACCGGTATTCTGGCCGAGCTGCTGGGCAAGGAGGTCGTCGACCTCTCCGTCCTGCCCGAGAACACTGTCGTTGTCGTGCACGACCTCACGCCGTCCATGACCGCAACGATCGATAAGGCCCACGTTGCCGGTATCGTCACCGAGACCGGTGGCCGCACGTCGCACTCCGCGATCATTGCGCGCGCCCTCGAGATCCCGGCTGTCCTTTCGGTTTCCAACAGCTGCACCGCGCTGCGCAACGGTATGACCGTTGTCGTCGACGGTGGCAAGGGTATCGTCGAGGCCGATCCCGACGAGGAGACGCTCGCTGCCTACACCGCTAAGGCCGAGGCCTTCGCTGCCGAGAAGGCAGCCCTCGAGGCCTTCCGTGGCAAGCCGTCCGTGACTGCCGATGGCATCAAGAAGATCATCGCCTGCAACATCGGTAACCCCGATGACGTGCCCAACGCGCTCGATCACGACGCCGAGGCCATCGGTCTGTTCCGCTCCGAGTTCCTGTTCATGGACTCTGCTGAGCTTCCTTCCGAGGAGGAGCAGTTCAACGCCTACCGTAAGGTCGCCAGCGCGCTCAAGGGTGCTCCGGTCATCATCCGCACGCTCGATGTGGGTGGCGACAAGGAGATTCCGTATCTGCACATGGTCAAGGAAGACAACCCCTTCATGGGCTTCCGCGCCGTGCGTTACTGCCTGGCCAATCCCGACCAGTACAAGGTCCAGCTCCGCGCTCTGCTGCGCGCTAGCGCCTTCGGTGACGTCAAGATCATGATCCCGCTCGTCACCTGCGTCGAGGAGGTCTTGGCTGTCAAGGAGCTCGTCGAGCAGTGCAAGGCCGAGCTGACCGAAGAGGGTCGAAAGTTCAACGAGAACATCGAGGTCGGCATTATGGTCGAGACGCCCGCCGCTTCGCTGCTCGCAGACCGTCTTGCCGAGGTCGCCGACTTCTTCTCCATTGGCACCAACGACCTGATCGGCTACACCATGTGCGCCGACCGTGGCAACGACACCATCTCCAACCTGTACCAGGTGTACTATCCCGCCGTGCTCCGCTCGCTCAAGAACATCATCGAGAGCGGCGTGAAGGCCGGCATCATGGTCGGTATGTGCGGCGAGGCCGCTGCCGATCCGCTGCTCGAGCCGCTGCTGATCAGCTGGGGCCTGGAGGAGTTCTCGATGAGCGCTCCGTCGATCCTGCGCGCCCGCAAGACCATCAGCCAGTGGACCAAGGCCGAGTGCGACGAGCTCGCCGAGAAGGCACTCGCCTGCAACACCGCCGCCGAGGTCAAGGCACTGCTCGAGTCCGCAGCTCGCTAATTTGGTATCAGAGGTAACCGCGTGGTTGGAATGGGCCGGCCACGCGGCCCTCACATATACAGGGGGTACTGTAAATGTTCTACACGCTAACCGCTAACCCGGCTGTCGACATGACGGTTTCGAGCTCTCCGCTCGAGCCCGACGAGAACGTCCGCACCGGTTCGGCCAGCTACACGGCTAACGGCAAGGGCCTCGACGTGTCCTTCGCCTTTAAGAAGATGGGCGTCGACACCGTCGCGCTCGGCTTCTTCGCTGGCTTCACGGGCAAGTTCATCGTCGAGGAGGTCATGAACCTGGGTTGCCTCTGCCGCCCGGTCTGGACCGACGGTATCACGCGCATTAACACCTACGTCAACGATGGCCAGCACGAGTACGGCATCCTGAACCCCGGCGCCCCGATCACGCCGCAGCACCAGGAGGAGCTCTACAACATCCTGGACACCGCGGGCGATCTCGAGTGCCTGATCGTCTCCGGCTCCGTGCCTCCCAAAGCTACGCCCGACTTCCTGGCTCAGGTCATGGAGCACGCTCAGGCTCGTGGCGCTGACGTCGTCCTGGACCTGTCCTCCGACAAGCTCAAGGAGCTCGCTCACAAGAAGCCGCTGCTCATCAAGCCGAACCATCACGAGATGAAGGCCATCTTCGGCGTGCCGGTCGACACCGACGACGAGGTTCGTGTCGCCATGAAGATGGCTCACGACGCTGGCGTTCAGAACGTGCTGCTCACCCGTGGTAGCCGCGGCGACGCTTACTTCTCCAACGGCGAGGACATCTGGTACGCCAAGCGTGAGTTCAACATCAAGCTGGTCTCTTCCGTCTGCGCCGGCGACTGCACCCTCGCTGCGTTCCTGCACAAGTGGTACAGGGATCGCGACAACGTCGAGGAGGCCATGAAGCTCGCTATGGCCACCGGCGCCAACGTTGCCGAGTCCGTCGGCATTGGTGACTTCGGTCACGTCGACGAGTACAGCAAGCGCGTTGCTGTCCGCAAGCTCGATCGTCAGTAATCGAAACGCGACATATTCGTGCGCATGCGGCGCCCCGGTTTCGGCCGGGGCGCCTTTTTTGTTCCGCCATGGGGGAGAGGTGTCCTGCCGTACTTCATCGCTTCCACACCGTTCACCGAGTTGTCCTAGCCTTTTACCGATGCGTGGAATATACTTTCATTAACACGTTGCTTCGTGAAAGGAACATTCATGATTTACACGCTCACTGCTAATCCCGCCATTGATTACAACATCGCCTGCGACGGCCTTACTGCCAATACCGTCACGCGTACCCGCAATGCCGTCTACACGCCCAACGGTAAAGGCCTCAACGTCTCGTTTACGCTTGACCACTATGGTGTCGACACCACGATCCTGGGTTTCTTCGCCGGCTTCTCGGGTGAGTTTATCGTTAAGGGCGCCGAGGCCCTGGGCGTGCCCGTCAAGCCTGTGTGGACCGACGGCATCACGCGCGTCAACGTGTTCCTTAATGCCGGCCCCGACACTGAGTACAACATGGTCAACGCTGGTGCCGCCATCAACGAGGCCAATGAGCAGGAGATGTTTGAGCTCATCGATTCGCTCGATGACATGACCTGCCTGGTTATCAGCGGCTCGCTGCCTCCCAACACTTCCGAGGGCTTCCTGGCCGAGGTCCTGCGCCGCGTCAAGGCCAAGGGGGCCGAGTTCGTCCTCGACATCTCGAGCCATCAGCTGGCAGACCTTATTGCCATGGAGCCGCTGCTGATCAAGCCCAATGACGACGAGCTGCTCGACATCTTTGGCATTAAGGTGAGCGGTGGCGACGACGAGTCCGTCAAGGGCGCGATGGCCGAGCTGCACGCCAAGGGCGCCAAGAATGTACTGCTGACCCTTGGTGGCGATGGCGCGTATTTCTCCAACGGCGAGCACATCTGGTTTGCCAACCGCACCTTTGAGGTCAAGCTGCTGTCGACCGTCTGCGCCGGCGATTCCTCGCTCGCTGCCTTCCTGTCCGTGTGGCACGACGCTCCCGAGCGCGTCGAGGACGCCCTGCGCCTTTCGATGGCCACTGGCGCCAACGTGGTCGAGTGCCCCGGTCTGGGGGATTTTGCCAAGGTGGACGAATATAAGAAGCACATCGAGGTTCGCCAGGTCTGCTAGCCGCATCGATACATCGTTGCCGAACACCCGCTTTGGATTACCAAGGCGGGTGTTTTTTGCGCGCTGAACATATGTGGTGTCTGCTGTCTCGTTTTATCGAATCGACGACGCGATTGCGTGTGCGCGCTTTCTCGTTTCTTGTTAGACTTCTTGAGAACCATCGATTAACGCTCACAAGTGCAGGAGGCCATAGGCATGTGCAATGTTTCGCTCAACGGTACTCAACCGTCCGATGCGTCCCTGCGCGTCCTGCGCGCGCTTGAGGCGGCTGGTCTTGAGGCTTGGTACGTGGGCGGTTGGGTGCGCGACGCCCTGATGGGGTACCCCAGCCACGATGTTGATATGTGCTGTAGCGGCCTGTGGCAGGAGTCCAAAGCGGCGCTCGAGGCCGCCGGCATCGCGGTTGTGGAGTCGGGCATTAAATTTGGCGGAATCACGGCTATTTCCGATGGCGAGCGTATCGAGGTCACCACGTACCGTCTGGATGGCTTTTACACCGATGGTCGCCATCCCCAGAGTGTGGAGCGTGCCGCCTCGCTCGAGGACGATCTGGCGCGCCGCGACTTTACCGTCAATGCCATGGCCTGGCATCCCGAGCGCGGGCTTGTCGACCGCTACGACGGCCAGGGTGACTTGGAGCGCAAGCTGATTCGCGCTGTCGGCGATCCCAAGCGTCGCTTTAACGAGGACGCCCTGCGCATGCTGCGTGCGGTGCGCTTTGCCTGCCGTCTGGACTTTATGATTGAGCCCGAGACCAAGCGTGCGCTTGCCGAGTGCGCGCCGCTGCTCGAAGCCGTGGCGCGTGAGCGTGTGGGTATTGAGCTCGAGGGCATTCTTTCGACCGGTCATGGGGGAGACGCGATGCTCCGCTATCCCGAGCTCATCTGCGCCGCCGTGCCCGAGTTGGCAGCGGGTCGCGGGTTTGATCAGCGCAGTGTCTATCATGCGTTTAACGTCTACGTGCATATCGCCCGTGTGCTGACGGTGGCGGGGGAGCTCGCGCTGTGTGACGGCGTCGCGCCCTCGTCGAGCCTTATGTGGGCGGCGTTTTTGCACGATGTGTCCAAGCCCGAGTGCTTCACGGTCGATCACGCCGGCAGCGGACACTTCTACGGTCATCCCGAGCTCGGCGCCAAGAAGGCGCGCGTCATTATGGATCGCCTGGCCCTCTCGCACGACTTGGTGCGCGACGTGTGCCTGCTCATCAAATACCATGACAAGCCGCTGCGCCCCGAGCGCTCCTGCCTGCTCAATATGATGCGCGCGCTTTCGGGTGAGGGCGTCGACACGGCCCGCCTGATTGACGAGCTCATGGACCTTAAGCGTGCCGACACACTTGGCAAGGCCCCGTCGTGCTTCTATTATGTTGAGACGATTGAGGAGATGCGCGCGCTGGCGCACGAGCTGCTGAAGGCAGGGGAGCCCTATACGCTCAAGATGCTCGCCATCAACGGCGGCGACCTGATCCGTGCCGGAGTCAAGCCCGGGCCGGAACTGGGTCAGCTTCTCAACTCCGCCCTCGACGCCGTGATCGAAGACGATATTCCCAACGAGCGCGAAGCTCTTTTGGTTCATCTCAACTTGAATTAGCTACCAAGTTTACCTGCGTATTCCATAACCTGCCGACAATTTTTCGGCAATTTGGAATTTCTTCTTGCGCTGACGTTTTTTGTCCCGTAATATATTTCCTCGCAGCACGGCAGTGCAGATGTCATGTGGCCCGTTCGTCTAGCGGTTTAGGACGCCGCCCTCTCAAGGCGGAGATCACCAGTTCGAATCTGGTACGGGCTACCACTTCTTTTCTGCTGAGGCTTATGGCCCGTTCGTCTAGCGGTTTAGGACGCCGCCCTCTCAAGGCGGAGATCACCAGTTCGAATCTGGTACGGGCTACCACGCATCTGATACCCGGACTTCCTATGGAAGGCTGGGTTTTTTTATTTTCAAACAACCGTCTGTAATTCCCGTTTGAACCAGAGCTTTGCGTTCTGCCTATGGCCCTTACGGGTACAATATCCAAGATATTTTGACTGTTAGAAGGAGCCTCATGACGGAGTCCTCTCAGCATACGTCTAAGCCCCAGGTCGAGGTTGAGGCCTCGGGCGGAGATGACAATAAGAGCGCACGCCGCGGCGCCATCTTTATCGGCGTCGTGCTGGTAGGTTATATCGTCTATCTGGTGGTAACCGGGCAGATGGGGCAGTTCTGGGCCGCTATGTCGAGCGTCCAGGCGTCATGGCTCGTTGTCGCGTGTCTTTGCATGTTCATGTACCTGTTCTTTGGCATTGTGGCCTATGCGATCGCCGTCTGGCTCGATCCCAATTCGCCCGTCGGCATCCGCGACCTGATCTCGGTCGAGGCGAGTGGCATCTTCTTTGGCAACCTGACGCCCATGATGATGGGCTCCACCCCGGCTCAGATCTATCGCCTGACCAAGGCCGGCCAAAACGTGGGCGAGGCCGGCGCCACGCAATTCACGCGTTTTATCGTGTACCAGTTTGGCCTGGTCGCCTGGGGCGCTATCCTGCTGCTCGCCCGTATGCCGTTTTTTGCCGAACGCTACGGCGACATGACGCTGCTGTGCGTCTTTAGCTTTGGTGGACACTGCTGCATCTTGCTTGGCATCTTCGCCGTCGCGCTCATGCCTAAGACCGTCACGCGCGTCGCCCATTGCATCATCAATTGGCTTGAGCGCATTGGTGTCTCGGCCACTAAGATCGAGAGTTGGCGCACGTTTGTCGATGGCGAGATCTACTCCTTCTCCGAGAAGTTCAAGCTTTCGGCCGGACATTTTTCTTCCATGCTGCTCACCGTGTTTATCACCATGCTGCAGCTCGCGTTTTTCTATCTGGTTCCGTATTTCCTGATGCTTGCCTTTGGCTACCACGAGGTCGACTTTTTCTCGGTCATGGCCGCGAGCGCCTTTGTCCAGCTGTTAAGCTCTGCGGTTCCCTTGCCCGGTGGAACTGGTGGCGCTGAGGGCGGCTTTGCATTGTTCTTGGGTCATTTCTTCGGTTCGGCTTCGACCGCCGGCTATCTGCTGTGGCGTCTCATTACGTTTATTGCGCCGACCATTTTGGCTGCGCCCCTGCTGGGACTTAAGAGCGCCCACAACGAGAGCATCCATGCGCGCTGGGATCGCGTGATGCGCAAGCTCGGCCGCACGCCTCAGACGCCCTCTGCGCCCACTAAGCCGCACCCCACGAATGCTGTTACCGTTGATCCCAAGAAGCGCGCTCAGAAGGCTTCTGGGACCGCAAAGTCGGCTCATAAGGCCTATGTGCGTCAGACAGGAGACGGTATTCGCGTATCTCCGTCGGCACTCAATAAGAAGAAGCACCCTAAGTCGCAGTAGGGCAGTCGTGCGTTCTTCATGATGCGAGGCATATTTGTGCTGTATGGGGGATAATCCTCTTACGTAGATTATCTCTCATCTGTTGATGAATGCTCGCATATCGAAGGGACACGCCCATGGCAACCAGCAAACCGCGTCTTGATCGTCGCATCGTTCGCAGCCGTAATGCCATCCTTTCGGCTTTCGAGCGCCTGCTCATGGAAAAGCCGCTGGCAGACATTACGGTGAGTGCCATCGCGCGCGAGGCCAATGTCGACCGCAAGACCTTTTACGTTCACTTTGGTACGGTTGACGGCCTGCTCGATGCCATTGCCGTCGATGTGGTGGAGATGATTGTCGACTCGGTCGAGAAAACGCTTGCTTCCATGGACGGCGACACCAACGAGCGCGCCCTGAGCGCGGCGGCGACCTTCTTTAAAACCGTTAACGAGGCACTGTGCAACAACTTGGTGCTCAATCGTCAGCTGATCGAGAATATTCCGCTCGATGATTTCATGGCTCGTCTTCGTGCGCCGCTCGAGCACGAGATTGCCGAGCGAGATCTGCTGCCCCAAGGTCTCAAGGACGAAATGTTCGACTACTATCTGGCGTTTTTGCTGTCGGGTATTATCGGTATCTATCGCACGTGGGCGCTGTCTGACGGCTCGGTTCCTATCGAGCGCGTCTCTGAGGTCGCCAACGATCTGACTCTCAATGGTCTGTCGAGTCTGGAATCTCGCTTGGATTAGGCCTAGTTGGGCTCGTCGGCGTGGAAATTCCTGTTCCTGAGGTTCTCCGGCGCCTTGTAGACCTCGCCGCGTGGGAGCTGTAGCCTGAGGATCCTTAAAAGAAAGTCCAGTTTATCCTTCCCACTCCAATTTTGGAATCCTCCAACGCGCCTTCGCACGCTCGCATGACCTCGATACCATGCGAGCGTGCGAACTCGACGAGCTCTGCGTTGCGGGCGTTTATGGTGCCGAAGGCGGCGGGGCACACGATAAGACGCGCGCAGTGGACGAGGAGCTCTTTGGCGCGGGCTATGGTTTTATCCCCGATCGGCTCGAAGGCGCGCTCGGCCACGCATTCCGTCGCCAGGTCGCGCGCAAGCTCGCAGTCGATGTCCCCTTCGTGCAGAACGCCCGCGTAGAACGCCTTGCCCTGCCGGATGAGCTGGCGAAACACAGCTGACCCCGTACCTGCGCCGGCGATGACGAACGTGTGCGCATCGCCGTGTGGGCGCCCAATTTCCACGCTGCCGAAGCGCTCGTTGAAGGTGCCATGTTGAAGGCCGTAGAGCTCGCCAATCGTCTCGCGCGTGAATATGTCCTCGGGTGCGCCGGCGCGGAAGACCCGGCCGTCCTTCACGCAAATCACCTTGTCGGCGCTTTTCTGCGCGAGCTCGAGTTCGTGGATGGACATGATGACAGCCACATTCCGCGATTTCGCAAGGTGGCGAAGTATTCGCAGCAGGTCGATCTGGTAGCGGATATCGAGATATGACGTGGGCTCGTCGAGCACGAGCACACGCGGATCCTGTGCGATGGCGCGTGCGAGCATGACGCGCTGGCGTTGCCCGTCGCTTATCTGCATGAAGTCGCGCTCGGCGAACTCTTCCACATGTGCGGTTTTCATGGCCTCGTCGACCCGACTATGGTCGTCGGGCGAGAGTGTGCCCATTCGCCCGGTGTAGGGATGCCTTCCCGCCTCTATGATATCGCGGCAGGTGAGGAGCTCGGTCCGGGGTCGATCTGTCAGCATAACGGCAAGGTTCCTTGCGAACTCCGCCGTCTTCCATCGGGAAATCTCCCGCCCGTCGAGCTCGACCGCGCCGGCAAGCGGTGCCAGATGGCGTGTGATGGTTTTCAAGATGGTCGACTTGCCCGAGCCGTTCGGCCCGATGAGCGCCACGACGTCGCCCGCGCGAACCTCCAGCTCGACGCCTTCGACTACGACCTTCTTGTCGTAGCCCGCCGACAGGTCGCTTATGCGGAAAAGCGGCGCTCCGTCAGCCTTCGTTGCGACCGGGGTTTCGAGGTTCGACTCCCCTCTGAGCGTTTTGGGCCGCGGCATGAATTCCCCCATCTACCTCACTCGTTTCTTCAACATGAGTGCGATAACCACCGGCGCGCCGAAGATGGCGGTGACGGCGCTGATGGAAAGCTCGACGGGGGAGAACAGCGTGCGCGCGATCAAATCGCAGCCCGCGCAGAAGATGGCGCCTCCCAAGAAGCACGCAGGAATCACGCGGATGGGCTTCGACGACTTCAGCGCCGACTTAACGAGATGCGGAACCGCGATGCCTACGAACGACACCGGACCAGCGAACGCGGTCACGCAGGCGGAGAGCATGCTCGCTAGAAGGACGAGCACCACGCGGAAGCGTGCGACGTTCACGCCGACGCTTTTCGCGTAGGCTTCTCCCAGCTGGAAGGCGGAAAGGGGCTTCGATATCGCGAATACGCATGCGCTCACGGTGATCACCACGACCGCGATGACCGCGATGTCGTCCCAGCTCGAACCCGAGAAGCTACCCAAAGACCAGTTGTGCAGGTTCACGATGGACTGGTCGTCGGCGAAGGCGATGAGAAAGTTCGTCGCCGCCGAGCAGATGTATCCCACCATGACGCCCGCCACGATGAGCATGGCCATGGAACTTATGCGCCGTGCGATGAGGAGCACGAAGCCGATGGTGATAAGCGATCCCAGAAACGCTGCGGCCACCATGGCCGGCGAGGACATGGCCTGGTTCGCGCCCAGAAGTACGATCATCGTAAGCGCGACGACGAACTTTGCGCCCGAGGAGACGCCCAAGATGAACGGGTCGGCGATGGGGTTGTTGAAAAACGTCTGCAGCAGGAACCCGGAGAGCGAAAGTGCCCCGCCGAGAAGCACGGCTGAAAGCACGCGCGGCAGACGAATCTCCCAGATGATCTGGATTTCCATGGAATTGGCCGCGCCTCCCGAAAGGATGCCGGGGATGTGGTCTGCGGGCACGAGCACGCTCCCGATGCACAGGTTGGCCCCGACGAGCACGATGAGGGCAACAGCGAGCAGCGCCGTCACGACGCGACACCGCGCGGCGCGCCCCGATTCGTCGTATGTCATGGAAAGCCGGCTTCTCATGGCGCTAGCCGAGCTTCCTCAGATAATGGAAGTTGCTCGCGTCATCGCCGGTGAACGCCCCGTGCAGCTCGTCGATAATGTCGGCGGTGGAAGTCATCTGCTGGTACATGTCGGCGCTTGTGACCCAGACGTTGCCGTTCTTCACGGCTTTGAACTGCGACAATAGCGCGTTTTTGCCTACGAAGTCGTTCAAGGTGGCAACCGATTCGTCGATGGTGCCGTTGTAGACGATAATGTCGGCATCCTTCGCCGTCGCGTAGAAGCGCTCCATTTCGAGCGTTACTGACGAACCTGACGTCGACGCCGTCTGCGCGTCATCGAGCGCGTAGTTGCCGCCTGCAAGCTCGATCATCTGCGCCACGTAGTCGCCCGCCCGCCGCGTGACGGCGGCCCCGTTCGAGTTAATGTAGAAATACGCCACGGTTTTACCTGACGACGCGAGCCTCGACGTTTGCTCGACGCGGGCCTTCTGCTCGTTGAACAGGTGCGCGGCCTCGTCTTCCTTGTCGAACAGGACGCCGAAAAGCTTAATCCACTCGACGCGCCCGAGTGCTTCGGGCTCGCTCGACGACTGTTCGGTGAGCACGACGAGCCCGAGCTTCTGCAGCTTTTCCTTCACATCGGGCGTGTGGTTGATCATGGTGTTCTCGATGGCGAGCGTGCAGCCCGAGGCCGATATTCGCTCGTAGTCGGGCGCGCTGTACTTGCCGCCGTAGGCGATCGCCCCACTTTCGAGTGCGCTTTTGAAGCCCGCGACCGAGCAATCGTCGGCCTTCGTGCCCGACATGAGGATGTTGTCGTTCGCATCGAGCGCGTCGACCAGGCACATCGTCGCCGACGACACGAGGTACACCTTGTTGGCGGGACGCCTTATGACCGCGATGTCGGAGCTCAACCCATCAGGTACCTTTGCATCTTGCGGTACCACGAGGAAGCGCTCCCCGTTCGAAATGCAGATAAGCCGCAGGCCGCCTTCGTACTCGTCGACAGTGAAGTGCTCGGCGTATTCAAGCTGAAGCGCCCCCGTCGGCTCCCAGCCGCAGCCCAAATCGGCGTTGTGGAAGTCGGCCGCGGCGCTTGAAGCCGTTCCCGCAGGGGAGCCGCCGCTTGCATCGTCGCCCGATTTCTCCTTCATGGTGGATGAGTCGAAGTGGAGCGTGTAGTCGATGGTGTGCGGCGTCGACATGGCGACGGTCTCGGCCGACACGGCGATGTCCTCGTCGAGCGTGACGGGTATCTCGAACGTGGAGTTGCCGCCGTCGTTTACGGGCGCGTAGTCCACGCCGTTGACGGTCATTTTGTCGTAGTTCGAACTCGACCAGGTGATGGTCGCGGTGTAGGTGTCGCCATCCTTCACAATTGTGGTGGGTGAGGCGATGCTTGCGCGCCCTGACCCGCCGGAGAGCGAGACGCTCACAGTGTATTCCTGAGAGCCTGCCGTGCCACCGGTCGCGTTCGGGCTCGCACTGCACCCCGCGAAGGGAAGCGCGAACAGGGCGACGAGAACGCAGGCGATCGCGCGCACCGCGATGCTGCGACGCTTCCTGCTTTCCCCCTTGGGAAGAATCGACCGCATGGCGTTACTTCAGTGCGTCGGCGCGCAGATCGACGCCGGCGGATTCGAACACGAGCGTGCGGTCGTACCACTGCTCTTTTCTAATACTCCACGCGGCGCAGGCGGTGTCCTCGTCGAGCGCTTCAACGGGCACGTCGTAGGTGTACTTGCCTTCCGCGTTTTCCACATAGGGGATGAAGTCGGCCTCGCTCGCGGCGGCAGCCTCGTCGCCCGTGCCCATGAAGAGCTTGCCGTAGCCCGTGCCGGAAAGCGTCATCACGCAGTGCATGGAGCCGTTTTCCACGATGAGCTGGGCGTCCACAATCCTGAACATGTTCGAGCTGGAATCTACGGTGATCGGATAGGTGCCGTCGGCCACCTTGTCGGCGGTGATGGGGGCAGCGCTTGCGCCCTCGGGCGCATCGGCCGCCTGTTCGGTCTTTTCCTGGGAATCGGCATCGCTTGCCTTTGCGCTGTCGATTGAATTTCCGCCGCAGCCGGCGAGCGAGAACGCGAAAAGCGCCGCTGACAGGGCGAAGGCGAGGGTTTTCTTCAACATGGAGGGGGTTCCTTTCAATCGCTTCGACCGTCCGCGCCGTGCGGTGGGCGGGCGGGATGCGAATGCAACGGGCATGCGCCGTCAGTCGGGGAAGGCGCATGCCCGTTGCACGGGGACGCGACCGGCGCCCCCGTGCGCGGCGAGTTTACAGCTTGGCGATGGCGTCGTCCACGTGCGCGACGTAGATGTCGTCGACCGCGACGTTCTGTCCCAGACCCTGGAGCAGGCACGTCACTTCGAAGCCGGCGGCCACGAACTTCGCAGCCCAGCTGTCGGGGTCGGTCTCGTCTGCCATGTCGTTGTTCGCGTGGTCGCCCGCGACCACCATGAACGGCGCGAGCACGGCCTTCTTGTAGCCTGCGGCGCTCGCGGCGGCGATAACATCCTCGCAGGTCGGTTCAGCCTCGACGGTGCCGACGAAGAACTGCGTCAAGCCCTCGTTCTTAAACACTTCCTGCATCTTGGCATAGTCGGCGTTGGAATCGGCTTCGGTGCCGTGGCCCATGAGGCACAGCGCCGTCTTGCCGTCGTCGAAGGACGCCATGTTCTCCTTAATGGCTGCGGCCACCTTCTTGTAGTCGTCGTCGGAGGTGAGCAGCGGGTCGCCGAGCGAGATTTTGTCGAACTTGTCGGCGTACTTGTCGAGCTCGTCTTTCACGTCGGTGTATTCCAGGCCACCCATGAGATGCGTCGGCTGCACGACGATTTCCTTCACGCCGTCTTCCACGCAGCGGTCGAGCGCCTCGGTCATGTTGTCGATCGTGATGCCGTCGCGCTTCTTCAGCTTGTCGATGATGATCTGCGCGGTGAAGGCGCGGCGGATGTCGTAGTCCTGCCAGTACTTCTCGCGGATAGCGTCTTCGATGGCGCCGATGGTGATGTGGCGCGAGTCGTTGTAGCTCGTGCCGAAGCTCGTGACGAGGATGACCGGCTTCACGGCCTTCTCCTTTTCACTCGATTTCTCGGAACTCGCGGAGGTGTTGGAGCAGCCCGCGAGCGCGACTCCGGCGAGCGCGACGGCTCCGGTTGCTGCGGCGCCCATGAAGCCGCGGCGTGACATCTGGTCGGACATGGTTTTTCCTTTCCTCGGTTTGCCGGTCCCCCGGCGACAGTTGCTTGTCGGCACAAGCGAAAGAAAAGCGCACCCCTCGGGGTTCACAAGGAGCTAACGCCACGGCGATGCCGTGAGGAAAAGGCGAAGCAGTCTGGCTTGGGGCGCGAGGCGGTTCGCCCGCGCGTCCTATACAGTAATGTCCCTTGCCCAGGATTCCCACCTGGTTCCCTCCGCAAGCCAGCGCGGGCTGTGCGGGCGCCGCGCCGGTCATTTCCTTTTATCCGATTGTCATATGCTCGTTGCCGAATCTTTTACTATGATAGTGGGCACTTGTGAACGTGTCAAAGCCAGGGCGGGCGGCATTGCGCCTCCTGCCTGCGTATTTGCGCCGATTGCCGCCGCAGGCGCCGTGTTTTGCCCGCTGCGCGAATGGCGGCGTAAACGGTTGCGATGAGAAACGGGAAGGGAAGGCTCGGATGATTCATATCGTTGGCGCAGGCTCGGGCGCCGCCGACCTTATCACGCTGCGCGGGGCGCGCCTTCTGCGCGCAGCCGACGTGGTCGTTTGGGCGGGAAGCCTTGTGAACCCCGAGCTGCTCGCTGAGTGCAAGGAATCCTGCATCGTCTACGACAGCGCGCACATGACCTTGGAGGAAGTGCTCGACGTGATGTGCGCGGCAGATGCGCGGGGCGAGGACGTGGTGCGCCTGCACACGGGCGACCCGTGCCTGTACGGCGCCATCCAGGAGCAGATGGACGCGCTCGACGCACGCGGCGTGGACTACGAGGTGGTGCCCGGCGTGTCGAGCTTTTGCGGTGCCGCGGCGGCGCTTCGCCAGGAATACACGCTGCCGGGAATCAGCCAGTCGGTCGTGATCACGCGGCTTTCCGGACGTACCCCCATGCCCGCGGGCGAGGGCATGCGCACCATGGCGGAAAGTGGCTCGACTATGGTCATCTTCCTGAGCTCGGGTATGCTCGCCGAGCTTTCCGCCGAGCTTTTGGCCGCGGGCCGCAGCTCCGACGAGCCGGCCGCGCTCGTGTACAAGGCGACCTGGCCTGAGGAGCGCGTGGTGCGATGCACAGTGGGCACGCTCGCCGATGCGGGCGCGCGAGAGGGCATCGACCGCACGGCGCTCGTGGTGGTGGGCCGCGTGCTCGGAGCTCGCGGCGGGTTTTCGCACAACGGCGCGCAAGCAGAGTCGTACGAGCGCAGCAAGCTTTACGACCCTTCGTTTGCCACGGGGTATCGGAAGGCGAGCAGCTAGCGTGGCCTTCGAGCACTACATATATACCGGGACGACCCGCCTGCGCTGCGGCTACACCACGGGGAGCTGCGCCGCGCTCGCGGCGAAGGCGGCCTGCGAGATGCTTTTGTCACGAAAGCCCGTCGGCCGCGTGTCGATCGTCACCCCCGGCGGGCTGCCCGTCGAGGCGAACGTGGTCGACGCATGCATCGGCGAGGGGTGCGCCCAGTGCGCCGTGCGAAAGGACGCAGGCGACGATGCCGATGTGACTGACGGCGTACTCGTGTACGCGCACGTGGAACATGCGGGGTCGGGCACGGGTGCTGCGGGCAGCAAGGACGTGCCCGCGCGCGAATCGGAAGTTTCCGTCGATGGCGGCGTGGGCGTGGGGCGCGTGACATTGCCCGGGCTCGAGCAGCCGGTGGGGGCGGCCGCCATCAACGCGACGCCGCGCGCGATGATCACTTCGGCGGTGCGCGAGGTGTGCGCCGCGCACGGCTTTTCTGGAAATATTGCTGTGACGATTTCGGTACCCGAGGGTGTTGCCCTTGCCAAAAAGACCTTCAACCCGCATCTGGGGATAGAGGGCGGCATCTCCATCCTGGGCACGACGGGCATCGTCGAGCCGCGCAGCCTCGCTGCCTTGCGCGACAGCATCGAGCTCGAGATCCGGCAGCATGCGGCTATGGGGCGGCGCGGAGTCGTGCTCACGCCCGGCAACTACGGCGGGCAGTTCATCTCGGGGCATTTCCACCTAAACGGTGCGCCGGTGGCCTTCATCTCCAACTTTGTGGGCGATGCGATTGACTGCTGCGTTCGCGAGGGATTTACCAATGTCCTTCTTGTGGGACACATCGGCAAGTTGGTGAAGGTCGCGGGCGGCATCATGGACACCCATTCGCGTACCGCCGACTGCCGCGCGGAGATTCTGGCCGCCCACGCGGCCATGGCCGGCGCGGGCGCGAAGACCGTGCGCGAGATCATGTCGTCCGTCACGACCACGGCGGCGCTCGAGGTAATCGAGGCCGCCGGCGTTGGGGACGTTGCGCGCGCCTCGCTCGCTGCGGCAATTGAGGACAGGTTGCGCCGCCGCGCGGCGGGCGCATGCGACATCGCCGCGGTCGTGTTCGACGCCGAGCGCCGCGAGCTTTTCCGCACGTCGGGCGCCGATGCAGTTATCGGGAAATTGGGGGCGACGTATGAGTAAAGGCGTTCTGTACGGGGTGCGCCGTGCAATCGGCTGGCCGGGGACGAAGGTGGTCATGAAGGCGCGCCGCTCGCTTGCGGACACGAAGCGCTTCCTTTGCGAGGAGGGTGCCTTCGACGGTGCCGAGCTTGTAGAGGACTGTGGGCTTCCGGGCGAGCGCGTGTACCGCTCGCTCGACGATGTGCCCGATCGGGGCAGCTACTTCTCGACGATGGTGGTGCGCTAGATGAGGGTTTCCTGCATAGCGTTCACTGAGAGGGGGTATGCGTTGGCGGTGCGCACCGCACACGCGCTTTCCGATTGCGCGCAGACAGGTGAAGACGACCCTGGCTGGGACGTTTCCGTTTCGCGCGGGTTCGGCGAGGGGAAGGCCGACCTGCGCGCATGGACGGCGCTCGCGTGGGAAGCGTCGGACGCGCTTCTGTTCGTGGGCGCGGCGGGCATCGCCGTGCGGGCGATCGCGCCGCATGTCGCCTCGAAGGCAAACGATCCCGCGGTTGTGGCGATCGACGAGGCGGGGCGCTTTGCCGTCCCGCTTTTGTCGGGGCATTTGGGCGGTGCGAACGAGCTTGCGCAAACTGTGGCACGCGCGGCAGGGGCCATCCCCGTCATCACCACGGCGACCGACGTCCGCGGCGTGTGGGCGGTGGATACGTGGGCGCGCTGTGCGGGGCTCGCCGTTTCGAATCCCGAGGCCATCAAGCGAGTGTCGGCGCGGCTGCTTTCGGGCGGGCGCGTGGCGCTCTATTCCGACATGCCGATTTCGGGACAGCCGCCTGAGGGGGTTGACATTGCGTCCGACCGCGCTCGGGCCGATATCGTCGTGTCGCCGTTCGCTGGCGCGAATGCAGGTGCGTCCGTTCGTGCGGCGGAGACAACGGGCGAGGTCGTGCCCGCCGGTGAGACGGGGAAGCCGGCGGGCGTGCGGGCGCAGGCGCCTGCGCCCGAGCCGCTTCGCCTTGTCGTGCCCTGCATCGTTGCGGGCATAGGATGCCGTCGCGGTGCGTGCGCCGAAGCGATCGAGGAGGCGTTTCTTCTCGCGTGCGGGCAGGTGGGTATCTCGCCTTCGGCCGTGCGCGAGGCGGCGACGATCGACGTGAAGGCGCACGAGGAGGGTCTGCTCGCCTTCTGCTGCGCGCGCAATATCCCGCTTGCGACGTATTCCGCAGAGGAGTTGTCGCAGGTCGAAGGCAGCGTTTCGCCATCTGATTTCGTGCGCGCGACGGTGGGGGTCGACAACGTGTGCGAGCGGGCAGCGCTCGCGGAGGGGGGCAAACTTATCTTCCCGAAGCTCGCTCACGGCGGCGTGACCGTCGCGTTTTCCAAGGCAACTATTAAACTTTCGTTTAAGGAGCGGTGATGGGAAAGCTCTTCGTGGTGGGAATCGGCCCGGGCGGCCCCGACGGCATGACGATTGCGGCTCGGCGTGCGCTCGAGGCGTCCGACGTCGTTGTGGGTTACACGAAATACGTGGAGCTCGCGCTCGCCGCCGTGCCCGACGCGGCGCATCTCGCGACGCCGATGATGCACGAGGTCGAACGGTGCCGCCTTGCGCTTTCGCGCGCGCAGAGTGGAGAAGCCGTGGCGCTCGTGTGCAGCGGCGACGCGGGCGTGTACGGCATGGCGAGCCCCGTGCTGGAGCTTGCGGAGGACTACCCCGATGTAGACGTGGAAGTTATCGCCGGGGCCACCGCGGCTCAGAGCGGGTCGGCGGTGCTCGGCGCCCCGCTTGCCCACGACTTCGCGGTCGTGTCGCTCTCCGACCTGCTCACGCCATGGGAGGTCATCGAGCGCAGGCTCGCCGCCGTGGCGAGCGCCGACTTCTGCATCTGTTTGTACAACCCGCGCAGCAGAAAGCGCGCCGACAGGCTCTCACGCGCGGCGAAGATTATGCTCGAATGGAAGGCCCCCGACACGCTCTGCGGCTGGGTACGCAACATCGGGCGCGAGGGGCAGCAGTCGGGCATGTGCAGGCTCTCCGAGCTGGGGGAGTTCGACGCCGACATGTTCACCACCGTGTTCGTCGGCAACGCGAACACGAAGCTCGTAGGCGGCCGTATGGTCACGCCGCGCGGGTATCGGGAGATTCCATGCGAAAGGTAACGATCATCGGGGCGGGGCCCGGAAACCCCGACTTGCTCTCGCGCGCGGCGCTCGACGCTATCGACTTCGCCGACGTGGTCATCGGCGCTCATCGCGCGCTTGCCGGCATCGACGTGCCGCCCGACGTGGTGAGATGCGAGCTCGTGAAGACGGCGGACATCGTCGCCGCGCTCACCGATGCGGCGTCGTGGCGGCGCGCCGTGGTCGTGATGACGGGCGATGTGGGGCTGTTCAGCGGCGCGCGCCGCCTGGTGGAGGCGCTCTCCGGCGACGCGCAGGTGGACGTGCGCGTCGTTCCCGGCATAAGCTCAGCGTCTTATCTCGCCGCGCGCCTCGCGCGTCCATGGCAGGATTGGCGCTTCGCGAG
Organism: Collinsella sp.; assembly: GCA_048430825.1. Taxonomy (GTDB): domain Bacteria; phylum Actinomycetota; class Coriobacteriia; order Coriobacteriales; family Coriobacteriaceae; genus Collinsella. The sequence continues at coordinate 19,035 of DBFOLV010000007.1, forward strand.
CGCTCACGGCGTGGCGTGCGACATCGTGGCCGAGGCCGAGCGCGCAGGTGAGCTCTTTCTCGTCACGTCGGGCGGGGAAGACCCCTCGCGGCTTTCGGGCGAGCTTGTGCAGGCGGGCTTCGGGGATGCGCGCGTGACGGTGGCCGAGCGCCTGTCGTACCCCGACGAGCGCATCACCTGCGCGACCGCAAGTGAAATCGCAGGTCAGACGTTCGACGACTTGAACGTGATGCTTATCGAGTTCGCATCCCGCGCCGCGAGTTCCCGCTGGCCGTACGCTTCCTCGGGCATTCCCGACGAGCTCTTCATCCGCGGCGACGTTCCCATGACCAAGCAGGAGGTGCGCGCAGTCGCGCTCGCGAAGCTGCGCCTTACCGCTACCGACACCGTGTGGGACGTCGGAGCCGGCACGGGGAGCGTGTCGATCGAGGCGGCGCTCGTCGCGCGAGCGGGGTCGGTATGGGCGGTCGAGCGCAACGCGGCCGGCGTGCGGCTCATCCGAGAGAACGCGGATGCATTCGGGTGCGGCAACGTGCATGCGGTCCCCGGTGTCGCCCCCGAAGCGCTCGCGAAACTGCCCGTTCCCGACGCTGTGTTCGTCGGCGGGAGCGCGGGCGAGCTTCCCTCCATCGTGGAGGCAGCGCTCGAGAAGAACTCGCAGGTTCGCCTGTGCGTGCCATGCGTCACTGTTGAGACGCTCACCGAGGCGTGCGCGCTCCTCTCGGGTTCGCGCTTTAAGGGGTTCGAGGCGTGCCAGGTGTCGGCCGCCCGCGCCGAGGCTGTAGGCTCGCACCATCTTATGAAGGCGCAAAACCCCGTGTTCCTCGTCAGCGCGCGTGGTGCAGGTGGGGAAGGCGGCGCCCGGTGAGCACGTCCATCCCGCGCTTCATGGTCGCTGCGCCCTCGAGTGGGAGCGGCAAGACGGTCGTAACGTGCGCGCTCCTGCGCGCGTTCGCGCGCCGCGGCCTTGCATGCGCGGCCTTCAAATGCGGCCCCGACTACATTGACCCGCTCTTTCATCGCCGCGTCGTGGGTGCGCGCTCGGGCAACTTAGACGGCTTCTTCACCGACGCCCCGACGCTGCGCGCCCTGCTCGCACGCGGCGCCGCGGGCGCGGATGTCGCGGTGCTCGAGGGGGTCATGGGCTTCTACGACGGCATGGCGCCCGGCGTGGCCGACGCGAGCAGCTACCAGGTTGCGCGCGACACGGAAACGCCGGTCGTTTTAGTGGTGAACGGGCGCGGGGCGTCTTTATCGCTCGCCGCCGTAATCCGCGGCATCGCCGAGTTCCTGCCTTGTGCGAACGTGCGCGGCGTCGTGCTGAACAAGACGAGCGCCGCTGCCTGCGCCTACGCGGCGCCTGCGATCGAGAAGCACACGGGCGTCGCGGTTTTGGGTAATATTCCCGCCGACGAGGCGTTCTCGCTCGAAAGCCGGCATCTGGGGCTTGTGACCGCCGACGAAGTCAAGCAGCTCTCCGCGCGCATCGACAAGATGGCCGAGCTGGTGGAAAAGAGCGTCAACGTCGACCGCTTGCTTGAAATAGCGGCGACGGCACCCGATATCTGCGAGGAACCTTATCGGTTGGAGCCGATCGCGGGAGCGCGGCCCATCGTCGCCGTCGCGCGTGACGAGGCGTTCTCGTTTTACTACGAGGAGAACCTGCGCGCGCTCGAGGACCTGGGTTGCGAGCTGGCCTTTTTCAGCCCCCTGTGTGATAGCGAGTTGCCCCGGGGGACAAGCGCCCTCTATCTGGGGGGCGGCTACCCGGAGCTCCATGCGCGGCAGCTCTCCGAGAACGCGCCGATGCGCGAGGCGGTGCGGCGCGCGGTGGAATCTGGCATGCCGACGGTCGCCGAATGCGGTGGGTTTCTGTATCTGCAGCGCGAAATCGCCGATAGCGAGGGGCGGCGCTGGCCTGTTGCGGGCGCCCTTGAGGGCGTAAGCGAGAACGGGGGAAGGCTGTCCCATTTCGGGTACGTGGAGCTCACTTCTCAACGCGACGGGCTCTACGGGCCGCGCGGCACACGCATCCGCGCGCACGAGTTCCACTACTGGCAGTCCACCTGCCCGGGCGGCGACTTCTGGGCGCAGAAGCCCCGGCGCGACAAGGGCTGGCCGTGCATGACGACCACCCCGTCCCTGGTTGCGGGCTTCCCGCATGTGTACTATCCTGCGAACCCCGACGTTGCGTGCGCGTTCGCGTCTGCCGCAGCGTCGTTCGCAGAGAGGAGACGGCATGGCTGAAGCAACCGAAACCGCGCTTGCCTGCATCCGCGAGGAAGTCGAGCGCGCGTTCTCGTCGGCGCCGGGCGCCGTGCTCGAAGCCGCGCTCTCCCGGATTGCGCCCGCAGACGAGTGCGCCCGCGCCGCCGCGTACGCCGCGTGGGACTCCATCGCGCACCCCTTGGGGGGATTGGGCGACTTTGAAGACGCCGTCGCGTGTATCGCCGCAGCTCAGGGGAGCGCCGAGGTGGTCGAGTTTCCCCGTGCGCTCGCGGTATTCTTCTCCGACAACGGGGTCGTTGCCGAAGGCGTGTCGCAAAGCGGGCAAGACGTGACGCGAGTCGTCGCGCGCAACATGTGCGAGGGGGCCACGAGCGCCTGCCGCATGGCGGCGTTCGCGGGTGCCGAGGTCGTGCCCGTCGACGTGGGTATGGCCTGGGGCATAGAAGACGCGCGCATGGTGCGCGCGAACGTGCGGCGGGGGAGCGGCAACATCGCGTACGGCCCCGCTATGTCTCGCGATGGGGCCGTGCGCGCGATCGAGGTCGGAATCGCCGTCGCGTGCGGGCTTGCCCGCGCCGGCGTGCGCCTTCTCGCCGCGGGCGAGATGGGCATCGGCAACACGACCACCTCGGCGGCGGTGGCCGCAGTGCTCCTCCGGACGGACGCGCGGAGTCTCGTCGGGCGCGGCGCGGGGCTCTCGGACGCCTCGCTCGCGCGCAAGCGCGACGTGGTCGAGCGCGCTATCGACGCGAACTCGCCCGATCCCGCCGACCCGATCGACGTGCTCTCGAAGGTGGGCGGCTTCGACATCGCGGCGATGTGCGGTTTCTACCTGGGGGCCGCGGCCTCGAAGGCGCCGGCGCTCCTCGACGGGGTCATATCCTGCACGGCGGCCCTGTGCGCGGCGCGCCTGTGCCCCAACGCCTTGGGTTACCTCGTGGGCACCCACACATCAAGCGAACCCGCAAGCCAGGAGCTCCTTCGCGAGCTCGGCATAAAGGCACCCCTCGACGCAGGCATGCACTTGGGCGAGGGCGCGGGCGCCATGGCGTATCTGCCCCTTCTGGATTCGGCGCTGCGCGTGTACCGGGATGGGAAGACGTTCACGGCGACTGGCATGGCTGCTTACGAGCATTTCGAGGCCGGGAAATGACGGTAACGCTCGTCATCGGCGCCGCCGCGAGCGGCAAGAGCGCCTACGCCGAGTCCCTGTGCCTCGGGCACGACGGACCCCGCGTGTACCTGGCAACGATGGAGCCCTTCGGGGAAGAGGGCGCCCGCCGCATCGCGCGCCATCGGGCGCTGCGCGAGGGCAAGGGGTTTTCCACCCTCGAGCGCACGCGTGACGTGGGCGCCGCAGTGTCCGGGCTTCCGCGCGGCTGCACGCTTCTTTTGGAGGACGTGGGCAACCTGGTTGCGAACGAGCTTTTCGCGGAAGGCGGCTTGTCCCCACGTGACCCCGACGCTGCGGCGCGCGAGGTGCTCGGAGGCATCGAACGGCTCGCTCAGGCCGCTGCGTATACGGTGGTGGTCTCCGTCGACGTGTTCGCCGATGGGATGCGCTACGATGAGGGGACCGAGGCATGGAGGCGCGCGCTTGCGCGCGTGAACGCGGGCGTGGCGGCGCTGGCCGACCGCGCAGTCGAAGTGGTGTGCGGGATTCCCGTGTGGATGAAAGGCGAAGGGCCTACAAGGTGAAGATAGCAGAGGCAATCGGCGCGGCGTTCGGAACGTTCTCGCGCATCCCCGTCCCGAAATCGACCTGGACCGATTTCGGATCAACCCATGCGCTTGCCGCGTTTCCCCTGGTGGGCGTTGCGGAAGGCTTCCTCATGACGGCGTGGGGGTACATGGCGAACCTGTTCGGCGTGCCCGCGACCATCGTCGCGGCTGTGCTCGTGGCGCTGCCTGTGGCGGTGACGGGAGGCATCCACCTAGACGGGCTCTGCGACACCTCCGATGCGCTTGCAAGTTGGGCCCCACGCGAGCGAAAGCTCGAGATCATGCACGACCCGCGGGCGGGCGCCTTCGGGGTCATCGGTGTTGTCGTGTACCTTATTCTGCAGTTTTCCCTGTTCACCGCGCTGCCGCTTACGGCGGGGACGTTCCTTGCGCTTCTGTGCTCGCTCGTGTTCTCCCGCGCGCTTTCGGGGCTCGCCGTTGAATGTTGGCCTGCCGCGCGGGCGGACGGCATGGCCGCGGGACTCTCGCCTTCGAAGAAGCGCGCGGCGATCGTCGTGCCGCTTTGCGCTTTCGCTGCGGCTTCGGCTGCAGGGATGGTCGCGTGCGCTCGGGCCGTCGGCGCCCTTATGGCGGTGGCGGGGCTTTTGGCGCTCGCGTGGTATCGCCATGTTGCCCTGTCCCGCTTCGGCGGGGTGACGGGGGATTTGGCCGGATGGTTTCTGCAATGGGCCGAGCTCGCGATGCTTGCCATGCTGGTGGCGGGGGGCATGCTCCTATGATGCTCGTGGTAGGTGGCGCGCTTTCGGGGAAGAGGACCTTCGTGCGCGAAAAGCTCGGGTTCGCGGCGGACGATTTCGTCGACGCGGCGCAGCTTGCGGAGGGCGGCGTGCCCACGGCTTTTGCCGGCCGTGTCGCGTACCGTGCTGAGGAACTCGTACGCGCGCTCGACGCTGACCGGGCGCTCGAGCGGCTGACCGGCTTCGACGCAGTGATTCTGCCCTTGGTCGGCTCGGGGGTCGTCCCCATGCGTGCGGAAGACGCCCAATGGCGCGAGCGCGCGGGGCGTCTGGGATGCGCGCTCGCTGCGCGCGCCGACGTCGTCGTGCGCATGACGTGCGGGATTCCCCAGGTCATCAAAGGAAACCTTACCGATGCGCCTCGAGGGACGCAGGGCGCGGGCGCGCCTTTGGAAGTCGTCTTCGTGCGCCATGGTGCCACGGCGGGCACGGAAGACCATCGCTACAGCGGGGCGGGCACCGACGAGCCCCTGTCGAGTGCGGGCGAGCGCGCTTTGCGCGAGCTCGCGTGCGATCGTGACGTGTTCCGTGTTATCACGAGTGGCATGGCCCGCACCGACCAGACGGCACGCATCCTCTTCCCGAATGCGGAGCTTATGGCATGCCTCGGTCTGCGCGAGATGGATTTCGGTGACTTCGAGGGGCGAAGCGCCGCCGAGCTTAAAGAGGATGCGCGCTACCGCGCCTGGGTAGACTCCTGGTGCGAGACGCGCTGCCCGCATGGCGAGGGCAAGAGCGATTTCACCCGCCGCGTCGTCGCGGCGTTTCGGGAGGCGTGCGAATCGGAGCGCGCCCAGGGGAGTGGGCGCGCCGTCTTCGTCGTTCACGCGGGTACCGTGAAAGCGCTGCTTTCCGAGCTTGCTGTCCCGAAAATGGAATACTTCGACGTGCATACCGAGCCGGGCGGCGCATGGGCCGCCACCTGGGATGGGCGCTGCCTTCGCGACGTTCGCCCCGCTTCGGGGGGCGATGCCCGGTGATGACGATTCTTGCCGTCGCCGCCGGGTTCGCGGCCGACCTTGCCTTCGGCGACCCGCGCTGGCTTCCCCATCCCGTCGTCGCCATGGGGCGCGCAATCACGTGGGCCGAAGGCCGCCTGCGGGGCGCATTCCCGCAAACGTCCGCGGGCACGCGCGCCGCAGGGCTTGTGCTCGCCGTGGCGCTTCCGCTTGCGTGTGGGCTTTTGACCTGGGGAATCCTGCATCTTTGCGGCATGGTTCACCCCGGCTTGCGCTTCGTGGCCGAGGCATGGGCGAGCTATCAGATTCTTGCGGCATGCGAGCTGCGCCGCCAGAGCCTGGCCGTGGCCCGCGCGTTCTCGAAGGGCGGCCTTGTCGCGGCTCGCGAAACAGTCGGGCTCATCGTGGGACGCGACACGTCTGTTCTCGACGAGCAGGGCGTTGCGCGCGCCGCCGTGGAAACGGTGGCGGAGAACGCGAGCGACGGCGTCATCGCGCCGCTTTTCTACCTTATGATCGGGGGTGCGCCCTTGGGCATGGCGTACAAGGCTGTGAACACGCTCGACAGCATGGTGGGCTACAAAAACGAGCGCTACATCGACTTCGGCTGCGCCTCGGCGCGCCTCGACGATGCGGTGAACTGGATTCCCTCGCGCTTATCGGCCCTGCTCATGATCGCCGTGTGCCCGATCGTCGGGCTCGACGCGCGCGGGGCGGCGCGTATCTGGCGCCGCGACAGGCGTCGCCATGCGAGTCCGAACGCGGCGCAGACCGAGTCAGCGTGCGCGGGCGCGCTCGGGCTGCGCTTGGCAGGACCCGCGGTGTATTTCGGCAAGCTCGTTGAGAAACCGACGATAGGCGACGCGTCCCGCGAAATCGAGTGGGGCGACATCGCCCGGGCGACAAGGCTCATGCTCGCCGCGTCCGTATGCGCGCTCGCCGTCTTCGGCGCCGCGCGCGCGGCGGTCGTGCTCGCCGTGGGGGCGATGGCATGAGGGAAGACCACGCCGCGCCCCGGGCTGCTGGGGGAATCCTGCGCGCCCGTACGCATGGGGGCAGCTCGCAATCGCTCGGCATCGCTTGCGAAGGGGGCGCCTCCGACCTCATTGACTTCTCGGTGAACGTGAATCCGGCAGGCCCCTCGCCGCGCGCCGTCGCCGCAGCTTGCAAGGCGCTTTCTCGAATCGACGCCTACCCCGATAGGGAAAGTCTCGCCCTCGTTCGCGCCCTAGCGCGCGCCCAGGGCATTCCCGAAGATACTATCGTCTGCGGCGCGGGCGCGTCCGACATCATCTGGCGGCTCGCCGCGGCGGTGCGCCCGAAACGCATCGTCGTGTGCGCGCCGACGTTCTCTGAATATGCGGAGGCGGCATCGTACTATGGCGCATGCGTGCAGGAGTTCCCGCTCTCCGAAGCGGACGACTTCGACGTGCCCGCCTCCTTCGCCCGCGCGATCGAGGGGCCGGGAGACGTGGCGTACCTCTGCAATCCGAACAACCCGACGGGGCGCCTCGTCGACCCCAGCGTGATCGATGCCGCGGCTTGCCGCTGCGAGCAGGTGAGCGCACTGCTCGTCGTGGACGAGTGCTTCCTCGGATTTGCGCCCGACGCCCGCGAAAGGAGCGTGGCCGCACGCGCCGCGTGTTCGCGCCATGTGGCCGTGCTCTCCGCGTTCACCAAGCTCTACGGAATGGCAGGGTTGCGGTTGGGGTATCTGATCAGCGGAAACGCCCAACTCATCGAGGGGATTCGTCGGGCGGGGCAGGCGTGGCCCGTCTCCTCGGTCGCCGAGGCCGCGGGCATCGCCGCCCTGGAAGACGTCGAATACGTTTCGCGCACGCGCGATGTATTGGCGGGCGAGCGAGCGTGGCTTTCCCACGAGCTCTCCTCGCTCGGGCTTTCCGTCGTGCCGTCGGATGCGAACTTCCTTTTAGTCCGCACGCCGGCGAAAGACATCCCCGAGCGCCTGTATAAACAGGGGGTTTTGGTCCGCACGTGCGACTCGTTTTCGGTACTGTCCCGTTTCTGGTGCCGCGTCGCGGTGCGCACGCGCAAGGAGAATGCCCGGCTTGCGATGGCGTTCAGCCGCGCGCTTCGGGCGGAAGGCGCATCGGGCGAAGGCGAACCCGACGAACGGGGCGGCGCTTCTTGCAGCGGCGCTATGGCGGGCGCGGATGGCCGAGGCTCGGCGAAGGAGGTCGATACCCGTGGGTAGGGCGAAGCCCATCATGATCCAGGGCACCATGTCGAATGCGGGGAAGAGCCTGCTTGCGGCGGGGCTGTGCCGTGTGCTTTCGCAGGACGGCCTGCGCGTGGCTCCCTTCAAGAGCCAGAACATGGCGCTCAACAGCGGTGTCACGGCCGACGGTCTCGAGATGGGGCGCGCCCAGATCATGCAGGCCGAGGCGTGCGGCATCGCGCCCGACGTGCGCATGAACCCCATCCTGCTCAAGCCCGAAAGCGACCACCGAAGCCAGCTCATCGTGGCCGGCAAGGCGCAGGGAGCCTTCGCTGCGAGGGACTACTTCGCGCGAAAGAAGGCGCTCATGCCGCAGATTTTGGAGGCGTTCGATTCGCTCGCGGAGGAAAACGACGTCATCGTCATCGAGGGCGCCGGCAGCCCCGTCGAAATCAACCTTGCCGAAAACGACATCGTCAACATGGGGCTCGCGCGCGCCGTGTCCTCCCCCGTGCTGCTCGCGGGCGACATCGACCCAGGCGGGGTGTTTGCCCAGCTCTACGGCACGGTCGCGCTCTTTGCGCCCGAGGATCGCGCTCTTTTGCGGGGGCTTGTGGTGAACAAGTTCCGCGGCGATGTGGAAATCCTGCGTCCGGGTTTGGCTCCGCTCGAGAAAATGTGCGGGGTTCCCGTCGTGGGGGTCGTGCCGTATCTTACGCTCGACCTGGACGACGAGGACTCGCTCGCGCCGCGCCTAACTGCCCGCGAGGCGCGCGGCGTCATCGACGTCGCCGTCGTGCGCCTTCCGCATCTGTCGAACTTCACCGACTTCGACCCGCTTTCGCGCGTGACCGGCATGGGCGTGCGCTACGTTTCCTCGACGACCGATCTGGGCCGACCCGACCTGGTGGTGCTTCCCGGCTCGAAGTCCACGGTCGACGACGCGCGCTGGCTTGCGGCTAGCGGCATCGGAGCCTGTGTACGCGCGCTTTCGGGCGCGGGCACGCCGGTGCTCGGCATATGCGGAGGCTACCAGCTTTTGGGAGACGAGCTTTCGGACCCGCACGGCAGGGAAGGCGCTGGCACCGCGCGCGGGCTCGGGCTCATCCCTGCAAGTACGGTGTTCAAGGAGGAAAAGCGCCTCGCCCAGTCGGAGCTGCGCATCACGGGCGCCCAAGGCGCGTTCTCGGTGTGGAACGGCATGACGGCGCGTGGGTACGAGATTCACGACGGCGAAACGACCGTCTCCTGCGCCCCTGCGGGCACGATTGGCGGCAAACCAGAAGGCGCGGCCTGCGGAAACGTGTTCGGAACCTATCTCCACGGCCTGTTCGACGAACCGGGGGTGGCGCTCGCCCTCGCGCGCTCGCTCGCGCGCATGCGCGGCCTGCCCGAGAGCGTCGTGGGTGCTGCGGGCGCGGCGTCCGCGGCCGATCACCGTGCGCGCGAGTTCGACCGCCTGGCCGATGTCGTGCGCGGGGCGCTCGACATGGAGTATATCTACCGCATTATCGAGGAGGGCGTATGATCCACGTGTATCATGGCGACGGCAAAGGCAAGACCACGGCGGCGATGGGCCTCGCCCTTCGCATGCTCGCCGCAGGCCGCCGCGTCGTCGTCGTGCAGTTCCTGAAAGACGGCGAAAGCGGGGAGGCGCGCCTGCTCGCCGAGCATTTCGGCGTGCCCGTGTTCGCGGGGAAGGTGTCGGACAAGTTTACCTGGTCAATGACGTCGGGAGAACTTGCCGCGACGTGCGAGCTGCACGATGGGAACCTCGCTTCCGCGCTCGCCGAGCTCGAGGGCGCTCAGGAGGGGCTGCTCTTGCTCGACGAGGCGCTCGACGCGCTTTCGAAGGGGCTTGTCGACGAGGCGCTCGTGGACCGCGCGCTCGATATGTCCGCGCGCGGCGTCGAAGTGGCGCTCACCGGGCGCGCACCTTCCCGCAAGATCGTGGAGAAGGCCGACTACATAACCGAGATGCGGTGCGAGAAACACCCTTACTCTCAGGGGATATGTGCAAGGGAAGGAGTGGAGTACTAGATGGATTCCAAGGAGATTGCACCCGGCGACATCGAGCGGCGCAGCTTCGAGATCATCACCGAAGAGCTCGGCGGCCGTACGTTCCCGCCGCTCGAAGAGCCCGTCGTGAAGCGCGTCATCCACACCACTGCCGACTTCTCGTACGCCGATTCCCTCGTGTTCACCCATGACGCCGCGCACTGTGCGCTCGACGCACTGCGCGCAGGGGCCACGGTGCTCACCGACACGAACATGGCGCTCGCAGGCATAAGCAAGCCCGCGCTCGCGAAGCTTGGCTGCAAGGCCGTGTGCTACATGGCCGACCCTGATGTCGCCGCGGCTGCGCGCTCCGCGGGCACGACTCGCGCCGTTGCGAGCATGGACAAAGCTTGCGGCATCGAGGGTCCGCTCATCGTGGCCGTCGGCAACGCTCCCACAGCACTTCTGCGCCTCGCCGAGCTCATGGACGCGGGAAAGATCGCGCCCGCGCTCGTCGTTGGGGTGCCGGTCGGGTTTGTGAACGTGGTCGAGGCGAAAGAGGAGCTACTCGCGCGACGCGTACCGGCCATCGTCGCGAGGGGTCGCAAGGGCGGCTCGACCGTGGCGGCCGCCATTATGAACGCGCTGCTCTACCAGATCACGCGCACGGGTGGCGCGAAGTGACGGCCCCTGCATCCGCGCCGGCGCTGCGTATCTTCGCCGGCACCACCGAGGGCCGCCTTCTGTGCGAATGGGCGAGCGAGGCGGGCATCCCCGCCCGTGCCTACGCGGCAACCGAGTACGGAGGCGAGCTTTTGGGTGAGCTTCTGGGCATCGAGGTGCATGCGAGCAGGCTCGACGAGGCCGACATGGAGCGCGAGCTTTCCGGCGCGCGCATCGTCGTCGACGCCACGCACCCCTTCGCTACGCTCGCAAGCGGCAACATCCGGGCCGCTTCGCTCGCCGTGGGTGCACGATGCCTGCGCCTTGCGCGCCCGGCTGAGGCGCTGCCCAAAGGCGTCGTGTCGGTCGCGTCGATCGCCTGCGCGGCGCGCTTTCTCTCCGAGAACCCGGGTCGCGCGCTTCTCACGACGGGGAGCAAGGAGCTTGCTCCCTACACGCGCGTCGCCGATTTCGCGGAGCGCTTCTTCGTGCGTGTGCTCCCGCTGCCCGGTGCTATAACGAAGTGCATCAACGCGGGGTTTTCGCCGTCGCACGTCATCGGCATGCAGGGGCCCTTCACCCGCGAGCTCAACGAGGCGATGCTTCGGCAGGTGGGCGCCCAGTGGCTTGTGACCAAGGACTCGGGAACCGTAGGCGGCACGGCCGAGAAGCTCGCCGCCGCGCGCGACGTGGGAGCGCGCTGCATTGTGGTCACCCGTCCCGCCGAGGGAAGCGGGGCCCTTTCGCTTCGGGAAGTGGAAGACGCGCTCTTACGGGAGTTCGCGCGCTAGGCGCTCACCGCGCCTAGGGCCCTTCAATAAGTTGCGGTGAAATAGTGTCTGTTTTTGCTGCTAGATAGCATATTTAGTCCCTAATTCACCGCAACTATTTGGTGTTGGCTTACTGGTAGCGTAGGCACTCCACCGGGTTGAGCTTTGCCGCGCGGCGAGCGGGGTAGAAGCCAAAGATTACGCCGATGCCGACGGAGACGGCGAAGGCCAGCAGCACCGTGGCGATTGAAAAACTCGGTGTGATTTGCCCGCTGGCACCGAGCTCGCCAAGAATCCCGGATTCGGAGGCAAACATCGCGAGGCCCCAGGCCAGCAGATAGCCAATCAGGACACCCAGCAGACCGCCGGTGATGCACAATGCCGAAGACTCGGCCAAAAACTGCGCGGTGATATCGCGACGACTGGCGCCCAGAGCGCGGCGGATGCCGATCTCTCGAATGCGCTCAGTTACGTTGGTGAGCATCATGTTCATAATGCCGATACCGCCGACAAGCAGCGAGATGCTGGCGACAGCACCCATGATGAGCGAGAACGCGCCCATAAAGGAGTTGAGTGCATCGATGGCGCTTTTCATGGAGGTCGCCGATACACTGTCGTACTCATCATCCTCCGCGATGCCCTTCATCGCGCGCACCTTGGACTCGATGGCCTTACAAAGCTCATCCATGTCCGTGCCCTCGGCGGCAAGTGCCGTCACGCTGGGGAAGGAAGGATTCTCGTCGCCAAACAGCCCGGAGATAGTTTCGCGTGGGATATATAGCGTGAGAGAGCCCATGGAGTCGCTGCCGCCATCAATCACGCCTACAATCTGCACCTCGCCGTTGGACACCTTGATGGTTTTCCCCAGCGCATCCTGTTCGTTGCCGTAAAGCTGATCGGCGCCGCCTCGGTTGATGAGCGCCACGCGCGAGCCTGATTGGGACTCGGCCTGGGAATAGGTGCGTCCCGCAACGAGCTTGCTGGCCCCCACGGCGTCGAGCATGTCGCTATCGACACCCTGTGCCATGACGGTATAGCTTTTATCGCCGGTCTTATACTCGGTATACGCGCTGTCGACAATGCCGATCTGCTCTATCTGCGGCACCAGTTTTTGAAGCTTCTCGATGTCGGACTCGGTGAGTTCTTGCGACGAATAGATTTGCACCATGCGTGCCGCATTGAGGCCCAGGCTGTTGACCAGGCTGTTTTGGATGCCGCCGATGAGCGAAGTCATGGCGATAACCGAGGCGATGCCGATGACAATGCCCAGGATGGTGAGCAGGCTGCGCCCCTTGTTGGCCTCGAGCGAGTGAAGGGCTTCCTGGATGAGATCGCGGGCGCTCATGCCATCTCTCCTTTCGGCGGGTTGGCGGAGGCGGAAATCATGGGCAGGCTATCTACGGTGCTGCGCAGGGTCCGCGGTGCATGTGGAATATACGCGCCGTCGTGAATGCGACCGTCGCGGATGGTCACGGCACGGTCGGCCTCGGCGGCGATGCCGGGGTCGTGTGTGATAAGCACGATGGTTTTGCCGCGCTTCTGGAGCTTATGGAAGGTCTCCATCACAAGCGCTCCGGTAGCGGAGTCCAGGTTTCCCGTCGGCTCATCGGCTAGGATGATGGGCGGGTCATTGACGAGGGCGCGCGCGATTGCGACACGCTGCATCTGGCCGCCCGAGAGCTCGGATATGCGGTGGTCCCAGTGGTCGACCGGCAGCGTGACGGCCTGCAGCGCGTGCACGGCGCGCATCTCGCGCTGGCTACGGGGCACATTGGTGTAGGCCAGCGGCAGCATCACGTTTTCGATAACCGACAGGCGCGGCAGCAGGTTGAAGCTCTGAAAGACAAAGCCAATGCTCAGGGCGCGGACTTCGGTGAGCTCGTCATCGTCAAGCTCGGCCACGTTGAGCCCTTGCAGGTAGTAGTCGCCCGCCGTCGGTTTGTCCAGGCAGCCTAGGATGTTCATGAGCGTTGACTTGCCCGAGCCCGAGGGGCCGGTGATAGCGACGAATTCGCCGGGTTCTACCGCCAGGCTCACGTTGTGCAGGATGTGGGCGCAACCTGCCTCGCTCTCAAAGATGCGGTGTACGTTGCGGATGTCGATAACGGGACGCATTACATGCCCTCATCGTCAGACATACTGCCCGAATCCGCGCTGTAGCCGCCGTCAGCCGTTGTGTTCGCTCCGGTGTCCATGACGAGGGTGTCGCCATCGCGCAGCTTGGTAACCGGCACGTTGGGGTTGATCTCGTTGCCCTGGTCGTCGCGCTTGACCTGTGTCTTGCCGACTACGGCTTCGTTGTCGTTTTGCGTCACGACGGTCACCTTCACGCGACGCGTTTGCTTGCCCTCGTCATCAGTCGCCACGTTGACGTAATAGTGTTCGCCGTCTTCGGTCATGAGCGCCATCGTCGGCACCATCACCACGTCGTTGAGCTGCTCGGTCACCACTGATACCTCGGCCGTCATGCCCGGCTTCAGGCGCGCGTCGGGCGCCTCTATGAGAATGTCGACGTTAAAGGTTACGCTGCCGCCGCCACCGTTGGCGGCGTCGGAGTTTGCCACCGAGGCGATGGCCGTGACCGTTCCCTGGCTTACGATATCGGGAAACGCGGGATACGTGACGTTGGCACTCTGCCCAACGGCGATCTTGGCGATGTCCTTTTCGCCCACCTGCACGGTCACCTTCATCTTAGATAGGTCGGCGATCTGCATGCACTGCTTGCCGCCGCTCGTATCGCTTTCGCCCATGATCATGCCGCCTGTTACCGTGGCGCCCACCTTGGCGTTGAGCTCCACGATACTGCCCGAGCTCGGGGCCGTGACCGTACGACTGGCCGCCTTGGCGTTCGCCTGATCGAGGTTTGCCTGGGCCGATGCGAGGCTGCGCTGCGCGGCCGATACGGCGTTCGTGTCCGCCGACGCGGCGGAGACGCCAGCCGCTGCGGAAGCTCCATCGACGTCCGTCGTTGGGGTGGCCTGAGCGGCAGCTGCGGCTTTCTTCGCATTAGCGAGGTCTTCTTGAGCGGCAGCAACTGCACGCTGCGCCTCGGCAACGTTGCGATCGAGCTCGTCGTTTTTAATGGTCATAAGCACGTCGCCCTCGTTGACGGATTGGCCTGCCTGCACGTTGATCGAATCGACCGTACCGTCGACAGAAGGGGAGACCACTGAGGACGAAATGGGTTTGAGCCGGCCTTTCGCCTCGACCGTTGTGGTAAACGTGCCCTCGGCCACCATGTCGGTCACAGGCCCGCTAGCGCCCTGTGGCTGCGCATTGATAACCAGGGTTGCGACAATGGCAATGAGCGCGATGGCACCTATGACGCCGGCGGCAATACCGCGTCGAATCAGCTTTTTGCGTCGACGTTCGGCACGTTTTGCCTTGAGCTTGGCATACGCCTCTTCATCGGAAATCTCGGCCGTATCGTTCGTGCGTTCGCTCTGCTTGTCGGCATGTACGTTTGTAATCAGAGGAATCGTTTCGGTGGCACCTTCGGGCGTGCGCTCGGTATCATCTGGGCCCGGGGTGATCGTGGGGACATTCGGCATAGCGTCTCCTTTATAGAAAGAACCTCGATAATTATATGCGCCCACCGGTTGGGGCGGGCGCATAGGACGGTTTCTTTCGGAACTGTTAGATTGGTCGCAGCGGTTCCACGTTGTAGGAATGCGCGCGTTGCACTACGAGTGGACAACCACGCACAGGCCGACTTTGATGCAGTCGTGAAGTGCCTTGGCGTCTGCCAGGCGCAAGTTGATGCAACCGTGGCTGCCGCACCACTTGTACGACTCGGCATTATCGAAGCTCTTGTCGTTTTGCCAGGTGGCGTCGTGGAAGCCGATCATATTGCCCTCGAACGGCATCCAGTAGCTCACCGGGCTCTCGTATTTGGGCTTACCGGTCTCGGGGTCCTTGGCTCCGATCAGGGTGCTGCCGCCGTCGTTGCTGTTGATCTGCCACACGCCCTCGGGGGTGGCGTCTTCGCCCGGTTTCCCGGAAATAAAGTTGGCCTCCCACACGATATTGCCGCTCTCGTCGTAGTAGCGCGCGTGCTGCTCGGACAGATCGACATCGATGTATGCCTTCCAGTCGGGCTCTCCCTTTGCGGTAAAGGTGTCGGCCTTCTGGGAGTACTTGATCTCGATTTCGCCGGTCTGCTTGTTGTTAATGGCGTCCTCGACCTGCTTGGCGAGCGAGCTGCTGTCGATGGACCAACCAAAGTCGCCGCCTTCGACGGCGCACTGCTTGCCATCGGCGCGCGTCCACCAGCGAGTGGAGCCCACGGTATTAAAGCCGTTAGCGAGCTCGGCTGCCCAGCTGCTGATCTGCGTCGTATCGAGCGTTGGGTTGGCCGGATCGGCAAAGCTGATCCACTGCAATACGGAGCTGCCATCAACCTTGCCAGCATCCTCGCCGTTGAGCTTGAGGGTCACGTTGACGCCCAGGAAGTTGTTGGCGGCATCGCATGCGGCCTGAATCTGATCATCGGTCAGCGTTCCATTGAGCGGCTCATAGGCATCGTTGCCGAGCTTGGAAAGATCTACGGTCTCGGCCAGCGAGGCAAGCTCGAGCTCGGCATATTTAATGACATGCTCGCGGTTGAGTTTTTCGTTGGAGCGCGCCTTCTCGACGGTAAACTTGCCGGCCTGTTCGTCATAGGAGCTATTGGCCTCGAACGTGCCCGAACGGCCCTCGTTAAACTCGTCGATGGCGGCGCCCAGATCCTTCTGAAACTGCTTTTGGTTAAAGGTGTCGGAGAGCATGGACAGGTCGACGTCTTGATCAAGATCGACTTCGTTGGAGGTGGCGGTTGCTTTGGTCTTGCCGCTTAAGGATTCCACAAGGCGGACCGGCCATACAAAGGCTTCGTTGTGGCTGATGATTTCTTTTGCGGCAGCTTCGCCGTCGACGATGGGCTCATCGGACTCGGGCTGATAGGTCCAGCTAAAGTCATCGCCTGTCACGGCGAGCTTATAGTGCTTCCATGCCGAATTGACCTTGGTGGCGGCAGACGAAGCGTTGGAGAACGAGACGTCGACGCCGGCGATGGTGGTGTTGGGGTAGGCTACCTGCGAAAACGCTACGACGCCTACGATATAGACAATGACGATAAGACCCAGGACGACAAAGAGCGTCGTCTTTTTGCCCGACTTATTGTTCTCGGCGGGTTTGCGCGCGGGGCCGCGATCGCCTCGAGCGTGCGTGGGGGGCTGCTTGGGCGCATTGCCGTTTGCCCGGCGCTGCTGACGTTGTTGACGCTGCTGTCGCTGTTGGTTCGGACGTTGGGGCGCGTTTGCCGCACCACGCTGCTGACCGTGGCTCGGCGCGATAGGACGCGGCGACTGAACGCTGCCGGTGTGCCTGCTCGGCTGCTGCGGATCGGGAATCAGTTGAGTTCGATCGTTTTGCGACATCGTATGCATATCCTTCGATTTTCGCCTTGCGGTTCATCGTGTTTTTACTGGGCTTGCATTATAGCGATTGCCCTGCTGTTTGTGGTACGGAAACGGTGGCATTCAAAAGAGGTGGGACATTTGTCCCACCTTTGAGTCGTTCTTTGCCGCTATCCGCACACACCGCATTTTGCACAGGCCGAAAGTGCGGCCGGAGCCTGCGCGATGCCGCCCTTTGCCGTCTCGCGCAGCGTGGCCGGCAACGCGTGACCCACCGAGAGCATGACATGTGCCATCTGGTCAAACGGCACCAGGCTCTTAATGCCTGCGAGGGCGAGTTGTGCCGAGCTAAAGGCCGCTGCCACGCCGATGGCGTTGCGGTTTTGGCAGGGCACCTCCACGAGGCCACCGACGGGGTCACAAACGAGGCCCAGCAGGTTACTTAGCGCGATGGAACTGGCGTCAAGCGCCTGCTCGGGCGTGCCGCCGAGCATCTGTACCAGCGCGGCGGCTGCCATGGCGGCGGCGCTTCCGACCTCGGCTTGGCAGCCGCCCTCGGCGCCGGCAACGCAGGCGCTTGTGGTGAGGTTGAGGCCGATGGCGGCTGCGCAGTATAGCGCGTCCATGACCTGCTCGTCGTCGAGCTGCAGGCGATCGGCGAGCGCCAGCACGCAGCCGGGCACAACACCCGCGGAGCCGGCCGTGGGGGCGGCGACGATCACGCCCATCGTGGCGGAGCGCTCGAGCACGGCCATGGCGCGGGCCACGGCATCGGTCTGAACGGGGCCCATCAGGCTTGCACTCAAATCGTTGCGGCCGGTGGCTTCGACGAGCTTGGCCTCGCCGCCGATTAGCCCACCGAGCGAGCGCTGCGGATTGGCGAGGGGGGCCGTGGTCTCCTCGCGCATGACGTCGAGCACGCGGCGCATGGCGGCGACGGCGTGGGCCTCGCCGGTCAGACGCGCCTCACGAACGGCCATGACGGCGCCGATGCTGAGCCCCATTTCCTCGCACGCATCGAGCAGCTGCTCGCCGTCGTCGAAGATTTCCTTGGCCGAGACGCCGGGAGAGAGCGACGAAGCAGAACCGGGGAGCTCGATAAAGGTCGCGTAATCGACATTGTCGAGCTTGCGCAGCATGGGGACGACGGTGTCGTCGGGCGCGCCGTCGGTCTCAAAGACGGAGTAGGCCTGGCCGCCCACTTCGGTGCGGTAGGTGCGGCAGAAGGCGATGTTTACGTGGGCGTAGGCGAGCAGGTTGGTGAGCGCGGCGAGCACGCCGGGGACGTCCTTGTGCGCCACGAAGAGCGTGGAATACATGCCCGAGATGTCGACGCCGACGCCGTTAATGCGGCTGATGCGCATCTTGCCGCCGCCCAGGCTCTCGCCGCGGACCTGTGCCGTGGCGCCCGTGTCGTCGACCATTTCGATGTCGACGGTGTTGGGGTGGATGGAGGCGTCGTCGCCCTTGATGTCAAAGTGATATTCGAGGCCCTGCTCGCGCGCGAGGTCGAAGGCCTGCTTGATGTTCTCGTCATCGGTGTCGAGGCCCAGGATGCCCGCGACGAGCGCACGGTCGGTGCCGTGGCCGCGGTAGGTGTGGGCGAAGGAGTTCCACAGCCCAAAGGTGACTTTGGTGATGCGGCCTTCCAGCAGGCTGGCGGCAACTTGGGCGCAGCGCAGGGCGCCGGCGGTGTGCGATGAGCTGGGGCCGACCATGACGGGCCCCAAGATCTCGAATGCCGAGGTCGTAGCTAGTGTTTGCGGCTTGCCTGCCATGGGTGCTCCTTTAAGTGGCTCGTCGTCCCGAGGGGCGGGGCATACTCTGTCCCGCTGTTCCGAGGGCTTTGGTCTTTGGTCGCCTGCTCTACAGTCCTGGCTCGCACGGAGAGCACATTAAGTGCTCTCCGGCTCGTGCGGAACTCGCGATCGACCAAATACCAAAGCCCTCGGAACTAAGGATACATGGTAGAGGCGCGTGTGCTCCAAAATTCATTGGCTGGTGACCTATTCCATGTCCCGCGGTGGCTCATCTTCATCACCGGTTAAATAAAAAAGAAGTACCGGTTGGAACCGGTACTTCTTTTGAAAGTGCATATGTTGTGACCTTAGCGGTTCTTAATTACAGGCCGCAGGCTGCTTTGAGTTCTTCGACTCGGTCGGTTTTCTCCCAGGTGAAGTCGGCGTCTTCGCGGCCGAAGTGACCGTAGGCTGCCGTCTTTTCGTAAATCGGGCGACGCAGGTCTAGGTCGCGGATGATTGCGCCCGGGCGCAGGTCGAAGGTCTTCTCTACGGCTTCAACGATCTTATGCTCAGCAACATGCGCGGTACCGAAGGTGTCGACCATGATTGAAAGAGGCTTGGAAACGCCGATGGCGTAGGCAAGCTCGACCTCGCAGCGGTCGGCCAGACCGGCGGCGACCACGTTCTTGGCGACCCAGCGCGCGGCATACGCGGCGGAGCGGTCAACCTTGGTGCAGTCCTTTCCGCTAAAGGCACCGCCGCCGTGACGGCCGTAGCCGCCGTAGGTGTCGACGATGATCTTGCGGCCGGTGAGGCCCGTGTCGCCCATGGGGCCGCCCACGACAAAGCGACCGGTGGGGTTCACGTAGATGTCCGCGTTGTCCCACGGCATGTTCTCGGCGGCCATGACCGGGGTGATGACGTGCTCGATGAGGTCGGCCTTGATCTTGCCCATGTCCTCGATCTCGGCGGCGTGCTGCGTGGAGATGACGATGGTCGTTACCTCGACGGGCTTGCCGTCTTCGTAGCGCACGGTGACCTGGGTCTTGCCGTCGGGACGCAGATAGGCGAGGGTACCGTCGTGACGCACGGCGGCCAGGCGCTCAGCCAGACGGCTTGCCAGGTAGTGCGGCATGGGCATGAGGGTCTTGGTCTCGTTGGAGGCATAACCGAACATCATGCCCTGGTCGCCGGCACCGATCAGGTCGATCGGGTCGGTGGTAGCGCCGGTCTGGGTCTCGAAGGACTCGTCGACGCCCTGGGCGATATCGGGCGACTGCTCGTGGATGAGGCTCATAACGCCGCAGGTGTCGCAGTCAAAACCGAATTTGGCACGGTTGTAGCCAATGCGGCGGATAACGCCGCGGGCGATTTCCTGCACGTCGACGTAGGCCTGGGTGCGGATCTCGCCGGCGACGATGACGGTGCCGGTGGTCACGAGGGTCTCGCAAGCGCAGCGGACGTTCTCCACGTTGGCAGGCACGCCGTTGGGGGCGATGTAGCCCTGCTCCTGGAGCTCTATTTCTTTGGCGAGGATTGCGTCGAGGACGGCGTCGCTGATCTGGTCAGCGATCTTATCGGGATGACCTTCGGTCACCGACTCCGACGTAAATACGAAGGACCCGTGTTGGGGTGGGATGGAACGAAGTTCTTCTGACATGATTGTCCTTTCAAAAACGTGTCCCGGCGACCGTTACCATTCCGCCGGGCTCTCTATGCAAGGGCTCATCATAGCGCGTAAATCAAACATTCACACCCTTTCCGCACCTACTCATTGGGGACAGACTTAAATGACCATCCGTGTACTCATTGGGGACAGGCTTAAACGACCAGCCTTACCTAAGTGCCGACAGGTTGCCCAAAGAATGGTCATTTAAGTCTGTCCCCAATGAGTAGGTCGGTGCCCTTTGTGCGGAGGTTGCTTTGATGCTTTATACTGGTGCGGTTAGACATCCATCCTGCAATCGAGGAGATTTCCATGGCATCAGACGTTCGCGTCCGCTTTGCACCCTCACCGACGGGCAAGCTGCACATTGGCGGCGCCCGCACCGCTATCTATAACTGGGCTTTCGCCCGTGCTAACGGCGGCACGTTCATCCTGCGCATCGACGACACCGACCCCACCCGCTCTACCGACGAGAACACGCAGATCATCCTGCGCGCCATGCGTTGGCTGGGCCTGGACTGGGACGAGGGTCCCGAGGTGGGCGGCGATTTTGGCCCCTACGCCCAGACCGAGCGCCTGGACCTGTACAAGCAGGCCGCCCAGAAGCTTTGGGACGAGGGCAAGGCCTATCCCTGCTTCTGCACCAAGGAGCAGCTCGACGCCGACCGCAAGGCCGCGCAGGAGCGCAAGGACCCCTTCCAGGGATATCAGCGCCGTTGCCGCAATCTTGATCCCGAGGAGGCCCGCCGTCGCATCGAGGCCGGCGAGTCCTACGTCCTTCGCATCAAGGTGCCCGAGGACCGCGGCGACGTCGTTATCCACGATGCCGTCCACGGCGAGGTGACCTTCGATGCCAAGGAGCTCGACGACTTTGTCATCTTCCGCTCCGATGGCACGCCCACGTACAACTTCGCGACCGTCGTCGACGACGCCATGATGAAGATCACCCATGTCATCCGCGGCGACGACCACCTGTCCAACACCCCGCGTCAGGTCATGGTCTACGAGGCCCTCGGCGCGCCCGTGCCCACGTTCGCCCACATCTCCATGATCTTGGGCGCCGACGGCAAGAAGCTCTCCAAGCGCCACGGCGCCACCTCCGTGGAGGAGTACCGCGACGCCGGCTACCTGTCCGACGCCTTCGTCAACTACCTGGCGCTGCTCGGCTGGTCGCTCGACGGCGAGACTACAATCATCCCGCGCGATGTTCTGGCCAGTAAGTTTTCGCTCGACCGCATCTCCAAGAACCCGGCGACCTTCGACCCCAAGAAGCTCGACTGGGTCAATGCCGAGTACATCAACGGCATGACCGATGCCCAGTTTGCCGACGAGATCATGGTCCCCGAGCTGCACGAGGCAGGCCTCATCGAGGGTAATGTCGAGTACGGCGAGGACTGGATCGACGCGCTTGCCGCCATTGTCAAGCCGCGCACCAAGATGCCGGCCGATGCCGTGACCGTCGCCGCTCCCATCTTTGCTACGGCCGAGACGCTCGTGTATGACGAGAAGTCCGTCAACAAGGGCCTGGCCAAGGAAGGCATGGGCGCCATTCTTGATGCCGCCAAGGCCGCGCTCGAGGGCGTGGACGAGTGGACGGCTGCCAACATCGACGCCGCGCTTGAGCCGCTGCCCGAGCAGATGGACCTCAAGAAGCGCGTGGTGTTCCAGGCCGTGCGCGTCGCCGTCTGCGGCAACATGGTGAGCCCCCCGCTGGGTGAGACCATGGCGCTCGTCGGCCGCGACGACTGTCTGGCGCGTATCGACCGCGCCCGCACGATGGCGCTGTAACAGTCGCGTAAACGCATGTATCCGAGCCCCGCTCACCACGAGTGGGGCTCTTGTTTCTAAAGACGTATGGGATGGGAGGTACAGAGACCATGGCCGAGCAACTGTCACTGTTTGGTTCGCCGGAACCGGAGGAGACTCCGGCCAAGCCTGAGTTCGCACCTGAACCCGTCGCCGCCTATGCGAGCGTAGTCCTCGACATTCCCACACGTGCGCTGTCCGAGCCGTTTGCTTACGGCATTCCCCGGTCCCTTGCCAACGAGGCGCAGATCGGATCCACGGTCCTGGTCCACTTTGGTAACCGTGCCGCCGCGGGCTATATCGTCGACATTGCGCCTGAGCTGGACGACCTGCAGGGCAACAGCGCTCTCGATCCCGCGCGCATCAAGCCTATCGAGGCTATCCTCAGCAAACCGCTCTTTACCGCAGAGGCCGCCCGTATCGCGCGCTGGATGAGCCGCGAGTACGTCGCGACGCTTTCCGAGTGCCTGCGCCTGTTCTTGCCACCGGGTGGAAGCTCGCGCGTGGTCAAGGGCGACGACGGCGTGTGGACTGTCGAGCGCCCTGCCGTCAAACCCATCCAAAACCGCTGGGTCATGCTTACGCCCGAGGGCTTCGACTATACGCCGCCCAAGACCGCGGTCCGCCAGCGTCAGCTCATCGAGGCACTACAGTGCGGCCCGGTCACAACGCGCGACCTCAACCTGCTCTACAACAGCATGTCGGCGACCATCAAGGCGCTCGAAAAACGTGGTGTCGTCGTGGTGGAGGAGCGTCGCGCCTGGCGTGGCTGCAGCGAGCAGACCACGCTGTCCTCGGCAAGCGGTAAGGCACCAGTCGCGCTCACGAACGGCCAGCAGCAGGCGCTCGCGCAGATTGAGCGCGCTCGTCTGGACGCTCATGGCGACGTGGTGTTGGTCGACGGCGTCACCGGCTCCGGCAAAACCGAGGTTTACCTCTCGGCGATTGAGCGCGTGCTGGCGGCCGGCCGTTCGGCCTGCGTGCTGGTGCCCGAGATCTCGCTGACGGCCCAGACTGTCGGCCGCTTCCGCTCGCGCTTTGGCGAGACGGTCGCCGTGTTCCATTCGCGTCTTTCTGCGGGCGAGCGCCTGGACCAGTGGGATATGGTTGCCAGCGGTGCGGCCCGCGTGGTCGTCGGCGCCCGCTCGGCGCTCTTTTGCCCGCTCAGCGACTTGGGCCTTATCATCATCGACGAGGAGCACGAGACCAGTTACAAGCAGGGTTCCAGCCCGCGCTACCATGCGCGCGAAGTGGCGGCCGAGATGGCGCGTCGCTATCGCTGCCCGCTCGTGCTGGGCTCGGCCACGCCTTCTGCCGAGGCCCTCGACCGCTGCCGCCGCGGCACGTACAACGGTGTCACCTGGACGCGCGTCGAGATGCCCGAGCGCCCTGGACACGCCGTGCTACCCACGGTCCGCATTGCCGACCTGCGCCGCGAGTTTTCGCACGGCAGCCGCTCCATGTTCTCTAAACCGCTGATGGAAGGCCTGGAGCGTGTGGTAGAGCGCCGCGAGAAGGCTGTGCTGCTGCATAACCGCCGCGGCTTTGCGCCGTTTTTGATGTGCCGCGAGTGCGGTTGCGTTCCCACCTGCAACCACTGCTCTACGGCGCTTACGTACCACGAGCGCACCCATACGTTGCAGTGCCACACCTGTGGTTCGTCCCGGCGCGTGCAGCCCTATCCTGCACCCACGAGTCGCTGTCCCAAGTGTGGCAGCCGCTACCTAGCAAAAATGGGCCTGGGTACGCAGCAGATCGAGGACGCACTGCACCAGATGCTGCCCGACGACGTCGCTATCATTCGCATGGACGCCGATTCCACGCGCGGCAAAGACGCACACAAAAAGCTGCTCGAACAGTTCGATGCCGCCGATTGCGCGGTGCTGCTGGGTACTCAGATGATTGCAAAGGGCCTCGACTTTCCCGAGGTCACGCTCGTGGGCGTGGTCAATGCCGACTTTGCGCTGAAGCTGCCCGATTTTAGAGCAGGGGAGCGCGCCTACGATCTGCTGGAGCAGGTTGCGGGCCGCGCCGGTCGCGGCGATCGTCCCGGCGAGGTCATCATCCAGACCTACCTGCCCGATGACCCGGTCATTCGCGCCGTCGTCGAGCACGACCGCTCGATCTTTACCGACTACGACCTGGACCAGCGCCGCGACGCCCTGTATCCGCCCTTCGTGCGCCTGGCCAACATCTTGGTATGGTCGGCGAACGCGGACGACGCGCGGGACTACATCGGTCGCATCGCGAAGCTCCTCAAGCGTCGCTGGCATGCCGCCGCGCCCGACTTTTTGCGGGCGGGGAGCGCCGTGCCCCAGGTGCTTGGTCCGGCTTCGTGTGTAATCGAGAGAGCCAAGGACCGTTACCGCTTCCATCTGCTTGTTAAGTCGCCGGTAGGGTACCATGTCTCTGATGATATCGACGCCTGCCTCAAAGAGGTGGGCTCCGTGCGCGGCGTGAGCGTGAGCGTTGACGTCGACGCCTGTGATTTGATGTAACAACCCGAAAGGATGGCCATGGAAGCCAACGGAATCGTACTGTCGCCCGACCCTCGTCTGCGCCAGGAGTGCGCCGTCATCGAGGAGATCACCCCGGCGATCGAGGCGCTTGCCGAGAAGATGAAGAAGATGATGTTCGACAACGGCGGTTGCGGCCTGGCCGCCCCGCAGATCGGTGAGCTCATTCAACTCGTCACGATCGACTGCGATTACAGCGACAAGAACGACTATGACCCGTACGTGCTCATCAACCCTGTCATTGTCGAGCAGAGCGACCATCTGGTGCCGTTTAGCGAGGGCTGCCTTTCCATTCCCGGCATTAGCTGCGAGATCGAGCGTCCCGACCATGTCGTCGTAGAGGCATATGACCTGGACGCCAACCTGATTCGCTATGAGGCCACGGGTGATCTGTTCTGCGTGTGCCTGCAGCACGAGATTGATCACCTGCACGGCAATACCATGTTCGAGAGACTGAAGCCGATGCAGAGGCTCAAGGCCGTCAAGGAGTACCAGGACGCCCTGGCCCGCGGCGCTCGACCGGGCGAGACGGAGTAGGTCCCACCGTCCCCTTCCGCCGCAGGGCTTAGGTTTTGCTCCATGCTCAAACAGTCCTGCTCGCACGAAGAGCACATTAAGTGCTCTTCGGCTCGTGCGGAACTGCGCGTGGAGCAATAACCTAAGCCCTGCGGCGGAAGGGGACTGCGTTTTCGTGCTCCTTTTCGCCCGGGTGCCGTCGGGCCAGGGATGGGCGTCTTCGCTGATAATTGCTTTGTTGGAAGAGCTGCTTTTATTGCGGCTCTTTCTTTGGTTTTGGGTATATTTGTTCTTGTTGAATTGTTATTGCGGATGGGCTGGTGACTTGGCTTTCCGCTGTTATTTGTAGCCGTCTCGGCTTTGGTTTAGGGGAGACGTTCTTTATGCGTATTGTGTTTATGGGTACGCCTGATTTTGCTGTGCCTTCGCTTACTTCGCTTGTTGAGGCTGGCAATGAGATTGCGCTTGTTGTTACTCGTCCTGATGCTGTTCGTGGGCGTGGTAAGAAGCTGGAGCCGTCTCCTGTTAAGGCTAAGGCGCTTGAGCTTGGTCTGCCCGTTGTTGAGGCTAATCGTATGACGCCTGAGGTCGTTGAGGCGCTTAAGGCTGCCCAGGCTGACATTTTCTGCGTGGCTGCCTATGGTTGCATTTTGCCTGATGAGGTGCTGCATATGGCGCCGCTCGGCATTGTGAATGTTCATGCGTCCTTGCTGCCTCGTTGGCGGGGGGCTGCTCCTATTCAGCGTGCCATTCTTGCTGGTGATGAGGTTGCTGGCGTTTCTATCATGCGCATCGGGCATGGCGTGGATACTGGTGCTTATTGTGCCCAGGCCTCCACGTCGGTTGCCGGTAAGCATGCTGAGGCGCTGACCATGGAGCTTGGTGAGCTTGGCGGCAAACTGCTTGCCGATACGCTTCCTTCTCTTGCCGATGGCACCGCCGTGTGGACTGAGCAGGATGAGTCGCTCGTCACTCATGCTGCCAAGATTTCCAAGCAGGAGATGCGTCTGGATCCGCAGATGGCTGCGCTTGATTGCGTGCGTCATGTGCTGGCCTCGTCCGATACCGCTCCCGCCCGTTGCGTGATTGCCGGCAAGACCGTGCGCGTGCTCGATGCTGCGACGGCTGATGTGTCGCTTGGCGAGGGTCAGGTTCTCGTTAAGGCCAAGCGTGTTTATCTGGGTCTTTCCGATGGCTCGGTTGAGTTGCTCGAGGTTAAGCCCGATGGCAAGCGTGCTATGTCTGCTTCTGCCTGGGCTGCCGGCCTGCAGGGCGCCGATCTTTCGTGGGGTGTTTTGTCATGAGCAAGCTGTCTCCCGCGCGCAAGCTTGCGCTCGATGTACTGATGGAAGCCGATCGCCGCGGCATGTATGCGCGTGACGCGCTGTCCTCTCGCGCATCGGCCAAGGCTATTGACCAGCGCGATTCCGCTTTTGCCGCTCGCTTGGCGCTGGGTGTCGCCGCCACGCAGGGTATTTTAGACGAGCTGCTCGATCAGTTTCTCGATAAGCCTAAAAAGGTTGCGCCGCGTGTTCGCATGGCGCTTCGTATCTCGGCCTTCGAAATGCTCTATCTGCATACGCCTGGCCGCGTTGCCGTAAGTCAGGGCGTTGAGCTGGTGCGCAGCGGAGCTAAGTCTGCCGCCGGTTTGGCCAATGCCGTGCTGCATAAGGTCGCGGACAACGTTGAGGACTTTGCCACTGCGTCCGATGTAGATGAGTCTGAGCGACGCTTGGTTCGTCTGTCGCGCCTGATGGGTCTACCGCGTTGGCTGTGCGCTCGCATTATGGCATCGTTCGACACGCCTGAGGGTGCGCTTAACTTTGCCGGCAATCTGGCCCCCGCGCCGCTGGCCCTGCATGAGAACGCCTTTGCGACTAAGTCCGATCCGTATATCTCGCAGCTCGTCGCGCCTGTCTTCCCGGGCTGCCATGCCCCGGTTGATGCTCAGGTTACCGTTGCTTCGGGTGTGTTTGAGCGTGCTGCCGCGGTGGCATCCGATCTCAACGCGCAGCTTATCGCCACGGCTGCCACGCGCCCTGGTAGCTGCCTTGAGATTGGTGCCGGTCGTGGCACCAAGACCTATGTGATGATGAACCAGGCCAAGCGTGCCGGCTATGAGCGTCAGCATACGGCACTTGATCTTCATGACCGTAAGTGCGATCTGAATCTCGCTCGCCTGCATAAGGCCGGTATTCAGGGCGTTCGTACGGTTTCGGGTGATGCCTGCGAGCTTGATGAGGTGCTCACATCGTTTGATGCCATGCTTGGCGAGCCGGTTAAGTTCGACACGGTCTTTATCGATGCGCCGTGCTCTGGCACCGGAACCATGCGTCGTCATCCCGAGATTCCGTGGCGCCTGACCGAAAAGGATGTGACGGTTGAGCTGCCCAAACTGCAGCTGACGATGCTCAAGGAAGCTGCCGCGCGCGTGGCTGCCGGCGGCGAGCTCATCTACGCGACGTGCTCGGTCTTCGACGAGGAGAACACGCAGGTGGTGGATGCTTTCCTGAACTCTCCCGAGGGCGCCGGCTTTAGCGTGGCGCCGCTCTCCGAAGCACAGATTCTGCAACTCCCCGAGTTCGATCAGGCCAAGAAGCTCGTATCTGTACGCCAGAACGATCGAGGCCTCTTCCAAAGCGTGCCGGTAAACGCCGATTCCTACGACGGTCACTTCTGCGCCAGACTGGTCCGCAAGTAACTACTAAGTTGCGGTGAAATAGGGATTGAAAAGCCGCTTCTACCCGCCAAACAGTCCTTATTTCACCGCAACTCACAAGGAAACCTGGGTACCTTGATTAGCTACCCATAGAGCAAAGAAATAGCCCCGCGATCGGCGTTGATCGCGGGGCCGCGTTGTTCCTAGTGGCTGTGCGGGCAGTTGGCGCAGCAGCCGCTCGTGGCGTTGGTGCTGGAGCCGCCGCTTCGCTGGTCGGTGTTGTAGAAACCGCTGCCCTCAAATTTAATGCCGCTGGCCGAGAACGTCTTGGCCGCCGGGGCACCGCAGCTGGGGCACACGACCTCGGGAGTCTCGGACATGGGATGCTCAACCTCAAACACGTTGCCGCAGCTCGAGCACTTGTAATCGTAGCGCGCCATAATACTTCCTTTTCAGCACAAAGCGGGCAGATTACTCTGCCCGCAAAAATTCAAACGTCTGTAACTGTACCCTATATCGGGGGTTTTATCACGCTTCGCCCCAGAATCTATGGTTGTTGCGCAGGAGCTGTGCGGTTTTGTTCTCGGCGGCCGCAATGTCCGCCTCGTCAGCCTGCCAGGTCCAGTTGCCCGTGGCCACGCCCGGAACGTTCATGCGCGCGTCGTCGCCAAGCCCCAGGACATCCTGCAGCGGCATCATCACCAGGGGAGCGTCGCTTGCCAGCGCGTCGCTCATCAACTTTGCCGCCACCTCAACACCGCTCGGTTCATCGCCGCCCGCAAAGGAACGCGTGCACCAACCGGCCAGCGTCGACGTATCGTGCGTCGAGGTGTACAGAATCTTGCCGGGCGTGGGATGCACACCGCAACGAACGTCGTAGTCGCTAAACTCCAGCACGTCCATGCCGGGGAAGCCACAGGTCGAAGCCATGGCGCGAACACCGGGCGTCAAATAGCCCAGGTCCTCGGCGATAAAGTTGAGCGGACCCAGCTCGTTGTAGGCAGTCTGGAACAGGTCCTTGCCCGGGCCCGCCAGCCAGCGGCCGTCGACGCATGCTTTGCCCGCGGGAATGCTGAAATAGCTGTGGAATCCCAGGAAGTGATCCAGGCGCACGCGGTCGTAGAGCGAGAACGCGCGGCGCAGGCGATCCATCCACCAGCTATAGCCGTTCTGCTTCATGTGGTCCCAGCGGAACGTCGGGTTGCCCCACACCTGGCCCTCGGGTGCAAAGTTGTCGGGCGGCGCACCGGAAATCTCAATCGCCTTGCCGGTATCGGACAGCCAGAAGTTCTCGGGCTCGCTCCACGCGTCTGCCGAATCGTCCGACACGTACATAGGAATATCGCCGATAACCTCGATGCCCTTCTTGTGCGCATAGTTCATGAGCTCGCACCAAGCCAAGTCAAAGCGGTACTGCATGTACGCCTGAAGCTCGGCCTCGTTGTGGAAGCGCTTGTCGTCGATCAGATGCTCGTTGTAGCGCGCGACATCGGCCGGCCAATCATGGCGCGACTCGCCCTCAAAGTACTTCTTAACGGCCATGTAGACGCAGTATTTCTCGAGCCAATCGGCATTGCGATGTTTAAACGCGGTGTACAGCGGATCGGCATCCTCGCCGCCGCGGGCCTTCCAGGTCTCAAAGTCGGCTGCCAGCTCCTCGTGGCTCTCGGGTAGCAGGTCGATATTGCCTGCAAAGGCCGAAGGACCAGCGTAAGGGGAGCGGAAGAAGTCCGTGGGGTTGACGGGGAGAACCTGCCAGTAGCGCATGCCCATGGCGGCCAGATGGTCGATAAAGCGACGCGTGGGCGCGCCGATTGTACCGGGCTTGCCGTCGTCGGTCGGCACCGATGTGATATGACACACAACACCCGCACCGTGATCAAGCGGCTCCTGCAGGCGCTGCTCGGCATGGTGATAGATGATCGACGAGCCCAGCGGATAAAGATCGAGCGTGACCGTGCCGTTGTGGATCTCGCACTCGTGACCGCTAATCACATCGCTCGCGCATTCGCCGAGCGCCGGAATCGTCACGCGGTGTGAATTGCGCAGGCTGCGGTTGATGATGACGGTCGCGGACTCGCCGTCTTTACCGGTACGGTTGTAGGCCATCACCTCGTCATTGAGCGCGAAGGCCTTGATTTCACCGTCGATCATAAACGGCAGCGCGCGGCGCACAGCAGATGCGTTCTTGACGATCGCGAACGTATCGAAGTCGTGCAGGTCTTCCTTGGTCGGCATGGTGCGGCGATTACCCGGATCGGTGAGTCCCTCCAAGCCGTACTCGTCACCGTAATAGATTGAGGGAACGCCCGGGAACGTCATCTGCATGAGCGTCGCCAGCCAAAAGCGGCTCTTGGCCAGGCCCATCGCGTTCTCGTCCAGGCGCCATTTGCTGCGCTCACTCTCGGGCAGCTGCGACTCGTCGGGGCCACCGCCGAGCACCGAGATAATGCGCGGGCGGTCGTGGCTCGACAGCAGATTGAGCGCGCAGGATAATGCCTCGCGCGGGTAGTTCTCGCGCAGGGTCTCGATATCCTCGGCAGCTTGGTAGGCGTTTTTGTAGCCCATCAAAAAGCCGATGACCATGTCGCGGAAGGGGTAGTCCATGGCAGAGTCGAGCTCAGAGCCCTGCAGGTAGCGGCGCAGATGGCCGTAGCTGATCTTGTTGGAGGCGTCTTCCCAGACCTCGCCGAGCAGCAGCGCGTCAGGTTTCTCGGCGAGCACGGCCTTTTTGATCTCGGCCAGGAAGTCATCGGAAAGCTCGTCGGCCACGTCCAGGCGCCAACCATGGGCACCGGCGCGCAGCCATTTGCGGATCACGCCGTCCTTGCCCAGGAGCCGCTCGCGTACCAGCTCGGAGCTCTCGTTGATGGCGGGCATGTTGCCCACGCCCCACCAGCAGTCATACGAACCGTCTTCATGGAAGTAAAACGCATCGCGCCACGGCGAGTCCTCGCTTTGCCAAGCACCGACGCCGGGATAATTGCCGTAGCGGTTAAAGTAGATCGAATCGTCGCCCGTGTGGTTGAAGACGCCGTCCAGGATGATAGAAATGCCGAGCTTCTCGGCCGCCTTGCACAGCTCCGTAAAGTCCTGCTCGGTGCCCAGAATCGGGTCGATCTTGGTGTAATCGGCCGTGTCGTAGCGGTGGTTGCTCGCGGCCTCAAAGATGGGGTTGAGGTAGATGGCCGTAAAGCCTAGCTCGGCAATGCGGGGCAGGTCATTTTGGATACCCTTGAGCGAGCCGCCGTAAAAATCCCAGGTCTTGATGGAGCCGTCTTCGGCACGCTCGTACTCGGGCGGCTCGTTCCAGTCCTCGACCATGCGGCGCTGGATTCCGTTGCGCGGTTTTTCGATCTCGGCCAGCGTACGCTCGCGCCAATGCTCGTCGCGGGCATAGCGGTCGGGGAAGATCTGGTAGACCATGCCCCGCTCGTACCAGGTGGGACGGTTCTCGCGGTGCTTGTAGACGGTAATCTGGAACGACGGGACCTCGGCGTAGTCGTAGGTTACGCCCTCGCCGCCGGTGCGGCCCTGCGGTGCACCCAAGCGGACCTCGGGCTGGCCCTCGATATTGCAGATAAAGCTGTACCAGATAAGACAGGGCTCGGTGCACTCAAGCTCTACGGTAAATATGCCGTCGCCCTCGTGCGTCATGGGATACCGAGACTCACCGATCTCATCGACCCAGGTGCGCAGCGTAAGCGTTGCCTGCGCGGGATCGGCATCCTCCAGAATCACGGAGAGCGAAAGGGTAGTTCCTGTGGTCACAGCGCCAAACGGAGTGCGAAACTGCGGCAGACGGCTGTTGTGTATCAATCTCATAGTACGGTCCAGTTCAATAGAATCATGGCCTGCTGGCCATGGGCTTTACGCACAGGATGTAAGTATATCTGTTGTACACAGGCTGTATAAACAACATCCGTTTACCATCGGCGAACGGTTGTCCTAGAAAATCGTTTTACCAACTACCTACAGAGAAGGGGCGCCCGGTTGGAGCGCCCCTTGCATAGGGTTTGATTAGGTTTTGGATCGTCTGTGGGCTAGCGGCGCTTGCGGGTGGCCGTTGCCTTGCGGACGGACGTCTTCTTGGACGGGGCCTTTTTCTCTGCCGGAGCGGCGGGGGAGACCGGGGTCTCCTTGGCAGGCTCGGGCTTAGTCTCTGCCTTCGGTGCGGCCTTGACCTCAGCGGCCTTCGGCGCCGGCTTAGTCTTTACCTCGGCCTTGGGCTCCTCTTTGGCAGCAGCTGGCTTAGTCTCTGCCTTGGGAGTCGTGGTCTTTGCCGTGGTCTTCTTGGCCGTCGTCGTGCGCTTTCGCGTGGTGGTCTTGGCGGCGGGCTTGGTCTCGACGGTTACCTC
Organism: Collinsella sp.; assembly: GCA_048430825.1. Classification (GTDB taxonomy): domain Bacteria; phylum Actinomycetota; class Coriobacteriia; order Coriobacteriales; family Coriobacteriaceae; genus Collinsella. The sequence goes on from DBFOLV010000007.1 coordinate 50,972, forward strand.
CGCCTTGGACTCTGCAGGCGTCTCCTCGACCTTGGCTGCCGGCTTTGCGGCTGACTTGGTCGTGGCGGCCTTCGTGGTCGTCAACTTCGTTGCCGTGGTCTTCTTGGCTGCCGTTGTCTTCTTGGCAGCAGTCTTTGCCGGAGCCTTGGTGGCCGGCTTGGCCTTAGCGACCTCGGCCTTTACCTCGGGAGCAGCCTCGGCTTCGGCGGCCTTCTTGGCAGCGGCGGTCGTGCGCTTGCGCGTGGTCGTTGCCTTGGCAGCCGTTGTTTTAGTCGCGGCAGACTTGGTCGTCGTAACCTTCTTAGTGGTCGTCTTGCGGGTCGTGGTCTTCTTAGCTGCGGGCTTTGCAGCGGGCTTGACCTCAGCCTTTGCCTCAGGAGCAACCTCAGCCTTCACCTCAGGCTCGGCCTTTGCGGTCTCAGCTTCAACCGGCTTCTCCTCGGCCTTGGACTCCGGCTCAGCAACAGCTTTAGGCTCGTCGACAACTGCCGCCGGCCTCTCAATCTCCGGATGCATAAAGAAGTACAGGTCCAGATACTTATCGGCCGAGCGCGTCCAGCTAAAGTCCTGGCTCATGGCCTGCGTGACCAGCTTGTTCCATGCCTCACGGTTATCCCAGAAGAGGCGCGCCGCGCGGAAGACCGCGTCGCCCATCTCGTCGCCGTTAAAGTTACTAAATGAGAAGCCCGTGCCCTCGCCGGTAAACTCGTTATACGGGATCACCGTGTCCTTCAGGCCACCGGTCTCGCGCACGATGGGCAGGGTGCCGTAGCGCATGGCGATGATCTGCGACAGACCGCAAGGCTCAAACTTCGAAGGCATCAGGAACATATCGGCGGCGGCGTACATGCGCTGCGACAGCGCCGGGTCAAATTCGATGCGTGCGGCCATGGTGCCGGGGTACTTGTCCTGGAAGTAGCGCAGGCCGTCCTCGTAGTCGCGGTCGCCGGTGCCCAGCACGGCCACCTGAACGCCGCCGGACAGGATGCGGTCGAGCGCGTACATGACCAAGTCCATGCCCTTTTGGCGCGTCAGGCGCGTGACCATCACCATGAGCGGGCGGTCGTCGCGAACCTCGAGCCCCAGCTCTTCCTGCAGCTTGGCCTTGCACACGGCCTTGCCGGAACGGTCCTCCACGGTGTAGTTGGCGGCAATGCGCTTGTCGGTCGCCGGGTCAAAGCCCGCCACGTCAATGCCGTTGAGGATGCCCTGCAGCGCGTACGAACGCTCGCGCAGCACGCCGTCCAGGCCCTCGCCAAACTCGGGCGTCTGGATTTCGTTGGCATAGGTGGGGCTCACCGTGGTGATGGCATCGGCATAGTGCAGCGCGCCCAGCATGTAGTTGATGCTGCAGGCGTCGCAGCGCAGCTGCGAGGCGGCCGCGGGAATATGCGCCACACCCAGGATGTCCTCCATCACGGTGTCGCTAAACTGGCCCTGGAACGCCACGTTGTGGATCGAGAACACGGTCTTGACGCGGTCGTACAGCGGCAGGCCCTGGTAGAACTCGCGCAGAAACACGGGCGCCAGTGCCGTCTGCCAGTCGTTGCAGTGCAGGATGTCGCACTCAAAGCCTGCCGGCAGGTGCTGCAGGCTCTCGGTGATGGCCTTGGAGAAGAATGCAAAACGCTCGCCGTCGTCAAAGAAGCCATACGGATAGTCACGCGCAAAGTAGCGCTCGTTGTCGATGAACATATAGGTGACGCCGTCGCGCTCGAGCTTCTCGAGTCCGCAGTACTCATTGCGCCAGCCTAGGCTCACGTAAAAGTCGGCAAAGTGCTCCATCTGCGCCTTGTACTCGTCCTTGATGGTTGCGTACTTGGGCACCATCACGATGACTTCGGCGCCGGCGCGCACAAGCGCCGCAGGCAGCGAGCCCGCCACGTCGCCCAGGCCACCGGTCTTAACAAACGGTGCGCACTCGGCCGAGGCAAACACGATTTGCATCTTTTTGCTGGAATCTGCCATATTGTCTCCCATGTTGCAATTCGAGAATAGCCGCCTGGCGCTAACCGGGCGGCTATTCTACATGTTACGAGCGATGTTGCGGTGCCAACGTTAACGTACGATGGTGGTATCGGAAGTTAACGGAGCCTTGCCCAGCACCAGGATGTTCTCGGGCGTGCCGCGAAGCTCGGTGTTGGTGGGAACCACGTTGTTCTTGTCCAGGATGGCGTTCTCGACGCGGGCGCCGCTCTTGATGATGCAGCTCTGGTTGATGATCGAGTTGGTCACCGAGGCGCCTTCCTCGACCACAACGCCGCGCGACAGGATCGAGTTGCGCACGGTGCCCTTGATGATGCAGCCGGCCGAGATGATCGAGTTACAGGCGTGGCTGCCGGTCGCGTAGCGCGAAGGCGGTACGTCGTGGGCCTTGGTCAGGATCGGGCGCTCGGGGTCAAAGAGCTGGTCGGCCACGGTCTGGTCGAGCAGGTCCATGCTGCGGCGATACAGCGACTTCTCGCTAAACACGCCCACGACCTCGCCCTTGTACTCGTAGCTGCACACGTCGATGTTGCCAAAGTCGCCCTGGAGTGCCTCGAGCAGGTCCAGATAGTCGGCGGCCTGGTAGTGGTCGATAATCTCGAGCAGCGTCTCGCGGTTGACGATGCAGCAGTCCATAGAGGCGTTGTCGCCATACACGACGCCGGCGCTCACGCCCGTCAGGCGGCCGTTCTCGTTGATCTGCAGCTTGGTCTCGTCATCGACGTTGCGGGTGGCCTTGCAATACACCACGGTCATCTGGGCACCGGAGTTCTCGTGCGCGTCGATGATGGTGTTGAGGTCCATGTTAAAGATGATGTTGGTGCCCATCATCACAACGTAGGGCTTGTCCGAGCACTGGAACAGCGTCTTGTTGGAGATGATGTCGCGCAGCAGGAAGCGCATGCCGCCCTTGGTGGTGCCATACGCATTGCCGGGCACCATGAACAGGCCGCCCTTCTTGCGGTCCAGGCCCCAGTCCTTGCCCGAGCCCACGTGGTCGATCAGCGAGCGGTAGTTGCCCGGCATGACGACACCGACGGTCTTAATGCCGGCATTCATCATGTTGGACAGCGGGAAGTCGATCAGGCGGTAGCGGCCCAAAAACGGAACGGACGCGATGGGGCGGTCCTTGAGCAGCACGCTGCCGTAGGTCGAAGAGTAGTTAGCGGTGATATAACCGATGGCCTTGCGATTGATCATCGGATCATTCCCCCTTCCCGATAACGACGTCATTTCCAACGACGGCCGTATCCTTGGTGGTATCGACAGAGCCGAGCTTCACGCCCTCTTCGACCGTGGAGTTCTCGCCCAAAATTGCACGGCAGATGTGCGCGCCGCTCTTAACGTGCGCACCCGGCAGCAGCACGGAGTCCTCGACCACGGCGCGCTCCTCGATAATGACATCGGTCGAAAGGATCGAGTGGCGAGCGGTACCGTAAATCTTGCAGCCGTTGGAGACCAGGCAGTCGTCCAGGCGACCATCCGGGCCAATGTAGTGCGGCGGACGCGTGGTGATGTTGGACATGATGGGGAAGTGCTTGTCAAACAGATCGAACTCGGGGTTGTTGCCAAGCAGGTCCATCGAGGTCTCGTGGAAGCTGGCGATGGTGCCGACGTCCTTCCAAAAGCCGTGGAACTCGTAGCTGTACAGGCGCTTGCCCTCGCCGAGCAGCTTGGGGATGATGTCCTTGCCAAAGTCGTGGCTCGAGCGCTGGTCCAGAGCGTCCTCTTCGAGCGCCTCGATCAGCACGTCGGCCGAGAAGATGTAGATGCCCATGGACGCGAGGTTCGAATCGGGCTTATCGGGCTTCTCGGTGAACTTGGTGATGCGGCCGTCCTCGGGGTCGGTGGTCAGGATGCCAAAGCGGCTGGCCTCCTCCCACGGCACGGGCATAACGCTCACCGTGAGGTCGGCGTTGTTCTCAATGTGCGTCTTGAGCATCTTGCGGTAGTCCATGCGATACAGGTGATCGCCCGAAAGAATCAGGACGTACTTGGGGTCGTTGGCCTTGATGTAGTCGAGGTTCTGCGTAATGGCGTCGGCCGTGCCCGCATACCAGGCGCCGCCGGTCTGCGTCTCGTACGGCGGCAGGATCGACACGCCGCCGTCGCGGCTGTCCAGATCCCAGGCCTCGCCGGAGCCCACATAGGCATGCAGCAGGTAGGGGCGATACTGCGTCAGAACGCCCACCGTGTCGATGCCCGAGTTGGAGCAGTTGGAGAGCGAAAAGTCGATAATGCGGAACTTGCCACCAAAACTAACCGCCGGCTTTGCGATCTTTTGGGTGAGTGCCCCCAATCGGCTGCCCTGTCCTCCTGCGAGGAGCATCGCGATGCATTCTTTCTTACTCATCGATTTCTCCTTCTGTCATCGATGTTCCTAAACCCATTAGCGACGGGCGCGGCGCTCGGTCGCGCCCGTCGAGTAATGCCGTGCTGGCATAGGGGAGCTCGTGGCCTTTACGCGTGCCAGATCTCGTCGCGGTACTCGCGAATGGTGCGGTCGCTCGAGAACCAGCCGCTCGAGGCGGTGTTGAGCAGGGCCTTGCGGTTCCAGGTCTCCTGGTCGCCATAGCTGCCGGTGAGCTTCTCCCACGCATCCACGTAGCTGCGGAAGTCGGCCATGACCAGGTCGGGGTCGTTGTTGTTCATGAGCTCGTTGTAGATGCTCTCGAAGTTGCCCGAAAGACCCGCAAACGTGTTGTCCTTGAGCTCGTCCATTACGCGGCCCAGACGCTCACGGTCGCCGTTGAGCGTATCCCACGCAAAGTAGCTGTTCGAAGCCCAGAGCTGCTCGACCTCGGGGGCGGTCAGGCCAAAGATGGCCTCGTTCTCGCGACCGGCCAGGTCGGCGATCTCGATGTTGGCGCCGTCGAGGGTGCCCAGCGTAATGGCGCCGTTCATCATGAGTTTCATGTTAGACGTGCCCGAGGCCTCCTTGCCGGCTGTGGAGATCTGCTCCGAGATCTCGGCGGCGGGATAGATGAGCTGGGCGTTGCTCACGCGGAAGTTGGGGATAAAGCAGACCTTCATGACTTCGTTGACGCGCGGGTCGTTGTTGATGACGTCGGCCACGGAGTTAATGAGGCGGATGGTCTCCTTGGCAAAGGTGTAGCTCGAGGCGGCCTTGCCGCTAAAGATGAAGGTCGTCGGCGTCACGTGGAAGTTGGGATCGGCGATACGACGGTTGTAGATGTCCATCACCTTCATGATGTTCATGAGCTGGCGCTTGTAGGCATGGAAGCGCTTTACCTGGACATCAAAGACGGTGTTGGGATCAATGACCAGACCGGTCTCGGCCTTGACGTAGGCGGCCAAACGCTCCTTGTTGGCGCGCTTGGAGGCGCCCACGGCCTTCAGGAACTCGGTGTCGTCCTTAAACTCCTTGAGTTTCTCCAGCTCAAAGGCGTCCTTCAACCAGCCGTCGCCAATAGCCTCGGTGACGAGCTTGGCGTAGGTGGGGTTGGCCTCGGCAAAGAAGCGACGGTGCGAGATACCGTTGGTCTTGTTGTTGAACTTCTCGGGCGTTAAGGCATAGAAGTCCTTGAGCACGATGTTCTTGATGATGTCGGAGTGAATCTTGGCCACGCCGTTGACGCTGTGGCTGCAGATCACGGACAGGTTGGCCATGCGAATCTCGCCGTCCCACAGGATGGCGGTCTGGCGCAGACGCTCCTGCCAGCCCTCCTGCGTGGTGTCGAACGACTCGTGCCAACGGCGGCTGATCTCGTCGATGATCTGGTACACGCGGGGGAGGAGCTTGGAGAACGTGCCGATGGGCCACTTCTCCAGAGCCTCGGGCAGGATGGTGTGGTTGGTGTAGCTCACGACCTGCGTCACGATGTTCCAGGCGTCATCCCACTCGAGCTTCTTCTCGTCGATGAGGATGCGCATGAGCTCGGGGCCGCACATGGCAGGGTGGGTATCGTTGGTATGGATGGCCACAAACTGCGGCAGCAGCTCCCAGTTTGCGCCGTGCTCCTTCTCAAAGGTGTCGAGCAGGCTGTAGATGCCGGCCGAGACAAACAGGTACTCCTGCTTCAGGCGCAGCAGACGGCCGTGCTCGCCGGCGTCGTTGGGGTAGAGGATGGCGCTGATGGCCTCGGCCTCGGCGCGCTCGGCATCTGCCAGGGCGTAGTCGCCGCGGTTGAAAGCCTCCAGATCGAAGTGCTCCTCGACCGGCTCAGCGGCCCAGACACGCAGCTTGTTGACGGTCTCGCCAGCATAGCCCACAACGGGGATGTCATAGGGAACGGCAAGGATGTCCTGCGTGTCCACCGTGCGGTAGAACGTGCGGCCGTTCTCCTCAAAGCCCTCGACGTGGCCACCGAACTTGATGGTCACGGCCTTGTCCTGACGACGGACCTCCCAGGGATAGCCGTGGGTGAGCCACTCGTCGGTGGCCTCTACCTGGCTGCCGTTGACGATCTCCTGCTTAAAGAGGCCGTAGCGGTAGCGCATACCGTTGCCGTATCCGGCAATGCCCTCGGCTGCCATGGAATCCAAGAAGCACGCGGCCAGACGGCCCAGGCCACCGTTGCCCAGAGCCGGATCGGGCTCGTGGTTCTCGATGACGGACAGATCAAAGCCCATGTCGTCGAGCGCCTCGGCGACCATGTCGCGTACGCCAAAGTTGAGCAGATAGTTGTCGAGTAGGCGGCCGATCAAAAACTCGATCGAGAAGTAGTACACGCGCTTTTTGCCCTCGGACGCCGCACGGGCGTCGCTCTTGGTGGCAACGGTGCGCGCCTTCTCGGCCACGAGCTTGGCCAGGGCGTTAAAACGGTCGAGGTCGCTGGCGGCCTCGACGCTCTTGCCGCTGATGCTCATGACGGCATCGCGATAGAGCTCGGTAAACTCCTGCTTGTTGTCGAAGATCTTATTCATACGTTCCTTTCCCCCGGGGATGTTCCTCCCGGAACGGTTATGACATGTATCCTACGCCCCGCCGGGGCGGGTAAGTGCAGTGGTAACGCCTTTGTTACGCTTTCTTGGCATGAGCCTTAACAGCAGCTGCCTTGGCCTTGGTAGTGGCCTTTTTGGTGGCTGCCTTCTTGGCCGTCGTGGATTTGGTCGAAGCCTTGGCAGCGGGCTTGGCAGCCTTCGCCTTGGCCGGAGCCTTCTTGGCAGCCGCGGTCTTGGGCTTCACCGAGGACGCACGCTTACGCGTCGCCTTCTTGGGCTTCTCGACCACGGGCGGCTTATAGCTGCTGGGGCCGCGGCGCTTAAGCACTACACCTGCCAGGCCGGGCACCTTAATCTCAATGGAGTCCATCTGCCCGTTCCAGGGATAGGGCTCACTCGAGCAGGTGTAGGCCTCCTCGTCGGCGTATCCGCTGCCGCCAAACTCGGGACGGTCGGAATCGAAGATGACCTCCCAGTCACCCTCGCGCGGCACGCCCACACGGAAGCTCTCGTAGCTCGCCGGGTCAAAGTTGATCAGGATCACCAAGTCGTCATCGACGTCCTCGCCCTGACGCACAAAGCTCACGATGGACTGCTTGGAGTTATCCGCGTCGATCCAGGTGAAGCCGTCGTCGGTGTAGCCGCGCTCGTACAGGGCGGGCTCGGCGGTGTACAGGTGGTTGAGCGCCTTGATAAACGCCTGATGATGACGGTGGGTCTCGTACTCCTCGGTCAGGAACCACTGGATAGACTCGTAGTAGCGCCACTCAATAAACTGGCCGATCTCGTTGCCCATAAAGTTGAGCTTGGCACCGGGATGCGTCATCTGGTAGAAAGCCAGCGTGCGCAGACCGGCAAACTGGCGCCACCAGTCGCCCGGCATGCGGCCGATCAGCGAGCACTTGCCGTGTACGACCTCGTCGTGGCTCAGCGGGCAAATGAAGTTCTCGGTAAAGGCGTACATGATGGAGAAGGTCAGCAGCCCGTGGTTGCCGGGACGCCACGGAAAATCGGTCTGCATGTAGTGCAGGGTGTCGTTCATCCAGCCCATGTCCCACTTGTAGTGGAAGCCCAGGCCGCCGTCTTGCGGCGGGTAGGTCACGAGCGGCCACGCGGTGGACTCCTCGGCCATCATCATCACGTCAGGGTAGTGCGCCTCCACGGCGCAGTTGACCTGACGGATAAACGCGCTGGCGTCCAGGTCCTCCTCGGTACCGTACTTGTTGAACTTCTTTTGGCCCGGATCGTCGATGCCAAAGTTGAGGTACAGCATGCTGGACACGCCGTCCATGCGAATGCCGTCAACGTGGAAGTTCTCGAGCCAGTACAGCACGTTGGAGACCAGGAAGGAGCGGACCTCGCCGCGGGCGAAGTCGAACTTGTGCGTGCCCCAGTTGGGGTGGATCTCGTGCTCAAATAGCATGTGGCCGTTAAAGGTAGCAAGGCCGTGGGCGTCGGCGCAAAAACCGCCGGGCACCCAGTCCATGATCACGCCGATGCCTGCCTCGTGGCATGCATCGATAAAGTGCATGAGCTGTTGCGGGTTGCCGTAGCGCGACGTGGCGGCGTAGTAGCCGGTCGTCTGGTAGCCCCAGGAGCCATCGAAAGGATGCTCCATAAGCGGCATGACCTCGATATGCGTATAGCCCATGTCGCGCACGTAGTCCACGAGCTCCACCGACAGGTCGTCGTAGGTGTAGAACTCGCCGCGCTGCGCGGGGAAGGGATCCATGGGTCCGGGGTAGTTGCCGTACTCGTCCGGCTCGCCCTGCGGCGCGTCGCCGTGGCGCTTCCATGAGCCAATATGCACCTCGTAGATGTTAAGCGGCTGCGACATGTGGTTGTGGCCGGCGCGGCGCTTGAGCCATGCGGTGTCGTTCCACTTATAGCCGTCGAGGGTCCACAGCACGCTCGCGGTACCCGGAGGGCATTCGGCCTTAAAGGCATACGGATCGGCCTTGTAGAGCTTCTCACCCTCGTTGGTCTCGATGAGATATTTATATAGCTGGCCCTGCTCGGCGCCAGGAATAAAGCCTTCCCATATAGCGCTCGTGTGCACGGGCACCAGCGGGTTGGCTTCCTCATCCCAGTCGTTAAATTCACCAATGACATGGACACTCTTTACGTCGGGCGCCCAAACGCAAAAGCGCCAGCCGCGCGTACGGTTCTGCGTGTCGGGATGCGCGCCCATCTTTTCCCAGCTGCGCTCCCACATACCAATGCCAAACAGATAGACATCGTCCTTGGAGAGCTCCGGTGCGTGCGGAGCCGGTTTGCGGGTTGCGGGCTTTTTAGCCGTTGGCTTTAGCTTTGTATCGCTCACGTTTGATCCCATCATGACGCGGCAGCGTGTTGCCTTGGTGACTAGATGCGAAAGGTCCAAGGCTGCACGAATCGAAGGGACGGCGAAGTTTCTGTGATTCGTTCCACCTCGCGTGCTCGGTGGAACTTTCGGCAGAAACTACGATAACACCTGTGCGTTAGTTTTATGGACGAAAGCGGATTTACGGAGGCGTTTAATCGGTAAGCGACATGTTTATACCACTGGCAGAATTGCCGTGGTAAAACTCTTGACAGTTTTACCAATTTGGGTTTCAAAATTGTTTGACTGACGTTTGGTAAAACGTTTTTAGCAGGATGTTTACCATTTGATATCGAAAGGTTCGTTTATGTCCCACACCGCCGCTCCCAAGGTTGCTTTTATTTTTGATTGCGACGGCACGCTGGTAAATAGCACCCCCGTTTGGGCCTATGCCCAGCCCGAGTTATTGCACCGCCACGGTGTCGACGTGACGGTCGATGATTTTGCCCAGTTTGAGCACCTGTCGCTGGAGGACGAGTGCCAGGCCTACCACGACACGTGGGGCATTGGCGCGAATGGCGAGGAGCTGTATCGCGAGCTGGGCGAGATTTTGATCGACGGCTACTCCAAGGTGCCGCCGCGCGAGGGCCTGCTTGCATTTTTGGAGCAGGCGAAGGCGGCCGGCATTGCCATGTGCGTTGCCACGTCCACGCCGGCCGAGCTGGTTAAGTCTGCGCTTGCGGGTGCCGGGCTCGATGCCTACATGGAGTTTGTGACCACCACGGGCGAGGCAGGTCGCTCTAAGCAGTTCCCCGACGTATACGAGCTGGCGCTGCGCCGCCTGGAGGAGCGCCATGGGCACAAGTTTGAGCGCGCTTGGGTGTTTGAGGACGCCGTCTTTGGCCTAAAGAGCTCTGGCACCGCCGGCTTTAAGCGTGTAGGTATTTATGACCCGCACGGCCGTATGAAGCGCGACGATGTGCGCGCAAACTGCGATATCTTTATCGACAGCTACGAGGAGCTGGATCTGGCCCGCGTACTTTCGTTTGAGGGATAGGCGAGGGCTGTGGCTTGCAAGGTATTAGTGGTCTGCGGCTCGCCCGTGGTGGCGAGCGCGGATCTGTTGCGTAGGCTAGCGGGGGAGTGCGATTACGTTGTCGCCGTGGACCGCGGACTCGACGCGCTGCTGGGCGCTGGCCTGAGCTGCGACGTATATGTGGGGGATGCCGACACGGTGAGCGATGCGGGGCGCGCACTGGTCGATGCCGCCACCGACTTTGAAGTTGAGCGCCACAACCCGTACAAGGACTATACCGATCTTGCGTTGGCGCTCGATTCCGTCCGCCGTCGCTGGCCGGGTGCCGAAGTGGTTGCGACCTGCGCCACCGGCGGCCGTCCGGATATGGCTCTTTCTGTGTTAGGGCTACTGGCGGGCTATGCGGATGTCCCCGTCTGGATCGAAGAAGACGAAGTGACGGCCAGAATCCTGCGTCAGAACGAGACCTGGACCATTGAGGGCGCCGAGGGCAAAACCTTCTCCATCATCGCCATAGCCCCCAACACCGAGGTGAGTGAGCACGGCCTAGAGTGGGAACTAGATCACAGCCCCCTGGGCCTGCTAGTCGACACGGGCATTAGCAACGTCGTCAGGTCAACAGCCACGATCCAAGTCCACACCGGCACCGCCATCGCTTACCTCTACAAGTAAGGTCTATCGCATCAGGGTTTTATCGGGACGGCGGATAAAAATAATCGCTCGCAGAGTGATTATTTTTGCCACGTCCCAGGAAAACCCGTAAGTAAGAGATTCAACCCAAAAAAGTCCTTGCATCAAAGAAAGTCTTCCCCTATAGTATCTCCTCGTCACGGGGGCGTAGCTCAGCTGGGAGAGCGCTTGACTGGCAGTCAAGAGGTCAGGGGTTCGATCCCCCTCGTCTCCACCATCGTGATTGCAAGGCTTTCGGGATTCCGAAGGCCTTTTTTCATGCCAAAACACCACGCGCCACAAACCCCACCTACGCCAACAAAAAGTTGCACAATTTATTTCCCATGTCTGTACATAGTTTGTTAGCCAAACGCGATTATCAGTGTAGATCGCCGTTCCATATGGGCTTCAGGAACGCGCCTAATCACCGTTAGCATCCCATTAACCTGCATTAACGTGAACAACATCCCAAAATAACTCCCTTAAGCACGCTAAATGAACGATATGTTGTCCAACGCAGCCCAAATCAGTTTCACTAACAGCTTGTGCTAGGATACCTAACGTTACATGAGTTCAACTGTGCTCACGGCTTCAGTAAGCCACAAAGCGCAGGGTCGATCAGCATCCAGCCGTAACGGCGGTGCCAGAAACACCACGAGCTCCAATAAAGAAGTCATGCGACTTTAGTTATTTGCATCGACGTAATTCGTAGATGTAAATAACTATTATTCGCATGCTCAAACGTAACAGTTCTGCAGCTGTTTGCGTGCGGTCCAGTTTTGTTCCCGCTTGACTGGTTCGCACGCAGCCAGCTGGAAACGCGGTCTTTTTGCGATACACGGCCGCATCTCTAGTAACTGCGCTTATACATACCGTTCACGGTGGGGCAGAGCCACGTGCTTGTCCAACTGGGCTCAGGGTTTGAATATGGAGCGCCTTCGCGCAAAAGCGCCCTGGCGAAGCCATACCCAAATCCCGTGAGCCACATGTAAGACAGAAAGGGGGTGGTGCTCGTGTGGTATGTGATCCAAGTCATTAACGGTCGCGAAGATGTAATGCGCGAGCGCATCGAGCGTATGGTGCCTACGAGCGCCATGCAGGAGCTCTTTTATCCTCAATTTCAAACCGAAATTAAAGTACACGGCGAATGGGTCAATACGACTAAGCCGCTCTTTCCCGGTTATCTTATCTGCGATACGGCAGATCCTCGAACCGTGCAACAGTATCTGCTACGTATGGACGACTTTGCCCGGGTGCTTTCCCAGGACGGTCAGTTTGTGCCGCTGGCAAAAGAAGAGGTTCAGCTTATTGGCGGCTTTACGCATAGGGGAGACCGCGTAGTGCCCATGAGCGAGGCCCTAAAAGACGGTGACCAGGTCATAGTGACGGCAGGTCCACTGTTGGGCCACGAAGGCCTAATAAAAACCATTAACAGACGCAAGAGCACTGCCTTTTTGGAGCTCGACTTGTGCGGCCGACGCGTAACCACCCGCGTTGGCCTTGCGGTGCTTTCAAAAGAGCAGCGCGTTATGCGCAATCACAGAAGAGCGATCGCCTAGCTGCAAGCTCGCAAGCGGACGACCGAAGGCAAAAAGTATCGGGGGAGGGGCTCTTGGAGCACACGATGATGACCATGGCACAGGGCGCGCGGGAGACGCGCACGGCCGCCACGGCGAATTCCGTCACTGCCGCAGCCGGTGCTGCGGGGGATTACCTTACAAACGAAGAAGCGTACAAGATGCTGCGCGGTGCCAACTCCGGCGTGAAGCCCGAGCTTGGGCACAGGCTCTGCCGCGTTGTTAAGCGTACGGTGGACATTGTCGCCGCCGGCGGAGCCCTGGTGTTGCTCTTTATTCCCGGGGTAATTCTGAGCGTGGTCATTTGCATAAAGAGCCCGGGCGCCAGCCCCCTATATTCACAGTGGCGCGTGGGCCGCGTGCGCAAAGACGGCACGTTCTACCTGTTTAAGATCTACAAGTTCCGCAGCATGGTTCCCAACGCAGACCAAATGCTCAAGGACTTGCAGGCCCAAAACGAGGCCACTGGCCCCATGTTTAAAATGAAGCACGACCCGCGCATTATTCCCGGTGTGGGTAACTTCATTCGCAAGCACAGCATCGACGAGCTGCCCCAGCTCATCAACGTGTTCTTGGGCCAAATGAACCTCATTGGCCCGCGCCCCGGCCTGCCGCGCGAGGTTGCCCTGTACAGCGAGCACGACATGAAGCGCCTGGCGGTAAAACCCGGCTGCAGCGGTCCTTGGCAGGTAATGGGCCGCAGCCACCTGGGCTTCAACGAAATGGTTGAGCTGGATCTTCACTATATAGAGAATCGCAGCCTGCGCCAGGACCTGCGGTTGATATTCGGCACGCTGAAGACGATGTTCTCTGGGGAAGGTGCCGTGTAGCATGCGCATCGCCATGATAGGCCAAAAGAGAACGGGTTCGCGCGAGGGCGGCGTAGAAGTGGTGGTAGGCGAGCTTGCTCGCCGTATGGCAGACCTTGGTCACCAAGTAACCTGCTACGACCGTATGGGCGAAGGAGCTCCTTCCGAGCCCTACGAGAAGGATGGCTACCGCATCGTTCCCGTAAAGGCTCTGGACATCAAGGGGCTCTCTGCGCTCACGAGCAGCTTTGCCGCAACAAGGGCCGCCATCAAAGACGGGACAGACGTAATTCACTATCACGCAGAGGGGCCGTGCGTCCCCCTTCGTTTTGCGCGTTCCGCGGACATCAGGACCGTGGCAACGATCCACGGCCTGGACTGGCAGCGTGCAAAATGGGGCGGCTTGGCTTCCAAGTACATCAAGTTCGGCGAGGCGACGGCGGCCAAGTGCGCGGATGCGCTCATCGTGCTTTCCCGGGGCAATCAGGAGTACTTCAAGGAGGCTTACGGCCGCGAGGCTACGCTCATTCCCAACGGCATCACTCCCGAGGCGGATCTTCCCGCGAAGGAGATCTCCGAGCGCTTGGGGCTCACCCAGGGCTCCTATGTCCTCTACCTCGGTCGCATTGTGCCCGAGAAGCGACCGGAACTGTTGGTGGAGGCGTACAAGCAGGTAAAGACGGATAAGCGCCTGGTTATCGCGGGCGACTCCTCTGATACGGACGACTACGCCGTGGCGCTCAAAGAGGCTGCCGCGTCCGACCCCCGCGTGCTCTTTACCGGCCACGTTGAGGGCAACCTGCTCTCCGAGCTGTACTCCAACGCGTATTGCTACGCGCTCCCCTCCGACGTTGAGGGCCTGCCCATGAGCTTGCTGGAGGCCATGTCTCACGGTGCGGCATGCGTTACCTCGGATATTCCCGAGTGCGCGGATGTTCTGCAGGGTTGCGGGCTCACGTTCCCACACGGAGACGCGGGGGCGCTGCGCGACGTGCTTGAAGGCCTGATAGCGGATTCTGCCCAAGCGGAGAGGCTGGGCGCCATGGCACGTGACCGCGCGATTAATGGCTATGACTGGAACAGCGTCGTCCAAAGGACGCTTGCTTTGTATGAGGGTGTGCGTAATGAAGATCCTTCTTGTAAATAAGTTTCATTGGCGCAAGGGTGGAAGCGAGACGTACTACTTTGCTCTTGCCGATGGTCTTCGCGCTCTTGGGCATGAAGTTGCCTTCTTCAGCATGGAGGATGAGCGTAATGAGCCGACTGAGTGGTCGCGTTACTTTGTAACGAATCGCGACTATAACGGACCGAGCTCTATTGTCGATAAGGCGAAGGCCGCGCAGGCACTTGTGTATTCCAAAGAGGCGCGCGAGAAGTTCGATGCGCTGTGCCGTGAATTCCAGCCCGATGTAATCCATCTCAATCTCACTCATAGGCAGATTACGTTTTCCATCTTGGACGCTCCTTGGCTAAAGCAGCATCCAACGCCGGTTGTGTATACCTCGCACGACTTGATTCTTGCTTGCCCGAGCTATCTTATGCTTGATTCCGAGGGCAACGTTTGCGATTCGTGTCTCGGGGGTCATTTTGGCAATTGCCTTAAGAAGAAGTGCGTAAAGGGTTCGATCGCAAAAAGCGCGTTAGCGGTGGCTGAGGCGGAGTGGCTTAAACGGCACAAAACCTATTCACGTCTCGATCGCATCATCTGCCCGAGTGAGTTCATGCGGAACAAGTTTATTGAAGCGGGGCTTCCCGAGCGTCAGCTTGTCCTCATGCGGAATTTCCTGAATCCCGATTCGATGTCACGGGAAGTTGCCAACCAAAATAATGAAGATCCCTACATGCTGTATCTGGGACGCCTTTCTCGCGAGAAAGGCGTGTTAACGCTCGTGCATGCTTTTGAGAAGGCGGCACCGGTGATCCCTGATTGGCGTCTTGTTATTGCAGGCGATGGCCCTGAATGTGATGCTGTGAAGGTCAAAGTTTCCGCAATGCCAAACGAAATAAGCTCGAGGATTGAGCTGGTTGGATATAAAACCGGTGACGCCCTGCGCGGACTTGTGAATCGAGCCACTCTGGCGGCTGCGCCGTCAGAGTGGCTCGAGAACGCGCCATATGCGGTTCTCGAGGCACTCGCCGCGGGCAAGCCCGTTATCGGTACGAACATGGGCGGAATACCCGAGCTGGTACGTGAGGGTGAAACGGGCTTCCTGGCTGAAGCCCACGATGAGGCAGGACTCGCAGATGCAATCCGTAGGGGTGCGGCGGTGGCCGCCGATCCTGCGGCTTACGCCGCGATGAGCGCGCATTGCCGTTCATTCGTGGCAGAGAACTGTAATCAAGAGGAATACATCCGGAATCTCGTCTCCCTGTATCAAGAACTAATTGACCGGAAGGTGGTGGCCTAACCCATGGCCGAGAAGAAACTCAACGGAACCGTAATCGTAACGTACCGCTGCAACGCGCGCTGCACCATGTGCAACCGCTACAAGGCTCCCAGCCGTCCGGAGGAGGAGCTCTCCCTCGACGTGATCAAGAAGCTCCCGCGCATGTACTTCACCAACATCACCGGTGGCGAGCCCTTCATCAGGACCGACCTTGCGGATATCGTGCGCGAGCTGTACAAGAAGTCCGACCGCATCGTCATCTCCACCAACGGCTTCTTCACCGACCGCATCATCGCCCTTGCCGAGGAATTCCCCCAGGTGGGAATCCGCATCTCCATCGAGGGTCTGCAGCAGACCAACGATGAGATCCGCGGTCTCCAGAACGGCTTCAACCGCGGCTACGAGACGCTCAAGAAGCTCGTGGAAATGAAGCACCCGGACGTGGGCTTTGGCATGACGGTGCAGGATCGCAACGCTGCGGACTTGGTGCCGCTGTACAAGCTTTCCGACGAGCTCGGCATGGAGTTCGCCACCGCCAGCCTGCACAACAGCTTCTACTTTGTCGAGGCGAAGAACATCATCAAGGACCGTCCCATGGTGGCCCAGAACTTCGAGGACCTGGTAAACGAGCTCCTCAAGTCCAACGAGCCCAAGAAGTGGTTCCGCGCGTACTTCAACATGGGCCTCATCAACTACATCTATGGGCAGAAGCGCCTGCTCCCGTGCGATATGGCGTTCGACACGTTCTTCATCGACCCCTACGGCGACGTCATGCCCTGCAACGGCACCAAGGAGAAGCTCGTTATGGGCAACCTTAACGACGAGTCTTGGGATGAGCTGTGGGAGAGCGCCCAGGCCGAGAAAGTGCGCGGCTGCGTGCGCCACTGCGACCGCAACTGCTGGATGATCGGCTCCGTGTCTCCTGCCATGCACAAGTACATCTGGAAACCCGCGTCGTGGGTGCTGGCGCACAAGCTCAAGCCCGGCAAGAAGTTCGACATGCACGAGCTCCCCATCGTGCGCGACTACGAGTCGGGCAAGGTGACGAAGGAGGAGCTGGACGCTCTTTCCACCTGCGACATGCACGCCGCGATCAACGACGGCCTTTCCGACGCAAGCCGAGCCGACGCGCACGTGTACGAGACTGAGGAGGCGCTGTAGTGCAGCCGGGTGGAAAAATCGAATGCAAAAATTCAGAAATAGCGGTTGCTCGATATCAATCGGAGGAAACACGTGAAAGTATCCTGCATAACCAGGCACGCAATCTCTAATTATGGCTCCCTGCTCCAGGCATATGCGACACAACGAGCGGTAGAGAGCTTGGGGCATGAGTTCGAGATTATGGACTATGTACCTGCTTGTGAGGACGTATCCCAGCAGGTGAGGACGCTTCTTTCGACAAAGCCGTCCTGGAACGGGAACCCGTTGAAGAAGTCTGTCTACAGACTTCTGATGGAGCCTGAGACAAGGGTGGCGGGCAAGCGGTTTGCGCGTGAGCGTTCCCAGCTGCTTAAGATGAGCCCTCACTATGCATCCCTGGAGGAGCTGAAGGCTAATCCGCCCAAGGCCGATGTCTATATGACTGGAAGCGATCAGGTGTGGGGTCCCATCAGCTCGGGCGCATACGACCTGTCATACGCGCTTGAGTTTGCTCCCGAGGGCGCAAGGCGCATCTCATATGCGGCAAGCTTTGGTAAGAAGAATAT
The DNA here is from genome assembly GCA_048430825.1 of Collinsella sp. Classification (GTDB taxonomy): domain Bacteria; phylum Actinomycetota; class Coriobacteriia; order Coriobacteriales; family Coriobacteriaceae; genus Collinsella. The sequence goes on from DBFOLV010000007.1 coordinate 68,349, forward strand.
CCCGGATAGCGTGCGCCCCAGGTTTCTCGAGGACCTTCGAGCATATGAGGCCGTGTTCGTACGCGAGGATGCCGCGCGCGAGCAGCTTGCCTCGTGGGGCATAGAGGCCGGACAGGTTGTCGATCCCACGCTGCTGCTTGATGGCGAGGCGTGGAGAAGGATGGCGGCACCTGCCCCGAAGGGCGAATACATCCTCGTCTACCAGATTCACAGCGACCCGACGGTGGGGCAGTACGCCGTGAAGGTTGCCAAAAAGCTTGGCTTGCCCCTGATACGGATCTCCGCAAGCCTGCACCAGGCCTCACGCGAGGGCAAGTTCAAGTGGCTGCCAACGCTTGCTGAGTTTCTCTCGTATGTCGACAACGCAGCATGCCTAGTCACGGACTCATTCCACGGTACGGCTTTTGCCATAAATCTCAATACGCCGCTGGTAGAAGTGCTGCCCAAGAACGGAACCTCGAGCAGGAACGTGAGTATTCTGCGACTCACGGACCTCACGGACAGAGTGCTTCAGAATCTAGATGATGTCGAGTTAGCATCCAAGCAGATTGACTTTGGTCGGGTCAACGACGTGATGGGTGCGGAGAGGGAGAAGTCCCTAGCGCAGCTCAAGAGCATGATTGAGGAGTAGGGCATTGTCAAACGTTGGCACTAGGACGGTATGCAAGAAGGATATGTGCGCTGGCTGTATGGCCTGCGTCGATTCATGCCGACATGGAGCGATTGCCATTGAGGATACGATTGAGGCGTATAACGCCCGTATTGATCCTACAAGGTGCGTGGGATGTGGACTGTGCGAGAAAACGTGTCCCCAGATGGTATCCCCATCTTCGTTGCGTCCTCTCGAGTGGCTACAGGGGTGGGCGAAAGATACATCGCTCAGAATGTCATCTTCGTCCGGGGGTCTGGCTACGGCCATCTCGGAGGCGTTTGTGGCGTCAAATGGATTAGTGTGTTCATGTGCACAGGAGGGCGGTGAGTTCCGGTTCCACCTCACTTCTGATGCGGATTACTTGAGGAGGGCCCAAGGCTCCAAATACGTCAAAAGCAATCCGCTTGGTGCGTACCGCGAGGTTAGGGAGGCCCTGCAAGGTGGTCAAAGGGTTCTCTTTATCGGTCTTCCTTGTCAGGTTGCTGCGATGCGTAACTTCGTTGGAAGCCGTTTAGCCGATTCCCTTTACACCATCGACCTTATCTGTCATGGTTCACCGTCCCCCAAGGTCCTGAGCCGATTCTTGGAAGAGACAGGTAACAACCTGTCTAATGAGCTGATACTGGACTTTCGAAAGAAAGTCCAGTTTCAGCTCCGCTATCGCGGAGCTGAAACTGTGGGTAGGACGGGTGTCCGCGATCGCTACTCGATTGCTTTCCTCTCGGGTTTACCGTATACGGAAGGCTGCTACTCCTGCCGCTACGCCAAGGGTGATCGTGTCTCCGATATTACGCTTGGCGATTCATGGGGTAGCGAGCTTTCTGATGAGGTCGCGAACGGGATATCCCTCGCACTTGTGCAGACAGACAAGGGTCGAGAACTGTTAGAAATGACGGACCTTGAGCTTTTGCCGGTTGATCCTGGTCTAGCTGTGGCCAACAATGAACAGCTTCAACGTCCTTCGACGAAGCCTATAGAAAGAAATACCTTTATGGACGGCTTTCGTAACGGGGTACGGGTTAACCGACTCGTTCTCAGGGCGAGGCCAAAAGACTGCGCCAAGTACTTGGTCAAGGATATACTGCTTGCACTGCGTTTGCTCAGGGGTTAACACATCGAGAGCGTTTGCTTTAGGCATTAATGATAAGGTAATCCATATGTTGAGTAATTCCAAGGTGCCAAAGTGCGTCGTATTAATGGCGTCATACAACGGCATCCCATTTATTTCAGAACAAATTGACAGCATTCTCTCGCAGGCTGAAGTTGACGTACGTCTTTTTGTCCGTGATGACGGGTCATCTGATGGTACTCGTGATCTTCTGCAGCGCTATGCAGATGAGGGCAGTCTGACTTTGTTAACAGGAGAAAACCTAGGACCTGCTTTAGGGTTTTTGACGTTGTTGCGGAATGCTCCCGAAGCTGATTACTATGCGTTTTCCGACCAAGATGATATTTGGGATAGCGATAAACTGATAACTGCGATTAAACAGCTTAAGAAGCAGGAGAATTTGGCTCTTTATCATTGCAATTCAAGACTTGTAGATTCAGCTGGTAATGAGATGGGCCGGTTAACCTATGGGCAACAAAGGTGCATATCTTATCGAGATAACGACCCTCTCAACCAGCTTTGCATTGGGTCACCTATGGGATGTACGCAAGTATTTGATAGGCGTATTTGGGAAGTTGTTTGCTTGCATGAGCTGCCCCATCCCGTCATCATGCATGATAAGCTGATAGCTAATCTATGCGTGCTGCTGGGTTATCGGATTGTTTTCGATGCTTCTCCTCATATGGGATATCGCCAGCATGGTCGTAATGTGGTCGGTGTGAGTACTGATTTACCATCTAAAGTGATTGAGAAAATCAATAGTTTTTGTCATCCGCGAGAGATTACTCTTGCAAAGCAAGTTACTGGACTTCTTTCAACTTATTCCGACTGCATTCTTCCTCCAGAGCGTGCTCTTGGAGAGTTGGTATCGAAAATGGACGCTTCTTTCATGGCTAGGTGCAGGGTTTCTTTCTCTTCGAGGCTGAATTTCGGCAGTCTACAAGAGGGCCTTTTCAATAGATCTCTCCTCTTGTTTGGGAAGCGATGATATGAGTAAAAGCATCCCCAAACCGCACAATAGTGGGTACGTCCTAGCGCTTGCCTTTTGCGACTATCTCAAGGACAAGACCGGCACCCCAAAGGCTATTATGGCGAGTCAGCAGGCCATGGCGTCGCACGGCATAAGTTACGTCTATCTCCACTCGGTTAAGAAGACCCTGTTCAGGGACGACCAGATGCTATTTTGCGAATTCGGGGTTACGGTCGATGGGGTGGAGGCTGGTGTTTTCAGTATTGCCCAGGTGTGCGAGGCCCTTTGCAGCTGGCAAAAAAGCGGCTTCAGCCTTCTTGAGCTTCATATCCACCACCTTCTGTACGTGAGCCTTGAGAAAGTCTCCGAACTGCTAAAAGTTACAGGCAAAACACCGGTCAGGGCCTTTCTCCACGACTATTACCTGTGTTGTACAAGCTATAACCTCCAAAATAGGAGCGGCTTTTGTGACAGCTCAAGGCTCGGCGACGCTCCCTGCGAGAAATGCCCCCACTTCAGTAACAGCCTTCGTGTGGAGTCGAAGATCCAAGGGCTGTTTGACTCCATCAAAAATCTCCGTTTTGTTGCACCTTCGACCTATACGAAGAATCGGTTTCTCTCATTCAGGCCCCAATACGAGGGCCTTGTTGATGTAATACCGCACCAAAAGCTGCTTGGAGAGTATCTGGGCAACAGACGTCCTCTGAACGCAGGGGAGCGCATCAGGGTTGCCTTTCTGGGGATGCCAAGGAAGACAAAGGGCTGGGAGACCTGGCTTCGCCTCGTATCTGCGGTCGATGAACAAGAGTACGAGTTCTTCGTCTTCAACAGCTCGAACGATATGTATCCAGGGATGAACAAGCGGTTTGTCGAATTTGATGAGAAGCACCCAAATGCCATGACCGACTCTCTCAGGGAGTGCGAGATTGCCATCGTTGTCATGTGGCCATCTTGTCCAGAGACCTATAGCTACACCTGTATGGAATCTTACTCCGCAAACGCTTATACGATTTCGAGTGCATGTGCAGGCAATGTCGCCGACTTTGTCGTTGAGCATGGGTCCGGTTTGGTGCTGAATAACGAGGAGGAGCTAATCGGGCTGTTTAGGGATAAGAGCCGGCTTATCAGGGAGGTCAATCGTTTCAGGAGCGGAAAGCCTGGTCCGCTCGATCTTGTCGATTCAGATGAGATCGTAGACCTGCTTCCATGCTCCTCGGTAGGTCTCAACACGGGAGTTCACATGCACACGAGGCTGATTGAACGTGTGCTGCTGGAGGTACTCAATGCAAGATCATAGGCATGCGAGGCTCGTTATAAATAAAGCGGAGGAGCGGGCTGGTCGAAGAGGTCGTTGGTATCTCCCTAATAAGCAAGGCGTTCTAACCGTTTGCATGGGTGACCTGGCGGATGCGACGATCGTTATAGGTATCTTGGCGCAGGTTTTCTTCCTTGAGTACTATGGTCTGGGGCGATACCTCAACTGGGTAATTACCGGCATGATTTGCGTGAGGGCGCTCTTCTCCGGATGGAAATATAGCGGTAGAGCGCTACTACTTGGGCTGATTACCGTTGCAGGGTGGCTGTCTGGTGCCCTCTTGGGTGGCAATATGGAAACGTTTAGGGCGAATATTTTGCTGCTCCTCTACCCGTTTGTCTATACGCTTTACTTCTTTCTTTTGGTCACTAACAAGAGGGATTTTCTTCTTGGACTCTTTGATGCAGGTTTTCCGGTCTTCAACGCCATATTGCTTCTCAATATGGCGATCATGTTTATCCAGTACTCTACCCATGGGATGATCGCTGCGACAACGAACGACATCAGTTACTTCGAGGACAATATCTCCGGCCTGTTCTCTTATGCGTCCGTCCATGCGGTGGCCCTTTACACTTCATTCGTCGTGCTCTACAACTTCGTCTGGATTAGGAGGCTTCGGGGTCCTCTCTGGCCATCCCTTGCCATCGCTTACAACGTCTGCCTTATCGTCCTGTCCTTCTATCTTGCGACACTCAACGATAATAAGGCGCTCTTCATAATCCTTCCTCTCGTTTTAGTGATGTTCTGGCTTATTTCAGTCATGAGAGGAGAAGCGGATGTTTCGGGTCCCTTCTTTTGGCTTGTCGCCTTGTATTTTATCCTGACAATTGCATACGCCTTGGTGCCTGCGTTCCAGATCCTCGTGGATACGCAAGTGTTTGGTCTGTTCGATATGGTTGGCAGTTCAGCTTCCGTCGGTACTGCTGCCGACGGCAGTAACGAGAGGATTGCTATCATCGGCTTCGCTCTCTTGAGACCGGCTACATGGAGTCTCGGAGAGGGTCTTGGAGCCTCAAGCTTCTACGCGTCCGGGTTCATGTCGTTTAACCACTTTGGTCAAGCGGATATGGGGTCTTTCTTGATTCTCATGGGGGTTTGGGAGACGGCAGCGTATGTAGCGTTTTTCCACTCCGTGGTTAGTGAGTTTATGGAGCAGGAAAAAGGATCTAATGGCCGGATTGTTCGTTTGCTCCTTTTGCTAACAATTCTTATTACCTTTCTGTATACGCAGTGCTTTACAAGGGTGAACTGCTGCTTGTGCCTACTGCTGCTCTGTGGAGCGCTGGCTTGGTCGTGGAATTCCTCGGCTGCAGACTATTTGATTATTGATAGAGACGAAGAACAGGTTTGAACATGAAAATAGGCATTTCCACATTTACGCATGGGGACAACTATGGGCAGAGGCTCCAGAACCTTGCTGTCCAAGAAACTCTCAAACTCTCGGGTGCAGATGTCCTTACGTTCAGACAGAAGGACTCGAGATCTGCCAAATACAAGCTCAAGTCTTTGGCTTCGCTCATTCCAAAGGGGCTTGCCGTTGCCCACATCCAGAGGCATCGTTCGTTTGAGGATTTCAATTCCCGTAACATTTCCTTTAGCCGGGAGGTTATATCTGATTCCAACCCTCCACGTGACATTAAATCCTATGACTTTTTCGTTGCTGGGAGCGACCAAGTTTGGTCTCCGTATTCCCCTGACGCTAACTCCACTATGTTTCTCACGTTTTCGCCAAGAGAAAAGCGCATTGCTTTTTCGCCAAGCTTGGCAGCTCCGACGATTCCCGAGGAGAAGCGTGAGCTGTTCCACGGCTATTTCGACGGGTTTGATAGGCTGTCCGTTCGTGAGCAGAAGAGCGCCGAGCTTATAAACAGTCTGTACGGCTTAAAGGCCGAGGTGTTGATTGACCCAACACTGATGTTTGACGGCTCCTGGTGGGAAAGGTATGAAAAAGAGCCGCACTGCGGGCTTCCAAATGATTATGTATTGACGTACTTCCTCGGGAGTGCAGCTTACGAAGAGAGGGTTGCCGAAATCTGTGATTCACTTAGCTGCAAGAGGGTCGATTTACTAGGGGATGCGCGCTACTACGCCCTCGGGCCTTCAGAGTTCCTCTATGCCGTCCGTCACGCAAAGCTTGTAGCGACAGATTCATATCACGGATCAATTTTCTCGATCTTGTTCGGGAAGCCGCTGATTTATTGCCCTCGTGAGTCCACTGGTCCAGACATGAGCAGCCGATTCGACACGCTAGCCAGCGAGCTGGGTGTTTCTTTCGTTGAGCGGTCAATTCTTTCCGTATGTAATTCGGAACTGCTCGAGAGTGACTATTCAAAGGCGTATGACAGGTTGGCAGCTCAGAGGAAGATCGTTGTTGAATTCCTCGATAGATGTGGATTGAGCATTCCCTCGGAGGCCGCCCGTGGCTAGCCAGCGTAAGGCGGGCGCCCTCCTCGGCTACGCCAACATCCTCGCAAAGAACCTCGTCAACCTCGTCTACACGCCGATGCTACTGTCCTACGTGGGGCAGGCGGACTACGGCGTCTTCCAGAGCTCGAACTCCTTTGTCTTCTCGCTGACGCTCCTGTCCTTCGGCTTCTCCGAGGCCTACGTGCGCTTCTACACGCAGACGGTGGCGCACGGCGGCGAGCGCGACATCCGGCACCTGAACGGCATGTACCTCACGCTTTACGTCGCCGTCACAGCCGCGGCGGTCGCCCTCGGCATGGGCTTCTCCGCAAACGCCGGCGCGGTGTTCTCGGCCGGGTTCACCGAGGCGCAGGTCTCGCTCGCCCGGGAGCTGCTCGCCATCATGACGCTCAACGTCGCCTCGACGTTGTTCACCGTCGTGTTCAATTCCTACATCACGGCGCACGAGCGCTTCGTCTACCAGCAGACCAGGCAGCTCGTCACCACGCTTGCGACGCCGCTGTGCGCCTGGGCCCTGCTGGCCGCCGGTATGGGGCCCGTGGGCGTTGCCCTAGCACAGCTCGCGGTGAACCTCGTCCTGCTCGCCCTCAACGCGCGCTACGCCATCGTCGTGCTGGGCATGCGCTTCGAGCTCAGGGGTGCCGACTGGGGCGTCATGCGCGGCATCGCCGCCTTCAGTGCCTGGATCTTCGGTAACCAGGTCTGCGAGATGGTCAATCAGAGCGTGCCCAACATCATGCTGGGGGCCATCTCGGGCGCGACTGCGGTATCTCTGTTCGCGGTGGCCGTGAACATCCGCCAGGTCTTCTACTCGCTCTCCACCACGATGTCGAACGTCTTCATTCCGAAGGTCAACCGCATCGTCGCCACCTCGGACGACAACGCCGAGCTCACTCGCCTTATGACGCGCGTGGGCCGCTACCAGATGGTACTGTTTTGCTGGGTGTACGGAGGTTTCGCTATTCTCGGGAAGTTTTTCGTGACGAGGTGGGCGGGCCCGGGCTTCGCCGAGGCCTACTGGCTCGTGCTCGCCATGACGCTACCCGTCATGGTGCCCCTCTGTCAGAACGTCGGCATCGAGATCCAGAGGGCCAAGAACATGCACCACGCCAGGAGTCTCGTCTACCTTGCGATGGCGGTCGGGAACGTTGCCTTCACCGCCGCGGCCGCCCCGGCGCTGGGGCCGTGGGCCCCCGCGATCGCCTATGTCGTCAGCATCGTGCTCGGCAACGGACTGTGGATGAACTGGTACTACCAGAAGCGGGTCGGTCTCGACATGCTCTTTTTCTGGAAGCGGAACCTGCCGGTGCTGCTCGCCTGGGCTGCCGTCACCGTCGCCTGCCTCGCTGGCACGGCGGTCCTGCCCGTCAACGGATGGCCCGCGTTCCTCGAGTGGGGCGCCGTTTACAGCGCGCTTTTCGCCATAGCCCTTTGGCTCGCCGTCCTAACGAAGGACGAACGTATCGCGGTCGTCTCTCGTCTCCCGTTCCTTAGATAGGGTCCATCATGAATGATTCCGAGAAATCCCCGAGGGTCGTCTCGCTTGGCGACCGTTGCTGCGGCTGCGGCGCGTGCGCTGCCCGCTGCCCCAAGTCATGCATCTCCATGGAACCCGATGATTGTGGCTTCCTACACCCCACCGTCGACGCCTCCGGGTGCGTAGGCTGCGGGGCGTGCGACGCCGTATGCCCGGCGCTCAACGCCCCTGGGGAGGACGGGTGCGAGTTCGCCCTCTGGGCGAAGGCTCATGACGTCGGCTTGCTCGATAGATCGTCGTCGGGCGGCGTGTTCGGTCTACTCGCCGGTGACGCTCTCTCGCGCGGCGGTGTTGTGGCGGGCGCCGCGTGGACGGACGGTTGCCGCGAGCTTCGTCACGTGCTCGTGGAGGACAGGCCGGCGCTCGGCGCCGTTATGCGCTCGAAATACGTTCAGAGCGCGGTTGGCCGCGGCGTCTTCGAGGGCGTCCGCGCTGCCCTGCGTGAAGGCAGGCCGGCGCTCTTTGCCGGTACTGCATGCCAGGTGGCTGGCATGCGCTCATACCTGGGGAAACTCGCCGACTCTGACCTCTTCCTCGGCGTCGACGTCATCTGCCACGGTGTTCCGTCTCCAGAGCTCTGGTCGCGCTGGGTCGACTACCGTGGTGAGGCCTTCGGGTCGGACGTCTGCGACGTCAATATGCGGAGTAAGACAACCGGATGGTTGTCTTTCTCCGCTATGTACAAGCACATAGCGGAGAAAGACAACACCGGGGACACCGAGTCCCAGATATTCGGCAAAGACTGGTACATGAAAGCGTTTCTGGCCAATGCGAGCCTTCGTTCGTCCTGTCTGGCATGTCCAGCAAAGCGCTCCAGCGGCGCCGATATCACGCTCGGTGATTTCTGGGGGTTCCAGAATACCCATCCCGAGGTCGACAACTCCAAGGGCGTATCTGCCGTCCTATGCAATACCGAAAAGGGCGTGCGGGCATTCGAGGCTATTTCTGGGCTTACTGCAAACGGTCCGGCGACGCTTGATGGGGTAATCGCGGGCAACCCTAGCCTCGTCCATTCTGTCACGCCTTATCCAAAGCGCGACGAGTTCTTGAACGACGTGTCTGCCGGGCTTTCCATCCCAGATCTCATGGACAAGTGGGATTTCCGTCCCACTCTCTGGCAGCGTGTCCGCGGCAAGCTTGGTGGTATTAAACGACGACTAAAGAGACTCGTTGGAAGGAGAGCCTAGATGGCCAAGGATCGCTACCTTCAAGCTCTTCGTGGGCTTGCGATTTCCGCAGTGGTGCTTATCCACTGTCTTCCTCAATGTGCCGCGTCGGTCGCCATTCGCCCATTCCTCAACTTTTCTGTTGCGTTGTTCTTGTTTTTATCCGGTGTTCTTACCGACGAGCGCAAATTTAATGCGGGGGGTGTTCCTATAGTTTTGTCAACTGGGAAATGCTCTCCGTGCGACTGAATCGCGGCATGCTGACGCCAGGCCATTAGGCCGGTGGGCTTCAGTCTGCTCGGTGCGTTTCGGCTAGGCTGCGTAAGGCACCCTGTCT
>DBFOLV010000008.1:0-2106 GCA_048430825.1 Collinsella sp.
CGTCTACGCCCGCAACACCGTCACCAACGACGTGCTGTACAAGGAGGGCCTGGACCTTCTCGTCGTGCCCTCCGCCGAGCTCTCCCGCGGCCGCGGCGGCCCGCGCTGCATGAGCATGCCCTTCTGGCGCGAGGACCTCTAGGGTCTTCTAGGACCCGTACAGGTCATAATACATACATCTAGCTGCCATTAGATGTCTCCCATTGGGGCGGTGCGGGTTTTCGCACCGCCCCAATCTTGTATGAGGAACGTCAACACGATTGGATGACTGCTTTTGTAAGGAGCTTGGCCATGGACATCAAGACGATTGGCGTTGAGGAATGGCTCAACGTTTGGGAGAAGAGCGCCACGTGGGACATCGCCCAGTCGACGATCTCGTCGCTCACCATGGGCGAGCTGCGCGCGCTTGATGAACAGGACGGCGCCACGTTCTACGAGCGCCTGGATCGCGAGAAGATGAACTACGGCTGGATCGAGGGCTCGCCGGAGTTTAAGGCCGAGGTTGCCAAGCTGTATCGTCGGGAGGTCAATCCCGATCACATTCTGCAGACCAATGGCTGCACGGGCGCTAACCTCAACGCCATCATGGCTGTGGTCGAGCCCGGCGACCATGTTATCGCCGAGTGGCCCACCTACGCGCCGCTCTACGAGATTCCGCGCACGCTGGGCGCCGAGGTCGAGTATTGGGAGCTTCGCGAGGAACTCGGCTGGAAGCCCGATATCGAGGAACTCAAGCGCTTGGTGCGCCCCACCACCAAGCTCATCTGCATCAACAACGCATCGAACCCCATCGGTACGGTGCTCGATGCCGATATGCTCGGCCAGATTGCCGAGATCGCCCGTTCGGTGGGCGCCTACGTGCTGTGCGACGAGGTGTATCTGCCGCTTGAGAACACCGAGGCCTTTATGTCGATGGCTGACGTGTACGAGAGGGCCATTGTCACCAACTCGTTGTCGAAGACCTATTCGACACCTGCGGCCCGCGTGGGCTGGGTCCTGGCCGACAAAGAGGTGTCCAACCGCATCCGTACCTATCGCGATTACACCATGATCTGCGGCGGCGTGTTCAACGATGCTCTGGCGACCTATGTGCTTGAGCACAAGGATAAGATTCTCGAGCGCAATCGCAAGATCGTGTTTGGCAACCGCGATATCGCGCAGGCTTGGATCGATACGCAGCATCGCGTTTCCTGGACGGCCCCGCAGGGCGTGTCCACCTCGTTTATCCAGCTGGATATTCCCGAGGATGACGAGGAGTTCTGCAGGCGCCTGCTGTCCGAGAGGGGAGTGCTGCTGGTCCCCGGTAGCCGTTTTGAGCTTCCCTGCGGCGCACGCCTGGGCTACTGCGCGAGCGAGGACGTTCTGCGCGAGGGCCTGAGGCTTTTGGGCGAGGCACTGGCGGAGTTCGATCGCTAGGATTCCGATGGTCTTCGGGGGCCTTATCCAAATTAGCCGAAGATAATCGAAAACGGACCCGTTTCCCTAGGGGAAGCGGGTCCGTTTTTCTATACCGAGAAGTCAAGTTGTTACAAATGGGGCCGTAAAGCGAGGCGGTATCCGCTGGGCCTTATACTGAGTTTCCGGTGAACGGTATCAAGCGTCTGGTAAACGGTAATTTATTTATCAGAAATGAATAGGACAAACTTTTTTCTGAATAAAAATGAAAATGGTTGAGACGCGGTGTGAACCGCTAATTCTATTCATAGCTTTATTGGAAATATGCAATTTGAGGATGGTTTAACAAAGTTTAGTTCCATTTGATTTTAGGATTAAAACGCGTTTAAGCACGTAAATACGCTTTATTAAGATGAAGTGTGCCATGCGTGAAGTATATGTGTATGCCGTTCACCCCCTATAAAAAACCGTTCGGGGGCAAGGTGGAAGTATGAGCTGATTTTGGATATAAATATGTCGTCAGCAATAACGCCTCACACGGAGGGGCGCTAACGAATCGGCCCTGACAGGGGCCCGAAAGAAAGGTAGGAGGCCATGACGAAAGGTCTGCACGTGCCTTCCGAGATCGGCAAGCTCAGGAAGGTCTGCCTGCACCGTCCCGGCGACGAGCTCCTCAACCTGCCGCCCGACGAGCTCGAGCGACTCCTGTTC
>DBFOLV010000009.1:0-56303 GCA_048430825.1 Collinsella sp.
CGGGACATGTCAGGAAACGAGGGCAGCCCTGTGGGCGCCAGCGGAATGTGGGGTCACCGCGCGGTCCGCATCTGATGGTGTCGACGTCAATGGTATACGGGTGCATCATCGACGTCTTTAATACAGAAAATATCAGTGCGGGATGTTTTGGAAAATAACCCAAAACCGGCCATGTGGGGTCCTTTGGAGTCACCCTTTAGGCGGAACTCTCCTAATTATTTGGATGAGTCGTTTACTTACTTGTGCTGTTACCGTCTTCCCGCTGTTGTTGGGGTATGCTTTGTTCGTATGTAAACGTATGACATGTTGATGGGGGAGGGTGCTATGGCTCGCGAGAGTGCTCGTTCTAAGGATACGGCTAAGCCTGGCATCAAGGAAGTTGCAGCGGTGGCGGGGGTTTCGCCTACTACGGTATCTCGCGTGCTTAATAATCGCGGCTATATTAGCCAAGAGACCCGCGATAAGGTCCATGCCGCGATGAAGCGCATCAACTATACGCCCAACGATATCGCCCGTGCCATGCTCAACGGTCGCCTGAATCTTATCGGTATGATCGTCCCCTATGTCAGCAGTCCGTTTCATGCCCAAGTGGTTCAAGTCATTGAGCATACCCTGGCCGAAAACGGTTTTAAGATGCTGCTGTGCAATAGCGCCAATCGACCCGAGCTTGAGCGCTCTTATATCGACATGCTTCGACGCAATATGGTTGATGGCGTCATCGTCAACTCGCTTAATATCGGTGCCGAGGCGTATGCCGAGATGGGCTTGAGTCTGGTTGGTATCGACTGCGACCTTGGCGAAGCCTCTGTTCAGATTGCGAGCGACAGCTATAGCATCGGCGAACTTGCCACGCGTCGCCTGATCGATGACGGATGTTCACGCATCCTGTGCCTGCGCAGCAATAGCCGCATGCGCATGCCTGCCAATAAGCGTACCGATGCCTACCTCGATGTTGTTGAGCAGGCCGGTTTGCCCGCGCTTGTCCGTGAGGTCGAGTTCGTTAAGCCCGACGACGAAAAGAGCGCGGTCGTTGCGAAGATCCTCGATGAGAACCCCGATATTGACGGCATCTTTGCGGGAGACGACACGATGGCGGCTATCTGTCTTAACGTGATGAAGCAGCGCGGCTTGAGCGCTCCGGGCGATATTAAGGTCGTGGGCGCGGATGGTGCCCGCCGCACTATGACGTTTATGCCTGACTTAACAACCGTACGCCAAGATATCGATCGCATCGGAGAGCTCGCGGCGCAATCCATCATTGCTCTTGTTAACGGCGAAAAGCCCGAATCGAATATCAAGCTCCCCGTTGAACTCATTGAGGGTAAAACCGCGTAGTTCATCCCGTGCCAAAAGAATTCCTCAAACACCTCTGATGACCGTTCGCCGGCATATGTCAACCGTTTGCCGACGACTGGAACTGCGAAAAGACGTATTGGTGTGAAAACGTTTGACATATGAAAACGATTGACATATCTTGCAGTTGTACCGAGTTAGTATCTCGTGAGAAAGGAAGTCTCGGATGCACAAGGTGTATTACCAGCCTGAGGGAATTTGGGTAGGCGACATCATGCCGTACGGCGAGGACGGCACGTTCTATCTCTATCATCAGCGTGACACGCGAAACCCCGGACCTTTCGGAGAGCCGTTTGGCTGGGCACTCGCGACAACCAAGGACTTCGTCAATTACAAAGACTTTGGCGAGAGCCTTGAGCGTGGCGGCGACGAGGAAGTCGACCAGTATGTTTATGCCGGCACGGTGTTTAAGGTGGGCGACAAGTACCATGCGCTCTACACTGGTTGCAATCGCGATAAGGTCAAGGCACGCTTGATGAAGCAGGTTCTTCTTCACGCAACGAGTGACGACGCCGTCAAGTGGGAGAAGAACATCGCCGAGACGCTGCTTCCGCCCCAGGAGGGTTACGATGACCGCAACTGGCGCGATCCCTTTGTGCTTTGGGATGAGGAGAACGAAGAGTACATGCTCATCCTCGGCACGCGTGTGGGCGAGGACAAGCGTCTGATGACCGGTCGTCTGGTCAAGTTCACCTCCAAGGACCTGGATACCTGGGAGTTCCAGGGCGACTGGTGGAATCCGGGCCTGTACACCATGTTCGAGATGCCTGATCTCTTTAAGATGGGCGACTGGTGGTATCTGGTGTTCTCCGAGTACAGTGATGGCAACAAGACCCGTTACCGCATGTCTCGCTCCATCAACGGTCCTTGGATCACTCCTGCTGACGATTCATTCGATGGCCGCGCGTACTATGCCGCGCGTACCGCATTTGATGGCGAGCGCCGCGTTCTCTTTGGTTGGGTTCCTACGCGTGACGAGGGTGGCGATCCCAGCTCTTACCTGTGGGGTGGCACCTTTATGCCTCTCGAGATCGTTCAGCGTGCCGACGGAACGCTCGGCACCAAGCTCCCTGACAGCATGCTTGGCGCCTTTGGCGAGGCTAAGGCAGTCGAGGCCTTTGAGCTTTCCTGCGAGTCGGGCAAGGTCGAGCAGGTGCTCGCCACGGATGCCGGTTCCACCTATATGCTCGATGCCGACATCGAGCTCGCCGGTGACGCTGCCGGCTTCTCGGTGAAGCTTGCCGAGGACGCCGAGTCCGGTCTTGCCTATGAGTTCCGCGCCAACCTGCGTGAGGGCAAGCTCGAGTTTACGGCGGCCCCCCAGTATCCGTGGTTCCAGGTCAACAACATGGGCCTCGAGCGTCCGTTGTTCTTTAAGGGCGAGGGCACTCATCATGTGCGCCTGGTCGTTGACGACGATATCGCGACCATCTTTGTCGATGATGTTGCGCTCAACGCTCGCTTCTGCAATAAGCAGGGCCAGGGTGTGGCACTGACGGTCACCGACGGTACGCTCAAGTGCGCAAATGCAACGATCGCGTCTCTGTAATGGCATCAAAACGTCTTATGATTTCGTAAAGGAATGGAGAGGAACATGGACTACAAAGCAGTGTCTCAGCAAGTCGTCGATAACGTCGGCGGTCTGGAGAACATCGAGGGCGCCACGCATTGCGTTACGCGTCTGCGTCTGGTGCTCAAGGATACGAGCAAGTACAACAAGGCCGAGCTCGAGAACATCGATGGCGTCAAGGGCGTGCTGTACAACAGCGGCCAGCTCATGATCATCTTCGGTACCGGTACCGTCAACAAGGTCTACGACGAGTTTATGGCTCTGACGGGCGTTAAGGAGATCAGCGCTTCCGAGGTCAAGGGCGCCGAGGCGGACAAGAAGGGCAAGTTCTTCTCGGTCCTTAAGGTATTCTCGGATATCTTTATCCCCATCATTCCCGCTTTTGTCGGCGCTGCTATCATCATCGGCCTTAAGTCGCTGATCGTTGCCAACGGACTCTTCGGCATGGAGGGCAGCCTTGCCGACCACAGCGAGTTCCTCAAGAACCTCGCAAGCTTCTTTGCCATTATTGCCACCACTTTCGACTACCTGCCTGTCCTGGTTATGTACAGCGCGGTCAAGCGTTTTGGCGGTAACCCGATCCTGGGTATCCTCGTCGGTATCGTCATGGTTCACCCGAGCCTTATGAACCGCAACACGTTCGTTATGGATCCGACGGGTGCTGAGTACTGGAACTTTGGTCCGCTCTCCATTCCCATGGTTGCTTTCCAGGGCGGTGTGTTCCCCGCAATCCTGACTGCCTGGTTTATGGCCAAGGTCGAGAAGATTGCCCAGAAGTACATCCCCGAGGTCGTCTCGTTCGTTTTCGTCCCGACCGTTACCCTGATTCTTGCTAACGTCGCCCTGTTCACCGTGTTCGGCCCGCTCGGCAACCTGATCGGCGACGTCCTCGGCGGCGTAATCGATATCCTGTACAACAGGATGGGCGTCTTTGGTGCCTTTGTCTTCGCCGCGTTCCTGCAGCCGCTTGTCGTTACCGGTACGCATCAGTTCATCCAGGGTATTGAGGCCAACCTCGTTGCCACGACCGGCTTCAACTACATCCAGGCCATCTGGTCGGTTTCCATCATCGCCCAGGGCGGCGGCGCCATCGGCATGTATCTCATTCACAAGAAGCACTCCAAAGAGCGCAACATCTGCATGTCGTCCTTTATCCCGACGCTGGTCGGTATCTCCGAGCCCGCAATCTTTGCTGCAAACATGCGCTATTCGATCATTCCGTTCATCTGCGCATGCATCGGTGCAGGCTGCGGCGGTGCCTTCGTCAAGCTCTTTGAGGTGCGCGCTATCGGTCAGGGTCTGACCGGCGTGCTTGGCCTGCTCATCGTCACGCCCGAGACCCTCGTGTGGTATGTGGCCGGCAATCTCATCGCCTTTATCGTGCCGATCGTCTTGATCTTTGCCTACAACAAGGCAAAGGGCGTGCCGACCACCGATGAAGAGGGCGCTGGCGCTGGCTTCGACGTTAGCTTCTAGTTGAGCCGTTCAGCGTAATCTGAGGATAAGTCCATTTGGGGAAGGGCGTTCGACTCGTGTGAGTCGAGCGTCCTTCCCCATAGACGAGAAAGTCAACGGCGATGTTTAATCAAAAAAATAAGGTGACACGCGCGGACTATGAGCAGTGGCGTGCCGGACAGGATGAGACGGCGGGTCGCATCGCGTCCGACCCCGATAGGCTCCTGTTCCATGTGGAGCCTGAGCTTGGCTGGCTCAACGACCCCAACGGTTTGGTGCAGATCGGTGATACGTATCACATCTATCACCAATACGATCCATTCGATGCTGCGCATGGCGGTCCAGTGCTTTGGAATCATCTGACAACAAAGGATTTTGTGACGTACGAGAATCGCGGCCCTGTGCTGTTCCCCGATTCCGATTTGGATTCGAGCGGAGCGTATTCTGGTTCTGCCTTTGTACACGACGGCAAGATTCACTACTTCTATACCGGCAACGTCAAGCATTTTGACCGCGATGATTACGACTACGTGTTGACGGGCCGTGAGCAAAACCAGATTCATGTGGTTGCCGAGAACCCCGACGAATTGGGCGAGAAGCGCATAGCTGTTGGGCCGGTCGATTACCCCGACGATATCGGTACGCACGTGCGTGATCCCAAAATCCTTGAACACGATGGTATCTACTACATGGTTCTGGGCGCTCGTACGAAAGACGACCGCGGCTGCGTGCTTGTCTATACCTCGAGCAATCTAGAGGACTGGAGCTATGCGACGCGCATTGAGTTGGGCGAGAAGTTTGGCTTTATGTGGGAGTGCCCCGATCTGTTTGAGCTCGATGGTGAGCTTATTCTCGTTTGCTGTCCGCAGGGTGTGTCCGCCGATGGATGGCGTTACCGCAATCCGCACCAGTGCGTGTGGTTTCCCATCGAGGCCGATTGGGAGGCGCCGAGTTTTAAGATCGCCGGGCAGGGCATGCCCCCGATGGTCGATGCCGGCTTTGATTTCTACGCACCGCAGTCTTTTGAGGATGCTGCGGGTCGGCGTTTGATGATCGGATGGTCGGGTTGTCCCGATGCGACGGCAGAAAGCCCGACGGTGGCACGCGGGTGGCAGTGCGCGTTGACGGTGCCGCGAGAGCTGAGCATGCGCGATGGTAAGCTCTGTCAGCAGCCGGCGCACGAGATTGAGAGGATGCGCGGCGACTGCGTTCGCGCGACAGGCGGTGAAACCGTTGAGGAGCCGGGCCGCCTGTTTGACCTTGTGGTTTCCTGTGAGGGCGCCAAGATGGTCGAGCTCGAGATCCGCAAGGGTGTCTTTGTGCGCTATGCAGACGGGATGCTTACCCTTGACATGGGTGGCGAAGGCTATGGGCGCGACCAGAGGTCGATCGAGCTCAGCGAGCTTCGCGACCTGCGCGTGCTTTCGGACACTACGATGGTCGAGATTTTTGCCAACGGCGGCGAGGCGGCACTTACGAGCCGTACCTATTCGCCGGCGGTTCCGGCGATGGAGCTGCATGCCGAGGGTGCGGCGTCGATGAATTTCTACCGCCTCGTGCATTAACCGTGCGTGGAGCACGATTGGATTTGCTGGACGGAATGTGTCGCAGTTGTCGCGGCCAACTACCGCTTACCGCATATAGCGACCGTTTGCGGAATAAGTAACCCTCCTTAATAAACCGTATGGAATCCTAGATAAGCACGTAGTCTTCCAGGGAGACGCTGTCCTTTGTTGTGTGCAAGGGACGGCGTCTCTTTGGCGCTTGGACGCTGTTGTGCAACAGTGCGGCGGCGCGTGCCATGTATTGAAAAGCCAATGTTGAGATGGGTCGTGATGATAATGGGCAAGTACGTAATCGTGGTTGAGTCTGGTTCGGATGTGACGCCGGAGCTCTGCGAACGCTACGGTATCGTGCGCGTGCCTATGCATGTCACGATTGGTGACGAGACCGTCGAGGACGGCTCGATCGATCCGCTCGAGATTTATTCGCGCTGCAACGAGTTTGGCGTGATGCCCAAGACCAGTGGCTGTGCGCCTGCGGATTTTGCTCACGTGTACGACCGCATTCACGCTGAGCAGCCTGACGCGACCATTTTGCATCTTGCGTATTCCGAGGCCACGACCTGTTCGCATCAATCATCGAAGATCGCCGCCAAGGGTCGCGACTACGTCTACTCCATGGACACGCGCTTTGTCTCGGTGGGCCAGTCGCTCGTTGTCGTCGATACCGCTAAGTATATCGAAGCCCATCCAGATGCTACCGTCGACGAGATCTTTGCTTTTACGAATTCCGTCATGGACCGTGTGCTGCTGGGCTTTGTTCCTACCGACCTAGCCTTCCTTAAGGCGGGCGGTCGTCTGTCCAACGTGGCATTCCTTGGCGCCCACCTGCTCAAGATTAAGCCCTGCATTGAGGTAACGGGCGGTAAGTTTGTGGCGACCAAGAAGTTCCGCGGCTCTATGCTCAAATGCGCCCGCGCCTTTATTGACCACATGGTTGCGAAGGGCGAGATCGACTACTCGCACATTGGCCTGGCGTATTCGGTGGGCCTTTCCCAGGAGCTGCGCGACGACATGGAGGTCTATGCGCACGACCTGGGCTTTAAGGACGTTACCTGGACTCAGGTCGGTGGCGTCATCTCGAGCCATTGCGGCCCGACCGCCTTCGGTGCGGTGCTCACGCTTAAAGCGTAAGGCCTGGCGTCTATCGATTTCTATTGCCTCGGCGGCGGGCGGGTTGCGACAACCTTCCCGCCGCTCTTGCGTGGGGCCAAATAGAACAACCCAATTGACCGCTAAACCGTTTCGCCATCATGCATATGGGCTAGAATGACTCTGGCATTTATGTAGCTAAAACCAATGAGAGGCAAGGTAGCGGGAATGGCTGAGATGACGCTCGAGGGTGTGGACGCTCGTCCCGAGGACTCTGCGTTTGCCCTGGGCCGCGTGCATTCGATTGAGACGATGGGAACGGTCGATGGACCCGGCATCCGCTTTGTGGTGTTTGTTCAGGGCTGCCCCATGCGCTGTGCGTATTGCCACAACCCCGATACCTGGTCGGTTAACGGCGGCACCATGGTGACCGTCGAGCACCTGATGGACGAGTTCCAGAGCAACCATGAGTTTTACCGCAGTGGTGGTATTACGGTGTCCGGCGGCGAGCCGCTCCTGCAGCCCGCGTTTTTAGCCGACCTGTTCCGCACCATGCACAATAACCCCGATGGTCGCGTGCATACCTGCTTGGATAGCTGCGGCTATGCGTTCGATCCCGCGCATCCCGAGAAGTTCGATGCCGTACTCAACGAGACCGATATGGTGCTGCTCGACATTAAACACGCCGATCCCGTCGAGCATAAAAAGCTGACCGGTTGCGATCCCGCACGCATTCTGGCGTTTGGTGATGAGCTCGCGCGACGCAGGATCAAGGTCGTTATCCGTCACGTGGTGGTGCCGGGCATTACCGACACGGTGGAGGAGTGCGAGGCGCTCGGTCGCCTGATTGCCCCATGGCATAACGTGGTCGGTCTGGAGATGCTGCCGTATCACACCATGGGTGTCGTCAAATATGAGCAGTTGGGGATTCCCTATAAGCTTGAGGGCGTGCCCCAGATGGATACCGCTCGCATGCCCGAGCTGCGCAACGCCGTCATGGACGGCATGAAAAAACGCCGTGCGGAGCTCAGGTCGGCCATCGGCTAACAAGCCCGTCCCAAATTGACTACCTTTTAAGATGTGTAACAAGGCGGGTTGGATCAGCGAGGACGGTTGCTATTCGACATGCGATGCCGGACTGATCGAAGTCGACGGCCATAGCTATGTTATGAGCATCATGACGTCGATGTCGTGGAGCGACCGCTCGAGCGAGGTTACGGCTGCGATTGCAAAGGCTCTGTTTGATACGCGAGCTGCGCTGGCTTAGCGTGTTCGTTTGGCGAGGTCAAACAAAATGCTGGTACCATACCTTGGTTGAGAATTTCGTATAGGTTTGGGGAATGGTATGGCTACCATCGCGATTATCGGTGCGCTCGAAAAAGAGATCATGCAGATTAAGGAAGAGTTGAGCGACGTATGCGAGGCACGGGAGGCAGGCTTGACCGTTGTGAGCGGTGAGCTCGACGGCCTGATGATTGTCGCCACAACGGCGGGCATGGGCACGGTGAATGCCGCTGCCGCGACGCAGCACCTCATTAGCAAGTATGCTCCGCAGGCTGTTGTGTTTTCGGGCATTGCGGGCGGTTTGAACCCCAAGCTCCATATCGACGACGTGGTCATCGGCAAACGCCTGCGCTATCTGGATACCGATACCGCGCTTATCGCCGAGTCCGCACCGGGGCTCGAGGAGTTTGGCTCGACGCCCGCGCTGGTTGATATCGCCGCCGACGTGCTTACTGAGCGTGGGTTTGTTGACGCCTCGACAGATACAGTCGCTTCGAACGAGGGCACCAAGCAGTTCCTGGTCGGCACGATTGCCACGGGCAACCGCTTTGTGACGGGCGCCGCCATGCGCAACGACGCTATCGAGGCAACGCATGCCGATTGTGTCGGCATGGAGGGCGCGGCAATTGCCCATGTCGCAACCAAAAATGGTGTCGATTGCCTGGTGTTGCGCGCTATCAGCGATAATTGTGACGAGGCGTACGATGCAATTTGCGAGCGCGAGTTCGATCTGTTCGAGTACGCGCGTGTCGCAAGTGACATCACGCTCGATATCGTCCGCCGCATTGCCGCTGCGCAATAGCGCGTCTATTTGTAAGAACCTACGACCAAGGAGTGTCCATGGCCGATTCCATTAACTATCAGCTTGCCAAGTTCGTTGCCAGCTACGGCAAGGTTTCGCAGATTCCCGAGTCCACCTGCCCTGAGGTGAGCTTCGTCGGCCGCTCCAACGTGGGCAAGTCCTCCATCATGAACAAGCTATTTGGCCGCAAGAACCTGGTCAAGGTTTCGAGCACGCCGGGCAAGACGAGCAATATCAATTTCTTCGAGGCCGACGATGTGCACTTTGTGGACCTGCCGGGCTACGGTTTCGCGCGTCGCTCCAAGGCCGAGCGCGACCGTTGGGCCGAGCTTATCGGCGACTTTTTTGACTCCGAGCGCAGCTTTAACCTGGTTGTGTCGCTGGTGGACATTCGCCACGACCCCAGTAAACTCGACCATGACATGATCGACTACCTGCAGGGCAACGAGTTCAACTTTATCGTCTGCCTCACCAAGGCCGACAAGCTCAGCCGCACCCAGCAGGCCCGCCAGGCAGCAGCCATCAAAAAGCAGCTCAACGTCCCGGCCGAGAATGTAATCATCACAAGCTCCCAGACCGGCACCGGCATCGACGAACTCAAAAAGCGCATCGCCGAAGCTTGCCTCTAGTAAGGGTTCTTGGCAGGCAATAGTTTGCATCTATCTATATCACCCCAGTGATAGTTATTGGTACACTATCACTGGGGTGATATTTTTGTTTGGAGGTCGATATGGAGCTTTGGCACGGGTCGGAGGTTGTTGTCGAGCATCCGTCGTTGGATAAATGCAGACAATTCAATGACTATGGGTGTGGGTTTTATTGCACGCCACATGAGGAAATGGCAATGGAGTGGGCATGTCGGACTGAGTCTGATGGCATTGCAAATCGATATGAGCTCGATATGGATGGTCTCGCAGTCTTGGATTTGGAGTCCGGGGAGTTTTCAATTCTCAATTGGCTTGCGATTTTGGCTAACAATAGGGAGTTCAATGTTTCGACACCGCTGGCGCGCGAAGGACTTCGCTATCTGCTGGATAACTGCCTGATTGATATTTCTCCCTATGACGTAATTCGAGGCTATCGTGCAGACGATTCTTATTTCTCGTTTGCAAGACAGTTTGTCAACGGCATGATTTCGCTCAGGCAATTGCGGCGCATTATGCGTTTGGGCGATTTGGGCATTCAATATGCGCTTATGAGTGAGCGCGCGTTCTCGGCGATCAGGTTCCGCGATTGGAAACAGGCCTCGGGAGCTGAGTTTTATCCCAAACGATTTGAGCGAGAACAGAACGCTCGACGTAAGTACCTGGATACGGTAAACGGATTTGACTCTGATGGTGTTGACATTAGGGATTTGATGGCAGGGAGGGTTGATTTAAATGATCCAAGAGTTAACGGATTGTGGGCCGAGTAGGACATACCCCGTCTACTACCTCGAGGATGCAATGAACAACCTCGGCGACTGCTTTGACTATGCCGTTAACGATTATGGAGCAGAAGGATCGGAAGTTGCTGAACTCTTTTGCCTGAGCGGCGTAGCTCGCGAGTTCGAACGCGGCAACGCATGGGTCGTATCGGGAAAATCGGGCGTTGAGCTGTTCGCGCTTATCGCCGAAAGGTCGGGCTATCAAAACGGGCCTATACCGGACTGCACCTATCGATTTGAGAAGACGCCGGAATATTGGGCGGGCTGGATGCTGGCATACCTGCAGTGGCGCCTAGGAGAGTCTTTCGAAGATCTGCTGCATGTCGTTCCGTTTGACGCGCTGCGCAGTCTGTACTATCCCTGGCATGAAGCCTCGGAGGAACGCGTGGCTCGCCTCGTCTGCGATATGGCGAAAAAAGCGTCCAGGCAAACCAAACTTGCGTTAGCAAGAAAGAAGCTTAAGAAAACCCAACAAGACCTGGCATACGAATCGGGCGTGTCCCTCCGCTCAATCCAAATGTACGAACAACGCCAGAGAAACATCAACGAAGCCTCGGTAACAACCGTAAGGGATATAGCAAAAGCCCTACACTGCAACATCGAAGACCTCCTAGAGCCAGTCTTCGAATACAAAGAAACCAGCGCCGCCTAAACCAGGCACGCAGCCGATGCCCGCCTCTAGGAAGTGCTCCAGCCTAGCAAGAGCCCCTACCAATAAAAAGCCAAACTATCAGCCCGGCGACTTTCCAGAGCGTAGGTCCCTGTAGCCGCCGCCGGCGAAGTTAACATAGGGGAGGCCAGGGGGCTTTGCCCCCAAATCTTTCCGCAGGACGGCAGGACCCCCGCCGCACGAAGTGCGCAGCGGGGGTCCTGCCATGTCCGAGGACGATTTGGGGGCAAAGCCCCCTGGCCTCCCCGGCGAGTATACGGGACGGCGACTACAGGTATTCGATCTGGGCGCCTTCCGTGTCGCACGTCAGAATATGCGTATCACACTTAGGGAACTGCTCGCGCAGCTTGACCTGCAGGAACTTTGCCACGATGGTGTCGTCAGTCACGGCCATGAGAGTCGAGCCCGAGCCGCTGATCCAGATGGTCTTGGCGCCGCCGTTAAGGCAGGTGTCGCGCACGGCGTTGTAGTCGGGAATCAGACGGCGACGATAGGGTTCCTGGATGCGGTCGTCATTGGCGGCGGCAATCAGGTCGAGGTCACCAGTCTCCAAGCCGCGCGTCATGCCGGCGATGCGGCCCATCTGCCACACGGCGGTGGAGAGTGGAATCTCCTGCGGCACAACCTTGCGCGCCTCGCTCGTATGCACCTCGTAGGGCGGAATCACGGTAATAAAACGCAGGCGATCGCTCACCTCGTAGCGCAGGCACTGGGGGAGCGAATCGGTCGGCGTAAAGGAACAGACGGCGCCGCCCAGGATAGCGGGGGCGACGTTATCGGGATGGCCCTCGACTTCGGTGGCAATGCGAACCAGCTCGGCGCGGTCGACGGTGTGGCCTGTCAGTGCGGCGGCGGCCATAATGCCGGCGACGACGCAGGTGGAGCTGGAGCCCAGGCCGCGGGCGACGGGCACGTCGGTCTGGATGTCGATGGCAACGGGAAAAGCCGGCTCGCCCCATGCAGCCAGTGCATCGACAAAGCTCACGTAGACCAGGTTGTTCTCGTTTTGGAATTCCTCGGGGCAGCCCGTGATGGTGAGTTTGTCGGCGCGCTCGAAGGTGAAGTGCGAGTAGAGGCTGACGGCCATGCCGAGGGTATCGTAGCCAATGCCCAAGTTGGCGCTTGTTGCTGGGACGGTGATCTTGATCATGTGAGTCCTCCTGGCGTGCCTGGCTGTTTAGTTCGCTGCTCGGGCAGTCCTGCGCAAGACGGAAAGCACATTAAGTGCTTTCCTTTGCGTGCGGAACTCGCGACGAACTAAACAGCCAGGCACGCTATGCACGTTCGTCATCATCCCGGTAGGTATCTGATAAAAGAAGGTGCGCCGGCTTTCGCCGGCGCCTTATAAGGGGTTTAGTTGGTTGCTATCTTTTTTGCAGCCTGCTCTACGTAGCTGGCCATCTCATCGACGTCGCAGACGTCTTCGAAGCGGACGGGCTTGGACTCGAGTTCGGCGAGCTGGGCTGGGGCGACCGTGTTGGTTGCCTGCTCGAGCACGCGCATGGCCTCAAAGTCGTCCTCGGGAACGTCGAGGCCCAGGGCATCGCAGCAGGCGCGCGGGAACTTGTAGGGGCTGGCGGTCGAAAGCAGCACGCGGGCCTTGGCGCCCTCGGTGGGGGCGACCTGCTCAAAGACGTGATAGCCGCAAGCGGTGTGCGGGTCGATCACGTAGCCGTTGGCATCCCAGCAGCTCTTGATGGCGGCGCGAACCTCGTCCTCGCTGGCCCAGCCGCAGCCAAATACGCTCTGGATCTTGGCCAGCAGCTCGGCAGGCACCTCGTAGCGACCGGTCTGGGCAAGCTGCTCCATAAGGCCGGCAACGAGCTCGCAGTCGCCGTCGGACAGGAAGTAGAGCATGCGCTCCAGATTAGAGCTAATAAGGATGTCCATCGACGGCGAAATGGTCGTGAAGAACGGACGGTTGCGGTCGTAGACGCCGGTGGTCAGGAAGTCAGCGAGCACGTTGTTCTTGTCGCTGGCCACGACGAGTTTGGCGACGGGCAGACCCATGCGCTTGGCGTAGTAGCCGGCCAGGATATCGCCAAAGTTGCCGGTGGGTACACAGAACTCCACGGTGTCGCCAGCCTCGATAGCGCCGGCGCGCAGCAGCTGCGCATAGGCGGCAAAGTAGTAGACGACCTGCGGTACCAGACGGCCGACATTGATGGAGTTGGCGCTCGAAAGCACCGTGCCGGCGGCTTCCAGGCGCTCGGCAAGCTCCTCATCGGCAAAGATGCGCTTGACGGCGCTCTGGGCGTCATCAAAGTTGCCGCGGATGCCGCAGACGGCGACGTTGTCGCCCTCCTGCGTGGACATCTGCAGGTTCTGCACGCGGCTGACCTTGCCCTCGGGATAAAAGACGGTAATGCCCGTGCCCGGAGCATCGGCAAAACCAGCGAGTGCGGCCTTGCCCGTGTCGCCAGACGTGGCGGTGACGATCATGATGCGCTCGGCGCCGCCGTCCTTGGCAGAGGTGCGGGCCATCAGACGGGGGAGCATCTGCAGGGCGACGTCCTTGAAGGCGCTCGTGGGGCCGCCAAAGAGCTCCATCACATAGGTCTGAGGGGCGTCGGCACCCGGTGCGGCGTCGAGTTTGACGAGCGGCGTGACCTCTTCGCTCGCGAACGTGCCGCGATATGCCTCGTCGACACACGCCGAAATTTCTTCGGCCGTGTAATCATTCAGTAACATTCCCAACACATCTTGAGCGATTTCAAAGTACGATTTATCTGCAAGCGAGCTGATATCGACCTGCTGGGTGCCGAGCTCGTCCGAGACAAACAGACCCCCGTCGGGAGCGATGCCGGTGCGGATTGCCACCTTACTTGAGCACGATAAAGTGCGTCCTCGTGTACTATGATAAGTTCCCATATAACACTGCTCCTCGGATGCCTTGGTCCCAATCGGTGAAACCATGGTATCAGAGCGCGCAAAATAGGTTCGCAGAGGCTTTTTAGAAAGGTAACCTCCAGCCCATGATTAAGATTGCCAAGTTTGGCGGCTCGTCGGTCGCCGACGCCGAACACTTTAAGAAGATCAAGGCCATCGTCGATGCCGACCCGGCTCGCCGTTTTGTGGTGGTTTCCGCCTGCGGTCGCCGCTTTAAGGGCGACACCAAGGTGACCGACCTGCTCTACCTGGTTAACGCGCACGTTAAGTACCACGTGTCGTGCGAGGAGCTGCTCGAGGACATCGGCCAGCGCTACTTTGATATTGCCGACGAGCTGGAGCTCACCTATCCCATCCGTGAGGAGTTCGCAGCTTTTGCCGAGCGCGCCCGCTCGGGCGGTTACTCCACCGAGGAGCTCGTGAGCCGCGGCGAGTACTTCACCGCTCGCCTTATGGCTGAGTACCTGGGCCTACCGTTCCTGGACGCCGCGACGGTTGTAGCGTTCCATCACGACGGTACGCTCAGCATGAATCGCACCTCCGAGCTGGTGCAGGAGTACGGTCAGCAGGGCGGCTTTGTTATGCCTGGCTTCTACGGCGCGACGCGTGAGGGCCAGATTAAGCTGCTCGATCGTGGCGGCGGCGATATTTCCGGCTCGATCCTGGCCAAGTGCCTGGGTGCCGATCTGTACGAGAACTGGACCGACGTCTCGGGTTTCTACTCTGCCGATCCGCGCATCGTGCCCGAGGCTCAGCCCATCGCCCGCGTTACCTACGAGGAGCTGCGCGAGCTTTCGTACATGGGCGCGAGCGTCCTGCACGAGGAGGCTGTGTTCCCCGTGCGCGAGGCCGGTATTCCGCTGGTCATCAAGAACACCAATGCGCCGCAGGACCCCGGCACCATTATTAGCGAGACGGCTGATGAGGGCGAGGCAGAGCCCATCATTACCGGCGTGACCGGCAAGCGCGGTTTTGTCGCCATCAACGTGGCTCGCGACCGCACCAAGCCCCGCGTCGGCTTTATGCGCCGTGCGCTTTCGGTCTTCGAGCGCTATGACGTTTCCGTCGAGCACATGCCCACCGGTGTCGACCGCTTTGGCGCCGTGGTGCAGGAGCAGGACGTGCACGATTCGCTGTACTCGCTCGTGGGCGACATTCAGCAGGAGGTCGAGCCGCTCGAGATCGAGGTTGTCGAGGGCTTGGCGCTCATCGCAACCGTCGGCCGTAACCTGCGCGGCCGCGCAGGTATCTCGGGCCATCTGTTTGGCATGCTTGGCCAGGCCGGCGTGAGCGTGCGTATGATTTCGCAGAGCTGCGACGAGATCAACATCATCATCGGTGTCGAGGAGAAGGACTTCGACCTAGCGATTCGGACCATTTACCGTGCCTTCTCCGATGAGAACGGCATTGTGAAGGTCTCCGACCTGGAGGCTTCCGCGCCGGTCGATCCCGCTCTGGCTGCGCTCCACAAGTAGCTGCTATCTCGCTAGATTTTTGGGAGTTGCCTCAAAATCTACGGCGGGGCGTTTCGTTTCGGTTTCGTTTCGACGGGGCGGGTTTCGTGCCCGCCCCGTTCTTGTATAAACTGACAACAATAATCGGCCTGCTCGGCATGCGGGCAAAAGCCACAACCTTTAAAGGGGGAAGCATGAAACAGTACACGGTTGCTATTTTGGGCGCGACGGGAGCCGTGGGCACCCAGATGCTCGAGTGCCTCAACGAGCAGGAGTTCCCGGTCGGCAAGCTCAAGCTGTTGGCAAGCGCACGCTCCGCGGGCAAGACCGTTGAGTTCCGCGGCGAGCAAATCGTGATCGAAGAGGCTTGCCCCGAGGCCTTTGAGGGCTGCGACATCGTGCTCGGCGCTGCCGGCGACGATATCGCTAAGGAGCTGCTGCCCGAGGCCGTCAAGCGCGGAGCCGTCGTGGTCGACAACAGCCACGCCTTCCGCATGGATCCCGAGGTGCCGCTGGTCGTGCCCGAGATCAATGCCGACGATATCAAATGGCATCACGGCCTTATCGCCAACCCCAACTGCGCGACCATTATCGGCCTGGTTCCCACCTGGCCGCTGCACCAGCTTGCCGGCGTGAAGCGTATGATCGTGTCCACGTATCAGGCAGCTTCGGGCGCTGGCGCGCCCGGTATGGCCGAGCTCGAGGCTCAGCTGGCCGCCCTGGGCCGTGGCGAGGAGATTCCCGAGCCGCGCGCGTTTGCCGCCCAGCTGGCGAGCAACCTGATTCCGCAGATTGGCGGCGTCAAGGAGGAGGGCTTTACCTCCGAGGAGATGAAACTGCAGAACGAGGGCCGTAAGATCATGCATCTGCCCGAGCTGCGCGTGAACTGCACCTGCGTGCGCGTGCCCGTGCTGCGTTCGCACTCCGAGAGCATTACGCTCGAGTTTGAGCGCGACATCACGGTGGAAGAGGCCCGTGCTGCGCTGGCTGCCGCTCCGGGCGTGAAGCTGGTTGACGACATGGACGCCGAGGATGCACACGATCGCTTCCCCATGCCGATGGATACGTCCGACCAGGACCTGATCTGGGTCGGTCGCGTGCGTCGCGACATCTCGAACCCCGAGGCCGCGCGCGGTATCACCTTCTGGTGCTGCGGCGACCAAATCCGTAAGGGCGCGGCAACCAACGCCGTCCAGATCGCTAAGCTGCTCTGCGAGTAGCGGTTGACCTGTCCGGCGGGGGCCTCGGCGCTTCGCGCCTGCCGCCTTTGGGGACTGCGGAGCGCGGCCGGCAGCTGCGGCGCGTTGCGCCTGCTGCCTGCGGGGACTTTGGGGTCGTGCGGCAGATGCGGCGCTGCGCGCCTACTGCCTTGGGTGACTTTGGGGTCGATTGGGGTTGTCTGCACAATTCGCGGTATTATGTTGCGGAGTTTTGAAAGGAGCCGCTGGTGGTCACGACGACGTTTGCTTCGCCTTTGGGCGAAATCTTGCTTGCCGCTGATGGCCGCGGTCTGACGGGGCTTTGGTTTGAGGGACAGGAGCATTTTGGCTCCACGCTTCTCAAAGAAGATCCTGAACATGTTGAAGGCGCCGATGCAGTTTCTGGTGCTGGCGGCATGTCGTCGGTGAGTCCTGCAAATGGTGCGGCGTCTTCGGTGCTTGAGCGTTCCTGGGCTTGGCTGAATGCTTATTTTGCAGGGCAGGAACCTCGGTTTACGCCGCCGTTGCATATGATCGGTACGGCGTTTCAGCGTGAAGTTTGGTACGAGCTGCTTTCCATTCCGCGCGGCGAGGTTGCCACGTATGGCGAGATCGCCCAGCGTGTTGCGGCTCGACATCGTGTACCGGGAAACGAGGCGCCCGTTGTGTCTCCCCGTGCCGTGGGGGCCGCGGTCGCGCGTAATCCCATTTCGATTATTGTGCCGTGCCATCGCGTGGTCGCGGCAGACGGTTCGCTCAACGGATATGCCGGTGGGCTCGACCGCAAGGAGCGGCTGCTTCGGCTTGAGGGCGCGTACGAGGAGTAACGCTCGAGCACTTTGCATAACTAGGACGCCGTGAAAGGACGAGTCACTGTCCCTTCGCGCTCGGTATGCGTCCAAGCCCTCGGCATCTGGGCCTTAAGTTTGGCTAAGCCATATCCTGCGTATTTGAAAACGTGCAGGTTGAGCAGCTAAGGCTGCGCTAAGGCGGCTGGCGGTGCGCTATCATCGGCAATATCGAAATCTGTATAGCCGCGCGCCAAAGGAACAACTATGAAGCTGATGCTTGCCGAGGACGAACCCGGCCTCTCCCGTGCCCTTACCGCGATTCTTCAACATAGCGACTACGAGGTCGACACCGCCCTCGACGGTCTGACGGCGCTCGAATATCTGCTCGCCAACGACTATGACGCCGCAATCCTGGACATCATGATGCCCGGCATGGATGGCATTGAGGTGCTCAAGCGCACACGCGCCGCCGGTAAGCGTCTGCCCATCATTATGCTCACGGCAAAAAGCGAGGTGTCCGATAAGGTCGAGGGCCTGGATGCCGGTGCCAACGATTATCTGACCAAGCCGTTCGCCGCCAAGGAGCTGCTTGCGCGTATTCGTGCCATGACGCGTGCCGCGACGGCAATTGACGCCACGACGCTCAGCGTGGGCAACGTGCGTCTCGACACGGCATCGTGCACGCTCGTTGGCCCTTTGGGCGAGGAGCACCTGGCCAATCGTGAGTTTCAGCTTATGGAGCTCTTTATGCGCAACTCCGGCACGCGCATGCCCACCGAGCGTCTGATGCTCGGAGTTTGGGGTGAGGACGCGCCCGAAGGCGCCAACGTGGTGTGGGTCTACATCTCGTACCTGCGCAAAAAGCTGACGGCGCTTGGTGCCAACGTGGCCATCCGTGCATCGCGCAACCAGGGCTATTCGCTCGAGGTTGTTGAGGAGGGCGAATAGGTGTGAGCGCGAGTGCGTGGTGGAAGCGCACGACGGCAAAGCTCGGCATGGGCGCGGACTCGGGTAATCCGGGGCGCGCCGATGCTGCCAGTGCAATGGGACGTCGCCTGCGTCGTAAGTTCATCCTGGTTGCCATGGGTGCCGTGACCGCCGTGCTTACGCTTATCATCGCCGGCATCAATATCGTCAACTACTCGCATGTCTGCAAGATGGCCGACGCTCGTCTGGGCTATATCTTGGCGGGCAAGGACGGCATCGATTGGACGGATGAGCCTAAGGCCGATCCCGGTCAGGATGCGGTTGCCGGCAAGGTTGCTACCGGTAACCGGGCAGCCGTTCGCGATGGGCATTTTGAAGGCATGACGGCGGAGTCTCCCTTCGACACGCGCTACTTTACGGTGTCGATTGCCGGCGGGCAGGTGACCGATGTCAACACGGCTCGCATTGCCGCGGTGGGCGCCAAGCGTGCCGCCCGCATCGCTGCAGGACTGTATTCCAAGGGTTTGACCTCGGGCTTTTCTGGTAACTACCGCTATACGGTTACGGTTCAGGGCGACGAGACAACCTATGTATTCGTCGACTGTTCACGCGAGCTCACAAGCTTCCATTCGTTTTTAAGCGCGAGCGTGGCCATCAGCTGCATTGGCTGGCTGGCGGTGTTGGCAATTGTGGCGGGTGCCTCGGGCGCGGTGATTCGACCGATGGTCGAGAGCTACAGCAAGCAAAAGCGGTTCATTACCGATGCAAGCCATGAGATCAAGACGCCGCTGGCCGTGATTGACGCCGCTAACGAGGTGCAGGAAATCGAGAGCGGCGAGAGCGAATGGACGCAGAGCATTCACGAGCAGGTCGCGCGGCTGACGGCGCTGACGGAGCGTCTGGTGTTCCTGGCGCGTATGGACGAGGGCTCGGCGGGCTTTACCATGACATCGATCGATCTTTCGGAGGCCGTGGACAAGGCTGCGGCGCCGTTTGAATCGGTGGCGGTTTCGCGCGGTAAGCGGCTGTCGACGTCGATCGCGAGCGGTGTGCGGGCCCATGCCGATGCCGCAGCAGTGGCGCAGGTTGTTGAGCTGCTGCTGGACAACGCCACACGCTACGCAAGCGAGGACAGCGTGATCGAGCTGAGCCTGCATGCCGTTTCGCGCGGTGCGGGCAAAGGCTCGGCCGAGCTTGTTGTATCGAATGCTGTTGATGGGCTGCCCGAGGGTGACCTGGACCGGCTGTTCGACCGCTTCTACCGCGCAGATGTCTCGCGTAACTCCAAGACAGGCGGCTCGGGCGTGGGCCTTTCCGTGGTGCGTGCCATCGCCGAGGCCCATGGCGGGAGCGCTTCTGTCTGCGGCCGCGACAACCAGATCACCTTTACCGTCCGGCTCTAGAACCTGCCAAAAAGGGACAGGTTTATTTTGGCAGGTTTTATCTGGGGAAACGCCGGCGGGGAAGGCTGTGGGCGGAGGGTACGTCCCAGCGTGACGCTGCGGAGCGGGATGCACTTTCCTCTTGGGGCGCCTAGTGGAAACTGCATCCCAGTTTGAGGCTTCAGAACGGGACGCAATTTCCCCTAGGGGATATAAGATGCGACGGGCCGCGTCAAGATAATTACCGGACGGCCTAGGAGGCGGCTGGTTGGCTGGCTTAAAACCTAGCGCGTGAGATGACGCTCCACGCTATTCAGCGCGCTTGATAGGATGACGAACCACAGTCTTAAGTTTCTCCGGTGCACATTTGCGTGGATCGGAGAGATAGATTTCGTGATGGAAACGGGTGTCTGAGAAGTCGGGGACATAGCCCTGCTCGGTCGCGTATTCATTCATAGCGCCTACGGTCGCCGGTTCGTTGTCGTAGGGCCCGGTGTGCATGCATTGAACGCAGAGGCCCTCGTCAACTTTAAGCAGCTCGACGGCAGAAAAGTCAAGTTTCTTTTTGGTCGTGGCTTCCGCGACTGCCCAGTCAAAGTCATCTCGGGTGACGAAATCGGGCAGGCGAATGCACGAGATAAAGTTGAAATCGTCCTTGCGTACATAATCGATGTCGCCGCTCGGGGAGTCTTGCCACCAGAAACCCTCGAGCGGCGGTACCACAAAGTCGAAATAGCCCTTGATACTCCTTGAGCCTTTCTTCGACATCTTGACGGTATAGGCGATGCCGTAAAGCAGCGGCAGGGCGTTTTGATACTCGCCACCTTCGGTATTTGGGTCGCCCTTTCCGCGAACGGCAACGTAGCTCATAGGCGGGACAGTTACGATGCTCGGCTTGCTTGCAGGTTTGTAGAGCTCCTTGCATTCCTTCTTAAAGTCGAACGCCATGTTGGCCGCCTTTCTGCGTATTGGCCTGCTTAGATAACGGAATCATATCATAGAAACGAACAGCTGTTCGAATGATTTTGCTGACAGATAGAGATGCGTGCGTTGTGTTTGGCGGTCGGCCTGACCCCGTCGATGATTTCTCTGCCTCCCCGGCGCCTCATCTATGGCTGTCGTTTCCCCATATAAAACCTGCCAAAATGAACCTGTCCCTTTTTGGTCGGCGTGAAATGGGTAATACTAAAGAGTTATCCGACCAGATGGGAACCGATCGATGGCCTATATCGAATTCAAAGACGTCATCAAAGCATACGGCGAGGGCGATGCCCGCATCCATGCGCTCGACGGCGCGAGCTTTACCGTTGAGCGCGGTGAGCTCGCCATTATCCTGGGCGCTTCGGGCGCCGGCAAGACTACGGCGCTCAACATCCTAGGCGGCATGGATACGGTAACCTCCGGCTCCGTGACAGTGGACGGGCGCGACGTGAGCTCCGCCAACGAGGCGCAGCTTGTGGAGTACCGCCGCGCCGACGTCGGCTTTGTCTTTCAGTTCTACAATCTGGTTCCCAACCTGACGGCGCTCGAAAACGTTGAGCTTGCAGCTCAGATCTGCCCCGATTCGCTCGATGCCGAACAGACGCTTCGCCAGGTTGGCCTGGGCGAGCGCCTCGCCAACTTCCCCGCGCAGCTTTCGGGCGGCGAGCAGCAGCGCGTGTCCATTGCCCGCGCACTGGCCAAGAACCCCAAGCTTCTTTTATGCGACGAGCCCACGGGCGCGCTCGACTATAAAACCGGCAAGCAGATCTTGCAGCTGCTGCAGGATACCTGCCGCAAGCAGGGCATTACGGTCATCATCATCACGCACAACTCCGCGCTCGCGCCCATGGCCGATCGCCTGATCCGCTTTAAGAGTGGTCGCGTGGAGAGCGAGACGGTCCAGCAAAATCCCGTGCCTATCGAGACGATCGAGTGGTAGCGCCCATGGACCAGGACCGCCAAAACAGCCAAAACCACGATACGGAGCGCGCGGGTCGCGACCGGGAGTTTGCGACCTACCGCACCGCTCAGAGCTCAAACGATATGGTGCCGACGGTTTTTCGCCGTGGCATCTACCGTACAATCCGCGGCAGTCTTAAGCGCTTCTTGTCTATCGTGGTCATCACCGCGCTTGGCGTGAGCGTGATGTGCGGTCTTAAGGCAGGCTGCGAAGATTTGCGCGATTCGGTCGACGCCTATTTTGACCAGCAGAATGTCTATGACATTAACGTGCAGTCGACCTATGGCCTTACGCGCGACGATCTTGCGGCTATCCAAGAGGTCGACGGCGTCGAGA
Source organism: Collinsella sp. (assembly GCA_048430825.1). Lineage (GTDB taxonomy): Bacteria > Actinomycetota > Coriobacteriia > Coriobacteriales > Coriobacteriaceae > Collinsella. The sequence continues at coordinate 22,135 of DBFOLV010000009.1, forward strand.
CGGCCGAGGGTATCTACACCGAGACCGCCTACACCGCCGTGGGCACAACACGCGAGCGCGTGATCGTGCAAAGTCTTTCCAAGGAGAATATCGATCAACCGGTGCTGGTGAGCGGTGATTTGCCCGAGAGCGCCGATGAGGTCGCGGTGACTTCGAAGTTCCTGAAGGCTTCGGGCAAAAAGCTCGGCGATACGGTGAGTTTTGCCGCCAATGACGCGAGCTCGTCGAACCAAAGTGCCAAGGACCAGTTTGCCGCGGGCGATTACACCATTACGGCCGAGGTCCTCGATCCCACCGACGTGAGCTCCGACTCGACAGTCAACGCCTTTCGCGCTGCTTCGGCTGCGGACTATAAGTTCTATGTGAACGAGGACGCCGCGACATCTTCTTCCTACTCCTCGGTCCACGTGATCGTCGAGGGAGCCAAGAGCCTCAGCTCCTATTCGGACGCCTACACGACAAAGATCAACGAGGTCAAGGGCAATATCGAGAAGATCCGCGAGGAGCGTGAGAAGGCACGTGCTCAGGAGTTGACGGTTGACACGCCGGCAAGCTTAGATGCGGCCGAACGCCAGGCGAATATGCTCTTTGGGATTGAACAGGGCAACATCGACCGTATGGCCGAGGGCAGCGAGGAGCGCGTCCAAGCTCAGGCCGAGTTGGACCAGCGCCGCGCCGCCGCCAACCAACAATTCGCCGATGCCCGCGCCGAGCTTTCCGATCTAGGCGAATGTACGTGGTACATCCAGGACCGCGGCAATATCGCAAGCTACTCGAGCGTGGAAAGCGATAGCTCGTCAATTGAGGCCATCGCCACGGTGTTCCCGTTTATCTTCTTTATCGTCGCCGTGCTCATCAGCCTTACCACCGCTACGCGCATGGTCGAGGAGGAGCGCACGCTTATTGGCCTGTACAAGGCGCTCGGCTATTCACGTGGGCGTATTCTGTCCAAATACGTGGACTACTCGCTGTGGGCGTGTCTGATCGGCGGCGTGCTCGGCAACATCATCGGATTTGTGGGCCTGCCGCTGTTCCTGTTTACGGTGTTCGACGACATGTACTCGCTGCCCCAGATGCTGCTTTCGTACGACATCGTGTCGTCGCTCGTGTCGGTGGCGCTGTTTGCCGTGGGCGTGGTGGGCGCTACGATTATCGCCTGCCGCCACGAGATGTCCGAGACCCCAGCCTCGCTTATGCGTCCCAAGGCCCCGCGTGCCGGCTCGCGCATTCTGCTCGAGCATATCGGCTTTATCTGGCGCCGCATGGGCTTCTTAAACAAGGTCGCTGCACGCAACCTATTCCGCTACAAAAAGCGCGCCTTTATGACCATCTTCGGTATCGCGGGCTGTACGGCGCTTGTGATCTGCGGTATGGGCATCCGCGATACGTCGGTGGCGCTTTCGCCCAAGCAGTACGGGCATATCACGCGCTACGACCTGCTGGCGGTCGCCAATCCCGACGATTTTTCACAGACGTGCGCGGCATTGGATGGGCGCAGCGCGTCCAATGATTCCAACGTGACCGTGACTTCGACGCTGCCGATTATGACCGACAACGTCACCTTTACATTTGGCGGCAAGAGCGAGACTGTGCAGCTGATCGTGGTGCCCGATGACCGCACGAACGATCTGGACGACTACGTTCGCCTTGAGGATGAGTCCAAAGAGCCGCTGTCTTTGCGTGACGGAGACGTGTATCTGAGCAAGAGTTCACAGCTGGTGCTGGGGATTCAGCCGGGCGATACGGCTCACGTCCAGGATTCGTCGCTCAATGTCGCCAAGGTCAAAGTCAACGACATTTCGCTCAACTATCTGGGCAACACGCTTTACATGACGCAGGGCACCTATGAGCGCGCGTTTGGGCGCAGCGTTCGCCTCAATGGCATCTTTGCGCTGCTCAAGGGTTCGTCGGCCGACCAGATTGCGTTTAGCAAGAAGCTTAAGAGTGACGGCTGGCTTTCGATTTCGAGCACGGCCGAGCATTGGGAGAACTTCGAGGCGAACTTCACTATCATCAATTCCGTCGTGGTGCTCGTGACCTTTATGGCGGCGTGCCTATCGTTTGTGGTGGTGTTTACGCTGTCCAACACGAACATTTCCGAGCGCGAGCGCGAGCTGGCGACCATCAAGGTGCTGGGCTTCCGCCGTGGCGAGGTGCACCACTACGTCAACAAGGAGACGTTGATCCTCACGGCAATTGGCGCCGCGCTGGGCGTGCCACTGGGCGGCTTGCTGGCCAAGAGTTTTACGTACATTTTGCAGATGCCGTCGCTGTACTTTGATGTTGAGGTCGAGCCGCTAAGCTACGTGCTCGCCGTGGTGCTTTCCTTTGGCTTTACGTTTATCGTCAACCTCGCCACCAATCGTACCCTCAACAAGATCGACATGGTCGGCGCCCTCAAAAGCGCTGAGTAACCTGTCCTGGGATTCAAGCTGTAGCGAGCTACCGACGCACCCACATCCGCATTATTGCATAAACCGCCCCATCGAATGCATATTTCGGCGGGGCGGTTGCTACTTGTCCACGGGTACCCCAGGGGGCGGCGTGCAAATTCCGGAGTATTCAGCATCCCGGGGTCCGCGGGCGCGGGGGCGGGAGTGCAAAACTGCGCTGAAAGCCCCGATTCTGAGCCCCAACGCCTCTAGAGCCGCTCGTTTTTTACAGGATGCGGTCCATGGTGCCTGCCTTTCGCCCAAAATCCAGTATGCAGGCACCCTTGGCTGCTGAATACTCCCAAAAATGCACGCCGCATCCTACCCTAGGCACCCGCAGCAAGAAGACGAATAGCCTCGACCTCCCTAGTTACCGCAGGAGGCCCCAGGGCTTACCTCCCAAATCTTTCCGCAGGACGGAAGGACCCCGCCGCGCGAAGCGCGCAGCGGGGTCCTGACATGTCCGAGGACGATTTGGGAGGTAAGCCCTGGGGCCTCCGATGAGAGCAGTTTCGGCCGAGGCTATTCGTCGCCGAAGCTGATGCCCAACGCCTTGGCCTCGCGTACCAGGTCGCTCTGGGGATCGACATACTTGAGCTTGCCGGCGACATCCTCGAGCGGCATGTGACACATCTTGCCGTCGCGCAGGGCGATCATGTAGCCAAACTCGCCGCGTAGACAGCCCAGTGCCGCCTCGACGCCGCACTGGGTCGCAAAGATGCGGTCCTGGGCGTCGGGCTGGCCGCCGCGCTGCGTGTGGCCGGGGATGGCGACGCGGGTCTCGCGACCGGTCTTGGCCTCGATCTCCTTGGCGATGTCGTAGACAATCGAGGGGCTCGTACGCTCGGCGAGCTTCTTCTTGTACTCCTTCTTGGACAGCGCCGCGTCCTCCTTGGAGATGGCGCCCTCGGCGACGGCCACGATGGTAAAGCGGCTGCCGGTTTCCATGCGATGCTCGATGGTCTTGATGACGTTATCCATGTCGTAGGGGATCTCGGGAATCAGGATGACATCCGCGCCGCCCGCGACGCCGGCGTACAGTGGAATCCAGCCAACCTTGTGGCCCATGATCTCGATAACGAACACGCGCCCATGGCTCGAAGCGGTGGTGTGGATGTCGTCGATGCACTTGGTGGCGACGTCGATGGCGCTCGTAAAGCCAAACGTCAGCTCGGTGCCCCAGGTGTCGTTATCGATGGTCTTGGGCAGGGCGATAACGTTGAGGCCCTCTTCGCGCAGGCGGTTGGCGGTCTTGGTGGAGCCGTTGCCGCCCAGCATAAACAGGCAGTCGAGCTGCAGCTTATGATGGGTGTGGACCATTGCGGGTACCTTCTCGACGCCATCGGCCTCGGGAATATCCAGACGCTTGAACGGCGTGCGGCTCGTGCCCAGGATGGTGCCGCCGCGGGTGAGGATGCCGCTAAAATCGGCGGGCGACATGACGCGGAACCTGCTGTAGATAAGGCCCTGGTAGCCGTCCTCAAAACCATAGATCTCGATAGGTTCTTCGCTATTGGTCATAAGCGTTTTGACGATGCCGCGCATGGTGGCGTTGAGCGCCTGGCAGTCGCCGCCACTGGTAAGAAGACCGATCCTGAGCATGATGAATCCTTCCGGGCAAGTTATAACATGCGCATAAGTTTACCCCCGCACACTGTTGATACGGGGGTAAAACGTGTTAGCTCAAGCGTATGGAAATGTAAGCAACGTCAGGCGAGCGTAAGGACGACGGTGCCAGCTCCTTACAGTGCGAAGGCGTCGACGTCGCCCCAGTGGCGGCGCAGCGTAATAGCGGCAGCGGGTTCGGTATTGTCAAAGACGACCGACCATTGCGTGTTGCTGGTGATGTCTTCCGGATTGGGCTCTTGCGCCGCAGCGCGTAGGGCCTTCCAAGCGACTGCCTCGTCTTGGGCGCCGACATGGACGTCAAAGACATCGGCGATTGCGACGGCGCGCTCTTTACCATGGCCCAGCTCGCCATTCTTTTGGTTGGGCAGCACTTCGTCGCCATAGCAGGCGTAGAAGTTCGTGACCTGGCGAACAGGGGTCGCTTTGAAAGCACGGTCCGGATCGCGCGGATCCCACTCTACTACGCGCGCGTCACCGGCGGCGTCGTTGATAAAGAAGTGGTAATCGCGTCCGGCCATGGCGTGCATGTCGTAGGCGGAAAGCAGGTCGACTGCCTCTTGCGTGGTAGCCGCGCGGTCGAGCACCAGACGGATGGCGAGCGAAGTGTTGATGACGGGCCGTTGCGTGTCCTGGTCACAGGGCTGGGAATCCAGGGTGAGTACGGCAATGGACACGCCGCATTCGTTAACACCGTCGAGCTGGCCAAACGGGCCCATGAGTGCGGCGGCCCGTCCGGCGACGGAGTCAAGCGGAGTGTTATCGCCCAGGTTGTTGAGGGCGGCAAACCCGATGGAGGCATAGCCGCCGCGTGGGTGATTGCGCACCAGCAGCGCCGAGGTGTCGTCCTTAAAGTCGTAATTGCGACCGGTGCGCACGCGGCCTTCGGCATCTACAGCGACAAAAGCGCTGCAGGCAAACTGGGGCGCCTGGACATGTGCCGGCACACCGGGCAGCACCTGCGCCACCACGGCATCGATGTAGGCCTGGTCGTCGCGCACGCCAGCGGCGATGATGCGATCAAGATCGTAGTCGTAGGCGATGTCGATTGCGTACAGGTCATAGCCATCCGCGTAGCCGGTCAAGCGTTTGAGCGACGCGGCGGACTTGATTTGCTTGTGATAAACGATACCGGTGGCAGCGGCAAGGCCGACGGCGACTCCCGCGACACCGCAGGCGATGGCAATGCTACGTGGCTTCATGACGGCTCCTCTCGTCCTGTTAGCGTAATTGTCGCAAAAGGAGCGTGGGCATGATAGCTCAACTTGGCGAGCGGGGTTGATTTTCAATCTCAACGCAACAGTCTGAACGGACCCCGCGTTTCCGCAGCTTGCGCAACGCGGAAATAGCTCCCGGCACCTGGCCATCACTTCGTTTCAGCAGGTGGAGGGGCTGTGGAGTCCGGTGCCCCCATGCCGCCGCCGCATGCTCCGCCAGCCCGCCGCGCAGCCGTTCCGGACTCAGCGCAACGGGCCCTCCGGCCCATGTCCCGGCCCGCCGCCTATCCCGCCAGCGGCCTCTCGCCCCTCGCGGCCCTGGCCCTTTCGATGCAGCCGGGCGTGAGGTCGAGCTCGCCGGGCGCCAGCTCCTCTATCCCGAACGCGTCCATGAGGGCGGAGGCGTCCTCCCCGAGGGCCATCCGCAGCACGCGCGCCGGCGTCAGGAACCCGAGCGCCCCCCTCGGTTCGGAGTTCACCTGCGACATGAGCAGCGCGCAGTGCCGTCCGGCAGCGGCAGGGCCAGCTGGAAGCGGCTCGGGCGGTGCAGGAGCGTGAGGAGCCTGGCGGAGTCGCCCCTGGAGCCCTCGACGGTGTCCATCTCCCAGGCCGCGGCGCAGGCGTCCTCGCCGAGCGCGAGGAACGACGCGTGCGACCTGCGCGCCGAGTGGGATGTCGCCCTCTTCGGGGCCCGGCGCGACCTCGGCCTGTAGCCGACCTTGCGCCTGAGCTCCATGTTCGTCATGCCGTCGTAGCCGGCGTCCACCCACCTGTAGACGGTGGAGGCGCTGAGCCCGGGGGTCGTCGCCGCTATCTGCTGCGGGGAGAGCCCGCGCGCGAGCCCGTCCCTGATGGCCGCGAGCTTGGCGGCGGCGCCCTCCTCGGTCTCGTCGATCCCGGACCTGCTCGCCGAGAGCTCGGCGTCGGCCGCCTCCTGCGCCCTCCTGGCGCTGTAGAACACCCTGGGCTTCCTCGAGCAGCCGTAGCCCCTCCTGTGCGAGCAGCCGTTGCAGCACCTCGGCCACGCGGAGAGCCTGGGGCAGGCCCCCGACAGGTCCGCGGGCGCGGGCTCGCCGTAGCGCGAGCGCGGCGCGGTGACGTAGCGGTGCGCCGCCACCTCCCTGGTCACGGTCGAGGGCGACCTGCCGAGCTCCGCGGCGATCTCGCGGGCGCTGCGGTTGCGGTCGAGCATCCTCTCGACCGTGTTCCTCTCGTGCCTCGTGAGCCTCCCGTACGACCTTCCGGACAGCTTGGGTCTGGACATGCCGGCCTCCCTCCATCGCGGGCCGGGGGATTCCGGCCCCTCTGGGGTTGCCTACCCGGATTCGCGCCTCAGGACTCAGCGCAACGCGTTGCGCTGAGTCCTGAGGCTGTTGCAATGAAAATGAGAATCAAGGCTTGGCGAGCGGCGCGGGATTAAACACGGAATGAAGAGTGCAGCGCTGGCGCGACGGGGTATGCTGGAGGGGACCATCAACCCAGCGAAAGGGGAGAGCATGACGGATCAGGAAACGCCCGAGCGCGCGCACGTGACGGCCGACGATATCGAGGCCGCCAACGACCTTATCGACTTTATCGAGGCATGCCCAAGCATGTTCCATACGGCGGCGACCATTATGGCCGAACTCGATGAGGCGGGCTTTACCTACCTGCCCGAGAACGCGGCGTGGGACATCGAGCCGGGCGGGCGTTATTACACGCAGCGTAACACCTCGAGCGTTGTTGCCTTTAAGGTGGGCGAGGACCTGGCCGCGACGTGGGGCGAGGACGGCGTTGCCGGCGACTACCATTTTCAGCTCACGGCGTCGCACAGCGATTCGCCGACGTTTAAGGTCAAGGCTGTGCCCGAGCTCGATGGCGCGGGCGAGACGCTGCGCCTGAACACCGAGGCCTACGGCGGCATGATCGACTACACCTGGTTCGATCGCCCGCTGGCGCTCGCGGGCCGCGTGTTGGTACGCGAAGGCGACCGTATTGAGAGCCGTTTGCTCGCTACCGAGCGCGAAGTCGCCATCATTCCGAGCCTTGCCATCCACATGAACCGTGGCGTTAACGAGAGCTTTGCTCCCAACCGAGCCGTTGACCTGTGCCCGCTCATCAGCGCTGGTGACCTTAAGCAGGGCGACTTTGACGCCCTGATCGCCGACGAACTGGACGTTGAGCCCGAACAAATTTTGGGCCGCGATCTGTTCCTGGTCAATCGTCAGGATGCGCGCATTTGGGGCTGGGCCGATGAGTTTATCTCGACGCCCAAGCTCGACGACCTGGCCTGCGCCTATACCTCGCTGCAGGCATTTTTGGGTGCTGAGAACGCGCGCGATGTCTCGGTCTTTTGCTGCTTTGATAACGAGGAGGTTGGCTCCGAGACCAAGCAGGGCGCCATGTCGACGTTCTTGGCCGATGCGCTGCACCGCATTAACGGCTCGCTGGGCTTTGACGACGAGTCGTACCACCGCGCGCTTGCCGCCTCGATGCTCGTGAGCTGCGACAACGCACATGCCGTGCATCCCAACCATGCCGAGAAGTGCGATGCCCGCAACCAGGTGGTGCTTAACGGCGGCATCGTCGTCAAGGAAGCTGCTAACCAGCACTACTGCACCGATGCCTTTAGCCGCGCGGTGTTCCAGGCTATTTGCGATGACGTCGACGTACCCACGCAGGCCTTCGCCAATAAGAGCGATATGGCGGGTGGTTCTACCCTGGGCAACCTGTCCAACATGCAGGCGAGCATGCATGCCGTAGACGTGGGCCTGCCGCAGCTTGCCATGCACTCGAGCTACGAGACCGGCGGCGTGCGCGACGTGATGTACGCTATCCGCGCCCTCACCGCCTTCTACGAGCGCAACCTAACCATCAGCGGCGCCGAAAGCGTGGAGCTCTAAAACCTGCCAAAAAGGGACAGGTTTATTTTGGCAGGTTTTATCTGGGCAAATGCCAAAGGTGAAACCGAACTAGATCGATGGTACGTGGCCGCCGAGGTGCAGTGCGCCTCGGCGGCTTTTTGTGTACAGAGTACGGCTAATGCTAATAAATGCTATACATGCTTTACGTATCGACCATTGTATTTTATGATTGGCATAGGAGATGATAAGGAGAAACCATGACTACGGCGTCAGCTCAGATCAACGTGCGTCTCAATGCCGATCTCAAGCGGAGCGGTGATGCTGCGCTCTCTAGCGCTGGCATGACGCCGAGCCAAGCGGTGCGTGCGCTCTGGCAACTTGCGGCATCTCTGGCTGATCGGCCCGGCGCACTCCAGGACCTCCTTTCGCCCAGTCGTGCCCGGGCGGAACAGCGCGAGCGGGAGAAAGTCGCCAAGCACAAGCTCGAACTCATCGACCAGGGTTCGCAACTGTTCGCTGCTGCTTGCCGTGAATCGGAAATTAACTTGGCTAAGGTGCAGCCCTCGGGCGATGAAGAACTCAAACGGAACGCCTATGCGGATCGCTATGGCGAGGAGATGAGCTGGCTCTATGAGTGAGGCTCCAAGGCGCATCTTGGTTGACACCAACGTGTGGCTCGATTACTTCATTCCCTCACGACGTGGTCGTTCGGCGGCGATTGAGTTTCTACGTGATGCATGCGCGGCTCAGGTTGATTTGCTGTATGCGGCGACATCGTCTAAAGACCTGTTCTATTTGATTTCGAGCGAACATAAGGCGTGGTATCGGCGCGAGCACGGTTCGCTGTCTCAAGATGCCGCTTCGGCGGCGACATCACTCGCATGGGATTGTCTTGATGTGTTGTCGCAACTTGCTACGCCCGTGCCCTGCGACCTGAGCGACATATGGATGGCGAGTAAGCAGCGTAAGCTCCATAGCGATTACGAAGACGATTTAATCATCGCGGCAGCGATGCGCGCAAAGGCAGACCTCCTGGTCACCAACGATGTCAAACTCTGCTCACACGCACCAGTCGCCGCAATGAACGTAGAAGACGCAAAGAATTACTTAGCAACGCTCTAACAATTTGAAGACCCCACAGGTTGGCCAAACGGCGGGCTCGCAGCGTCGGCTCATTACGCCGTTTGTAAAACGGCGTAATTCTTAGTGTTCGATCCAGCAACGCAGGGTCTCGCCAGCTTGCAAGTGGCGTAGGTTCTCTGCGGCAATGTCGACCACATTGTTGAGCGTGGCTGCTAGATGGAACCAACCGGAGACGTGCGGCGTGATGAGCATGTTGGGTGCATCCCACAGCGGGCTTGTCGCAGGCAGCGGCTCGGGGTCGGTGACGTCGATTGCGGCACCGGCGAGATGTCCCGATTCCAGAGTGGCAACCAAGTCGTCGGCGACCACAAGATCGCCGCGGCCGCCGTTGGCAAAGAAGGCGCCCGGTTTCATCGCGGCGAAGAACTCGGCGTTCGCCAGGCCGCGGGTCTCGGGCGTGCTGGGCATAAAGGATGCGACGATGTCAGCCTCGGCCAGGCGCTCGGGTAGCGCGTCCATGCCGTCCATGTCCTCAAATACAATGGGGTAGACGAGCGGATGGCGCTTGATGCCGCGGACGTGCGCGCCCATGCTGCGGCAGAGCGTGGCGAAGTGGCCGCCGATATCGCCCGCGCCCAGCACCAGCACGTTGGCGTTTTTGAGCGAGGTAACCGGGCCCAAATCCTCCCAGCGATGCTCGCGCTGCAAGTCGTGATAGCCGGGCAGGCGCTTCATCATAGACAGCACCATGGCAAACATGTGCTCGCTCACGGCCTGACCGTAGGCGCCGATCGAGCAAGACAGCTTGGCTTCAGCCGGCACGGTGCCGGCGGCCAAGTAATCGTCATAGCCGGCGGTCTGCAATTGCAACAGCTGGAGATGCTCGCATGCGGTAAGCAAGGCGGGGTCGATGTTGCCCAGGATTACGTCGGCGTTGGCGACCTGCTCACGCGTGACGGCATCGGCGCTCGTGTAGATAAAGTCCTCGCCCGGAGCGCTCGACTCGAGGATCGCGCGGTGACGATCGTTGACGGGCAACAAAACCAGAATGTTCACAAGCAGTCCTCTCCGCCCAACCTGCCAAAAGGGGACAGGTTAATTTTGGCAAGTTTTATCAGGCAAAACGCTCAAATAAAACGCCGAATGCAAGACGGGCGTGCCCGTCGGCATCCGGCGCATCCACGGCTACCAGCTCAGCAGCTCGTAACCATCCTCGGTCACCACGAGCTGTACCTCGCACTGGGCCGAGTCGCTGCCGTCCTTGGTGCGCACGCACCAGCCGTCGCCCTTGCTAATCTTAATGTCGGGCGCCCCGGCGTTGACCATGGGCTCGATGGTAAAGACCATGCCCGGAGCCATGATGGTGTCCACATCGGGCGCCTCGGTGGTAAAGCCCACAAACGGGTCCTCGTGGAACTCCTTGCCAATACCGTGTCCGCCGTACTCGCGCACCACGCTAAAACCGGCGTCCTCGACCGTCTTTTGCACGGCCTCGGCCATAACGGACAGCGGCAGCCACGGCTTGACGGCAGCCAGGCCCGCTTCCACGCTGGCGCGCGTGACGTCGACCAGGCGCTGGCGCTCGGCCGAGACCTCGCCGATGCAGAACATGCGGCTCGAATCGCTAAAGTAACCGTCCAAGATCGTGGAGCAGTCCACGTTGATGATGTCGCCCTCGTGCAGCACGTCTGTATCGCAGGGAATGCCGTGGCAGACCACATCATTGATCGAGGTGCACACGCTTTTGGGGTAGCCCTCGTAGTTGAGGTCGGCCGGCGTGCCACCGTGCTCGACGGTGTAGTCGTAGATCATCTGGTCGATCTGGTTGGTGGTCATGCCCGCGGCGATGTGCTCGCCTACGTAGTCAAGCACGCCCACGTTGATGGCGGCAGAGCGCTTGATGCCCTCGATGTCGGCGGGCGTCTTGTAGAGCGTGCGGGGCAGAACCTCCCAGCCCTCTTCCCACAAGCGCTCGAGGCGCTCATCGAAGGCGCTATGGCATTTCTTGTATTTCTTGCCGCTGCCGCACCAGCAAGCGTCGTTGCGTCCGGGTACGGGTCCTTTGTCATACATGGCTAACTTCCTTTCATCCGCAGCTAGTATAGCCCACCCATGCGTCCATAAAAGTTGCGGTGATATAGTTCCGATTTAAGCGGTTTAACAGCATAAACAGGAACTATATCACCGCAACTGATGGAGTGGGATGGCGGACACTGGCTGCTGCGTGGTTTTGCTAGTAGCTCACCTGGCAAGGGATACCGAGGACGCGCACGCGCGCAGCAATGGCGTCGAGCACCTCGGGCGCCGCTTTGGCAAGGCCGGCGACCGGTGTCTCGCGCGCTACCGTGTAGATGGTTGCTTCTTGTGGGCGAATGCGCTCAAGCGCCGTGAGCCAGGGGGCAACGTACTCCTCGCCGGTGTTGTCGATGAGCTTGCCCTGATACTCGCCGGTCAAAAAGATCGTCTGGATAATAACGTGACCGTCAAAGCTTGCGAACGTCTCGATCTGGTGCTCGACGCCGTAGGGGCCAACGGGCTGGTCGAGCAGCTGGATAAATGCCGGGTCGACCGTATCGAGCTTGAGGATGTTGTCGTCGACCATCATGAGCGCGTCGTGCACCTCGGGACGGTCGGCGCGCGTGCCGTTGGAAAGCACGGCGATCTTGGAGTTTGGGGCAAGCTCGTCGCGCAGCGCGACGGCGCCGGCGATGGCCTGCGGAAACTCCGGCGCGGCGGTGGGCTCGCCGTTGCCTGCGAAGGTGATCACATCGGGGAGCTCGCCCTCGGCTGCCATCTCGCGCAGCTTTGCCTCGAGCGCGTCGAGTACCACGGCAGCTGTGTTGTACGGCTCATGGCAGGGGCGTTCGGCGTTGAGGCCGTTTTCGCAGTAAATGCAGTCGAACGTGCAGATTTTGCCGCTGGCCGGCATCATGTTGACGCCGAGCGAGAGACCAAGGCGACGGCTGCGAACGGGCCCAAAGATGGGGCTGGCATTCAAAAACGTAGACATAGGCATATGCTCCTCAAGACAATTGTGCCTAAGCATAGCATCGGCTCCAAAGCAAGGTGCGGGCTCTTGCTTTACAAGTTTCGTTTTTTCACGTCGCCCATGATGCTGTGCCATGAAAAGCCTCGGGTCGGGTACAGTTAATCTGTTAACAAGGAATAAGGCAATGCGGGTCCATCCAACCGTACTGACGTGCAACTGGATGGGCATTGATGATGGGGGCACAACATGGATTTTACGGTCGAGAATGCGGGCACCACGATTGCCTGTCGCGAATATGCCGGCCCGGATGTGTCGCCTGATACTCCTGCCTTGGTGTGCGTGCACGGTGCTTGTGTCGACGGCACATTTTTCGACGGCATCGCTTGTGAGCTCAGCCGCAACTACCGCGTAATTGCCTACGACCGCCGCGGCTGTGGTGGCAGCATCGAAGCGGCAGACGGCAGCTATGATCTTTCCACTCAGGCCGCCGACCTGCAGGCCGTGATCGAACACGTTGGCGCTCCGACAAATGTGCTTGCGCACAGCGCCGGTACGTTGGTGGCGCTGGAGCTTCTTCGCACCGAACCCCATCTCGTCGCCCGTGCGATTCTGCATGAGCCGGCTGTGTCGGCCGAAGGCGTCGGCATGGGCGCGGCTCCGATTTTGCTCGATATGATTGCGGCTGGAAAGGTTTCAAGGGCGCTTCGGCTTTTCTTGGGAGCTCTCGGCGACTTGGACCCCGAGGCTCCTGGGACGACCGAAGCGGAAGCCAAGCATGCCCTGCGCAATGGTCGTTGCTTTATGGCCAATGAATACGGAACAAATATGACATATGCTCCCGACTGGGAGCGCGCCCGAGAATCAAAGGCGGTGTCGGCTGTGTTTTTGGGCGAGCTTTCGGTCGGTACACCCCGCGAGGCTGGTACGCGAGCGGCTGCCGAATATCTCGATTGCCCCCTTGTGACGATCCCGGGCGCGCATAACGGTTTGCGCGATCGCCCCGTTACGGCGGCAAACGCCGTTCGCGATGTCTTGGAGCGTTAGCACGCTCGATGACCTGCGGGGAGGGGGACTGTTAGCGTTTCGTCATTGTTAACGAATGCGCCAATAACCACGCGCCCGCGGCTCCATTACCACCGTTTGCCAGGTCATAAAAATGTAACAGCATTCACGTGCTTACCTGCATCGGCAAGGTGTTACCCTTGTAACATTTGGAACCCATCGCTACCATGCGAAACTATCGAAAGGGCCCCATATGCTCAATAATCGCGAGGTCAATCTAACCGACGAGGAGGCTGCCGCCGAGGTCGCCCGCGTCGCGAAGACCTACCCCGTGGTGCGTTTGCTGTCGGCCGATCAGATTAAGAGCGAGCCTAACTGCCTGCTCGCCGGCAATCGGTGCCCTTGTCTGCGCCAGTCAAGTCTTGAGGCCTTGGCAGGTTCCGATGGTGTATCGGAGCAGCTGCTCAATGATGGTACCGAGTACCGTGCTCGCCTGCGCCCTCTGAAGGTCGAGGGCGAGCCTCACGTCCTGCTGATGGTGCGTCCGATTGATGAGCAAGAGGCCGCAGAAGAGGACCTTGTCTACACCGACGTGCTGACGAGTGTGCGCAATCGCCGATATTACGAGGAAAAGCTCCGTAGCGCCCGCATGAAGGCCGGCGTTGCGGTGATCGACCTTGATGATTTTAGGGTCTTCAACGATACGTGCGGCCGCCATGCCGGCGACCTTGCGCTCGGTGCCGTGGCGACAGCCATACGCAGCGGTATTCGTTCGACTGACGAACTTGTGCGCTATGGCTGCGACAAGTTTGTGGCCGTCATGCCCGATATTCCCTCCGATGACTTCGCCCGTCGCCTGCGTCAGGTATCCGATGCCGTTCGTTCCGCGTTTATTCCGGGCCATGAGCACGTGAGCTTGACGGCATGTGTTGGTGGCGTTCGCATTCATGGCGAGACGGTTGATGAGGGCGTTGGCCGCGCTGTCCAGTTACTGAGCCGTGCTAAGGCAAAAGCCGGTACGGTCGTGACCGATGGCGATTTCATCGAGGCCTTCCAAAGCGAAAAGCCTTTGGTGCTTATCGTCGATGACTCCGAGATGAACCGAGCCATTCTCAACGAGATGCTCAAGGACGAGTATTGCATCCTCGAGGCCGACAACGGTCGTACGGCGCTCGATATGGTCGACCGCTATGGCGATGAGTTGTCGCTCGTGCTGCTGGACATTGTCATGCCGGGCGTGAGCGGCTTTGAGGTGCTGGCCGATCTGTCGCGCCGATCGGTTGTTGACAATCTGCCTGTCATCATGATTTCGAGCGAAGAATCCGACGATGTGGTTCTGCGTGCGTACGAGCTGGGCGCCTCGGACTATATCAGCCGCCCGTTTGACGCCCGTGTCGTGCGCCGTCGTGTAAGCAATACTATCCGTCTGTACGCCAAGCAGCGCCGCCTGACGAGCCTGCTGTCCCAGCAGTACAACGAGCGCGTCAAGAACAGTCGCATGCTCATCGACATCATGGCCGGTGTCATGGAACTTCGCAATGGCGAGAGCGGCAGGCACGTTACGAATATCGAAAAGCTGACCGAGCTGCTGCTTGGCTGTCTAGTCCAGCGTAGCGACACCATTTCCCTCGACAACGAGGAACGCTCCACGATTGCCCTGGCTTCGGCGCTGCACGATATCGGCAAGATGGCGATTGACGATGCAATTCTCAACAAACCCGGACGCCTTACGTCCGAGGAGTTCGAGATTATGAAGACGCATACCACGATCGGCGCCGACATGCTGCGTGAGCTGGGTAGCCATCACGCCGGCAATGCGCTTATGGAATATGCGTACCAGATTGCGCGTTGGCATCACGAGCGCTGGGACGGCAAGGGTTATCCCGATGGCCTTAAGGGCGACGAAATTCCCATTGCCGCACAGGTAGTTTCGGTGGCCGACGTGTACGATGCCCTGACGAGCGTGCGCGTGTACAAGGACGCTATCCCGCACGAGGAAGCAATCCAGATGATCTTGGACGGTAAGTGCGGTGAGTTTAACCCGCTGTTGCTCGACTGCCTGCTCGAGGTGCAAGACCGTATCGCCGAGACGTTGGCGCGCCCCGCCGACGTCGTCGCGTTTCCCACGATTTAGTTTGACCAAAGGAGTTTTAATCCATGATTTCCATGCGTGAGGCGTATGAGAAGATCGGCGCCAATTATGATGACGCGTGCGCTCGGCTGATGGGCGAGGAAATGCTTGCCCGCTTTGCCCTCAAGTTTTTGGATGACGAGAGCATGGACAAGCTGGAGGCCGCCATGGCGGCGGGAGACGCCGAAGGTGCGTTTATGGCAGCGCACACGCTCAAGGGCGTGAGCCAGAACCTGGGATTCGATAATCTGTACGAGCCGGCGGTCGTGGTGACCGAGGCGCTGTGCGGCGCCGATACCGTTGACGGCGCTCGCGAGGGAATGCATGCGCTGCAGCAGCAATATGCGGCTACGATGTCGGCTCTGCGCGAGGCGGGCGAGTAAGAGGTTGTGAGCCTTGGGCTGTGTGCCTGCCGCGTATAGGCAAAAGGGCGCCCCGCCGGACCATGTGGCCGGCGGGGCGCCCTTATCTGTTGTGCGGTTCGCGAGCTAGCGAGCCTGCTTGACCTTTGCCGCTGCCTCGACAAACGACTTCCAGAGGTTAAAGTCGGTCTCGAGCGTCTGCCAGGTGTACTCGGGATGCCATTGCACGCCCAGGCAGAAAGGCTGGCCTTCGACTTCGATGCACTCGGGAACGCCGTCGGTTGCCTTGGCGACCAAGCGCGTGCTTTTACCCAGATGATCGACGCAGCAGTGGTGTGCGGAGTTGGTCTGGATCAGCCTGTGCCCGCCAAGCGCGCGCTCCAGAAGCGAGCCCGGCACGACCTCGACGGGATGCACGGGATCGTTGAGCACGTGGGTGTGACGCCACTGCGTGCGACCCTCGCGCGCACCCAGGCTCGGCACGTCCATGCACAGGGTGCCGCCGGTGGCGACGTTGAGCAGCTGCGTGCCGCGGCAGGTGGTAAAGAGTGGCTTTTTGGCGCGGAGCACCTCGCCGACCAGCTTAAACTCAAAGCTATCGCGGATCTCGCAGCAGAGGGTGGGGTCGTAGGGTCGATCATCGCCCCAGCGCTTGGGATTGACATCGGGGCCGCCGGGAATGGCGATGCCGTCGGCGATATCGACGTAATGACGGATGACCTCAATGTCCTCGGTGATGGACATCTGCAGCGGCAGGCCGCCGGCGGCAAGGATGGCATCGACAAAGACGCTCGCAATCTCCTCGTTGGGGGAGAGCGTCTCGCTCAAATAGGGTTTCGCTTCTTCCCAGCGTGGTGCGACCAGGATGAGCGGACGGTCGGCGGGATCGACGTCGACGTGCGGAGTGTAGGACGATGAGGTGCGGGTTCCGATCATGGGCGTAGCTTTCGAATCCGGGTGGACATGGCACAGGGGTGGCGCGGAGCAAACGCTACTGATGAATTTGCCCGCGTGGCAATTGGGTTAGTGACCCTTGATGGAGTTGAGGAAGTCCTGGGCGCGCTTGGTCTGGGGGTGGTCGAAGAACTCGTCGGGCGTGCCGGTTTCCACGATCTGGCCGTCGGCCATGAACACGACGCGGTCGGCCACGCGGCGGGCAAAGTTCATCTCGTGCGTGATGACGATCATCGTCATGCCCTGCTGTGCCAGACGGACCATGACCTCGAGCACCTCGTTGATCATCTCAGGGTCAAGGGCGCTCGTGGGCTCGTCAAAAAGCATGGCCTTGGGTTGCATGGCAAGCGAGCGGGCGATGGCTACGCGCTGCTGCTGGCCGCCCGAGAGCTGTGCGGGCACCTTATCGGCCTGCTCGGCCACGCCCACGCGGCTCAACAGGTCCATGGCACGCTCGCGAGCCTCCTCCTTGGACACGCCCAACACGTCGACCGGTCCCAGCATGACGTTCTGCAGCACCGTCATATGTGCAAACAGGTTGAACTGCTGAAACACCATGCCCAGCTCGGCACGCATGCGAGCAAGATCCTTGCCTTCCTGCGGCAGGGGCTCGCCCTCGATGAGGATCTCGCCCGAATCGATGGTTTCCAGGCGGTTGATGGTGCGGCACATGGTCGACTTGCCCGAGCCCGAGGGGCCGATCACAACGACGACCTCGCCGCGGTCGACCGAGAGATTGATGTCGTTGAGGACGTGCAGATCGCCATAGTGCTTATCGACGTGTCTGAGCTCGATCAGCGGCTGATTGCCGGTGGAAGAGGTGCTCTGTGCCATGGTGCTCGGCTCCTTATGACTCGAAATGGTAAAACGTTAGCGGATGATGGTCGCGCCGGTCTTGTGCGAAACATAGACGGCGGCCTTGTTGATCGCGACGTTGATGAGGATGTAGATGACCGCGATAACCAGGTAGACCGACACAAGGGCGTCGTAGTTGGTAATGAGCACGCGGGCGTTTTGCATGAGGTCGGGGTAGCTCACCACATAGGCGACGGTGGTGTCTTTGACTACGACCACGAGCTGCGAAATCAACGACGGAATGATAAACCGAATCGCCTGCGGCAACACGATTTTAAAGGTGATTTTGGCCCTGGAGAGACCGAGCGCCTGGGCCGCCTCGACCTGCCCGCGCGGCACGGCATTGACGCCGGCGCGGAAAATCTCGGCAAGTACACCGGCTGCAGCGAGCGCGACGGGAAGCGTGAGCATCCAAAACGACGGCAGCGCAATTTTGTACTGGGGCAGCACCAAAAAGAAGAAGTAGATAAACAGCAGGCTCGGCACACCGCGGAAGAAATCGGTGAGCACGCGGCAAACCAGCTGGAGCGGCTTAATGTCGCTGGTGCGGCCGAGCATAAGGGCTAAGCCCAGCACCAGCGCGATGGCGCCAGCGGTGAGTGCGACTTTAACGGTGCCCTCAAAGCCGGCAAGCAAGAACTTCCAGGTGGTGAGGTGCGTAAAGAAATACCAATAGTGGACCGAAAGCTGGCCGGTCACATAAAAGCGCTGCAGTACCAGGGCGACGAGCGCGGCGACGGCGACGAGTGAGATGGCGGTGCCGATGCGAATCTTGGCGCGCATCTTGGGGCCGGGAGCCTCGTAGAGCGCATCGCGCATGGTAAGCGCAGGGGAGGAGTGCTTGCTCATCGGAGGATCCTCACCTTCTTATCGATGTAGTTGCCAATGTGGCTCACCACAAAGGCCGTGCCCAGGTAGCCGAGCGCCGAGATAAAGAACGCGGCGACGCCTCCGAGCGAGCGCGTGTTGATGTAGCTCACCACGCCGGTGAGCTCCTGCGGTTTAAGCGGCACCTGGCTGCCGAGCGCGGTGGTGAGCATGACGGCGATAAAGAGGTTGGTCATGGGCAGTACGCTCGAGCGCAACGCCTGCGGAATCACGATCTTGGCGAGGATGCGGTTAAAGCTCATGCCGAGCGAACGGGCGGCTTCGACCTGACCGACGCCGACGGTGTTGATGCCGCTCATAAAGTTCTCGGAGCCAAAGGCCGAGCCCAAAAGGACCGTGGCGACGATAACGCAGGTGCGGTAGGGCAGGACGACCTTGAGCGGCGGCAGCGCATAGACGACGATGATGAGCAGCGCGATGCCGGGGATGTTACGGAAGACCTGGACATACAGGTCGCCAAAGACGCGCAGCGGCTTGAGCGGCGACACGCGCATCACGGTGACGGCGACGGCCAGTACCATGGCGATGGCAAACGACTCAAGCGTCATGCCCCAGGTTGCTAGCAGCGCGTCGATATAGTTCTGGCCATAGAGCGACCAGAGTTCGGAGAGACTCATGCGGACCTCCCGCCGATAAGGAAAGGGGCTTCCGTGTGTACGGAAGCCCCGACAACTCTGTGAGGAAACAGTTTACCGCAATAAAGCGCATCATGCGTTTCCGTATGGTTTCGTTGCGGCCGTAACCAGGCTCGCTGCCTAGGCGCCGATCTCGGGCAGCTCGGGAACATTGGTGTCGCCCGTACGGTCGCCGATGCAGATCTGCCACAGCTCGGTCCAGGTGCCGTCGTCCTCAATCTTCTTAAGGAAGTCGTTGACAAAGGCGACGCCGTCGGAATCGAGCGGCAGGCCAATGCCATAGGGCTCCTTGCTGCCGAAGGGCTTGCCGGCGATCTTGTACTTACCGGGCTCGCGGACCAGGGCGCTCTGCTGCATGTTGTTATCGATGACGTAGGCGTCAACGCGGCCCTGCTGGAGTGCCTGGCGGGCCTCCTCGTCGGTCTTGAACTCCTGCTGGCTGGCCTTGGGAGCGAACTCCTCCAGGATGGCGGGGCCGTTGGAGCCGGACTGGACGGCGACGTTCTTGTCGGCCAGGTCGTCGACGCTCTTGATGTCGTCGTTATCGGCGAGTACCAGGATGGCCTGCTGGGTGTAGTAGTAGGGACCGGCAAAGGAGACGAGCTTCTTGCGCTCGTCAGTGATGGTGTAGGTGGCAAAGACGGCGTCGACCTGGCCGTTCTGCAGGACGGACTCGCGCGTGTCCGAGGTCACCTGGGTGATCTCGACCTTGTTCTCGCCCAAGATGTAGTTGGACAGGAGCTGTGCGATACCGGCATCGAAGCCGCGGGTCTGGCCGTCTTTCTCGTTGAGGAGGGAGAAGAGTGTGGAAGTCTGAACGCCACCGATCTTAAAGACGCCGGCGTCCTTGACGGCCGTGGCCCAGGCGCTGGCGGCGATGACGTCGTCATCGGCCTTGGGGCCGTTGTCGACGAGCTTGTCGAATGCCTTGGCGTCGAGCGTGGTGGAAGCCTCGGTATCATTGGAGCTCTTGGAGGAGCCGGCGGCGGAACCCTTGTCGGCCTCGGCGCTGGTGTCGGAGCAGCCGGCAAGACCAAGGCCGGCGACGGTTGCGAAGGCGGCGGCAACGAAGCCGCGGCGGTCGAGAACGACCTGCTGGGAGAGGTTCTTGCTCATGGTAGAACACCTTTCTCAATAAAATCCCTAGCGGTTGAGTAGAGTTATACCCTATCCCGCTCAAATGGGTCAACACGAAATAACTCAGAAACATACTTACCTTATGGGTAATTCTACCTACCAAAAAGGGACAGGCACCTTTGTGGTGGTTCTGACCGATGCAGCGGCATGCCTTGCTGTTTTGTCTCGATCTGTAACATCTGCAGCCATTTTTGCCGAGTAACTGTTACAGATCGAGATTTTCTCTTCAGGGGAATTCGAATGTCTCAATCTGTAACATCTGGACGGCCAAAAGGTCCCTATCTGTTACAGATTGAGACAAAGGTCAGGGACTAAGACGTCTTGTCTAGATCTGTAACAGTTAGACGGGAATTCGGGCCCTAGATGTTACAGATCGAGATAATTGAGTTGGGAAAACAAAAACCTCCGCAGGGATGCTTTCCTTGCGGAGGTTTTTTACTCGTTGAGTAGCCTTACGGCTTCGGCGGCCATGTTCTCGACCGTCATGCCGTTCTGAGCGAGCAGCTCGTTGGGGTCGTAGCGGTCGGGGAAGCCCTTGGCGATGCCGAAGGTGCGCGTGCGCAACGGCGTGCATGCCAGATAGCATGCCACGCGCTCGCCCCAGCCGCCGTCCAAGATGCCGTCCTCGAGGGTGACGACAACGCGATGCTCGGCGGCAAGACTGTCGAGGAACTCGCGGTCGAGCTCGGTTGCAAAGCGCGGGTTGACGAGCGTGGCCTCGATGCCGTCCTCGGCAGTCAGACGGTTTGCCACGCGCTCACCCAGCTCAAAGAAATCGCCAAGCGCGAGCACGGCAACGTCGCGGCCCTGACGCACCACGTTGTAGCGAACGGCGCTGTAGTCGGTGTCTTCGGCGGGCGCAAGGTCGGGGCGGCTTACCAGGCCGATGCCCGGTACGCGGATTGCCACGGGATGCTCGCGGTGGTCGAGCGACCAGCTCAGCATGGACAGATATTCCTCCATGCAGGCCGGCGCCAAGTAGTGCATGTTGGGAAGACCGCCCAGCATGGAAATATCAAAGAACGAAAGATGCGTCTCGGACGTGGTGCCAAAGATTGACGCACCAAACACCAAAATGGTTGCGGGGGCGTCGTTGAGGCACAGGTCGTGCCACAGCTCGTCGTAGGCGCGCTGCAAAAACGTACCGTACACACCAAAGACTGGCTTGGCGCCCGAGCGCGCAAGCGCGGTGGCAAAGGTCACGGCGTGCTCCTCGGCAATGCCCACATCGACGAACTGTTTGCCGGCGGCAGCGCGAAGCTCGGGTGTAAAGCCCATAATGTAGGGCGTGGCGGCCGTGATGCCAACGACCTGTGGATCGCGCTCGATGGCGGCGCTGAGCGCCTCGCCCGTAATGTCAGCATAGGTGCGCGGCGCGGGCTCGCTCGGATGGCCCGGGCAAAGCTTGCGCCCAGTCGCCATGTCAAACGGACCCACGTGGTGCCAGCGTTCGGGGTCGCTCTGGGCCGGCTCAAAGCCCTTGCCCTTGGCGGTGGAGACGTGCAGCACGATGGGATGATCGATATTGCGCAGTTCCTGCAGCGCGTCGACCAGGGCCAAAACGTCGTTGCCGGCGTCCAAATAACGGTAGTCGAGTCCCATCGCGCGGAAAACGTTGCGCTCACAGGTGCCGTTGCTGGTGCGCAGCTCGGCCAGATTGCGATAGAGGCCACCGTGGTTCTCGGCGATGGACTGGTCGTTATCGTTGACGATGATGATCAGGTTGCTGTCGAGTTCGGCGGCATTGTTGAAGCCCTCAAACGCCAGGCCGCCCGAAAGCGAACCGTCGCCAATAACGGTAATGACGTTATACGTGTCACCCGCCAGGTCGCGCGCGTGGGCAAGGCCGCAGCCCAAGCTCACCGAGGTCGAGGTATGCCCCATGGCAAACAGGTCGTGCTCGGACTCGTCGGGATTGGCAAAGCCAGAAGCCTCACCATAACGCTCCGGATCGATATAGGTGTACGCGCGCCCAGTCAGCGCCTTGTGGGCGTAGGTCTGGTGCGACACGTCAAAGACAATTTTGTCGGTGGGGGAGTTAAACACGCGATGGAGCGCGACCGTGAGCTCAACGACGCCCAGGTTGGGGGCAACGTGTCCGCCGACAGCGGCGGAGCTTTCGAGGATGGCGTGGCGAATCTCGTCGCAGAGCTGCGGGAGCTCGGCGCGATTAAGAGCCTTGACGTCCTCGGGCGTTGTCGTTTGCGTAAGCAGCATCGTTGTGGGTTACTCCATGCGAATCGAGCGCCGGCGCTCCCTCGGCCGGCACAATTGCACAAAACAGTCTCGCACATTTTGGCGTTTGATATGTGACGGCGGCGCGGTAATTCGCCAACTGGCGGGGCAAAACGTTTTGTCCGATGCCATACTGATGTGTTCCATGATGTTTTTATCGATTGTGCACAGGCCGTGGCTTGCCGTCGTGAGCCGCTGGAAGGAGGCAGCATGTCCGATGTCGCTCGTGCCGAGAAAATCGCGCGCGAAGTAGACCATGCTGCCCGTCAACTGGCACAGGCAGGCCGTCTGGACCTGACGCGCGAGTTTATCCAACATGGTGATGTGACGGTCTATGCGCATGTGACTTCGGTAGCGCGGGCGAGCCTGTCCTTTGCCGAGCGCCTGGGCCGCGTCGGTGTTTCGGTCGACCGCGCCTCGTTGCTGCGCGGAGCCTTGTTGCACGATTACTTTCTCTATGATTGGCACGACCCCGACCCGAGCCATCGCCTGCACGGATTTCGGCATCCGTTTTTTGCCCTGGCGCGTGCCGAGGAAGATTTTGAGCTGACGCCGCGCGAGCGGAATATTATCGTGCGGCATATGTTTCCGCTGGTGCCGGTGCCGCCGACGTGTCGCGAGGCGTGGATTGTGTGCCTGGCGGATAAATGGTGTGCTCTGCGTGAGACGGTCGCCGGCCGCCTGCCGCGCAAGGATGAGACGGACGATAGCGTGAGCAAAGCATCGAGTGAAAAGAGGAGAGGGTAGACGGTGGAAACCGCGATTGATATGGCGTTTGGCGGCGCGACGCTTGCCGCCTGCCCACTCTCGGCGCTGGTGCTCTCGTTTGCCTTTTACGGGTTTTGCGGTTGGGTATGGGAGTCGACAGTATGCGCCATGCTCAATCACGGACGATTTGCCAACAGTGGCTTTTTGCTGGGGCCGTGTTGTCCTATCTATGGTGTGGGCGGCATTGCCTGCTGGCTTTTGCTGCGCGGGATTCCGGATGCCTCGAGCCAGTTTGTCGCCGCGGCGCTTGTATGTAGCGCAATCGAGTACAGCGTGGGCCTTCTATTGGAAAAAACAACAGGCGCGCGCTTTTGGGATTACTCGCACCTGCCGTTTAATCTGCACGGACGTATCTGCCTGTACTGGGCATGCGCGTTTGGCTTGGGTGCGTTGTGCATTTGCCGTTTAGTGGAGCCGGCATTACTGGGGCTGCTTGGCCATCTGCCGGTGCTGATTGTGCGGCTGTCGGCCTTTATCGTCGCGGTCGCGATGATGGTTGACGCAGTGTGCTCGTTGGCGAGCTGGCGGCGTCTGTCCAATCAGCTGGAGCGCGTCCGGGCCGACCTTGCCGACCGCATCAACGAGTCGCTTGCCGATGCGTCCGACTCCATGCTCGAACGTATTCCCGATTCGGCGATCGACTCGGTGGCGCAGACGCATATCCGCAGCCGTGCCGTTAACGCGTGGCTGGCGGAGCTGGGCGATGCGACGCTCGATGCCCTGCGCGAGAAGGCTTCGATGCCGACGTTTATCGCGGACGGTGCTCGCGGCCTGGCGCTTGCCGCCCGCCGCGTGGCCGATGCCGCGCCGAGCATGCCGCGTCCGTCGCTCAGTCGTCGCCTTGCCGGCAAGCGCATGAGCCGTCCGGTGCCGAGTGTGTCACTCAGCCGCCGCGACCTGCGCTTCTTCAATGCCTTCCCGCGCTTGCGCATCAACCGCTACGAGGGCGTCATCCGAGCTACCGACCTTCGCGACCGAGCTCGCGAGCTGTTCCGGCGCTAGTCGGGACGGACGCGCTCACGGCTCCCTTGCTCGCGTATTTCCCGTTCGTTTCTCGTCCGTTGCCGCGCCGTTTCCAAGATTGCGGCGCCGTTGGAGATGGCACGATCCGGGTCGAGCCGGTCGAGGAGGTTATCCGTATCCGTACCGGCGAGCATGGTCCCGCCGCGGTGTAGGACGATCTTTCGCCTAACGGGCGCGCTTCTCTTGGGGCGCGCCCGTTCTCGTCTACAATATCGTGCAGACGAAGGAGAGGCACGCCCATGATCAAGATGTTTGCGAGTGATTTAGACGGAACGCTGCTGAACGCCCTGCACGAGGCGGATGGGACCATCCGCCGTGCCATTCGCGAGCTGACCGAGGCTGGCCTGCATGTGGTTCCCGCGACCGGACGCTCGACGTTGCCAATCGGCGAGCATGGCTTTACAGGTCTGGCACTCGACGCCTGCTGCTCCAACGGATCCATCGTGCGCAACAGCCACGGCGAGGTGCTCAAGACCTGGACCATCGACCCGCAGGTTACCGAGGAGCTGCTCAAGGCGTTTCCGAACATTTGCTTCGACTGCTCCACGCCCGACGGCATGTTCTCGAGCGGTTCGTTCGAGATGCACCAGGCGGGCTTTAAGAAGGACAGCCCTATCAAGCGCATCGTGATGCGCGGCATGCGCGCGCGTGGCGGGTATCACGAGGAGCAGTATTTCGATCAGTCAATCGGCGACATCCTGCGCCACGATGTGTGTAAGATCAACTGCCGCGTGACCTCGCCCGAGCTGGAGCGCGACCTTAAGGCATATTTGGCCGAGCGCTCGGACCGTGTAGTCAACGCGCCGTTTGACCCGGTGATGTTTGAGATCACGGACGCGGCGTGCAACAAGGGCGAGAGTGTGTCCTGGCTGGCGGGCTACTACGGCATTGCCGAGGACGAGGTCGCGGTCTACGGCGACGGCGGCAACGACATTGCCATGCTCAAACGCTTCCGCCACAGCTACGCGACCAAAAACGCAAGCGATGCCGCCAAGGCCGCCGCGAGCGCGACCATCGGCAGCTGCATGGTCCACGCCGTCCCCAAACACATGCTCGCCACCATGCGCAAGCAAAACTCCCGCACCGTCATCGAATAATGTGACAAAGGGGCAGCCCCTTTGTCACAGGGGTCTGTGTTCTTGGAATACGAACATATATTCGCATATACAACTACGCTTTGATAGAATCGGTATCGTTGGCGGCAGTTCCATGTGCCGGGCAGCGCCCTCCACCTGATGGGAGGTGATGCCCATGACCGATTTGATTGATTTCGTGAGACTTCTGACCGCTTTGGTCTCGTTCTTCACGGCGCTCGTCGGCCTTTCCGAGGCACTCAAGCAGCGTTCGAAGCGCAACAGAAGGGGTCGCCGCCGCTAAGGCGTTGACCCCCTAATGCAAACAACGGCGCTGCCCAGCTTTCCAGAACTTGGGCTGCCGTCGACACTATTCTACCCACGAATGACATTTTGAACAATCAGCAATGCCGCTCCAAAAGCCAGGCACAACTGGCACAACCTAGGCGGTCGCTGAATGTGACAAAGAGGCTGCCCCTTCGTCACATCCCAAATATTGCCTTTACGTGTTGATGCACACGGTGTGCAATAATACTCGCACTGTGCAATAGCGCACAGGCTGAGTAACAAGGAGGACGTTTGTCCCAGCTCGAGAAATGCGATCGCCGGTCCCTTCGCTCGCAGCGTGCCCTTCGCCAGGCACTTGCCAGCGAGCTTGCCGAAAGCGGCGACCTTTCGCGCATTAATGTCGCGTCGCTCACCGAGCGCGCTGGCCTTACGCGCCGCACGTTCTATTCGCACTACCGCGATATCCCCGACTTTATCAATCAAATCGAGGACGGCTTGCTGGCCGAGATCCGTGAGCGCATTGAGCTCATCACCGCAGCTCAGCTGCCCGATCTCTATCACAACATCGATGAGCTCGAGCCGGCACCCGGTTCGGTTGAGTTGCTACGCTACCTTGCGGCCAACCGCGATTTAATCGGATCGCTGCTGGGCCCGGGCGGCGACCCCGCCTTTATTAAAAAGATCATCGATACCGCACGCGAGGCCGTGGTGCCGCGCGCACAGACGGGCATTTTGGGCTTGGCGCTGGGCACCTTCTTTGACTACTACGTCACCTATGTCGTGAGTGCCGAGGTCGGCATGATCCAGCGTTGGTTTGAGCGTGGGCTCACCGAATCGCCCGAGACCATGGCGCGCATTATGACGGTTATCGCCTTTGTGCGCCCCGGCGACCTGTATGGCCAACCCATCGATATCAACGTGCCGGAATACGGCATGAAGCTATTGAATCTGCAGCTCGAGGACGCGGTCGACACCACCGCAACCGTCGAGTCCAACAACTAAGAGGAGAGACAATGAGCAAACTCGTCGAGGGCATCAAGGACCGCATGGTCGCTGCCGCACGCGAGGCCGCGCCCGCCGTGGTGGACGCCGCGCAGAAGGCCGCGACCGCAGCTGCCGAGAAAGTTGCCGAGGCAGTTGCCGATGCCAAGAACGCGGCAGGGGAGACGTCCGTCGCTAGCGAGCTCGCCACTGCCGCTGAGCCCGTAGCCGCCGTCCACGCCCCCGAAGGCGCGATCTTCAACCCCGAGAACGCTCGCGGCAACCTGCACCTGGGCATCGACGTGGGCTCCACCACCGTTAAACTTGCCGTGCTCAACGACGACAACCAGATCGTCTACGCCAAGTACCAGCGCCACCACACCGACGTCCGTGCCTGCGCCCGCGACCTGTTCGAGGGCGCTGCGACCGTGCTGCCGACGGCCCAGATGACCTGCGCCATCACCGGCTCGGGCGGCCTTCTGCTGTCCCAGTGGCTCGACCTGGAGTTTGTCCAGGAGGTCATCGCCAGTAAGCGTGCCGTCGAGACCCTCATCCCGGCCACCGATGTCGCTATCGAGCTGGGCGGCGAGGACGCCAAGATCATCTACTTCGATAACGGCATCGAGCAGCGCATGAACGGCACCTGCGCCGGCGGTACGGGCGCCTTCATCGACCAGATGGCAACCCTGCTGCACACCGACGCCAGCGGCCTCAACGAGCTCGCGGCAAACGCCACCACCATCTATCCCATTGCCAGCCGCTGCGGCGTCTTTGCCAAGACCGACGTCCAGCCGCTGCTCAACGAGGGCGCCCGCCCCGAGGACGTGGCCGCCTCCATCTTCCAGGCCGTCGTGACCCAGACCATCTCGGGTCTGGCGTGCGGCCGTCCCATCCGCGGCAACGTCGCCTTCCTGGGCGGTCCGCTGCAGTACCTCTCCGAGCTGCGCCACCGCTTCTACCTCACGCTCAACCTGGACGAGGAACACCGTATCGTGCCCCAAAACGCCCACCTGTTTGTGGCGAGCGGCGCCGCCATGGCGCACGAGTCCAACAAGCTCAGCACGTTCCCGCAGCTCATCAAGGCCATCGATGCCCTGGGCGACACGCAGGGTGCCGAGGTTGAGCGTCTGGATCCGCTCTTTGCCACCGACGAGGACTTTGCCGAGTTCAAGGGTCGCCACGACCAGGAAGTCGTCCCCAAGGGCAAACTCGAAGGCTACACCGGCCGCGTGTTCATCGGCATCGACGCCGGTTCCACCACCATGAAGGCCGCGCTCGTGGGCGAGGACGGCCAGCTGCTGCATACCTGGTACGGCAACAACAACGGTGACATCCTGGGCACGGCCAAGGTCATCATGGCCGATTTCTACAACCACATCCCTGCGGGCTGCACCATCGGCCACGTGACCACCACGGGCTACGGCGAGGCGCTGCTCATCGAGGCCCTCAAGGCCGATTCCGGCGAGATCGAGACCGTTGCGCACCTGCGCGGCGCCAAGGCATTCCTGCCCGGCGTCGAGTTCATCCTGGACATTGGCGGCCAGGACATGAAGTGCCTGCGCGTCAAGGACGGCGTTATCGAGCACATCATGCTCAACGAGGCCTGCTCGTCGGGCTGCGGCAGCTTTATCGAGAGCTTCGCCGTGTCTATGAACATGGATGTGCGCGCGTTCGCCGATGCCGCCATCCATGCCAAGGCCCCGGTCGATTTGGGCAGCCGCTGCACGGTCTTTATGAACTCGCGCGTCAAGCAGGCGCAAAAGGAAGGCGCCACGGTGGGCGACATCGCGGCCGGCCTGTCCTATTCCGTCATCAAGAATGCCCTGTTCAAGGTCATTAAGCTGCGCGACCCCAAGGAGATCGGCAGCCAGGTGATCGTCCAGGGCGGCACCTTTATGTCCGATGCTACGCTGCGTGCGTTCGAGCAGCTTACCGGCGTTCACGCCGTGCGTCCCGACATCGCCGGCTGCATGGGCGCCTACGGTGCGGCCCTACTCGCCCGCGATCGCGCCGGCGCCGACGGCACCTCGACCATCCTTTCGGCCGAGGACATCGCGCACCTCACCGTGACGCAAAAGCATGTCCGCTGCGGCCGTTGCTCCAACAACTGCCAGCTTACCGTCAACGACTTTGGCGGCGGCAGGCGCTTCATTACCGGCAACCGCTGCGAGAAGGGTGCCGGCCACAAAAAGCAGAAGACCGAGGCCCCCAACCTCTTCAAAAAGAAAAACGAGCTGCTGTTTAACCGCGAGGTGCTGAGCCCCGACGAGGCCCCGCGCGGCACCGTGGGTATCCCGCGCGCACTCAACATGTACGAGAACTACCCCTTCTGGCACGCGTTCTTTACGCGCTTGGGCTTTAGCGTACAGCTGTCCGACCAGTCGAGCAAGAAGACCTACCAGGCGGGCATCGAGTCCATGCCGTCCGAGAGCGTGTGCTATCCGGCCAAGATGAGCCACGGCCACGTGATGAACCTCATCGACCGTGACGTCGACTTTATTTGGATGCCGTGCGTGCGTTGGGAGCGCAAAGAGGACCCGACTGCCGGTAACTGCTATAACTGCCCCATCGTCATGAGCTACCCCACGGCGCTGGCGCTCAATATCGACGAGATTCGCGAGCAGAACATCGAGTTCCTGTATCCGTTTGTGCCCTATCACGACAAGACCGAGCTCAAGCGCCGTCTGTACCAGGTGCTCGCCGTCGACCGTGTGGCCGATGCGCAAGCCGGTCGCGGTCGCGTGCGTGGACCCAAGATCACGCGCTCCGAGGTCGACGCCGCCGTCAACGCTGCCTTTGAAGCCGATGCTCGTTTCCACGAGGACATCCAGACCATGGGCGAGGAGGCTCTTAAGTGGGTCGAGGACCACGGCGGTCACGGCATCGTGCTCGCCGGTCGTCCCTACCATA
The DNA here is from genome assembly GCA_048430825.1 of Collinsella sp. GTDB lineage: Bacteria > Actinomycetota > Coriobacteriia > Coriobacteriales > Coriobacteriaceae > Collinsella. The sequence goes on from DBFOLV010000009.1 coordinate 51,567, forward strand.
ACGACCCCGAGATCAACCATGCCCTGCCCGAGCTTATCTCGAGCTTTGGCTTTGCGGTCTTTACCGAGGATTCGCTCGCGCATCTGGTGAAGCCCGAGCGTCCGATTCGCGTCGTCGATCAGTGGATGTATCACAGCCGCCTGTACGCCGTCGCCCGTTTTGTGACGATGCGCAACGACCTGGACCTGATCCAGCTCAATTCCTTCGGCTGCGGCCTGGACGCTCTGACCACCGATCAGGTGCAGGAGATCCTGGAGGCCAGCGGCAAGATTTACACCGTGCTCAAGATTGACGAGGTGTCCAACTTGGGCGCCGCGCGTATCCGTATTCGCTCGCTCATGGCGGCGCTCAAGGACCAGGAGGCCGAGCGCTTGGCCGAGGCTACGGCCGCGGGCGAGACTTACGAGCAGGGCGATGCCGCGCCGGTGGTGCCCTCCACGGATGCCCCCGCGTTCGCGAGCCGTAAGTACACGTTCGAGGCGCAGCGCGAGAGTGCTTCGACCGCGTGGCCCAAGGTGCCCTTTACCGAGCAGATGCGCGAGGAGGGCTACACCATCCTGTGCCCGCAGATGGCGCCGATCCACTTTGACCTGGTCAAAGAGGTGTTCCGTGGTGCTGGCTACAATTTGGAGCTGCTGCCCTCGACCGATCACGATGCCGTCGAGGCCGGCCTGCGCTATGTGAACAATGATATTTGCTATCCGTCGATCCTGGTAACGGGCCAGATTATGGAGGCCATCGAGAGCGGTCGATACGACCTGTCCAAGACAGCCGTGGTTATCAGCCAGACCGGCGGCGGCTGCCGTGCCACCAACTACATCGCACTCATCCGCAAGGCCCTGCGCGAGAGCGGCCACCCCGAGATCCCGGTGATCTCGCTTTCGGCCGTGGCGCTGGGCGAGGACAACCCTGGCTTTAAGATTACGCCGGCGCTGCTTAAGCAGGCAGTCTACGCGGTGCTCTTTGGCGACGTGATGATGCAGATGCTCTACCGCTGCCGCCCGTACGAGGCCACGCCCGGTGCGGCCAACGCGCTCTACGAGGAGTACATGGCACGTGCCCGCAAGCTGGCGCCTAAGTTCAACCGCCACAACTACACCAAGCTTGCGCGTGAGGCCATCCGCGCGTTCGACACCATGCCGCTCGTGGGCGAGGGCACCAAGCCGCGCGTGGGCGTGGTCGGTGAGATCTTGGTCAAGTTCCACCCTACGGCCAACAACCACGTGGTCGATGTGATCGAGCGCGAGGGCTGCGAGGCCGTGGTGCCGGGCCTGCTCGACTTCTTCCTGTACTCCATGAGCAACGCCGAGCTGCAGAAGGACGAGCTGGGAAGCTCTGCTACCACGCGCGCTGGTATGCAGGCGCTCATCAAGCTCGTGGACTGGATGCGCACGCCGGTGGAGGAGATGCTCGAAAAGTCCCGCCGCTTTGAGGCGCCCGAGCGCATCGGCACCATGGCCGACAAGGCCCGCACGGTGCTTTCGGTGTGCAACAACATGGGCGAGGGCTGGCTGCTCACGGCCGAGATGCTCGATCTGATCGACCACGGCGCGCCCAACATTATCTGCACGCAGCCCTTCGCGTGCCTGCCCAACCACGTGGTGGGCAAGGCCGTGATCAAGGAGCTGCGCCGCCAGCATCCCGAGAGCAATATCGTCGCGGTGGACTACGACCCCGGCGCGTCCGAGGTCAACCAGCTCAACCGTATTAAGCTCATGATCAGCGTGGCCAAGGAAAACATGCGCGCCGGCAAGGGCTTTAAGCTTGAGAAGGTGGCGCCGCTCGCGATGGATGAGGTTACCGGCCAGATGCGCGCCCACGACGGCTGTGCGAGCTGCGGATCTGCCAGTGAGGAGGCCGTTGCATCGGTCGCCAAGCGCCTGGGGCGCGGTATTAAGAAGTAGTTGGCCTACTTCGAGCCGGATATAAGACAAACGGGTGGTAGTCGTACCGGCTACCACCCGTTTTTGCTGGACATATGTTGCGCAAATGATCTCGCTGCAGCCTTCCGTGGGCTCGCCCGATTTTTGGGCCGGTTCGGGCTTTGAGGACAAGCTGCTGCAAGCCCAGGGCGATTTTTCGCTCAACGCGGGACAGCACAGTGTGACCTATCTGCCAAACGACGAGATGATCGCTGCGGACTGGCCATCGCCACCTACGAGATGGAAGCCGAAAAGTACATCTACCGCGTGTACAAGTACGAGCTGTAGGGCCGCGCTCAGGTTTGACCAATGGAGTATGAAAACACGCCGTTCGCCGATGTCCCCTCCGCGAGTGGCAGCCATATGGTTTGATGTCAGAAACATATAGTTGTCGCCAGCCTGCTGGCGACGTTCCCCCTGATATCAGAGGTTCCAGGTATGTTTCGCGCTCCGTTAAACAACTATCGGTTGGGCTAACATGGGTCGCCGTGCTATTTCGATAACCCTTGCAGTGGTCTGCCTGTCTGTGCTCCTGGGCGCTACAGGGATGTTTGCTATAAGCCGAGAAACGTCCTATATGCAGGAATGCGCTTCCGAAGGTTTTGCCATTGACGGTTACTATCGGGACGACAAGACGAGTCTGGAAACCCTGGCCTTTCTTGAAGAGGATAACCATCGGTGGCAACTGGTCGACAAAGACGGCAGCTGCGTTGACGGGCAGTTTAAGCGTACGGATGACCCCAACATCCTGATATTAAAGAAGGAAAACGGCGAAGAATTCGGCACGGTTCACGTTGCGTATATATCGCGCCGACGCAATCAGGGGCAGATTTACCTAATTAGAAATACTGAGGTGACCCGATTTTATCTTGTGAGCACCGATCCGGCGTTTACGGTGGAGTCTGGCGATGTCGATCTGGACAGTTGATTCACGGCAATAAAACAGCGAGCGGGGCGCGGACGTGAACTACGTCCCGCTTTTTGCTTGTGCCTGCGTCGCGTCTGAGCCTCGCCGCGACTTGCGCCTGTGCGCGGGAGCCATCCCATGCTCCGCATTACTCCACATCGAACTCCACGCGATCGAGTTCAGGCACGTTGAGGTCTATGAGCTTGCGGGCGACGTGGCGGTCGTGCGCCCCAAGCGCCTCGCCTGTCGTCACATGGGCGACAATCTCACGCTCGACGATGCCCTCCTCCTCGCCTTCGGTAGCCGAGGTCTCGACGGCGACGGTGTAATCCTTAAAGCCCGGCAGCACCGCGGCAAGCTCGCGTGTGGTTTCGGTGACACCGTAGCCGTCCTGCACGTCGGCCTGCGCCGAGCCAATGGAGCCTGCGGTCATAACGATGCAGGGGATGGCAAAGATGGCCGTTCCCACGATGATGCGGCGGCGCACTTTGCGTGACAGCTCGTCGACCTCGGTGTCTTCCTCAGCGGTCACAATGCCGTCGCCGTTGAGGTCGCGCTTGAGCGGCACACGCAAAAGAAGCAGTACGGCTTCGGCAGCCAGCGCGATAAAGACCACGTTGATACCAAACTCGTAGAGCGCCGAGAGAAACAGTGACCCGCTTGCGATGGCGATGCCGTAGCCCGCCGCGCACAGGGGCGGCATAAGCGCGGTCGCCACGGCCACGCCGGCGATGAGCGTGGCGGGTTCCTGGTCGCGTGAGTTGCCCAGCCCGCCTGCAAAGCCGCCTGCGAGTGCGACGGTAAGGTCCCAGACGGTGGGTGTCGAGTTGTCGATGATGGCCGCCGTGGTGGTGCCAAGGGGCGAGAGCTTAAAGTACAACGTGGACGTGACCAGGCAAAAGACCATCTGTAGAGCCAAGCCCGCGACGGCTTCGACGGTAATCTCACGGTCGAGCGTGGCGATGCCATATGCCATGGCAAGGACCGATCCCATGAGCGGGCAGATGAGCATGGCGCCCACGATGGCGATGTCCGAATCGATATCGAGGCCGATGCTTGCGATGAGCATGGCGATGATGAGGATACACAGGTGAGAGCCGGTCAGGCGTGCCCCGTTTACAAAGCGCTTGCGGATTACGTGGTAGGGCGCGCGACCCTCGCGAATGTTGAATGCGCGCTTTAGGAAGCGGGTGGCGTTCTCCATGGCCTCGCTATGGGCGGGGCGGATGCCGTGGCGCCGGTGATGGCGTTCGCGTAGTCGCTTGATCTGTTGTTTGTCGAGTTCCATGTCCACCTCGTTCCAGCGCGGTCCGCGCAACGCGCCCGTTGTCCTAACTCTACACCGTGGCGGGCAGGGCGTCTGTTGGATGTGGGATTCGATAGGGCAGATGACGCGGGAGCAAATGCAAATCACAGGCTCAATTCGATCCCGCAAGAATATGATGCGCCAGCTCCTACATATGTGACGAAATTGTGAAGCACGAGAGCGTAAATTTCAAAAAATACGCTGGTCGCCAATGTTGCGCAACAGAATTCAAAAATCGACAGCTACCGTTTGATACGTATGGATACATCCGTGTCAAAGGGAGAAAGCCATGGCAAACTACAGTCCACAACACTTTGAGCCTCGGGCCAAGACTGTCAACGTCAAGGGCGTTGCTAACCGCGCCGTCGCAACCGTTTTGACGGCGGGCCTCATCGCTCAGCCGCTCATGTCGCCGCTGGCGGCAATCGCCGCACCGTCAACCGGTAACGGCGATTCTGTTCAGGGGGGTGTTCCTATAGTTTTGTCAACTGGGAAATGCTCTCCGTGCGACTGAATCGCGGCATGCTGACGCCAGGCCATTAGGCCGGTGGGCTTCAGTCTGCTCGGTGCGTTTCGGCTAGGCTGCGTAAGGCACCCTGTCT
>DBFOLV010000010.1:0-46605 GCA_048430825.1 Collinsella sp.
GGGCCCTCTACGGGGCAGGGGCAGACGGCCATCCGGAGGCGCCCGATCGGCGGCCCCTCGGGGCTTGCCCGTATCGTAGGCAATGCGCCGAATGCTCGCCATCGAAATTTATCGATGGCCTATTTCAGACTGTAATGGGCGGTGGCGTAAGCTGGGGCGCCGGTGAGCGCACCGGCGAGGAGAGCGGCGGTCAAGGCAAGACGGGGAAGGAGTCTTCTTATGGCAGTTTCCTTAGTTCTTAACCAGTGGTCCCTGCTGACGCTGGATTATCGACATAATATGCGAAAACCGCCGCAAAGGTATCTGTTCCTTTGCGGCGGTTTTGACGTTTGTGCAGATAAAACCTGCCAAAATAAACCTGTCCCTTTTTGGCAGGTTTTAGCTCAGCAGCATGCGGTCGTTGGCGAGCTCGCCGCCCGAGACCTCCTCGAACTTCTGCAGCAGGTCGGCCACGGTGAGCGACTTCTTCTCATCGCCTGCCACGTCGTAGATCACGTGACCCTCGTGCATCATGATCAGGCGATTACCCAGACGGATGGCGTCGTTCATGTTGTGCGTGACCATGAGCGTGGTCAGGTGGTGCTCGTCGACGATCTCCTCGGTCAGATTGAGCACCTTAGAGGCAGTCTTGGGGTCGAGGGCCGCGGTGTGCTCGTCGAGCAGCAGCAGGCGCGGCTTGGTGAGCGTGGCCATGAGCAGGGTGAGTGCCTGGCGCTGGCCACCCGAAAGCAGGCCGACCTTGGCGTTGAGGCGCGTGTCCAGACCGAGGTCCAGACGCTTGAGCAGTTCAACGTACTCGTCCTTCTCGGCCTTGGTGACGCCCCACGAAAGACCGCGACGCTGGCCGCGGCGTTTGGCGAGGGCCAGGTTCTCGGCAATTTGCATGTCGGCTGCGGTGCCGCGCATGGGGTCCTGGAACACGCGGCCCAGGTACTTGGCGCGCTGCGACTCGCTCAGACGCGAGATGTCGGTGCCGTCGAGCTCGATAACGCCCGAATCAAGCGGATACACGCCGGCGATCATGTTGAGCAGCGTGGATTTGCCGGCGCCATTGCCGCCGATCACGGTTACAAAGTCGCCATCGTTGAGGGTAAGGTTGACGCCGGTAAGAGCGCGCTTTTCGGTGACGGTGCCCTTGTTAAAGGTCTTCTTGACGTGTGAGAGCTTAAGCATCTGCCTCATCCCCCTTCGTGTAGGAGCTGCGGAGCTTATAGCGCTCCCAAACCACGGGCACACACAGGGCCACGGCGACGATCACGGCGGAGAGCAGCTTCATGTCGTTGGCGTCCATGCCCAGCTGCAGCACGATGGCGCGGATAAGGAAGTACACCACGGAGCCAAAGACGGCGGAGGCCAGGCGAACGCTAAACTGCGTGAGACCGCCGGGCAGTAGGCGGCCGAGCACCTCGCCGATAACAATGGCGGCAAGACCGATAACGATGGCGCCAGTGCCCATACCAATGTCGGCGTACTTCTGGCTCTGGCAGATGAGCGCGCCCGAAAGGCCGATGAGGGCGTTGGAGAGCACGAGGGCGATCATCTTGGTGGAGTTGGTGTTGACGCCCAGGGCGCGGATCATGTATTCGTTGTTGCCGGTGGCGCGCAGCGCCGAGCCGATCTCGGTGCCAAAGAACCAATACAGGATGGCAACGATAGCCACAGCGAGCAAGATGCCCAGGATGATGGCGACGGTGGACTGCGGCAGGCCCGTCATGTTGCTGACAGACGAGAAGATGGTGCCCTTGGCAAGAATGGGCGTATTGGATTTGCCCATGATGCGCAGGTTGATGGACCACAGACTGATCTGCGTCAGGATTCCGGCGAGGATCGCGGGAATCTCAAAGACAGTGGTCAAAATGCCCGTGACGGCGCCCGCGATGGCACCGGCACACATGCCGGCCAAAACAGCGAGCAGCGGGTCGACGTTGTTATTGACGATGAGCACGGCGCAGACGCAGCCGCCGAGGGCAAAGCTGCCGTCGCAGGTCATATCGGGGATGTCGAGCAGGCGGAACGTGATAAACACGCCAAGCACCATAATGCCCCAGAGGACGCCCTGCGAAACAGCGCCCTGCAATGCAATAAGCATGCTTCATACCTCCTAGGATAGGGTGGACACGTGAGTCACCATGATAGCGGTAACAATGCATAAAAGAGCTGCGGCCGGATGTTTTGTCTCATCCGTAACAAGCAGGGCGAACGCCGGTCTTTAGCGTTCGCCCCTGTGGCTCAGATATTGAATAACGCGGCAACGGCGCGAGTGCGTACCCTAGACGCGCTACCGTGCATGGCGCTACTCGTCCAGAGCAGAAAGATCGATGCCCAGAGCCTCGGCCATCTCGTCGTTCTTGACGACGACTAGGTCCTTGCTCGAGAGGTGCTTGATCGGCATATCCTCGGGCTTAGCCTCACCCTTCAGGATCTTGACGGCCATCTCGCCCGCGGCGTAGCCCAGATCCTCGTAGTTGATGGAGAGGGTGAACAGGCCGCCAGCCATGCACATACCCTCCTCGCCGGTCACGTAGGGAAGCTTGTTCTCCTTGCAGATCTGGCCCACCTGCGAGGCGCCCGCGGCGATGGTGTTATCGGTGGGGGAGTACAGCGCGTCGACCTTGCCCACGGCAGATTCGACGACGGACTGGATCTCGTTGGAGCTCGAGACGGTGTAATCGGTGTACTTCAGGCCCAGCTTGTCGAGCTCCTTCTTGGCGGCCTTGATCTGGACGTCGGAGTTGGACTCGGCGGTGCAGTAGAGCAAGCCGACCTTCTTAACGTCGGGCAGGACCTTCTGCATCATCTCGAGCTGCTCGGCGACCGGGGTGAGGTCGGAGGCGCCGGTGACGTTGGTGCCGGGCTTATCGTTGTCCTGGACCAGGCCCGAGGCGGCGTAGTCGGTGATGGCGCAGCCCACGATGGGGATATCGGCGGTGGCGCCGGCGGCGGCCTGCGCGGCGGGCGTAGCGATGGCATAGATCAGGTCGACGCCATCGCCCACGAACTTGTCGGCGATGGACTTACACGTGGACTGGTCGTTCTGGGCGTTCTTCTGATCGATCTTGACCTTAAGACCGCTCTTCTTGATGGCCTTGACAAAGCCGTCGTTGGCGGCGTCGAGTGCGGAGTGCTCGGTGAGCTGCAGAACGCCGACGGTGTAGTCGGAACCGGCGGCAGCAGAGCCGGAACCAGAGTTGCCGCCGCATCCGGCGAGCGGAGCGAGCGCGAGCAGGCCAGCAGAGACCAGAAGGCTCCTGCGGCTGATGGTGATATCCTTCATATCGTTACCCCCAGTATAGAAATGGCTGGAAACACTGCACTCAAACAAAGTGCAAGTGGAACTATAGTAGCGCGGATGTCCATTTTTACAATAACCTGGCGGGTTTTTTAATACAGAACCGGATGGGCGGTACGGGTAGTCGAATGGACGGCGGAGGTTCTTATGCGGCGGAGGCGTTCTCATCGTCTAGCGCGGCAAAGAGTTTTTTGCCGTCGAGCAAGCGCGTGCTGACGTTTTTCATGCGGCCGATCTCTACGGTACGCAACGTGTCGTCGGCGCCTCGGGTGTCGTAGACCGTTCCCAGCAGATACGAGACGCCATTGCGTTGCCTGATGGCAAAGGGCCGGACCGTCATCCGCACCACCTCGGTTTCGCCACGTGCCGTGACGCTCGAAATATCAAAACTCACCGTGGTTCCGTGGTCGATGGCCTGCTCGATGAGCTCGCAGGTGTCGATGCGCTTGACGGGCGTGCGCGTGGCCTTGGTGGATTTGCTGCCGGCACTTGGAGCGGGTTCGGGTGCATCGAGGTAGCCGCGAACGTCGACACTCGCCATGGCGACCAAGTGCTGAGCCATGCTTTTTCGAATGGCGATGGGTGTGGAGCGGTTGCGCATGACCATGCCGTGGAGCCGGATGATTTCCTCGTCGGTGAGCGGACGGGTCAAGAGCCGATACCCCACGCCGCGCTTGTATTCAATTTCGTATCCGGCATGGCGAAGTGCGGAGATGGCGGTGTAGATGCTGCGCCGCGCCGCCGAAATGGGCATGCGGGCGGGGTCGTCGGGATGGGCGAGGCGCCGGATCAACTCATCGGAAAGCATGGCCTTGTCCTCGCCGGTGTTCTCGCTTAATAGTTGCAGGATGCGAACGGCGCGATAGGCTGCCATCGAGGCGGCGCCTCTAGTCGTGGTGTCGTAGGTTTCAACAGCGGTTTCGGTCATGGTGCCCACGTCCTTTCCGTTTTGGGTGGCAACGGTATGGAGCCTAGGACGCGGGGTTTTCCCAGGGGCGCAGGGCGCTCTGGGCGGTCGGTAGTCGTCGGCAAACGGCGGTTCGAGTTTTCAACAGCCCTGCTCAACTGACCAAAAGCTTGCCAAAAGCTTGACGTATGCTGTTGAAAAAAGCGTCTCTCGACCGATGCCGAGAGACGCTTGTGCGATGAGCGTTGGCGTGTGGCGACGCGAGCTAGCGTCCGGCGATTAGAAGTCGGCGTTGCCCACGGTGCGCGGGTGCGGCAGGACGTCGCGGATGTTGCCCACGCCGGTCAGGTACATCACCAAGCGCTCGAAGCCCAAGCCGTAGCCGGCGTGCTTGCAGGAGCCATAGCGGCGCAGGTCCAGATAGTACTTGTACTGCTCGGGGGCCATGCCCAGATCCTTAATGCGACCTTCGAGCAGGTCCAGGCGCTCTTCGCGCTGGGAGCCACCGATGATCTCGCCGATGCCCGGCACCAGGCAGTCGGCGGCGGCGACGGTCTTGCCGTCGTCGTTCATGCGCATGTAGAAGGCCTTGATCTCGGCCGGGTAGTCGGTCACAAAAGTCGGTCGCTTAAAGTGCTCCTCGGTCAGGAAGCGCTCGTGCTCGGTCTGCAGGTCAATGCCCCAGCTTACGGGATAGTCAAACTTGTGACCGGCGGCGACGGCCTGCTCCAGGATCTCGACGGCCTCGGTGTAGGTGACACGGGCAAAGTCGGAGTTGGCCACGTGGTTCAGGCGTTCGATCAGGCCCTTGTCCACAAACTTGTTGAGCATGTTGAGCTCGTCGGGGCAGGTGGCCATAACGTCCTTAAGAACGTACTTGAGCATGGCCTCAGCGTTATCCATGTAGTCGTTCAGATCGGCAAAGGCCATCTCGGGCTCGATCATCCAAAACTCGGCGGCGTGGCGCGTGGTGTTGGAGTTTTCGGCGCGGAAGGTGGGGCCAAAGGTGTACACGTCGCCAAAGGCCATGGCAAAGTTCTCGGCATTGAGCTGGCCGGACACGGTGAGGCTCGCGTGCTTGCCAAAGAAGTCCTGGCTCCAGTCGACCTCGCCGGACTCGGTGAGGGGCGGATTTTTGGGGTCGAGCGTGGTCACGCGGAACATCTCGCCGGCGCCCTCGCAGTCACTCGTGGTGATGATGGGGGTGTTGACGTAGACAAAGCCCTGCTCCTGGAAGAAGCGGTGGATGGCGGCAGCCGCGACAGAGCGAATGCGGAACACGGCACGGAACAGGTTGGTGCGCGGGCGCAGGTGCTGCTGAGTGCGCAGGAACTCGACGGTTGCGCGCTTCTTCTGCAGCGGGTAATCCGGGGCGCTGGCGCCCTCGACCTCGATGGAAGTGGCAGAAAGCTCGAAAGGCTGGGGCGCATCGGGGGTCAACTTGACGGTGCCAGTGCAGACGAGGGCGGCCGAGACGTTTTGATGAGCGATCTCGTCGTAGTTGTCGAGTGCCTCGCGGTTCATGACGACCTGCAGGTCGCGGAAGCAGCTGCCGTCGTTGAGCGTAACAAAGCCAAAGTTTTTCATGTCGCGGACGGACTTGACCCAGCCGGCGACGGTGACAGTCTGGCCGCCGAGCGACTCGGCATCGGCATAGAGCTGCGCGATTTTGGTGCGGTTCACGTATCCTCCCATAACGGTTGAATGATAGTTATCCATACAGTTCAATATTCTAGCAGCTCGGCTCATTTGGGCTATGCAGATAAGGCATTGGCGGGATGGTTTTCAAACGAAAAGCGCCCGCGGTCAAATGGTCGCGGGCGCTTGGCGTGTTGCCTTTTGGCTGTGTGGCGCGGGGCCTGGCTACTTGGTCTTGGCTACCAGCAGCGGGTCGCCCAGCTTGACGAGCGGGTTGCCGCCGATAAGCGTTCCAGACTCGCCGACATGGTCGATGCTCTTAAGACGATCGAGCTCGGAGACGATGACGGTTACGATATCCTCGTGGCCGGCGGCCTTGATGGCCTCGCGGTCGAAGCTGATAAGCGGCTGGCCCGCCTTGACCACATCGCCCATCTCGACAAAGCGGGCAAAACCCTTGCCGTTCATTTCCACGGTGCCCAGGCCAACATGGATGAACACGCGAAGACCGTCCTCGGTGATCATGCCAATGGAGTGGTTGGTGACGGTGGTGGCGCCGATGCGGCCGTTGGCGGGCGCATAGATGGTGCCGGTAATGGGCTCGATGCCATAGCCCTGGCCAAGCATGCCCGAGGCGATCGTCTCGTCGGGAACCTCGTTCAGGTTGACGAGCACGCCGTTGACGGGGGCATAGATGACGCCTTCGCGGGTGGCGAAGCTTGCTGCGGGCGGAACGGACGCCTCGCCGGTCGAGGTGAAGGTGGACTTAAGCGAATCGAGCAGACCCATAGTTGCCTCCAACTTAAATAGGCGCATATCGCGCGTTTGGTTTGCCGGAAACGTTTCATATGTGTTTCGCGGCTTGGTCAACGCCCCCTATTCTACGCTGCTCAGCGATACCTCTGAGCTGGGAATATGTGATATATCAGTTGAAGGGAAACTTATTGCGGGAGCGTTTCTGCGCCGTGGGTCCAACTGGGGTACGCTTGAAGGCGAAAACAGGGGCGCATAATTTGCGCGAAGGGAGCACATATGATTGTCGAGAACCATGCGCTGTGGGGCGAGGAGCCGACCGAGGAATATCCGGCGACGTTTACGTATTTGGGTGCCGAGCCGCTGCCCGATAAACCGAATGGCCGCCGTCCTGCCGTGATTATCTGCGGCGGAGGCGGGTTTACGCATATCGCTCCGCACGAGCAGGATCCCGTGGCGTTTGCGTTTTTGGATCACGGTTACCAGGCCTTTGTGCTCAACTATGTGACGAGTTCTACGGGCGACGTGAGCTTTCCGCACCCCCAGGCAGATCTAGCCAAGATGGTCGCCACGGTTCGCGCGAATGCCGACGAGTGGCATGTCGATCCCAAGCGCGTGTGCGTCGTGGGCTTTTCTGCGGGCGGTATGATCTGCGCCTCGCTGGCAACGCAGTGGAAGACTGGTCCCTTCGCGGCACTTGCCGGGGCGCGTCCGGACGACATTCGTCCCGATGCCGTGGTGCTGGGCTATCCGCTGCTCGACTTTGCCTATGTGCGCGACATGCAGACGCGCGATCCGCGCATTGACTTGCGCGTGCCCAAGACGGGCGGCAAGACGGGGCGCGATTTGCTCAACGACTACCTGTCGATGGTGACGGGCGGCGAGGCAACTGACGAGCATCTGGCCGACATCTGCCCCACCACGCATGTTTCGCGCCAGATGCCACCGACCTTTGTGTGGGGCGTGTCCGACGACAAGACGGCGCCGATCGCGCAGGTCTACCCGTTTGCGCAGCGCATGGCCGAGGAGGGCGTTGCATGCGAGATGCACGTCTTCGACCAGGGTGGTCACGGCCTTTCGCTCGGCAACGCCAACACCGCGGTCGACAACGAGGACAAGCAGGTGGCGGTCCGCCCTTGGATTCGCCTAGCCTTCCGCTTCCTGGAACGCCATCTGTAAGAGTAAGAGGGCCAGCCCCATCCCGTCCCTCATAACTTGCGGTGAAATAGTTCCAATTAAAGTCACGGGGCTTTAAACAGGAACTATTCCACCGCAACTTCGTTTTGATCTGTTGGAGACGGAGGAAAATGGATCATTTTGTCGAGGGAGCGGGCGGCTGTTTCTGCTCCCGCGGGAAACCACGTCCCGTTTGGGAAATCGTGACCCGTTTTGGGCGCAGATTCCGGGTCGCAGTTTCCCCGAGGGGCTCGATCGGGAAATCGCATCCCAGTCTGAGCGCCGATTCCGGGCTGCAGTTTCCGCTAGATGCCTCAACCGGAAAGCCCGTCCCGTTTAGGTGTTCCGGAGTGGGATTCGGTTTCCGCAACAGGCCCGTCTGGGAAGCAATGGCCCAGAATTCCCCTTGCACCGATCTGTCGATTGAACGTCGTTGTGTGTTCACGCTATCATGTAAGCTTAAAATTGGTTAGCCATGGCAAACGGTTAGCCATGGTGAACATAAATACAACGCCCTGCGGGCGCCGGGGGAGGAGCACGGACGTGAAGCTCGATACACTCGAGATTGGAAAGGACGCCGTTGTCGCATCGGTGGCATCGGACGATCAGGCACTCCGACAGCATATTTTGGACATGGGTCTAACGCCGGGCACCGAAGTCACCATGATGAAGTACGCCCCCATGGGTGACCCGCTCGAGATCCGCCTACGTGGCTACGAGTTGACGCTGCGCAAGGACGATGCCGCTCGCATCGAGCTCGTGGGTATTCACGACACCGATACGGGTCCGCGCGCTAACGCCGCAATCGGCACGACGGAGCATCCGGCCCTGGGCGAGGGGACGTATTCGCCCCGTGCGGCAAAGACGGCCGTGCCCGAGGGCGCGCCGCTGCACTTTGCCCTCGCCGGCAACCAAAACTGCGGCAAGACCACGTTATTCAACCAGCTGACGGGCTCCAACCAGCACGTCGGTAACTTTCCCGGCGTGACGGTCGACCGCAAAGATGGCACCATCCGTAACCATCCCGAGGCGAGCGTTACCGACCTGCCCGGCATTTACTCCCTGTCGCCGTACACAGGCGAAGAGGTCGTGAGCCGTCAGTTCATCCTTGACGAGCGCCCGGACGCCATCATCGACATCATTGACGCCACCAACATCGAGCGTAACCTGTACCTGACACTGCAGCTCATGGAGCTTGACCGTCCTATGGTCATCGCGCTCAACATGATGGACGAGGTGACCGCCAACGGCGGCGCCGTGGACGTCAACCTGCTCGAGAGCCTGTTGGGCGTGCCCGTTGTCCCCATTAGCGCTGCCCGCAACGAGGGCATCGGCGAGTTGATGGACCACGCCCTGCACGTGGCACGGTTCCGCGAGCGCCCTGGTCGCCTGGACTTTTGTGCGCCCGACGGCCCGGACGGCGGTGCGCTGCATCGCTGCATCCACGGTATTGCTAACCTGATCGAGGACCATGCCGTGACGGCGCACATTCCGGTGCGCTTTGCGGCGACCAAGCTGGTCGAGGGCGATGAGCTGGTAACCGAGGCGCTTCACCTGGATCGCAACGAGCTCGACGCTATCGAGCACATCATTACCCAGATGGAGGGCGAGGCCGGCACCGACCGCCTATCTGCGCTGGCCGATATGCGTTTTAGCTTTATCGGCGACGTGTGCGGGCGTTGCGTCGTCAAGCCGCACGAGAGCCGCGAGCACGTGCGCTCCGTCAAGATTGACCGCATCCTGACAGGTCGTTACACAGCCATTCCGGCGTTTCTGGTGATCATGGGCCTCGTCTTTTGGCTGACGTTTGGCGTGATTGGCGCGGCGTTGCAGGGACTCATGGAGGACGGTATCGCTGCCATCATCGCCTCGGCCGATGCGGGCCTCAAGGCATTCGGAACCAACGACGTGGTGCGCTCACTGGCTGTCGACGGCGTACTTACGGGTGTGGGCAGCGTGCTGACCTTCCTACCGATTATCGTCGTGCTCTTCTTGTTCCTCTCCATTCTGGAAGACTCCGGCTACATGGCACGCGTAGCCTTTGTCATGGATAAGGTGCTGCGTCGCTTTGGCCTGTCGGGCCGCAGCTTCGTGCCCATGCTCGTCGGTTTTGGCTGCACCGTGCCGGCTATCATGTCGACCCGTACGCTCCCATCCGAGCACGACCGCAAGATGACGGTCATGCTCACGCCGTTTATGAGCTGCTCAGCCAAGCTGCCGGTTTACGGCTTGCTGTGCGGGGCTTTTTTCCCGCAGGCGACGGTTCCCGCCATGGTCTCGCTCTATCTGATCGGTATCGTGGTCGGCTGCATCGCGGCTTTGGTGCTCAACCGCACGGCATTTAAGGGCGACCCGGTGCCGTTTATCATGGAGCTCCCCAATTACCGCCTGCCGAGCGTCAAGACGACGGTGATGCTGGCATGGGATAAGGCCAAGGACTTTATTACCAAGGCTTTTACCATTATCTTTGCCGCTACCGTGGTCATCTGGTTCCTTCAGACGTTCGACATTCGCTTTAATGTGGTCGCCGATCAGTCGCAGAGTCTACTTGCCGGTCTGGGTAGCATCATCGCGCCGGTGTTGGCCCCACTCGGCTTTGGCGACTGGCGCGCCTCGACGGCGCTCGTCACCGGACTTATCGCCAAGGAGAGTGTCATCTCGACACTCACGGTGCTTTTGGGTGCAACCTCGCCCGCGGCATTGTCAACCATGTTTTCGCCGTTTACCGCCTACGTGTTCTTGGTCTTTACGCTGCTGTACCCGCCTTGCGTGGCCGCTATCGGCGCTGTCAAGAGCGAGTTGGGCGCGCGCTATGCCGTGGCCGTATTCGCGTTTCAGGTCGCCGTTGCCTGGATCGTGGCGTTTGTCGTGCATTCGGCGGGCATATTGCTGGGGTTGGCTTAGTTATGAATTGACGACGCAACCTCTGTGTATCGAATTGTTTTCGGCCCCGCTTCTGTACTGACGGATGCGGGGCCGTTGCTATATAATCGCCTCCGCTCAAAACGATTGGAGACGTTATATATGACTCAGGCAAGGCAAGACGGCATCACGCTCAGGCAGTGGCTCCCACTCGTCGGGCTCACCTGCTGTGCGTTCGTGTTCAACACGTCGGAGTTTATGCCCATCGGCCTTTTGACTGATATCGCCGCGTCGTTCTCGCTCACCGAGGCCCAGGCGGGCATCATGATCTCGGTCTATGCCTGGGGCGTCATGCTGCTGTCGTTGCCGCTCATGGTGTTCGCTTCGCGTTTCGAGTTTAAGCGGATGCTGCTGGGCGTGCTTGCCGTGTTCTCGCTCGGTCAGTTCCTGTCCGCTGTGGCGCCGACCTATCCCATCCTGGTCTGCGCGCGCCTGGTGGTCGCTTGCGCACATGCCGTGTTCTGGTCAGTCGCCTCGATTATGGCCTCGCGCCTGGTCGACACTCGCCACGGCGCGCTCGCCATCAGCATGATCGCCACGGGCTCGTCCATCGCGCAGATCTTTGGCCTGCCTCTCGGTCGCGCCATTGGCTTGGCCGTGGGCTGGCGCATGACGTTTGCCGTGGTCGGGGGCCTCTCAGCCATCGCGGTCGTCTACCAGGCAGCGGTGTTCCCGGCCATGCCGGCGGGTGAGCGCTTTACCGTCAAACAGCTGCCCGAGCTGCTCAAGAACCCGTTACTGATCGCGCTCTACGCAGTCACGGTCTTCATGGCGACCGGCTATTACGCAAGCTACAGCTATATCGAGCCCTTCCTGGCGCAGGTCGCGCACGTCGATGCGGGCGCCATCACCATGACGCTGACGGCGTTTGGCTGTTCCGGCTTGGTGGGCAGCTGGCTGTTCAGCCGCCTGTTCGACGGGCACCGTTTTCCGTTCCTTGCTATCACGCTCTCCGGCGTGCCGGTGGCCCTGCTGCTCATGGGGCCGGCCGCATCGTCGCTCGTGACAGTGCTTGCCGTCTGCGCACTGTGGGGTTGCTGCGCCACGGCCTTTAACGTGGCGTTTCAGGCCGAGCTCATCAAGCACACGCCGGCAGATTCGTCGGCCGTCGCCATGTCGATCTTCTCGGGCCTGTTCAACCTCGGTATCGGCACGGGTACCGCGATCGGCGGAGCCGTGGTTTCGGGTCCCGGTATCGCCTGGATCGGCTTTGTGGGCGGGGCGATTGCCGTCGTGGGCGTCATCCTCGCCATCACCGTGCTGTTTCCGGCCATCCGCCGCGCCAAGCCCGTCGCCTAATCACGTCCCCTCATCAGTTGCGGTGGAATAGGTCCTGTTTAAGGCTTATGAAGGCCCAGACAGGGACTATTCCACCGCAACTTATTTTGGGGGAGAGGATACAAGCTGGGCATACAATGGATGTCGTTGTGTTGAGCTTACCGGGAGGCTGTTATGTGGGCATACGAGACGACGTTCTATCAGATCTATCCGCTGGGCTTTTGCGGGGCTCCGCGCGAAAACGCCGCGCCCGTTGCCGAGGGTGAGCTCGCCCAGGCTGCCAACGCCGCGCCCAACCCCGATGCTCCTATCATGAAGGTCGCCCAATGGGCCGACTACATGCAGGAACTCGGCGTTGGCGCTGTGCTCATCAACCCACCGCTCGAATCTGATAGCCACGGCTACGATACACGCAGCCTGCGCCATATCGACCGTCGCCTGGGTGGGGACGCCGACTTTGCCGCCGTATGCGACACGCTGCATGCCCATGGCATCCGCGTGGTGCTCGATGCCGTCTTCAACCACGTCGGCCGCGGTTTTTGGGCCTTCCGCGATGTGCAGGAGCGCAAGTGGGACTCGCCGTACAAGGACTGGTTCCACATTAGCTTTGACGGCGATTCCTGCTATGGCGATGGCTTTTGGTACGAGGGCTGGGAAGGCCATTTTGAGCTTGTGAAGCTCAACCTGCAAAATCCCGCTGTGGTCGATTACCTGCTCGAGTCCGTGCGCCGCTGGGCCGAGGTCTTTGGCGTCGACGGCCTGCGCCTGGACGTTGCCTATATGCTCGACCGCGACTTTATGCGCCGCCTGCACGCCTTTACCCGTGAGCTCAAGCCCGACTTTGTGCTGATCGGCGAGACGCTCCACGGCGACTACAACCAAATCGTCAACGACGAGATGCTCGACTCCTGCACCAACTACGAGTGCTACAAGGGCCTGTACTCCAGCTTTAACTCGGTCAACATGTTCGAGATCGCCCATTCGCTGCACCGCCAGTTTGGCGGCGATCCGTGGTGCATCTACCGCGGCAAACATCTGCTGTCGTTTGTCGACAACCACGATGTGCCGCGCCTGGCAAGTATCCTCACCGACAAGTCGTGTCTGCGTCCCGCCTACGGCATGCTCTTTGGCATGCCGGGCATCCCGTGCGTCTACTATGGCAGCGAGTGGGGAATTGCCGGCGAAAAGGGTGGCCCCGATGGCGACTGGGCGCTGCGACCTGCGCTCAATGAGCCTGCGCCCAACGAGCTGACGGCGTTCATCACGCAGCTTGCGCACCTTCGCTCGGCCGACGACGCGGCTGCCCGTGCTCTCAACTACGGTGCCTATCGCAACGTGGTGATCCAGAACAAGCAGCTGCTGTTCGAGCGCGCTTGTGACGGCGCGACGGTACTCGTGGCGGTGAATGCTGTGGGTGAGCCTTACACCTTTGGCGCCGGCGAGCTCAACGGGTCCTTCGTCGACCTGCTTGCCGACGATGCGCCCACGGTCGAGCTGACGGGTACCCTTGAGCTTGCACCCTACGAGGTGCGCTATCTGTTGAGAGCCTAGCCCATGGCCGTATCTGACGAGGGCTATCAACATATTGAGCATGGGTTTGAGCCCGTGTTTGACGAGCACTCGCGCGTTTTGGTGCTCGGGTCGTTTCCCTCGGTGCTTTCGCGCGCCAATTCCTTTTATTACGGCAACCCTCAGAATCGCTTTTGGCGCGTGATGGCCGCGTGCCTCGGTGTGCCTGTGCCGCCCAACGAGGGCGACCCTTTGGCAAGCGGTGAGCCCGCGACGCTTGATGCCTCCATTGCCGCCAAGCGGTCCATGCTGCTGAACGGCGGCGTGGCCCTGTGGGATGTGATCGAGAGCTGCGACATTAAGGGTTCGAGTGACGCCAGCATCAAAAACGTCGTTCCGGCGCATGTCGAGCGCATTACCGGCGCAGCTCCTATCGAGGTCGTTGTCTGTAACGGCGGCACGGCAGGGCGGCTCTACAAGCGCTATCTACAAGAGCGCACCGGGCTGCCGGCCATCGTTCTGCCGTCGACAAGTCCCGCCAATGCGGCATGGCGCCTGGAACGCCTTGTCGAGCGCTGGCGCGAGGCCGTTGACTGGGCTGTAATTTAATTTAGATTTTTGTTTGAGCGTGGGCGCCCAGACGTTTCAGAACGCCTCGCCAGATCGGCGCGGGCACGGCTGGCTCGGCGCAAACCATGCCGTCGGCGTCGACGTTGGCGGCATTGCCGCCGCCAAGTCGCTGTGCATGCTTGACGGAGCAGCCCATGCGCACGGCGCCCACGAGCTTGTCCATGGCCTCAGAAAACGGTCGCCGCAAGAGTCCCATGCGCGGAGAGCGACGAAGCGCCGCAATGCCGCTGCCGGCGCAGATGGCAACGCCGCCACACCACAATTGGCCATGGCGCTCACATGCCTTGTGCAGGCGAACGGCGGTCCCACGCGCCTGCTCAGTGCCCTCTTGTGCGGCTCGAATCGCGACATAGACGCGCGTTCCCGTACCGCCAAAGCGCTCAAGCGCCTGCTCGATGGCTGTCAACGTCTCATCGTCAGCCACATCTTCAATGGCCAGCACGATGCCATCGGCAACGCTGCCGGCGTCATTTGCCTTCAAGTCGACCGGGCGGGGGAGTGCGGTGCCGGAAAGTTGAGCATAGGCGGCGATGGCATCCTGCAGGTCCCAGAGCAAAAACTCAAGATCGGCGCTATTGGGAATGCTGATATACGCAATGGTTTGCAGCGTTTTTGGTACATCGCCGCGCGCGGTCGTCTCCATGCCATCTCCTTTCCGGCTCGTTTCCGTTTAGGTTACACCGTCTGGTGGCGCCCCGCCGCGCTATCCTAGTGCAACCCTTACGAAAGGAACGCCATGCGTCTGTCCATGAATACCTCGCTTGCCACGCTCAAGCCCTCCGGTATCCGCCGGATTAACGCGCTCGCCGCCCAGCATCCGGGGTGCATCGCGCTCGCGCTCGGCGAGCCCGATTTTCCCACGCCCGATGTGATTAGCGCCGAGGTGACCGCCGCACTGGACCGCGGTGACACGCACTATCCGCCCAACAACGGTCGCCCCGCCCTGCGTGATGCACTGTCCAAATATATGGATGACGCGGGCCTGGCGTTTTCCGCCGATGAGGTCATCCTGACCGACGGTGCGACCGAGGCACTGTCGGCAACATTCATGGCTATGCTCAACCCCGGCGACGAGGTCATTATCCCCACGCCGGCCTTTGGCCTGTACGAGAGCATCGTCGTGGCCAACCACGCCAAAGCAGTCTTTTTGGATACGGAGCCCGCGCAATTCCAGATCGATGAGGATGCGCTTCGTGCTTGCGTGACGCCGGCGACCAAGGCCATCGTCATCTGCTCGCCCAACAATCCTACGGGTTGCATCCTCAACACGGCGTCGCTCGACGCCGTGGCGCGCGTGGCGGAGGAGGCGGGCATCTACGTGGTCTGCGACGACGTATACAACCGCCTGGTTTATGTGGATGGCTACGAGCGCTTTGCCCAGCGTCACCCGGAGCTGCGTGAGCAGACGGTCGTCATCGAGAGCTTCTCCAAGCCCTGGGCCATGACCGGCTGGCGTTTGGGCTGGCTCGCGGCAGCAACACCCGTCATCGCCGAGATCGCAAAAGCCCACCAATACCTAGTATCGAGCGCCGTCTCCTTCGAAATGGACGCCGCAGCCCGAGCCCTCACCGTCGACCCAACCCCCATGCTCAAAGTCTACCGAGCCCGCCGCGAGCGCGTACTCGAAGCCTTAAACGCCATGGGCCTCGACGTAGTAGAGCCCGCAGGAGCCTTCTATACTTTCCCGAGCATCAAAAAGTTCGGCCTAACCAGCGAAGACTTCTGCATCAAAGCCATCAAAGAAGCAAACGTAGCCCTAGTCCCGGGAGACTGCTTCGGAACCGAAGGCCACATCCGCCTAAGCTACTGCGTCTCCGACAAAAATCTGGACGAAGGTCTCCGCCGCCTGTCAAACTTCGTTTCAACCTTGTAGTCCTCAGAGACGCAACACATCAGCCCACCGACATAAGGGTATGCGTGGGGCGCGTCGCTCAACGGGCGCGAAGATTCGCAGTAAAGTTACCGTAGCTCTGGCCCGAGGGGACGGGTCGAAATTTTCGTAGATTCCGCACGAGCCGAAGGCCACTTAATGTGGCCTTCGTGCGAGCCCAGGACTTGACCGAGCGAAAATCTCGACCCGTCCCCTCGGGCCGGAGCGTATGCAGGGTTTGTGTACGAATCCTCGCGCCCGTTGACCGACGCCGGGGTCCCCGCCATAATACTTTCGGTTCACGCACGAATCCGCTGCCAGAGACAGCCGGCGCAAACGGGTCTTACCCGCGAGCTTAATGGGACTTCCCGCCAGCCGAGGTGGTCGAGTAGATATGTCTTCTCGCCCCCGTCGCTCATGCAGCGCGGGGGCTTTCTTTTTGGACATGCCCCCGTCACGTCCTTGTGGCGGACCGTGCCCGGAAAGAATTCGAGGAGGTGTAATTCATGCCCCAGCAGTACAAAATCGACAAGGTTGCAGAGATCGAGTCCCGTATCGCCGAGAACGCCGGTCTGTTCGTCGTCAACTACAACGGTCTGACGGTTAAGCAGGCTCAGGAGCTGCGTCATCAGCTTCGCGAGTGCGGCGCCGAGATGAAGGTCTACAAGAACAACCTGGTCAAGATCGCTCTCAAGAACCAGGAGCAGCCCGAGCTCGACGAGATCCTCGCCGGCCCCGTCGCTTATGTGTTCTACGAGTCCGAGCCGGTCGAGGCCGCTAAGGCCCTTAAGGACTTCTCTGCTCAGTCCAAGGGCGTCCTTGAGATCAAGGGCGGTATCTCCGACGGCAAGGCCGTTTCCGCTGATGATGTTAAGGCTATCGCCGAGCTGCCCACCAAGGATCAGCTTCTCGGCCAGATTGCCGGTCTCATCTCCGGTTTCGCTCGCGACATCGCTGTCTGCGTCAACGGCGTTTCCTCTGGTCTCGCTCGTTCGATCCAGCAGGTCTCCGAGCAGAAGGCAGCCTAGTCGCTGTTTTCACCCGCGGCGGCAACGCCGCACCCCTGGCGCATTCGCGCCGTGTTTTAACTGATCTCCGTGCATCCGCACGGAAACCGAAAGGACTTAGAAATGGCTAAGCTTACCACCGATGAGATCATCGATGCTCTTAAGGAAATGACCCTTCTCGAGGCTTCCGAGCTCGTTAAGGCTATCGAGGACACCTTCGGCGTTTCCGCCGCTGCTCCTGCTGCCGTTGTCGCCGCTCCCGCTGCTGGCGCTGCTGAGGCCGAGGAGAAGACCGAGTTTGACGTCGTGCTCGAGGGCTTCGGTGACAACAAGATCCAGGTCATCAAGGCCGTCCGTGAGCTCACCAACCTTGGCCTGAAGGAGGCCAAGGAGGTCGTCGAGGGCGCTCCCAAGGCTGTTCTCGAGGGTGCCAAGAAGGAGGACGCCGAGGCTGCCAAGGAGAAGCTCGAGGCTGCTGGCGCTGCTGTCACCCTCAAGTAATCAGGCTTTCTCGCCAGATTTCTTTACAGACGGGGCTCGCTATGCGAGCCCCGTCTTTTTTGTTTTTGGCTCCTCATTCCCATTGCTCGGCACGCAGAGCATCGTTGTCTTCGCCGTGCCATTCCCGTTACCGCTGGGGCGTAAAATTGCACCATTCGAGCAATAATTTGCGTTGACCTGCTGAAGAATTGCGTTTGCCTTACGGCGACGTATGTCTCCGGCGGTAAGATACTTCGGTATCGCAATTTGGTCTGCGGCCGCCGTGCCGCACGCACAGGGCGCATTCTGCGCCTGCGAAAGGATCCTTGAATAACATGAAGGCAATCATCCCCGCCGCCGGTCTTGGCACGCGTTTTCTGCCTGGCACCAAGTGCACGCCCAAAGAGATGCTGCCGGTGCTCGACAAGCCGGTCATTCAGTATGTCGTCGAGGAGGCGCTCGACCCCGAGGAGGTCGATGACGCCATCATCGTTACCTCTCCCGGTAAGCCCGAGCTGCTGAGCTACTTCCAGCCCGATCGCTCGCTCGAGAATCTGCTGCGCGAGCGCGGTAAGGACGCCTACGCCGACGCCGTCGCCCATGCGGGCGGTATGCCGGTCGACTTCCGTTATCAGTACGAGCCCAAGGGCCTCGGCCATGCTATCCGCTCTGCTGCCGACGCCGTGGCAGGGGAGAACTTCCTGGTTCTTCTGGGCGACTACGTTGTGCCTAATCGCGACATCTGCGACAAGATGCTCGCCGTTTCCAAGGAGCACGGTGGAGCTTCGGTTATCGCCGTCGCTGCTTGCTCGCCCGAGGAAGTCAGCCGCTACGGCGTTATCGCCGGCGAGCGCGTCGGTTCGCTCGAGGGCGCCGAGGACGTTGCCGATGCAGAGCCGGGCGCTGTCTGGCGCATCGGCGGTCTGGTCGAGAAGCCCGCTCCCGAGGCGGCTCCGTCCAACCTGTACATTGTCGGCCGTTATCTGCTGAGCCCGCTGGTCATGGACCTGCTCGCCGATCAGCAGTGCGGCAAGGGCGGCGAGATCCAGCTCACCGACGCCATGGCCCGCTCGCTCGATCGCGAGGCCATGTACGCTGTCGTCATCGACCCGCTCTCGGGCTACGACACCGGCACCCCGTCTGGCTGGATGGCCACCAACGCCCTCATGGCCGCAAGCGATCCTCGCTTTGCCAGCGCCTTCTGGGACGCCATCGACGAGCGCGGCGGCTTGATGCGCAAATAAGCCTTCGGGCATCGACATTTACGGGTGCGGACTTCGGTCTGCACCCGTTTTTTATAAGAGCTGCGATTGCTGGCTCTCTGTTCACAGAAAATATATGAACAGATGTTCGATACACATACATCTACCTGCGTGTTTTCTGCCGAAAAACTTTGCTACTCCAAAAACTCAATCGCGTCAAGGCTTTTCTTGCCCAACGGTCGGTACCTGATAAACTATTAGGTTGCGATAACTGGCGAAGCTATGCCTCGCCAACCCACCGAGCATTTCCGTGAAGGAGGAAAAACCTGGTGACCTACGCATACACTGCCACTGAGCGCAAGCGCGTCAGCTTCGGGAAAATCCCGGAGGCCATGGAGCTCCCCAACCTTATCTCTGTTCAAAGGGAATCCTTTGAGCGTTTTAAGGACGAGGGCCTTCGTGAGGCGTTCAAGGAATCCAGCCCCATCCAGAGTCAGAACCATGTTCTCGAGGTTACCTTCGGCGAGCATCAGTTCGGCGACCCCGCGCACACCGTCGAGGAGTGCCGCGAGAAGGATATGACCTATCAGGCTCCGCTTCTGACCGACGTCCGTCTCACCAACAAGGAGACCGGCGAGATCAAGGAGCAGCTCGTCTTTATGGGCGACTTCCCCATGATGACCGATCAGGGCACCTTCATCATCAACGGTACCGAGCGTATCGTCGTTTCGCAGCTCGTCCGTTCCCCGGGTGTGTACTACAGCTCCGAGATGGATTCGGGCAAGCAGATCTACAAGGCCCAGATCATCCCGTCCCGCGGTGCCTGGCTCGAGTTTGAGGTCGACAAGCGCGATCAGCTCATGGTCTCCATCGACCGTAAGCGTAAGCAGAGCGCCACGATGTTCCTGCGCGCCCTTGGCATCGCCGTCACCAACGACGACATCATCGAGCTGCTCGGCAACTCCGATGTGATCAAGCGCACCCTGGAGCGCGACACCGCCCTCACCCGCGAGGATGCCCTTATCGAGATCTACCGTCGCCTGCGCCCGGGCGAGCCTCCCACCGTGGACGCTTCCCGCAGCCTGCTCGAGGGCCTGCTCTTTAACCCGCAGCGCTACGATCTGGCCCGCGTCGGTCGTTACAAGGTCAACAAGAAGCTCAACCTCACCACCGAGGAAGAGGTCACGGTGCTCACCGACGAGGATATCGTCGCGACGCTGCGCTACCTGCTGTCCCTCGCTGCCGGCGAGCAGGGCTTCAAGGTCGACGACATCGACCACTTTGGCAACCGCCGCATCCGCACCGTCGGCGAGCTCGTCGCCAACCAGTTCCGTATCGGCATGAGCCGTATGGAGCGCGTCGTCCGTGAGCGCATGAGCTCCCAGGACATCGACGAGATTACCCCGCAGTCGCTCATCAACATCCGTCCGATCGTGGCCTCCATCAAGGAGTTCTTCGGTTCCTCGCAGCTCTCGCAGTTCATGGACCAGGCGAACCCCCTGACCGGTCTGACCCACAAGCGCCGTCTGTCCGCACTCGGCCCTGGCGGTCTTGCCGGCCACAAGTCCGGCTCCAGCCGCCGCACCAACGTGCCGACGGCCGTCCGCGACGTTCACAACTCGCACTACAGCCGCATGTGCCCGATCGAGACCCCCGAAGGCCCCAACATCGGCCTGATCGGCTCGCTCGCCCTCTACGCCCGCGTCAACGAGTACGGCTTCATCGAGGCTCCGTTCCGTCGCGTCGAGAACGGCGTTGCCACCGACCAGATCGACTGGATGACCGCTGACGAGGAAGAGAAGCACGTCATCGCGCCGGCCAACACGCCGCTCGATCCCAAGACCAACGAGTTCATCACGACCGATGCCGAGGGCAAGCTTGTCCGCCCGCACACCGTGATCGCCCGTACCCGCGACTTCGACGGCTCCTTCGGCGCTCCCGCCGACGTGCCTGTCGAGGACGTCGACTACATGGACGTCTCGCCGCGTCAGATGCTCTCCGTCGCAGCCACGCTGATCCCGTTCCTCGAGCACGACGACGCCAAGCGTACGCTGATGGGCGCTAACATGCAGCGCCAGGCCGTGCCGCTGGTTCACCCTGCCGCTCCCTATGTCGGTACCGGCATGGAGCGTCGCGCCGCTCTGGACTCCGGCGAGGTCACCCTGGCCAAGAACGCCGGTGAGGTCATCTTTGCCGACGCTGCCAAGATCATCGTCAAGCATGCCGGCGGCATGGACGAGTATCACCTGGCCAAGTACCAGCGCTCCAACCAGTCCACCTGCATCAACCACCGTCCGCTCGTGCGCGTCGGTGACACCGTTGAGCAGGGCGAGCCCCTGGCTGACGGTCCTTCGACCGATCATGGCGAGCTCGCACTGGGTCAGAACCTCACCGTGGCATACATGCCGTGGGAAGGCTTCAACTACGAGGACGGTATCGTCGTGTCCGAGCGTCTGGTGGCCGAGGACCTGCTGACGACCATCAACATCACCCGTCACGAGATCGATGCCCGCGACACCAAGCTCGGCCCCGAGGAGATCACTCGCGAGATCCCGAACCTCTCCGAGGACATGCTTGCCAACCTCGACGAGGACGGCATCATCCGCATCGGCGCCGAGGTCGGCCCTGGCGACATCCTGGTCGGCAAGGTCACGCCTAAGGGCGAGAGCGCTCTGACCGCCGAGGAGCGCCTGCTGCGCGCCATCTTCGGTGCCAAGGCTCACGATGTTCGCGACACCTCCCTTAAGATGCCTCACGGCGCTTATGGCCGCGTCATCGACGTCGTCCGCTTTAGCCGCGAGAACGGCGACGATTTGGCCCCCGGCGTCAACGAGCAGGTGCGCGTCTACGTCGCCCAGCGTCGTAAGATCCAGCAGGGCGATAAGATCGCCGGTCGCCACGGCAACAAGGGCGTTATCTGTAACGTTCTGCCGGTCGAGGACATGCCCTACATGGCTGACGGTACCCCGATCGACGTTATCCTCAACCCGCTGGGCGTTCCTTCGCGTATGAACGTCGGCCAGCTGCTCGAGTGCCACCTTGGCTGGGCTGCTGCCTGCGGTTGGGATACCGAGGATGCCGACTCCGACAAGTATGTCCCCGGTCCGTTCTTCGTCTCGACGCCCGTCTTCGACGGCGCCAAGGAGGACGAGATCGCCGAGGTCATCCGTCGCGCCAATAAGAACATGCTCAACAAGGCCACCGCTGCCTTTGGCGATCACATGCGCCCCGAGTTTGTCACCCAGCTTGACGAGCGCGGCAAGACCCGCCTGTTCGACGGCCGCACCGGCGAGGAGTTCCGCGAGCCTATTACCGTGGGTACGTCCTACATCCTCAAGCTCGGCCACATGGTCGACGACAAGATCCACGCCCGTTCGACCGGCCCTTACAGCCTGGTTACCCAGCAACCGCTGGGCGGCAAGGCTCAGTTCGGCGGCCAGCGCTTCGGCGAGATGGAAGTTTGGGCACTGTACGCATACGGTGCTGCCAACGTCCTGCAGGAGATCCTGACCGTCAAGTCCGACGATACCGTGGGCCGCGTCAAGACCTACGAGTCCATCGTCAAGGGCGAGAACGTCCCGGTTCCGGGTATCCCCGAGTCCTTCAAGGTTCTCGTCAAGGAGATCCGTTCCCTCGCACTGGACATCGAGCCCATGCACGATGCCGACGAGGACGCCTCCGCCCCTGTGACCGCCGAGGAAACCTCTGCTCTCGACGACCTGGCTGCGCTCGCCGGCGTTGACACCGACGTCGAGGCCCAGGATGCCGAGACCGCCGAGGCACCCGAGGCTGTCGCCGCCACGACCACTGATAAGGAGTAGTTGACTGTGGCAGATTTCGAAGCTACTGATTTTGACTCGGTAAAGATCTCCCTTGCCTCCGCCGACCAGATCCGTTCCTGGTCGCACGGTGAGGTCAAGAAGCCGGAGACCATCAATTACCGTACCCTCAAGCCCGAGAAGGACGGCCTGTTCTGCGAGAAGATTTTCGGTCCCGCCAAGGACTGGGAGTGCTCCTGCGGCAAGTACAAGGGCATCCGCTTTAAGGGCATCGTCTGCGAGCGCTGCGGCGTCGAGGTCACCTCGGCCAAGGTTCGTCGCGAGCGCATGGGTCACATCGAGCTCGCCGCTCCCGTGTCCCACATCTGGTACTTCAAGAGCCCCACGAGCTTCCCGATGAGTCGTATGCTCGACATCAAGTCCAAGGATCTCGAGAAGGTTCTGTACTTTGCCAGCTACATCATCACCGAGGTCGACTACGAAGCTCGCGAGGCCGACGCTGACGACCTGCGCGAGGAGCTCGCCGCCGATCTGGAAGAGATCGATGCCGAGTGCGCCCGCCAGATCGAGTCCCTCAAGGAGCAGGGCAACCCCGAGAACTTTGACGAGTTCTCCGACGAGGAGCCGCTGACCCCCGAGGAGATCGCCTCTGGCATCGTCGACATCGAGGAAGAGTGCAAGGACGATAAGCAGCTCCGCACGGACGCCTTCAACGCCTTCATGAAGCTCACCGAGCGCGACCTCATCTCCGATGAGCCGCTGTTCCGCGAGATGACCCGTTACTACTCCATGTACTTCAAGGGTGGTATGGGTGCCGAGGCCGTTCGCGACCTGCTCGCTGCCATCGACCTCCCCTCCGAGGCCGAGAAGCTCAAGGCTATCATCGCCGACGAGGACTCCCAAAAGCAGAAGCGCGAGAAGGCCGTTAAGCGCCTCGAGGTCGTTGACGCCTTCCTGAAGGGCGGCAACAGCCCCGCGAACATGATCCTGGATGTCATTCCGGTCATTCCGCCCGATCTGCGCCCGATGGTCCAGCTCGATGGCGGCCGCTTCGCCGCGTCCGACCTCAACGACCTGTACCGTCGCGTGATCAACCGTAACAACCGACTCAAGCGCCTGCTCGACCTGGATGCCCCTGCGATCATCGTGAACAACGAGAAGCGCATGCTCCAGGAGTCCGTGGACGCCCTGTTCGACAACGGCCGTCGTGGTCGCCCGGTCTCTGGCCGTGGCGGTCGCCCGCTCAAGTCGCTCGCCGAGGCCCTCAAGGGCAAGCAGGGTCGTTTCCGTCAGAACCTGCTGGGCAAGCGTGTCGACTACTCCGGCCGTTCGGTAATCGTTACCGACCCCAAGCTGCTGCTGCACCAGTGCGGTCTGCCCAAGACCATGGCGCTGGAGCTCTTCAAGCCCTTCGTCATGAAGCGCCTGGTCGAGCTTGGCAAGGTCGAGAACATCAAGGGCGCCAAGCGCGCTATCGACCGCGGTGCCACCTTTGTGTGGGACATCCTCGAAGAGGTCATCGACGGCCGCGTCGTGCTGCTCAACCGTGCACCGACCCTGCACCGTCTGTCCATCCAGGCCTTTGAGCCGGTGCTGGTCGAGGGCAAGGCTATCCACCTGCATCCGCTGGTCTGCTCGCCCTTCAACGCCGACTTCGACGGCGACCAGATGTCTGTCCACGTGCCGCTATCCAGCCAGGCTCAGGCCGAGGCTCGCGTGCTCATGCTCTCTGCGAACAACCTGCGCTCGCCGGCATCCGGCAAGCCGGTCAACATCCCTTCGCAGGACATGATCATTGGTGTGTACTACCTCACCCAGGTCCGCGAGGGTCTGCCGGGCGAGAACCACGTGTTCGCCAGCTTCGACGACGCGCTGCACGCCTATGACTGCCGTTCCGAGGTCGACATGCAGGCCAAGATCCAGGTTCGCGTGTCCGCTGCCGATGCCAACGTCATCAACGAGGACGGCACCCGTATCTTCCGCGTCAAGAACGGCAAGAACGAGTTCGTCGACTACGACGTCACCGGCAACAAGACCGCGCGCTTCGAGACCTCTATCGGCCGCATCATCTTCAACCGCCAGTGCCTGCCCGAAGACTATGAGTTCATGAACTACAAGATGGTCAAGGGCGATGTGGCCAAGCTGGTTGCCGACTGCTGCGATCGTTACCCCGAGGCCAAGGTCGGCCCGATCCTCGACGCCATCAAGTACTCCGGCTTCCACTACGCTACCCGCGCCGGCCTCACCATCTCGGTGTGGGACGCTCTCATCCCTGCCGAGAAGCAGGAGCTGCTCGATCGCGCCCAGGCCAACGTCGACCAGATCAACGAGTACTTCGAGGAGGGCTTCATCAACGAGACGGAGCGCCACATCGAAGTCGTTAACGAGTGGACCGCTTGTACCGACAAGGTTGCAGCGCTCATGCTCGACTTGTTCGACGAGGAGAACCCGCTCTATATGATGGCCGACTCCGGCGCCCGTGGTTCTAAGACCCAGCTGCGTCAGCTCGGCGGCATGCGTGGCCTGATGGCAGACATGTCCGGCGAGACGATCGACCTTCCCATTAAGGCGAACTTCCGCGAGGGCCTGTTGCCGCTCGAGTACTTCATTTCGACCTACGGCGCCCGTAAGGGCCTGGTCGATACCGCATCCCACACCTCGGACTCTGGTTACCTGACCCGTCGTCTGGTCGACGTGGCCCAGGACGTCATCGTCCGCGAGGAGGACTGCGGTACGCACGAGGGCGTCACCTACAACCTCATCATCCCCGGCACCACCGACCTCAACACCGACCTCGTCGGCCGTTGCTTCATCGAGGACGTCGTGGCTCCCGATGGCACCGTGCTCTTTGAGCAGGACGGCTACATCGAGAAGGTCGCCGACATCCAGAAGATGGTCGATGCGGGCCTTAAGAAGGTCAAGCTTCGCGCGCTGCTCACCTGCCGCTCCAAGTACGGCGTGTGCCAGAAGTGCTACGGCTGGGATCTTTCCACCCGTCGTCCGGTCGCCATCGGTACCGCGGTCGGCATTATTGCCGCCCAGTCCATCGGCGAGCCCGGTACGCAGCTTACGATGCGTACCATTCACTCCGGCGGCGTCGCTGGCGTCGACGATATTACGCAGGGTCTGCCTACGGTCAGCCGTATGTTCGATATCGTCGGCAACGTCAACGAGAAGATCCTGGGTCGCGAGGCCGAGCTGGCTCCGTACTCCGGTCACCTCTCGATTAAGCCCGAGAAGTCCGAGTACGTGCTGACGCTCACTGACTCCGAGGACCACACCCGTGTCCTCGACGAGCGTCGCGTCCCCGCTTCGGTGCGCTTTATGCCCGAGATCGAGGACGGCTGCGAGGTTCGCGCCGGCGACCAGATCACCAAGGGCTTCGTCAACTTCCGCAACCTGCGCAAGCTGACCGACATCGAGTCGACGATGCACACCTTCGTCGAGAGCGTCAAGGACGTCTACACCAGCCAGGGCGTCGACCTGAACGACAAGCACATCGAGGTGCTCGCACGTCAGATGCTGCGTCGCGTTCAGATCACCAACCCCGGTGACTCCAAGTACCTGCTTGGTCAGTACGTCGACCGCTACGAGTTCGCTGACGAGGTCGAGCGCGTTGCCCGTCTGGGCGGTCAGGCTCCCGTGGCCGAGCCCGTCATCCTGGGTACGCTCAAGGTCGCGTCCAACATCGACTCCTGGCTGTCGAGCGCTTCGTTCATCCGTACCGCTGGCGTCCTTACCGAGGCTGCCATCGAGGGCAAGGTCGACCACCTGCTCGACCTTAAGTCCAACGTCATCGTCGGTAAGAAGATTCCGGCCGGTACCGGCCTCAAGCCGTACGCCAACGCCAAGCTGACGTATCGTACGGCCGACGGCTACGTGGACATCGACGGCCCGGCTTCGCCCAACGCCAAGTCGCTGCCCGAGTGGGCTCCTGTGGAGCTCAAGGACCTGGACGAGCAGCTCCCGCAGCAGCTCGATTGGGCCGGCTACGACGAGTTCGGCGGTGCTGACGGTTCGTTCACCCGCAACGGCCACACCATCTCCGCCGAGAAGGCTCGCCTGTACCTGTTCGACGACCTGGGCGTGTCGCAGCGCTGGACCAACAAGTTCAGCGAGGTCGGCATCGAGACGGTTGGCGACCTGGTTGGCAAGTCCGAGGAGGATCTGCTGCGCATCGATGGCATCGGTGCCAAGGCGATCGAGGAGCTCCGTGACGGCCTCGAGGCCCACGATCTGCTCTACATCCTCGAGAACAACGACGACGTTGCCGACGAGGAAGACCTCTCGCAGCTGCTGCAGATGGTCTTTAGCCCCGACGGTCCGGACGATATCCTGCTGGGTACCTCCGCTCCGACGCATCACGCCGACGCCGACGAGGAGCTCCTGGGCGCCCCGATCGACGACAAGAAGGCTCCCGCCAACGGCGCGATCAACGAGGACATGGCTTCTCTCGATGAGCTGCTCAACCAGCTCGTGGACACCGACGACGCCGAAGAGGCCAAGGACAACGACGAGGAGTAACTAGTTCCGCCGTTCTAACGAACGGCGGCGATCTCCGTCGCTGCGCGGCCCCCAGAGCTACAATCTGTCATTCAAAAGGCAGGGCATGACCAAAAGGTCAATGCCCTGCCTTTTTCATGCCACCTTGTACGCTCTGGGGGCCGCTCGCTTGCGTATGCTCAACCTGTTGCGTTCCGTCGATCCCTTGCCAATAAGGGGCAGAGTTTTTTTTGGTAGGTTATTCCTGCTTGAATTTGAAACATTTCGTTCGGTCAAAGCGTATCTATGGTGAGGGCCTCAGCAAGAATCATTAACGTCACCGGGAGGTGATTATGGAAGAACAGGCATTTAGA
This sequence comes from Collinsella sp., assembly GCA_048430825.1. Classification (GTDB taxonomy): domain Bacteria; phylum Actinomycetota; class Coriobacteriia; order Coriobacteriales; family Coriobacteriaceae; genus Collinsella. The sequence goes on from DBFOLV010000010.1 coordinate 27,297, forward strand.
CAGGCGGTCGAAGATCACCGGGATGTCGTGTTTCGGATCGCATTGACGTACCTGCGCGATTGTGCCGACGCCGACGATGTTGCCCAGGATGTCTTTCTTAAGCTGCTTAAAAGCGATGGACATTTTGAGAGTTGGGAGCATCTTCGCCGCTGGCTTATCCGGGTCACGATCAATGAATGTAAATCGCTCTTTCGAAAGCCATGGAGGCGTGTGGAGGATATTGAGAACCTGGCCGAGTCGCTTTCGACAGCGCAGGATGAGACCAAGGCGGTCCTGTCAGACGTTATGCGACTTCCGGAGCGATTCCGTGTTCCCATCGTGCTCTATTACTATCTGGGCTTTTCGACCTCAGAGATTGCCGAGTTGTTGCATGTACCAGCCGCGACCGTTCGAACGCGTTTAGCTCGCGGTCGATCGAAGCTCAAATTCATCCTAGAGGAGGGCGACCGTGAAATCCAATCAAATCAAGCAGGCCTTCGAGTCCATCCAAGCCGATAGCGATCTTGCCGACCGTGTTATTGATGCTGCGGCTGGAAAGCCGCTTCGTCGAAAGGGTCACGCGAAACCTCTGTATGTTGCCGTAATCGGATGTCTTGCCGGAGTGTTGGCGACCGGAGGGGTCGCCTACGCCGTTGTCAATTCCAGCTATTTTGCCTCAGCCTGGGGAAACCACGGCAATGGGGATTCCATTACCTGGACCAACGGAGGCTCATCGGGAACTAAATATACCTACACCAGAGAGTTTGGTGATGGCATCGCGCCCCAAAGCCTGGAGGGTGCAGTCCAGGAGGTTAATCTGTCCGTCGAGGGTAACGGCTATACGCTTGATATCCATGAGATGGCTATTGACCAAAACGGCTGCGGAGCCGTGACGTTTACGTTGTCCAATCCAAATGGCGTTAACTACTACAAGCCGGCAGCAGAGACAGGCGAACTTGTTCTCTATGGTGAAGAAGAACAAGGCATCGGTACACCCAGCATGAACTTCGGCGAGGAATGGGCTGACACACGCTGCACAATTGATAAGGACACATCAAGCGACACGGTCATTAATGGCACGATGTACTTTGCCTCGTGGAATCGCGAGCGAGATTTGGGACATGCGGTCACCTGGAATATCTGCTGGACTGAGGGCGAAGGTGAGGACGCGAAGCTGTTCGAGGCATCGACGCCCGAGTTTAGCGTTGGAGCGTACGTCGATACAAAGGAACTCCGCTCCGATGACTCGCCTCTCGAGATCAGCCCGTTTTCCATCCAGACGCACATCGACGATCTGGGCATTGACGCAGTCACGAAAAAGTTGACCGTTACCTACAAGGATGGATCGGAGCAGATTATCGAAGACGATGCTGCGGGCGCGTACAATTTCTATGTCTCGATGACGCGCAATAGTGGAGAGAACATCTCGGTGCCGACAAAACTGATCAATGTCGATCAAGTGGTCTCGGTAACCCTTGAGGGCACGAGGTACACATCAACAGGAGAGACCGAAACAGAAGTACCCTTTACCATCGTCTATTCGTAAGATTTGGGGCCGCTTCCTACTAGGGGAGGCGGCCCATTTTGCGTTAAATGGGCGGTTAAAGCGAGCGACATTCGTCCGATTTTCGGAAGTATGCGGCAAAATCCCGATAGGCCGACCACACCGCATATGCTCAAGCGTTCTACCTGCCGGTTTGTTATCGCAAAACCCTTGTGCGCTCAGCAAGTTCAAAATTTGCCGCATACTTCCGAAAACGCCGCCGATTTCCATGCGACAGATGAGAGCAGATCACCGCTGGAGCGCGACGTTTCCCCAGATAAAACCGACCAAAATAAATCTGTCCCTTTTTGGAAGGTAACGTTGCCCCGACGAGCACGTCGGATTCCCGGGCCGGGCGGCACAGGGGTTAAGTTTGTCGCGAGTTCCGCACGAGCCGGAGGCCACTTAATGTGGCCTCCGTGCGAGCCAGGACTGTAGAGCAGCAAACTTAACCCCTGTGCCGCCCGGCCCGGGAATCCACCCCCGCGCACAGGAGGGGATTCCTTTTGTGTAGGCTTTGCGGAAATGTGCCAATTTTGGGATACGCCCGGCGGCGTGGTCTGTTGACGGCACAGCTAACGGCACGTATCCTATCGAACTGCGTGTTTCGTAGGGGGATGCTGACCCCTCGATTCAAGCCGTTGCACTTTACAGAAAGCTGGAATCATTCGAGAAGGAGTACGCTTTGCCTACTATTAACCAGCTGGTTCGCCAGGGCCGTCGTTCCGTGCCCAAGAAGTCCAAGAACGCTGCTCTGCAGCACAACTCCCAGAAGCGCGGCGTGTGCACCCGCGTCTTCACCACGAGCCCCAAGAAGCCGAACTCGGCTCTTCGTAAGGTTGCCCGTGTTCGCCTTGTCAACGGCATCGAAGTTACTGCTTACATCCCGGGTGAGGGCCACAACCTGCAGGAGCACTCCATCGTGCTCGTCCGCGGCGGTCGTGTCCGTGACCTCCCTGGTGTCCGTTATCACGTCATCCGTGGCGCCTACGACGCTGCTCCGGTCCAGAACCGTATGCAGGCCCGTTCCAAGTACGGTGCTAAGCGCCCCAAGGCCAAATAAGCCAGATAACGTTTTGATACTTTCGCCGTGTGCCGCCTAAGCGCCGCACGGTAGACACTTAAGGAGATTTCACATGCCGCGTCGTGCAGCAGCTAATCGTCGTGAGGTTCAGCCTGACGCCGTTTACAACAACCGCCTGGTGACTCAGCTCATCAACAAGGTCCTTCTTGACGGCAAGAAGGCCACCGCTGAGCGCATCGTTTACACCGCTTTCGAGATCGTTGCCGAGAAGTCCGAGGGTGGCGACGCTCTCGCTACCTTCAAGAAGGCTATGGACAACGTCAAGCCCACGCTCGAGGTTAAGCCCAAGCGTGTCGGTGGCGCTACCTATCAGGTCCCGATGGAGGTCAACTCCCGTCGTTCCACCGCTCTGGGTATCCGCTGGATCGTCAACTTCTCCCGCGCTCGCAAGGAGAAGACCATGGCCGAGCGTCTCGCCAACGAGATCCTCGACGCTTCCAACGGCCTGGGCGCTTCCGTCAAGAAGCGTGAGGACGTCTTCAAGATGGCCGAGGCCAACCGCGCGTTCTCTCACTATCGTTGGTAAGTTAAGGTAAGGAACTAACATGGCTAAGCCTAAGTACAAGCTTTCCGATACCCGTAACATCGGCATCATGGCCCACATCGATGCCGGTAAGACCACCACGACCGAGCGTATTCTTTACTACACCGGTAAGACCCACAAGATCGGTGAGGTCCATGAGGGCGCTGCCACCATGGACTGGATGGTTCAGGAGCAGGAGCGCGGCGTAACCATTACCTCCGCTGCTACCACGTGCTTCTGGAACAAGGACGGTAAGGACTACCGCATCCAGATCATCGACACCCCGGGCCACGTTGACTTCACCGCCGAGGTCGAGCGCTGCCTGCGCGTCCTCGATGGCGCTGTCGCCGTCTTCGACGCCGTTGCCGGCGTTCAGCCCCAGTCTGAGACCGTTTGGCGTCAGGCTTCTACCTTCAACGTCCCCCGCATCGCCTTCATCAACAAGTATGACCGCGTGGGCGCTGACTTCTTCAACGCTATCGAGACCATGAAGGATCGTCTCGACGCCAACGCCGTGGCCGCTCAGGTCCCGATGGGCGCCGAGGACAACTTCTGGGGCGTCATCGACCTCGTCACCATGACCGCATGGGACTTCAAGGCCGACGACAAGGGCATGACCTACCCCGAGCCGATGGACGAGATCCCGGCTGAGTTCGCCGACGTCGCTGCCACCAAGCGCGAGGAGCTCCTCGACGCTGCTGCCAGCTTTGACGACGAGCTCATGGAGAAGATCCTCATGGAGGAGGACTTCACCGTCGAGGAGCTCAAGGCTGCTCTGCGCAAGGGCGTTCTGGCCAACGAGCTCAACCTCGTCTTCGTGGGCTCCGCCTACAAGAACAAGGGCGTCCAGGAGCTGCTCGACGCTGTCGTCGACTACCTGCCCAGCCCGCTCGACGTCGAGGCCGTCACCGGTACCGATCCGGACACCGGCGAGGAGATCGAGCGTCATCCTTCCTTCGACGAGCCCTTCTCCGGCCTGGTCTTTAAGATCATGACCGACCCGTTCGTCGGTAAGCTCACCTACGTCCGCGTTTACTCCGGCCGCGCCGAGTCCGGCTCCTACGTTGTCAACGCTTCCAACGGTCAGCGCGAGCGCCTCGGCCGCATCCTCGAGATGAACGCCGCCGAGCGTATCGACCGTGACGACGCCGCTGCCGGCGACATCGTCGCTTGCGTCGGCTTCAAGAACTCCACCACCGGTGACACCCTGTGCGCCGAGGGCAAGGAGATCGTCCTCGAGAAGATCGAGTTCGCTAAGCCCGTTATTGACGTTGCCATCGAGCCCAAGACCAAGGCCGAGCAGGACAAGATGTCCCTGGCTCTGACCAAGCTCGCCGAGGAGGACCCGACCTTCCAGGTGTCCACCAACCACGAGACCGGCCAGACCATCATCGCCGGCATGGGCGAGCTGCACCTCGAGATCATCGTCGACCGTCTGCTCCGCGAGTTCAAGGTTGACGCTAACGTCGGTAAGCCCCAGGTTGCCTACCGCGAGACCGCTGGTCACGACGTCGAGAAGGCTGAGGGCAAGTTCGTCCGTCAGTCCGGCGGTCGCGGTCAGTACGGCCACGCTGTCATCAAGCTCGAGAAGATGGAGGAGGGCTTCGGCTACGAGTTCGTCAACGCTATCGTCGGCGGCGTCGTGCCCAAGGAGTACATCCCGTCCATTGACAAGGGCATCCAGGAGGCCCTGAACACCGGTGTTATCGCCGGCTTCCCGGTCCTCGACGTTAAGGTCACCCTGTTCGACGGTTCTTACCACGAGGTCGACTCCTCCGAGGCCGCCTTCAAGATCGCCGGTTCCATGGCTATCAAGGACGCCCTCAAGAAGTCCGACCCGCAGCTGCTCGAGCCGATCATGGCTGTCGAGGTCGAGACCCCCGAGCAGTACATGGGCGACGTTATGGGCAACCTCTCCGGTCGTCGCGGCAAGATCGAGGGCATGGAGGATCGCAAGAACAGCAAGCTCATCCGTGCCAAGGTGCCGCTGGGCGAGATGTTCGGTTACGCTACCGACCTTCGCTCCCAGACCCAGGGCCGTGCATCCTACACGATGCAGTTCGACTCTTATGAGCCCGCGCCCAAGTCCATCGTGGACGAGGTCATGAGCAAGAACGCCTAAGTTCGAGCTCCCTGTTACGTAATCCGCGAGAACATCTCTCGCACTCTTTGGAGGTTTAAGTTGGCTACCCAGAAGATCCGCATTCGCCTCAAGGGCTATGATCACGAGGTCGTCGATCAGTCCGCGAAGCTCATCGTCGAGACCGCTCAGAAGACCGGCGCTCGCGTTTCCGGTCCTGTCCCCCTGCCCACCGAGCGCAACCTGTACACGGTTATCCGCTCGCCGCACGTGAACAAGGACTCCCGTGAGCAGTTCGAGATGCGCACTCACAAGCGCCTCATCGACATCCTCGACCCCACCTCGGGCACCGTTGATTCGCTCATGCGTCTCGACCTCCCCGCTGGCGTCGACATCGACATCAAGCTCTAAGCGATATCGCTCATAGCTTAAAGGGCCCCGCTGCCGTTACGGTAGCGGGGCCCTTTTGTTTTGAGTTTAGATTTTGGGATAGCGAATTCGTCTGCCGAGCCGACGGCTGCGGCGCCCTATTCGCTCAGGGGGCGCAAGGATGCTTCTTCGAAGTGGAAGACGCACAAGCCGCTCTCGGTCTCAATGCATGCGCGGCCGCAATCGTCGACCGTTCTAAATATGCCTCGTGCCAGCTCGTCTCCAGCGGGGGAGCGGGCGATAACGTGCTTCCCGATCCAATTAAGGTGGGCGATATATTCGTCGTGGACGGGCGCGAGCGGACCGGCATCTTCTTCCTTGGCGTTGAGGCGCTCTGCCCAGGCATCTGCAGCGTCTATAACTGCGTGATAGACCTCATCGAGGAGCATGTCGACGGCAGGTACGCTCTCGTTGAGATCCGAGAGACCGATTGCCGGCAGGCCGCCATCGGGCACCTCTTGGGGTGCATAGTTCACATTGACGCCAATGCCGCAGACGGCGAAAGGTTTGCCTTCGTTATCGCGTGCGGCCTCGACCAGAATGCCGCCGAGCTTGCGTCCTCGCGCGACAAGGTCGTTGGGCCATTTAAGGCGAATCTCGTTTGCAAGACCCTGCTTTTCGAGTGCTTCGAGCACCGCTAGGCCGCTGACGGCGGCAAGACCAGAGAACTTTGCAGGATTAACGCAGGGGCGCAGGACAAGCGAAAGCAATAAGTTGCCGACGGTTGAGTCCCACTTGTGCCCGCGCCGGCCGCGCCCTGCTGTTTGAGCCCGGGCGGCAAGTCCTGTGCCGTGCGGCGCTCCCTGTTTTCCTGCTTCGAGCAGGTCATCGTTGGTCGATCCGGTTACGTCGACTATCGTTAAACGAGAATCCATAACAGCTGCTACCTCCTAAGTAAATAAGGCAATCGCGCAATGGTGTCGAGAGATAGACACAATGTGAAGCCTTTGTCGCATTTGGACAATTTAATGTTAACACGTCAACAAAGACTGAAATGCGTTATCCTCTCTTGGTCGATGTAAACACGTCAACAACTCAAAGGAGGTTAGTGATGGGTTTCACGATTCTTGGAACAGGCTCGGCGCTTCCTGAGCGCAGCGTTTCCAATGACGAGCTGTCTGAGTTCCTTGATACCTCGGATGAGTGGATTTTTACTCGCACAGGTATCAAGAGCCGCCACGTCTGCACCACCGAGTCACTTGACGACCTTGCCGTAGCGGCGAGCGAGCGGGCACTCCAGGTGTCCGGAATCGACGCGAGCCACCTGGATCTGATCGTCTGCTCGACGACGACGGGTGACCATCTTGTTCCCGCCGAGGCGTGTGCCGTTGCTGAGCGACTTGGCGCGACGTGCCCTGCCTTCGATGTCTCGGCGGCTTGTGCCGGCTTCGTATTTGCGCTCGATGTCGCCGAGGGCTATATCGCCCGCAGCCGTGCCGAGCGCGTGCTTGTTGTTGCTGCCGAGCAGATGACGCGCGCGCTCGACTGGACCGACCGTGCCACCTGCGTGCTTTTTGGCGATGGGGCAGGCGCCGCAGTGATTGAAGCTGGGGGAGACAACCCCCTTGCCGTTGAGCTTTCGACGGCGCCCGACGTCGAGACGTTGCGCGTTCCCGGTCTGGTCGGTACCTCGCCGTTTAAGGCTTCCGCAGATAGCGCGAGCGTGCTGTCCATGAACGGCCGCCGCGTGTTCAAGTTCGGCGTCAACGCCATCTGCGACACGGTCCATAAGCTTGCGATCGATGCGGGCATTTTGGTCGAAGACATCGATCATTTTGTATTCCATCAGGCTAACGAACGAATCCTGAGCCAGGCGGTCAAGCGCCTGGGCGTGCCGGACGAGCGCGTGGTTCGCACGTTGCGCGAGACCGGCAACATTTCGAGCGCATGCATTCCGCTTGCCCTCGACCGGCTGGCAAACGCCGGTGCACTTCACACAGGCGACACCATCGCCTTGGTTGGATTTGGCGCCGGTCTGGATATAGGTGGCTATCTGCTTCGTTGGAAGTAGTCGCACATAGGAAATAAAAACGCCCCTAGGGCACAACCAAAGGAGAACTACCATGGCAGATCAGAAGACCTTCGAGCGCGTTTGCGACGTTATCCGCGAGACCGCCGGTCTTGACGATGTCGAGATGAAGCCCGAGTCCACGCTCGAGGAGATTGGTCTCGACAGCCTGGGCACCGTCGAGATCCTCGTTGCCGTCGAGGACGAGTTTGGCATCCAGCTCGATACCGAGGAGAACCCCAAGACGGTCGGCGAGTTCGCCGATACGGTCGAGGCGGCATTGGAGAAGTAGAGATGCTCAAGACTCCTCTCTGCGATCTGCTCGGCATCGAAAAGCCCGTGTTCCAGGGCGGTATGGCCTGGATTGCCGATGCCTCGCTGGCGTCCGCAGTGTCCGAGGCGGGTGGCTTAGGCATCATCGCGGCCATGAACGCCGACGCCAACTGGCTTCGCGACCAGATTCATGAGCTGCGCGCCAAGACGGATAAGCCCTTTGGCGTCAACGTCATGCTCATGAGCCCGTTTGCCGACGAGGTCGCGCAGGTCGTGATTGACGAGCGAGTGCCGGTCGTCGTGACGGGCGCCGGCAATCCCGCCAAGTACATGAAGGCGTGGAACGAGGCGGGCATCAAGGTCATCCCGGTCGTTGCCTCGGTGGCGCTGGCGCGCCTCGTGGCACGTCGTGGAGCCACGGCGGTTGTTGCCGAGGGTACCGAATCGGGCGGCCATATTGGCGAGACCTCGACGATGGCACTGGTGCCGCAGGTCGTCGATGCGGTCGACATTCCCGTTGTGGCCGCCGGCGGTATCGCGGATGGCCGCGGGGTGGCGGCCGCCTTTATGCTTGGCGCCGCTGGCGTCCAAGTGGGCACGCGTTTTCTCGTTGCCGATGAGTGTACCGTCTCGGAGCAGTACAAGGAGATGGTCCTGAAGGCCAACGACACTTCGACGCGTGCGACCGGTCGCTCGACGGGACATCCGGTGCGCGCCCTCAAGAGCCCCTTCACCAACGCCTATGCCAAGAGCGAGGGTTCCGGTGCGAGTGCCGAGGAGCTCGGTGCTATGGGAACCGGTGCGCTGCGTAAGGCCGCCGAGGACGGCAACTACGAAGAGGGTTCGTTTTTGTGTGGACAGATTGCCGGCATGGTCAACGAGCGCCAGAGCGCACGCGAAATCGTTGACGACCTGGTCGATGGCGCCGAGCACGTCCTGAAGGGTGCGTGCGCATGGGTGGCGTAGCGTTTTTGTTTGCCGGCCAGGGTGCCCAGCACCCCGCGATGGGCGTCGACTTGATCGAGACATCGCCGGCGGCTGCCGAGGTGTTCGCCATTGCCGATGAGGTGCGCCCGGGGACGAGCGAGCAGTGCCGGAGCGCCTCCAAGGAGGAGCTCTCGCAGACCGAGAACACGCAGCCTTGCGTGTTCGTGCACGACTTGGCTGTCGCCGTCGCCCTGCGCGAGCGCAGCGTGGTGCCTGCCGCCTGTGCGGGATTCTCGCTGGGCGAGGTCGCTGCACTCACCTTTGCGGGGGCATTCGATACGCGAGCGGGTTTTGAGCTCGTGTGTGAGCGCGCGGCATTGATGGCCACGGCGGCCGAGCGTCACCCCGGCGGCATGCGCGCCGTCATCAAACTTGATGCTGCGCAAGTCGAGAACCTGGCTGCGCAGGCCGGCGAGGACTGCTGGCCGGTCAACTACAACAGCCCGCAGCAGACGGTTGTTGCCGGAGCGCCCGAGGCGCTGCAGGCGCTCGACGTCCTAGTAAAAGAGGCTGGCGGCCGCGCCATGAAGGTCGCGGTGTCGGGTGCATTTCATAGCCCCTATATGGCCGAGGCGACCTGTGGCCTTGCCGCATATATTGAGGCCGGTCACGCGCCGTCCCCGTTGCTCATTCCTGTTTTGGCAAATATGACAGCGGCGCCCTATCCGGCGGACCCCCAGACGGCATCGGGTGTCTTGGCCAATCAAGTGAGCCATGCCGTGCGCTGGGTCGATACGCTGCACACTCTGCAGGATCAAGGCATCGACACATTTATTGAGGTCGGTCCTGGCAAAACACTGTCGGGCCTGGTCAAGCGTACGCTGAGCGACGTTCGCGTTTATTCGTGCGAAACGGCCGAGCAGGTCGCAGCTATTGCCGATGAGCTCGCATAGCCCACAGGGCTGTAACCCGAAAGGAATGACATGGGCAACTTGAACAACGGCGCGCTCGAGCGCAACGACTCACGCCGTGTGGCACTGGTCACGGGCGGCTCGCGCGGCATCGGCCGCGCTTGTGCGGTTGGCTTGGCGGAGGACGGCTTTGATATTGCCGTCGTCTATGCCGGTAGCGTCGATGCCGCGCGCGAGACATGCGGAGCCTGCGAGATGGTTGGCGCCACGGCGCGCGCATATCAATGCGACGTGGCAGACCCCGCTGCCGTCAATGCGTGCGTGGAAGCGGTCCTCAACGACTTTGGCTCCATTTGGGCGCTCGTCAACAACGCCGGCATCACGCGCGACGGCCTGCTCATGCGTATGGGTGACGATGCCTTCGACCGCGTGCTCGATGTCAATCTCAAGGGCACGTTCAATACGACGCGCGCACTCACCAAGACCTTTATGCGCCAGCGCGGCGGTTGCGTCATCAACATGAGCTCGGTTGTGGGCCTGATGGGCAATGCCGGGCAGGCCAACTACGCTGCCTCCAAGGCGGGCGTCATCGGCCTGACCAAGGCGGTAGCGCGCGAGCTTGCGCCCCGCGGCGTACGAGTGAACGCGGTCGCACCCGGGTTTGTCGAGACGGATATGACGGCAAAGCTCTCGGAGAAGGTTCGCGCGGCAACCGAGGAGCAGATTCCCCTAAAGCGCATGGCGCGCCCCGAGGAAGTGGCCGGCGTGGTGCGCTTTTTAGCGAGCGATGCGGCTGCCTACATTACGGGCGAGGTCGTACGCGTCGACGGCGGAATGGCGATGTAGAAATCAGGACCGAAGAACGGCTTGGATGAGGAGACCATGATGGAACAGAGAGTTGCAATCACCGGTATCGGTGCCGTGTCGCCGCTCGGCAACACCGCGCTTGCCACCTGGGCGGCCATGTGCGCCGGCACGTGCGGCATCGGCCCGATCACGCACTTCGATACCGATGCATTTGCTGTCAAGGTGGCAGCCGAGGTCAAGGGCTTTGACGGCAACGAGTACTTTGGCAAGCGTGACGCCAAGCATCTCGACCCCTGCGTTCAGTTTGCGATGGCGGCTTCGGACGAAGCCATGCACGATGCGGGCTTTGATGCCGAAGGCGCCATCGATCGAGAGCGCCTGGGCGTCTACGTGGGGTCGGGCGTGGGCGGCATGCAGACACTCGTCGACAACGTCCACACGATCGCCGATCGGGGGCCTCGTCGCGCATCTCCTTACATGATCGCGATGATGATTCCCAACATGGCTTCGGGCAACATCGCGATTCGCCATAAGGCAAAGGGCCCGACCCTGCCCGTCGTGACCGCGTGCGCAACCTCGGCCCATGCGGTGGGCGAGGCGTTCCGCGCCATCAAGCACGGCTATGCCGATGCGATTCTCGCCGGCGGTGCTGAGGCCGCCATTATCCCCGATGCCGTTGCGGGCTTTACGTCCTGCCGCGCATTGACCACCAATCCCGATCCCGCGACGGCATGCCGTCCGTTCGATGCAGACCGCGACGGCTTTGTGATGGGCGAGGGCGCCTGCGTGCTCGTGCTCGAGAGCATGGAACATGCGCAGGCGCGCGGTGCGCACATTTATGCCGAGGTCGTGGGCTACGGCAACACCGATGATGCCTATCACATCACGAGCCCCGATCCCGAGGCTGCCGGCATTGCCCGTGCGATATCACTGGCGGTGGCCGAGGGCGACGTTAAGCCTTCCGAGGGCCTCTACATCAACGCTCACGGCACCTCGACCAAGCTCAACGATTCGTCCGAGACGGCGGGCATTAAGCGTGCGCTCGGCGAGGACGCGGCACGCGCCGCGCACGTCTCGTCGACCAAGTCGATGACCGGCCACATGATCGGTGCCACGGGCGCCATCGAGGTCATGGCCTGTGCCATGGCGCTCGAGCAGGGTGTGGTACCCCCGACTATTAACTACCACACGCCCGATCCCGCCTGCGATCTTGATTACACGCCTAATCGAGCGGTTCGCGCCGACCTTACCTGGGCGCTTTCGACCAACCTGGGCTTTGGCGGGCACAACGCCGCCATCGCGCTGCGTAGATATACGAGGAGCTAGAGCATGGATTCCAAAAGACTTGCCGAGATAGCCGATGTTATGGAGGACCGCGGCCTCACGCGCGTACGCGTTGAGGAGCCCGATGGCACCGCGGTCGAACTTGAGCGCGTGAGCGCCGCGCAGCCGGTTGCCGTGCCCATGCCTATGCCGGGTGCCGTGACTGCTCCGGCGGTGGCTCCTGTCGCCATGCCTGCCGCCGCACCGGAGCCCACCGCGCAGGCGCCTGCCGCCGCACCGGAGCCCAAGGGCACCGAGGTGACCGCTCCCATGGTTGGCGTTTTCTATGCTGCCCCGGCGCCGGGTGACGAGCCGTTTGTGCACGTGGGCTCCAAGGTCAAGGCCGGCGAGACCCTCTGCATCATCGAGGCCATGAAGGTTCTCAACGAGGTGACGGCCGAGGCAGACGGCGAGGTGCTCGAGATCTGCGTGGCCGACGGCGACCTCGTGGAGTTTGGCAGCTGCCTCATGAGGATCGGATAGGTGATGTCCATGAACAAAGAAGAGCTCAAGAAGCTGTTGCCGCATCGCGAGCCGATGCTTTTGCTCGACGAGGCCGAGCTGGTGGGCGACGAGGCCCACGGCAAGATCACGATCACGGGCGACGAGTACTTTTTGCAGGGGCATTTTCCGGGAAACCCGGTGGTCCCCGGCGTGATTCAGTGCGAGATGCTCGCCCAAAACTGTTGCGTGCTGCTGATGGACGACGAGGAAGCGCGCGGCGCGACGCCGTTCTACACGAGTCTGGACAAGGTGCGCTTTAAGCGTCCGGTGCGCCCGGGCGACACGGTTGATCTGGTGTGCACCATCACGCGTGCGCGCGGGCCGTTCCGCTTTGCGACGGGTACTGCGAGCGTCAACGGTGAGGTTTGCTGCCGCGCCGATATGTCTTTTGCACTCATGCACGAAAGTTAAGGAAGGCTTCATGTTCGACAAAGTGCTCATCGCCAACCGCGGAGAAGTCGCGGTCCGTGTTATCCGCGCGTGCCGCGATATGGGCATCAAGACCGTCGCCGTTTATTCCACGGCCGATGCGGACGCGCTGCACGTGCAGCTTGCCGACGAGGCGTATTGCATCGGCGGCCCGCGTCTTGCCGAGAGCTACCTCAACGACGATGCTGTGCTCACCTGTGCCGTAAAGTCGGGGGCTAAGGCGATCCATCCCGGCTATGGCTTCTTTTCCGAGAAGGCGAGCTTCGTGCGCGACTGCGACAAGTATGGTCTGACGTTTGTCGGTCCTTCGGCCAAGGTGATCGACAGCATGGGCGACAAGGACGCCGCACGTCGAACGGCTGCCGCGGCGGGCGTGCCCATCGTACCGGGCTGCGATTTGCTCAAAAGCCCCGAGGAGGCGACGGCCGAGGCTGAGCGCATTGGCTGCCCCGTGCTTATTAAGGCGCGTGCGGGCGGCGGCGGTCGCGGTATTCGTAAGGTCGAGCGCGTGGAAGATGCGGCAAAGGCCTTTATTGAAGCACGCGCCGAGGGCGAGGCCGTTTTTGGCGACGGCGAGTGCTACATGGAGAAGTTCGTCGCGCCGGCGCATCACGTTGAGGTACAGATTATGGCCGATAAGCAGGGCCATGTGTTTTCGCTCGGCGAGCGCGAGTGCTCGGTGCAGCGGCGCAACCAAAAGCTAATCGAGGAGAGCCCCGCGCCGTGCCTCGACGGACACGACGACATTCGTGCTCGCATGCACAAGGCGGCGCGTGACCTGGCTCGTGCCGTCGGCTACGAAGGAGCCGGTACCATCGAGTTCCTGTATTCGGACGACGGCAATTTCTACTTTATGGAAATGAACACGCGCTTGCAGGTGGAGCATCCGGTTACGGAGTTTGTGACCGATACCGACTTGGTCAAGTGGCAGCTGCGCGTGGCAGCCGGCCAGCCTCTGCCCTTTGAGCAGGAGGATATGCCGGTCCGCAACCACGCCATGGAGTGCCGCATCAATGCCGAAACGCCGGACTTTCTGCCGTCATGCGGAACGGTCACCGCGTTGCGTGTGCCGGGTGGTCCGCGCGTGCGCTGGGATTCCGCCATGTTTACCGGTGCTAAAGTTCCGCCGTACTACGACTCCATGCTTGGCAAGCTCATCGTGTGTGCGCCCACGCGTGACGGCGCCATTCGCAAGATGCGCTCGGCCCTGGGCGAGCTCGTGATTGAGGGCGTGAGCGAAAACAGCGAGCTTCAGCTCGACGTGCTGGCAAACGACGAGTTCTTGTCGGGCATGTATCACACCGATCTGATGGGGCATCTCTATGCTGATGAATAGAAAAGCGAAGACGGTCAACGTCCTCGAGGGACCGATGACCGAGTCGTGCGCCGAGTTTCCCGCGCGCCACGTGTTTATCAAGTGCCCGGAGTGCCGCCGCGTGATCGATGAGGCACGCCTACACGACAACCTCGAGGTCTGCCCTCGTTGCGGCAAACACTTTCGCGTGAGCGGTCGCGCGCGCATGCGCATGACGGTCGACGAGGGCACGTTTGAGGAATGGGATGCCAATCTGGCGCCGGAGGACTTCCTCTCGTTTCCCGGCTATGCCGACAAGCTCAAGAGCGTGAGCGAGCGTTCGGGCGAGCGCGATGCCGTTGTGTGCGGCAGGGGCAAAATCTGCGGTTGCGATACCGCGCTCTTCTTTATGGACGCCAACTTTATGATGGGCTCGATGGGCTCCGTGGTGGGCGAGAAGATCTGTCGCACATTTGAGCGTGCGACCGAGCTGGGATTGCCGGTTGTCGGCTTTACCGTTTCGGGCGGTGCGCGCATGCAGGAGGGCGTGACCTCGCTTATGCAGATGGCCAAGATTTCTGCGGCGGTTAGGCGCCACAGTGAGGCGGGCGGCCTGTATGTCACGGTGCTCACCGACCCCACGACCGGAGGCGTAACCGCGAGCTTTGCTATGGAGGGCGACATTATCCTGGCCGAGCCCGATGCCCTGACGGCATTTGCAGGCCCGCGCGTGATCGAGCAGAACATGCACAAGCGCCTGCCCAAGGGATTCCAGCGCTCCGAGTTTTTGCTGGAGCACGGCTTTTGCGATGCCGTTGTACCGCGTGGCGAGGTTGCGCTCACGGTAGGCGAGCTGCTGGCGCTGCACGAAGGGCACGCGCCCGGCCTGGGGGCACCGCACGAGATTGTGCATACGGGCCGCCGCGGCAAAAAGCTGGGACATTTGTTCAAGCGCTCGGCCGCACCAAAAACCGCGCTCGAGATTGTCAAGCAGACCCGCTCGGCAGATCGCGCCACGGCAGGCGAGATGATCTCGCTGGGCCTGGATGGATTTGTGGAGCTGCACGGCGACCGCTACTTTGGCGACGACGCTGCTGTGGTGGCTGGCATTGGCTGGAAAGACGGACGCCCCGTAACGGTCATCGCCGTCGAGCGCGGCACCACGACTAAAGAGCGTATGCGTCGCAACTTTGGTATGGCACATCCCGAGGGCTACCGCAAAGCGCGTCGCCTGATGCGCCAGGCCGAAAAGTTTGGTCGACCGGTTCTGTGCCTGGTCGATACTTCGGGCGCGTTTTGCGGCATCGGTGCCGAGGAACGCGGCCAGGGTGAGGCGATTGCCCAGAATCTCATAGAGATGAGCGGCCTCAAGACGCCGATTGTCTCGGTGGTGACAGGCGAGGGCGGCTCTGGTGGCGCGCTGGCGCTGTCCGTGGCCGACCGCATCCTGATGCTCTCGAGCTCGGCCTATTCGGTCGTGAGCCCCGAGGCCTGTGCGTCGATCCTGTGGAAGGATACCGAGCGCGCGAATGAGGCCGCCGAGGCGCTTAAGCTCACGGCCCCCGATCTGTTGGCGCTCGGCATCATCGACGGCATTGTTGACGATAGGGGCCTGTCGCATGAGGAGATCGCCGGTGCCGTCATGTCCTCGGCATTTGATGCCTTCGATACGCTTGGGCAGCTCGACGACGCGACCCTCACAAACCTCCGCTACGAAAAGTACCGCGCAATCGGTCAGTACCGCACGATGTGACAAAGGGACAGCCCGCATGTCATATTGGGAAAGGCGTTCCATGCTACAAGTTTCTAACACCTCGTTTACAACGTCGGTTTCATCAAACGCCATGGCCGTGGTGGACTATCTGTCCAAAAGCATGATGTCGGCGCTGCCCTTTATTGTCTGCGCGGCGTTGTTCCGCACCGTCGCCGTCATTATGGGCGAAGGCATGCTGGGCCTGTGGTCTGCCGATTCCGAAATCTATCGCCTGTTCTACAGTTGGCTCTATAACGCCGGCTACTACTTTTTGCCCATTTATCTTGGTTGGGCGGCCGCCCGCCAGCTCGGTTGCTCGGAGCAGCTGGGCATGATGTTGGGCGGCGTATTGATTGCGCCCGATCTGCTTAAGCTCGTCGATGCCGCATCGACGACGGGGGCATCGATGACTTCCGTGTATGGCCTGCTTCCCGCGCCGGTCAACGATTACTCGACGACTGTTATTCCGGTTCTCATCTCGGTGCCCGTGCTATGGCGAGTGGAGTGTTTCTTCCAGCGCGTTATCCCTAAGGCCGTGGCGTTTTCGTTCGTTCCGTTTGCGACCATGCTCGTCATGGTTCCGGTTTCGCTGTGTGTCACGGCGCCGGCGGGCAGCTATCTGGGCATGCTGTTGGGCCAGCTTATGTTTATGCTTGGCAATTCCGATGGCATCGTGTCGCTGCTTACGCTCATGGGGCTTGCCGCGGGCTGGGAGTTCCTTAAGATCGCCGGCGTCAGTAACGTTGTCCTATCGCTTGCCTATGCGCAGTTCATGAGTGTGGGAACGGATTCGTGCATCTTGATCGCCGCGACTATGGCGACGTTTGCCGTTTGGGGCATGCCCTTTGGCGCGTCGCTCCGCGTTGCGGATAAGGACGAGAAGGCGCTCATGCTGGGCTATTCGATCTCGGGCGTGCTTGGCGGTGTAAGCGAGCCGGCGCTGTACGGCTGCGGCTTTAAATATGGCAGGTGCCTGACGTGCATGGCTATTGGCGGCGCCGTCGGAGGCCTTGTTGCGGCCGTGGGCCACGTTACGGCCTATACCATCGGCATGACGAATGTCCTCATGGTCATTGGCTTTGCCACGGGTGGCATCTCGAACCTGTTGTGGTGCTGCGCTGCCGGCGGCACGGCATTTGCGGTATCTGCGGCGCTGAGCTACTGCTTTGGCGTGGTGCCGGCGAAGGGGCAGGCGGCAGAAGACGAAGCCGATTTGCCCGAAACCTCTAAGAGCGTGGCCGAAGCAAGCGCATAAATCGATTGACAAAGGGGCAGTCCCGCATGTCACATTCCAAGGCCGTGGCCCGTGTGGGTTGCGGCCTTTTTGTATCTGGGGGACAAAGTGGCTACACTACAATCCGTTTGAGCATTGGATATATATGGATGAAGCCATGGGGGCGGATATTGATGGTCGAGTGGATTGTTAAGCGTGCGCAGGGCGATCGTGCGCGTGTGGGCACGTTGGCGGGCATGGTGTGTATTCTCGCCAATGTGGCACTATGCGCTGCGAAGGGTGCAATTGGCGTACTGTCGGGATCGGTTTCGATCGTGGCGGATGCCATGAACAACCTGTCCGATGCCAGCTCGAATATCGTGAGCGTGCTGGGCTTTAAGCTGGCGAGCAAGCCGGCCGACCCCGAGCATCCTTACGGCCACGGTCGCTACGAGTATCTCTCGGGATTGGTCGTGGCGGCGCTCGTGCTGTTGATTGGCGTTGAGCTGGTGAAGTCCTCGGTTGAGCGCGTCATCCACCCCGAGCCTGTCGAGTTCTCGCTTGCCCTGGTGGCAGTCCTTGCGCTTTCGATGGTCGTAAAGCTCTGGATGGCGGCCCTCAACCAAAAACTCGGCGATCGTATTGAGTCCGAGACGCTGCATGCGACCGCGCAGGACTCAAAGAACGATGTCCTAGCCACAGGCGCCGTGTTGGCGTGCGCAATTGTTTCGCAGGTGACGCACATCAATCTTGACGCATGGGTCGGCCTTGCCGTTGGCGCCTATATTGGCTGGAGCGGCTTTGAGCTCATCCAGGATACGGTGAGTCCGCTTTTGGGCCAGTCGCCCGATCCTAAGCTGGTCAAGCACATTCGAGACAAGATCATGAGCTATCCCGGCGTTTTGGGCGTTCACGATTTGATGGTTCACGACTACGGCCCGGGCAGGAAGTTTGCAAGTGCGCATGCCGAGATGGCGGCCGAGGCCAGCCCGCTGGAAAGTCACGACACGCTCGATAACATCGAGCAGGCGTTTAGGGACGAAGACGGCATGATTGTCACGCTTCACTACGATCCCATCGTGACCGATGATCCCAAGCTGGCGAGCATGCGCTTGCGCATTCACGCCATGGCTCAGGAAATCGATAGCCGCCTCTCGATTCATGATCTGCGCTGTGTGCCGGGTCCTACGCACACCAACGTGATCTTTGACTGCGTGCGCCCCTCGGATCTGCAGATAAGTGCCGAAGACGTAAAGCACGCGCTGGCACAACGGGTCGAATCGGAATATCCCAAGTCGGTCGCCAAGATTACGATCGATGAAGACTACGTAGGGCATACCCACGAGTAGGGCTGTGCCTGCAAGGTAACTGAAGCAGAAGGGGAGAGCATGAAGCGCCTATACCTACTCCGCCACGGCCAGACGGAGTTCAACGTCAAAAAGCTGGTCCAGGGCCGCTGCGATTCACCGTTGACCGACTTGGGTCGCAAACAAGCGGGAATGGCAGCCGCATGGCTCAAGGCCCACGACGTTGTCCCCGACAAAGTGGTCTCTTCGCCCTTGGGCCGAGCCATGGACACAGCTCAGCTCGTCGCAACCGAACTCCTTGGCCCGGACGCAGCAGTCGAGTCCTGCGAAGGCATCATCGAGCGCTGTTACGGCTCCTTCGAGGAAGGTCCCCACGACGCGCTAACCACCGATGTCTGGGATCCGGGCGAGGACCTGGTCCCCTTTGGAGGAGAAGGAAGCCGCGCGCTGCAAGAACGCATGGTAGGCACCCTCACCAATCTCATGGGCGCCGATGGTATCGAAACCCTCTTAGCAGTAAGCCACGGCAGCGCCAGCCGCCAATTCATCAAGGCTGCAGCCCCAAAGAGCTTCGAGCTTCCAACAAAACTCCCCAACTGTGCCATCATGATTTTCAATTTCGATGAGGCAAAGCCACAAGCAGAAGGCGAGCCAATGCAATGCAAGTTCACCCTTCAGCAAATAGTGGACCCCCAACAAAGTCATTAGCCTGAACGAGCAGAGTTAAGCAGACATCAACGTGTCGTCTCCCGAGCTTGGCAGAGGGGCGGCGAAATATATTAAGTTTGTCGCGAGTTCCGCACGCAAAGGAAAGCACTTAATGTGCTTTCCGTCTTGCGCAGGACTGTCGAGCAGCAAACTTAATATATTTCGCCGCCCCTCTGCCAAGCTCGGGAGACGCCACGTTGATGTCTGCTTAACT
>DBFOLV010000011.1:0-4371 GCA_048430825.1 Collinsella sp.
GGGCCTGGACGACGACTTCCGCGTCATCGTGTCGCCCTGGATCCTGTCCGTGCTGACCACCGACCGCCTCGCGCGCAACTACGAGCTGGTCACCAAGCACAACCTCAAGTACCGCCGCTACTACCACCAGTTCGACTACTAATTTCATTTGGGGGAAACCGCAATGAGGCAATACATCTTTGCCAGCCACGCGCATTTTGCGACCGGCATCAAGGAGAGCACCGAGCTGCTCTCGGGCGCGCGCGATAACGTCCACGACCTGTCGATGTTTGTCGACGGCCGCACCGACGTCGCCGAGGAGGCCGCCAAGCTCCTGGCGACCTTCGACCCCGCCGACGACGTAATCGTGTGCACCGACCTGTTTGGCGGCAGCGTCAACAACGAGTTCACCAAGATCGTCCAGACGCGCCCCAACACCTACCTGGTTGCCAACATGAACCTGCCGCTGCTGATCCAGCTGCTCTTCTCGGACCAGGAGGCTCCCGCCGATCAGGTTATCCGCGAGATTCTCGCGGCTGACGACACGCGCGTCAAGTTTGTCAACGACCTGCTGACCGATGCGGATGACGAGGAAGAGTTCTAGTCACCGCCTGCTATTAATGGGGCCGGGTTTCCGGCATGAGACCTTTGGGGGTCAATCATGATTCAACTGCTTCGCGTCGACCATCGTCTGCTTCATGGCCAGGTGGCCGTCTCTTGGGTCCAGGGCTTGGGCTCCGACTGCATCTTCTGCGTTGGCGACAAGGTTGCCAACGATCCCGTCTGGAAGACCACGCTCAAGATGGGAAAGCCGGCCAACGTCAAGCTCGTCATCAAGGACATGGAGCACGCCATCGAGGCCATCAACTCCGGTGTTACCGATAAGTACAAGATGATCATCTGCGTCGCCAGCATCGCCGAGGCCAAGCAGCTTGTCGACGGCTGCCCGCAGATCACCTCCATCAACCTGGGCAACACCAAGTCCAAGGACGAGCAGCGTCCCGATGCCCGTAAGATCTCCCGCCAGATCTTTGTGACTGCTGCCGAGGAAGAGGACATTCGCGAGCTCGTCGGCCGCGGTGTCGAGGTCGAGATTCGCGCTCTGGCCGACGACCCCAAGGTCGATGCCCTAAGCGCCCTCTAATTGGGAACCACGGGCGGCGCGCACGGCGCCGCCCCTATTCGTGGGCGTACCGGATAAACGCTTTACCCGTTACCCCCATCTACCGTTCACCGGGAGTACACGCCCGTTGAGCGATTGGTATTAAATAGTTTTTGCATGACTATATAATTGGTATCAAATCATTTGCACCGGTTTAGGTGTTAACAGCACACCGGTACAAGCTGGATCTGTCTGGGCGATTGTCGGCATGGAAAAGGGCGCGCTGACAAGTCGGGAATCGCCGCGCGGATCCAAGAGGGATCAAAGGGAGGAACAATGCTTGTTCAAGCGATCCTCATCGGACTTATCGCTGCCTTCGGTAAGCTCGATTATCAGCTCGGTACGCTCTATGCGTTCCGCCCGATCGTTCTGTGTCCGCTCGTCGGCATAGTCCTCGGGGACCTGCAGTCCGGCCTCGCCATCGGTGCGAGCCTCGAGCTGCTCTTCATGGGTTCTATCTCCATTGGCGCTTACGTGCCGCCCGATGAGACGATTGGCGGCGTGCTCGCCTGCGCCTTCGCTATTCAGCTGGGTCAGAGCACCGAGGCCGCTATCGCGCTCGCGATGCCCATCGCCACTCTGTGCCTGGCCATCAAGAACGTCGTCAACGCCGGTATGCCCCTTCTGGTCGACCGTGCCGATGTCTTTGCCAGCAAGGGTAACCTCAAGGGTATCTACGCTATGCACTGGATTATCGGTCTCGTGATTGTCGTCCTGGCCTTTATCCTGTGCTCGGTCTCCTTCTATCTGGGTGCCGACGCTGTTCAGGGCCTGCTCGACTTCATCCCGACGTTCGTCCTCGATGGCTTTGGCGTCGCAGCCAACATCCTGCCTGCCATGGGCTTCGCCATGCTCGGCCGTCTGGTGCTTACCAAGCAGCTCGTGCCGTTCTACTTCCTGGGCTTCCTGCTGTGCTCCTATGCCAACGTGCCCGTCCTCGGCGTCGCCCTGATCGCAATCATCATCGGCATCGACAAGTACGACCTGCTGGGCCTTGGTGGCGCCCAGCCCCAGCTTTCTGTGGAAGGGGATGAGGACGATGACTTCTAATTCCGAGAACCAGATTACTCGCTCCGACCTCATTAAGAGCGCCGTGAACACCGGCGCCCTGGGCATGGAATTCTCCTGGACCTACTACAAGCAGATGAACATTGCCTTCTGCCTGATGGTCGCCAACATGCTCAAGAAGATCTATGCCGGCCGTCCCGATGATTACGCCGAGGCTTTGCACCGTCACAGCGCATTCTTCAACATCACCCCGCAGCTCGCTCCCTTCGTGGGTGGCATCGCGATGGCCATGGAAGAAAAGGTCGCTCGTGGCGAGGTTGAGCCCGAGAGCGTCAACGACATCAAGGCCGCCCTCATGGGTCCGCTTTCCGGCCTGGGTGACTCCTTCTTCCTGTCCACCCTGCGCGTCGTCGCCGCTGCCGTGGGCATCAGCCTGTGCCAGGCCGGCAACGTCTTTGGCCCCATCGCCTTCCTGCTCGTCTACAACATCCCGGCGTTCCTGATTCGTATCTTTGGCGCTATCAAGGGTTATGAGCTGGGCATTGGCTTCCTCGACGAGGCTCAGAAGACCGGCCTGATGCAAAAGATCATGGCCTGCGTCGGCATTGTCGGCGTTATGGTTGTTGGCGCCATGAGCAAGGACATGTTCTGGGCTTCGCTGCCCATCGCCATCGGTCAGGGCGACTCCGCCCAGACTCTCCAGGACATCCTGGACGGCATCATGCCCGGTATGCTCGGTATGGCCGCCTTCTGGCTCTACTACTGGCTGCTCTCCAAGAAGATCAACCCGATGGTCCTGATCCTCTGCACCATGGTCGTGGGCATCATCGGCGCTTACTTTGGCGTGCTTGCCTAATATGTTCGAATCGCGCTTCCATCGCGTCTAACGGTTGCGTCGATCTTTGGGGGGCTTGTCGCATCTGCGGCGGCCCCCTGTTTTTTAAAACTCCGTACGAAAGGGGAGGGCTATGGTCGTACCCGAGCTTTCGCTCATGAACATCAACCATCGTTACTACAGCATCGAGACGTTTTTTAAGGCTGCAGGTGAGGCCGGCTATCGCAATATCGAGCTGTGGACCGGCTCGATGCACCTGTATGTGGATTGCCATGAGCACGATTCGGTGGATAAGATTCGCGATCTTGCCGCCCAGTACGGTATCAAGATCGTGTGCGTGTGCCCCGAGCAGAACAACCCCAAGCCGTGGAACGTCGCGGTGCGCGGCGAGGCGGGCCAAAAACGCATCCTCTCCTACTTTAAGAATGTGATTGACGTAGCCGTTGAGTTGGGCGTGCCGCAGATTCTGGTGACGAGTGGTTGGGCCTATCTGGACGAGCCGGCTGAGGACGCCTGGGCCCGCAGCGTTGCCATGCTGCGCTCGGTGTGCGACTACGCCGACACGCGCGGTATTCGCGTCGCGCTCGAGGCGCTGCAGCCGTCGGAGTCCGTGCTGGTCAACACCGCACAGGATGTGGCACGCATCCTCGAAGCGGTCGATCGCCCCAATTGTAAGGCTTGTATCGACTTTGGCGCCATGGAAGTTGCCGGCGACACGATCGACGGCTACTTTGAGGTTTTGGGCGACAAGATCGTTCACACTCACTTTGTAGATGTGGGCGGCGGCACGACGCATCTTGCCTGGGGCGACGGCGAGCGTGATATGCGTGCCGACCTCGAGGCACTCATGCGCCACGGCTATACGGGCTATGTCTCGGCCGAGACGTGTGATGGCCGCTATTATCAGGATCCGTCCAAGGCGACGACTCAGGTTATCGAGATGTATCGCCGTGTGACAGCGGAGATGGAAGCCGAATAACTAAACTGCGCGGTTGCGCCGGAAACGCTTGGGCGGGTCTGGCGCAATGCTTTTATAGCTGGCGAGTTGTGGGGCGCCCGTCGGCAGTAGCGCTCGAAATAGACAACTAATGGCGTTGTGATACCACTCGGGCGAGGAAACCGACCGTTCGCCGCAAATCTTCGTGAGTTTGGATTGGTATTAAATAACAAGCAATCGTATGGCTATAATTGGTATCAGCAAGAAGCGCGATGTATAGAATCGCGCACATGTGATGGGAGGACACACATGAAGGAGACCGAGAAGATCGAGATCATGCACTTCGACCAGGAGGGCTACCTCGAGGACGGCAGGAACGTCTACGAGGCCGGCAAGCGGATGACCGCCCTGGCCGACCGCGTGCACGAGGAGGGCTACGACGCCGTCTTC
>DBFOLV010000012.1:0-63346 GCA_048430825.1 Collinsella sp.
GGTCTGATAAGATTTCCATAGCGGTCTTCGTCCTTTCCTAGAACCTGTTGTTGTGGTGATTTCAGATTCTAGGACGAAGGCCGTTCTTCGTTAAACGGGCGCTAGGGCGTCACCCTTACACCAACATTTTCGACGCGATCGGTTTTTATATATCTTTCCACCTTTAGCATGGCAAAGGTTTGGAACACAGTCGAGATTGTCATCACCAGAGTCAAGAGCCTCAAGAAGACGTGCAAGCGGCTCTTCGCCGTCATACATCATTATCGAATCAATGTATTCAAAAAAGGGATGCCATTCTTTCATGCAGTCATCTGCTAAACGGGTAATGTAATTGCCGCCCAATGAGACGTGTTTAACAGATGGACATTCTTCTTTAATCAGTTTCGCTAACGTAACTGCAGAAATCAATTGGAAACAGCCGCTCACCGAAATCCCAATAAACTCGATTTTTTCCCTCTGAATACGCTTAAGAAAGGCAGTTTCATAGAAGGAAATAAACGGATTATGCAAGGTATCCGCAAGCGATTTCATTATTTCTGGTGTCGAATAATAATCATAGGGCAAATCTATGGAGTTGAACGTGTATTTAACTCCATACGAGACGTGATTTATGATATAGAGTGCATTTCTAAAAATGTTTTCAGCATATTGTCTTTCTTTTAGATTAAAGTATCTCTTCGATCTGAAAATATCTTTTGCCTCGTCAACATTAAGTGCTGACTTTTGTATCAACTCGATTGTTAATTGAACATTCGAACTAAACGAATCCTTTGATTCCCGATACCTTTTACAGCACTCTTCGACATGTCTAAAAGATAGGAGGTCATCGTAAAATTCCACGTTTAAGTCAACAATGTCAACTTTATATTGTTCAACCTCTTGAAGATATGACTTCAAAACAGGCAAGGCAAGATACGGCCCCACTGGACTCCATCCTGGGGGAAATACTAAAAGCGTTTTAGGCATATCAACGTCACATCTTTCGCAAATAATTCAATTGAAACGCAGCTACCATCATAATTGAAAATACACCAAGTCCTGTAACGAGAATTGAGAACATCGCGATGCTCGTGAACAGCGAAACAAGGAGTGTTGAAATAACAACAGCAACCGATTGCAAAGACTCCCTAATTGAAAACAGGCTTATCGATTCAGATTCGTCTCCCGCCAAATCCTGCAGCGATGTTATGAGAAGCACATCTTGAATGGCGTTTCCGGCACCGACGATAAAAAGGAAAATAAACGATATCCCAGACGCATAGCGATAGCCAAACGCCAGATACGCACCGAGCGCAAGATACGTCACAAAACAATATGATTTAACGCAATCGGAACCACTAATTAAACGACCATATATTGTATTTCCGAACAACAGTCCGATTGTAAGACTACTCTGAAGGAATCCGTATTGTATCGATGACGAGTCAAATTGCAATTGCGCTATAGCTGGCAAAAGAGAATTCAGAGAGCCGAATGCCACGCCACTAGAAATATCGATTAATAGGAAACCAATTGCCAAGTGCTTCGCGCTAAGATCACTAAATGCAGTCCTGTTTTTTTCATTTTTGCTTATCCCCTCTTTATCATTAACCTCGATAACCGACGGAACATCTCGCAGCAACCAGAACGACGCGGCAAAAGAAAGCGCGTCTAATGCAAGAACAGCCTCCGCCCCAAATTGAGCGACAACAAAACCGCCGGCAACTGGCCCCAGAACCATCATCAAATTCTGCAGAAACCCAAACGAATTATTAATTACGTCGCGATTGATACTATTCGTATTGGCTCTTAACAACGAGTAAAAGCAGGGCATTTCAACCGTTCGGCAAAGCGATACCGCGCACGTAATAGCAAACATACTCCATTTACTATCAACAAAAATATAGCAAACGAATAATCCCGCGCGAATTAAGTCTGCCAATCTCATGGCCTGCAGTGTCCCGATACCCATCTTCTGAGGCAGCTGCGCGAGCGAAACTGAAAACAGAGAGGGGGCAAATCTGCAGCAGACCATCAAAGCAGTTGCAGAAACATCGTGAGTTACCTCGTAAATCAGCATTGGCAAAGCAATATTCGCACACCAATTGCCTATTTCGCTTATCCCTCTAGCAATATATAGGACCCGAACCGGATGGCTAGCTCTCAATACCGTGAACATCACGATTAACCTCGTATTTCAGGCCTCGTTCATCCCTTAATAGGAATCCATAATCAACCAAGTACCGCCTCAACACGGCATAATCAGGATAGAGCTGTGACAGCACACGATTAACCTGAAGCTCCGTATAACTTGTATTTAATTCAAAGAAAGAGACGGCCCATAGCAGCATGATTCTTTTATAGCTTTCCTTTTTTGGAATTGAAACCAGCTCGCCATTCTTGAGAAATCGTTTTTTAAAGTCTATTAGCTCATCCATTCACATCCTCCATTTCATACGCATCTAATACTAAAAATGCATACGCTTTAGGTCATCGCATTCGGCTTCTTTATTCGAACTAAACTCGAACTAATCTAAATGATTTGCTCAAACACTCTTCGAAAGCTCGTTTTTCACTCTGAGTAAAATGCCCTTCCCAGTCAGTCCACGAACAGGAAGGCAACTCACAGCGAGCGGAGTCGAAGCCCTCTGCCGTCGGTCGTTCAAAATGCACGACAACCTTTTCGATATCCTCATCTGCAATCAGGTCAGAATGAACGACCTCGGTACCGTCTTCGAATGTCATATACGGGTACATCACGTAAACCACCTCGCAATCGTAAATCCAGTTTAGCATCAAGCTATTGCACCAAAGACAGCAAGCCCCCCCTTGATGAGTTGATGGTATCTGTTAAATGTCACGTACGATTCACATCTGGTGGGTACCCTGATGGCTACACGAAACGAAGCAGATTTACACCGGGAGGACCCCGTATGACAACCAAGTACACCGACGCGCCGCGCACGCGCGTCATGACGCCGGCATCGCTCAACAACGGCGTGCACGAGAACCATTCCATCGGACAGACCATGGCCATCGCGCCCAAAAAGGGCCTGTTCGATGACATTTCCATTCCCCAGATCATCGCCGGCGCCGCAGCTGCTGCCACGAGCGTCGCGCTTGCCTCCAAGATCGGTATCGCCGGATCGGTGATCGGCGCCGCCGTGAGCTCGGTCATCACCGTTGTGTCCTCGCAGGTCTACCGCCACTTTATCTCTGCCAGCGCCGAAGCAATCAAGGGCACGCATGCCGCTGTCGACTACCCTGCCGGCGCCTACGAGCCCGTTGAGCCCGATGTCGAGGAGCACCTAGGTGGCGCCGCGACCACGCAGGAAATGCGCCAGGTTGCGGGACGCGCGACCACGGCGCGCGTCGCCCCTAACAGCCTACGCGCCAAGGCCGCGGCAGAGCGCAGCCAGACGCAAAAGAAGGTCATCGTCTTCTCGATCGCCATCGCCATCGTCGCAGTCATTGCCTGCGCTGGCGCCATCCTTATCACTACGGCCGGTGAGGGTCTGGGCGAGCGTCCCGAGTCAATCCTTTCGTCGCGCACGATCGAGAGCGATGCAAATGGCAACACCCAGTCGCAAGATCAGCAGGCACAGACGGACGGCACGCAAGACAGTTCTACCTCTGCCGATTCGTCCTCGAACACCCAAAACCAATCGCAGGGCACCGATTCCTCTACGGCCAACAGTGGCACGCCGTCCGACACGACCGACTCAAGCCAAACGACTGACGGTTCGCAGCCGAACACGGGAGGCCAGACGAGCGACACCACGTCGGGAACGGGTGCAGCAGACAGTAGCAACAGCAATTCGAGTGGCACCACATCGGGCACGGCATCTGACAGTTCAAGCCAAGGCACGACATCGGACAACTAGGCGCTGCATCCCCAGATAGGCAACCTGTACAACGGGCGCGAATCGATAGCGGTTCGCGCCCGTTTGCCTTGGGCGACGAGATGGCAAGCCCCGCGCGATGGTAAGATGCTTTGGTGTGTAAAGAGGAGATTTGCCATGAGCAAGACAATAGTTACGCCCACGCTTTCGCTGGGCAACCACATCTATCTGTATCGCCTGCTGCGCGATGCGATTGGATGCGGCAAGCAAACGTTTATGACGCAGGTCGAGGAGGCACTCGCCGCTGGTGACATGGCCGCTTATGACCTGGGCTTCGAGTCCACGCGCGAGCTGCTCGAGGAGCTCGACGACTGCATTAAGCTGACCGTCTTTAAAGGCGGCCGCCTGTATGCCACGGTCATCGCCAACGAGGCCTGGGATGCTGCGCTTGCCAAGGGCGAGGACAAGCCCAAGACCGCCAAGGGCGCCAAGCAGTCCTACAAAAAGAAAAAGCGCGGTGAGAAGGACCTCAAGGCCGTGCGCCCCAAGCACGTTAAGCGCCCCGTGGCAGAAGTCGTTCCGGAGCCCGAGACAGAGATCGACGTCGCTATTGAGGTGACGGCAGAAGCCAGAACCGAAATCGCCGCCACGACCGATCCCGAAGTTATGTCAGAGCAGGAAGCCACTGCGGGGCTCAACGAGGCTCCCAAGTCGACAACCGAAGAAGCCGCTGACCAACCCGAGCCGCCTGCGTTCCAAAACAGCGATGTCTTTGGCGACGAGGCCGAGGACGATCAGTCCGACGAGCCCGCAGATCAAGACGCTACCGAGTCGACACCGGAGCCCGAGACGCCGCAGCCCGCCATCTCGCTCACGGTCGTCTATGACCCCGAGAACGCCAACGCCGGCATCACCACCATGGCATCCACGCCCATCGAAGCAAAGTCGAGCGTCGAGAACGAGGACGCGACGCAGGTTGAGGTTGAAACCGCAGCTGCAGACGCGCCCGTCACCGTGGAGCCCGCAGATTCCACGATCAAGCCGGAAGCGACGCCGGAGCCCGCACCCGTCATCGAATCCGTGCCCACCTCTGCTTGCGGCCAAATTCCCGCACCGGCACCGGCTTCGGCACCCGCAGCGGCCCCAACCCCCGCGCCCGCAGCACCGACCATCCCCGAGGACTTCCCCATCGATTTCGCAACCGAGGTCTTCTGCCCCGGCCCGCTTCTGCACCAGCTGTCGACCTATCTCCCCTACGGCGCCGATACCCTCGGCATTGTCGGCGAGTACTACTGGATCGCCCGCGAGCGCGGTACCATCGAGGCCGCGCGAAACCGCGCAAGCTTCCCCCTGCACTATACGCAGGCCGGCGAGCGCCGCGAGGTTACCGTGCGCATCCGCCGCAATACCACCGGTGGCCTCGGATCCACCTGGGCCATCGATAAAGTCGAAGAACCCGAGCAGTAACGACAAACGACTCAAATCCAAATCAGGATTTGAGCCGTTTTTATTTGTTGATGTTGCGTAACCAACAGCGAGCGGGCCGCAAGTGCCCCAGGTTGCCGTGAAAGAGGAGCGACGCGTACTTCGGTACGCGAGCGGCGGCTTGAACGGCAAGATGGGGTGCTTGCGACCCGCGCAGCGTCGAGCAGTTACGCGGTTTGGAAAACCGCGTAACGATCTAATCGCGCGTCAGCTTACGGTGAATACGATGCGGCTGGGCTGCGTCCTCGCCAAGGCGCTCGATGCGGTTGGCCTGATAGGCCTCGAAGTTGCCCTCAAACCAATACCAGTTGCCCGGATTCTCGTCGGTGCCCTCCCACGCCAGAATGTGCGTGGCGACGCGGTCCAGGAACATACGGTCGTGGCTAATGACCACCGAGCAGCCCGGGAACTCGAGCAGTGCCGCTTCGAGCGAGGACAGCGTCTCGACGTCGAGGTCGTTCGTGGGCTCGTCGAGGAGCAGCAGGTTGCCGCCCTGCTTGAGCGTAAGCGCCAAGTTCAGACGGTTGCGCTCGCCACCGGAGAGTACGCCGGCGCGCTTCTGCTGGTCCTGGCCTTTAAAGCCAAAGCTCGCCACATAAGCACGGCTCGGAACCTCGGTCTCGCCGACCATCATATGGTCCAGGCCGTCCGAGACGACCTCCCACAGGTTCTTGTCGGGGTCGATGCCGGAACGGTTCTGGTCGACGTAAGAAATCTTGACGGTCTCGCCCACCTCGAGCTCGCCCGAAGTCAGCGGCTCCAGACCCACAATCGTCTTGAACAGCGTGGTCTTACCGACACCGTTGGGGCCGATGACGCCCACGATACCGTTGCGCGGCAGGGTGAACGAAAGGTCATCGATGAGCACGCGACCGTCGAACTCCTTGTGCAGGTGATGAGCCTCGAGCACCTTGTTGCCCAGACGCGGGCCCACGGGGATGCGGATGTCGGTCCAGTCGAGCTTCTGGCTTGCGCGGGCCTCGGCCTCCATCTCCTCGTAACGAGCCAGACGGGCCTTGTTCTTGGCCTGGCGAGCCTTGGGCGAGCTGCGTACCCACTCGAGCTCGGCCTCCATGCGCTTGGCGAGCTTGGCGTCGCGGTTGCCCTGCGCCTCGATACGGGCGGCCTTGGTCTCCAGATACGTGGAGTAGTTGCCCTTGTAGGGATAAAGGTGACCGCGGTCGACCTCGCAGATCCACTCGGCAACGTTATCCAGGAAGTAGCGATCGTGCGTGACGGCAAGCACCGCGCCCTGGTAGTTGTGCAGGAAGTGCTCGAGCCACAGGATCGATTCGGCGTCCAGGTGGTTCGTGGGCTCGTCGAGCAGCAGCAGGTCGGGAGCCTCGAGCAGCAGCTTGCACAGGGCCACGCGACGGCGCTCGCCGCCGGAAAGCACGTTGACCGGCATGTCGGAATCGGGCAGCTGCAGGGCGTCCATGGCCTGGCCGAGCTTGGAATCGATATCCCAGCCGTCGGCGGCGTCGATCTCGTCCTGGAGCTTGCCCATCTCGGCCATGAGAGCGTCCATGTCGCAATCCGGGTCGCACATCTCCTCGCCGATCTTATTGAAGCGATCGACCTTGGCGATCATATCGCCAAACGCCATGCGCACGTTCTCGATGACGGTCTTGTCGTCGTCGAGCGGCGGCTCCTGCTGCAGGATGCCCACAGTGTAGCCGGGGGTGAGCCTGGCATCGCCGTTGGAGACCTCCTCGATGCCGGCCATAATCTTGAGCAGGGTCGACTTACCCATGCCGTTGGGACCCACGACGCCGATCTTGGCACCGGGGTAGAAGCTCAGGGTCACGTCGTCAAGGATTACCTTGTCGCCATGGGCCTTGCGAGCCTGATACATCTGGTAGATAAACTCCGCCATATGCCTGTTCTATCCTTTCTACCTGCTGTTTCCCTATTCTTGATTCGCTTTAGTGGAAACGAAATGAGGGAACCAGCTCTGAAACGTAACGAAAAAGGGGCATGGTTGCCCACACCCCCTAATACTACCTGGGAAAAGTCCCCCGGAACATACTATGAACTGCGTACGCTAGTTTTCCGCAACCTTAACGAGCGGCTCGCTGCGATTTGCGCCACAACAGATACGAGTAGACGTAGACGGCTCCAACCGAACCAAACGCCAGAACCGCAATCACCGCGGCGACGACTTCACTCGAAAGCACGCTGCCTGCCACGCCCATCACAATCAGGCCAATACCCAGCACCATAAAGCAGGCGCCGCCAAAACGCTGAGTACGGCGCCAGTTCTCGGGATCGGCAAGCGCCCAAGGTGTCTTGATACCGAGCGTATAGTTCTGCTTCACACGCGGCAAGTAGTTGCCTGCGCCGATGAACAGCAAACCGACAACACCGGAAATCAGCACGTTAACCGAACCGGCCGCCGGCACCACGCCCCAGACCGTAAGCTCTCCCAGCCAGCTTATGGCGCACATGAACAAGGTGAAGGCGATTACGAAGCCCTGGTAGAACTTGCCCGAGGTTCGATATGCCTCACCTTTGGGGTCGATGCGCGGCACCATGCGGAACATTGCGAGAAGCGCCAGAGGCAGCACGCCGAGCGCGGAGGCCATCCAGCTAGGACCCCAACCGTCGACGGCGCCGTTCGCGCCCCAGTGCGTGGGAATCTGCGTAGGCAAGCTCGGCATCACCATGAGGTGCGCTACGACATTGGCGACGCACAGAGCGACCAGCGCAATCCACACGCGCGACGATACCCCCGTGGGGTGAATGCCCTTGTTTTCGTTATTCATCCTTATCACCTTCAGTGTTTGTAAAGCCCATAAACCAGCCAATTAAATCCTGCATGACGGTGGTGTTTAAGCTGTATACGATGTTTTGGCCATGGCGCTCGTCGGTCACCAACCCGGCGTTTTTGAGCGTCGCCAAGTGATGGCTCAGCGACGGCTTACTGATATCGAAATGCTCGGCAAGCTCCCCCGCCGTGCAATTGCCCTCACGCAGCAACTCCAAAATGCGCCGTCGCGTTGGATCGGCAAGCGCCTTAAAGCCCTCTCCCGGCATAAGACCTCCTCTCACCATCTCTCATGACGTGCACACTATACTCAATATTTAGATGTTTGTCTAACTATCTAATCGCAATGCTTCAAACCACATCAAAGCAAACGCCATCGCAACCTATGGGCGATTACCTATAATGGCGATAGCTAAAACACGACCTGCTTCCCCATCGGAGGATATTTATGACCGAAACCGCTGCCGCAGCCGCCATCGAGACACGCGACACCAAGCTCGAGATCATCATGGGCCGCGAGGCACTCGATAAGCTCGCCGATGCTACGGTGCTGGTGCTCGGCTGCGGAGGCGTGGGCTCCAACTGCTGCGAGGCACTCGCCCGCGGCGGCATCGGACATTTCGTCATTCTGGACAAGGACATCATCGCGCTCAGCAATATCAATCGCCAGGCCATCGCCTTTCACAGCACCGTCGGCAAGCGCAAGGTTGACGTGATGGAAGCCATGATCCACGACATCAATCCCGCCGCTGCCGTCATCAAGCGAACTGAATACTTGCTGAGCGACAACATCGATGATTTCTTCGCGAGCGTTTTGGAGCAGACGGACGGCAAGCTCGACTACGTCGTCGACGCCATCGACACCATCTCGGCCAAGCTCACCATTGCCAAATATGCTCAGGACCACGACATTCGTTTGGTTAGCTCCATGGGCGGGGCCAACAAGCTCCATCCCGAGTGCCTCCGCTTTGCCGACATTTTCGATACGGTACGTGACCCCATGAGCCGCATTATGCGCAAAGAATGCAAGAAGCGCGGAATCAAGAGCCTGCATGTACTGTTTAGCTGCGAGGAATCGGTTAAGACACAGCCCCGCGACCCTTCCAACATCCACGAGCGCACCGAGCTGGGAACCGCCAGCTTTATGCCGCCCATCATGGGCCAGATGATCGCCGGCGAGGTTATCCGTCAGATCAGTGGTCGCGGCACCGAGCGCGTGCGCGCCGACGGCCAACGCCTGGACTAGCGGAGCGCGCCGAGATGGAGCCCCGGTTATTTGATGCACACTGCCATCTTGATTTAATGGCTCACCCGGACGCCGTTGCCGATGAGGCGACGGCGCTGGGCTTGGGTCTATTTGACTGCGGCGTCAATCCGCGCGACTTTTCGGCCGCAAACGAGCGCGCCTGTCGCCAACCAGGCATCATCGCCGGCGTTGGGCTTCACCCCTGGTGGCTCGCCGATGGCCACTGCGGTTTTGTCGAAGTCAATCTGCTTTGCGAAGTTGCTGCCCAAGAACGCTACATCGGCGAAGTCGGACTCGACTTTTCCGCGCGCTTTGCTGGAAGTGAGCCGCTACAAATACAGGCACTTAACCGGCTCTGCGATGCGCTCGTGCAGCATCCTCTTACCGGGCGCGTGATATCAATTCACGCCGTTCGTTCGGCAGGAGCCGTACTGGACGTCCTCGAATCGCATGGACTACTCATCCCAAACCCCGACTCCCCCGTTATCATCTTCCACTGGTTTAGCGGTACTTCGGACGAACTCGTCCGCGCGCGTAATGCGGGCTGTTATTTTTCCGTCAACGAACGCATGCTCGCATCTAAACGAGGACGCGAATACGTACGACAAATTCCACTCGATCGTTTACTGCTCGAGACCGATGCACCAGCGGAGGCAAACGCAGAAATAAGCGCACAGTCACTCATCAGATCGCTCGAAAGCACCTCAGAACACGTCGCCTCGCTCAAAAAATGCGACGCAAAGCATATTGAGTCGGCGGTTTTAGCGAATGCACACTCTGTTTTTAGCCTTCGCTAACCCCTGTGGTCAAAAAACGTCAAATATGAGTACTGCTAGCGAAATGGATACATTACTCTGAGCTTTCCGACCACCAGAATAATCTACGATTGTCCATTAACTAACACTTTTACAGTCACTCATCCTGCATTTTCGCAATCTTAAACCCCTCCAAACGCTCAAATCACGTCTGAAGGGGTCGATTTTGCTGCGACTAAATTAGTCACAGTACTCATATTTGGCTTTTTTAACCACCGAGTCACGGGAAGGCACCAATACAGCTCCCCGGGACAGCTCGGCTATTCGACGATTGGTGCTCCGTGGCCCCAAGAACCTTCCATACCGCACACGGTCGAGGCAAACCCGGCAGCAAAGTCGAGCGCGCGCTCGATGGCCTCGGCGCCATCCTCACCGCGCTTGGCGGAATCGAGATAGCACATCAAAAACGAGGTGAGGAACGAGTCGCCCGCCCCCATGGTGTCCTTCATGTCCGTTACCGGTTTAGCCAGCTGGCGGTAATAACGCTCGCCGTCGTAAGCAATGCAGCCCTCGGCGCCCGCCGTAGCCGACACAAAACGCGGACCCAGGCCCTTCACCCATGCCAGACGCTCGCGAATCTCGTCCTCACTCGCAGCATCCGCCGCACTAAAGAATGCGAAATCGACGTAGGGCGCAATCTGCTCGTAGTACTCGTCGGTAGAGTCGTCCGAAAAGTCAAAAGAGACCGTGACGCCCGCAGCCTTCAACTTGGGCAGCTCGCGCTCGGTAAAGCAATAGTTGCCCGAATGAACCACATCGAACTGCTTCATGTACGCAAGGTCAAAGCGATCGAGGACATAGCGCGCATCGCCACGGATACCGCCCTCGTTGGAGCCGAGGAAGACACGGTCACCGTCGACGACGGTCACGCGAGCCGCTCCGTTCTCGCCAATCATCTGCTCGCACTTGTCAAGCTCGATACCCTCATCCTCGAGGCTTGCAATGACATGCTCGGCAGCGGCATCATTGCCAAAAATGCCCATGTATGCGGAGCGTGCGGCACCGCATTTCTTGGCATAAACGGCGAAGTTCACCGCATTGCCGCCGGGATACATGGTGTGGATATGCTCGTAGCGATCGACGACGTTGTCGCCAAATCCGAGCGCGTTAACGTTAAATGCCATGGCCTTTGCTCCTTCTAGTACTCGACAACACCCATATAGCGACGGAAATCGGGATCGTGATCAAACACCTTGCCGCGTGCGGCACGCAGCTCGCAGTTCATGGCGTAGAACAGCACTGGGTCCAGATAGGCACGGACGCTCGCCGGCACGGCTTCCATACCGTACTCCTTGGCATCGAGCACCATCAGCGTATCGGTATGCGTCTTAAGGAACGCCAGGGCGCGCTCGTCCATAGCACGGCACTCGCTGGAGCCCATCTGCAGGAAGTAAAAAACGCCATCCTGAGTAGCCTCGAAGGGGCCATGGAAGTACTCGGCAGAGTGGATGTAGCTGCAGTGCTGCCACTGCATCTCCATAAGAGAGCAGATAGCGAAACCGTAGGTCTGGCTAAAGTTGGGACCGCTGCCCAGAATATAGAAGAACTCGTGCTCCTGGCAAAGCTTGGCAAAGCGATCGCCCAGCTCGGCATTTACCTTCTCGCGTGCCGAGGGAAGAATCTTATCCATCTCGGCGATACCGGCATACATATCGGCAAGATCGGCGTAACCCTCCTGCTGATCGAGCAGCTCTGCCGCAAGCGACAGCGAAATGCCAGCGGGGACCTCGGCCTGCGGCACGCCCTCGCCCCACGGGTAGACCCACGTGGTCCATTTACCGGTGTCGATCTTAGATCCAGCGTTGTCGGTCTGGGCGATCACCGTAGCGCCGGCAGCAAGGGCAATCTCGCAGCCCTCGACGACCTCAGGGGTGTTGCCACTGTGGCTACAAGCGATGACCAGGGACTTCTCGCCCAGACGACGCGGACGCATGATATCGAACTCGCGAGCCGTATAGATATACGAAGTGAAGGTGGTTGCCTCGCGCTGCAGAAGCTCATGGGCCGGGATCAAATCGATCATGGAGCCACCGCAAGCAATCCAGTAGACGCTGTCGAACTTGCCCTTCTCGGCAATTGCCTCTTTGATCAGATCGTGTGCGTTCATATCCAGTTCCTTTCTTGTTTGGCCGCAATCAATGACGTTGGCTGCGTGGCCGATAGTTGTTTTAGTCAATCAGATATTTCTCGAATGCGGCCATGTTCTTGGCATCTGCCGCCGCCGGATCATCGTAGTAACGACCGTCCGTGATTTCCTGGCCCAGCATGCCGTCGAAACCATGGGCGTTGAGTGTGGCAACGAAGGCGTCCATATCGTGCTTGCCATCGCCCCACACCAGATGGCCATACGGGTCACCGTCGATAAAGTGCATCTCGTGAATTGCCCCATCACCAAAGGTGGCAAACCAGTCCTCGAGCGTCTCGCCAGCAACGCCCATCGCGGTTGTATCAACCATGGGCTGTAAGTACGGGCTCGCGACCTCGTCAATCATGCGCTTCGCATCGGAAACCGTCGTCACAAGGTTGCTCTCCTCGGGACGCAGGCTTTCCATCGTAAGCACCAGACCGTGCTCGCCGGCATACTCCGCCAGAATGGACAAGTGCTCGCGGCTGCGCTTCCAGGCTTCCTCGCGGTCCTCGTCCCAGTCGCCCCAGCCCGAGTTGACGGACATACGGTCGCACCCAAGTACCTCGGCAAGCTCAATGCCGTGCTTAAAGTACGCCAGGCTGCGCTGTTCATGCAGCGGTTTGCGTGCGCAGTACTGCCAAGGATAGACAACGTTCTCGGGGCACAGAGTACGATACCTAAGCCCACGGTCTGCAGCCTTTTTCGCCAGGACCTCAGCCTCAAAGTAGCCCGTGTGGTCGAGCGTCACATGCGGCTCTGCGCACCACAGCTCAATGGACTCAAAGCCCAAGCGCTGCTGCACATCAAGGAAGTAATCGAGCGACCACATGATGTAGTGGATATTCATGCCCGCAATCTGTTCGCGGTGCAGCGTCGGTTTGGATTCAGACATCTTATGCCTCCTTATTTCGATCGAACACGATTTGTCCGTCCGACATCGTCATATCAACCGCAAGATCGCGTGCGTCGCGATAATCGAGGTCAAACACATCCCGATCGAGCACGCAGATATCGGCAAGCTTGCCGACCTCGAGCGTACCCAGCTCGTCTTCGCGCATCAGATCGTACGCGCCCCCGGCAGTCCAAGCGCGCAAGAGCTCGACAAGCGTCAGCGTGTTGACCTCATTCACAGGCAGTCCGTCGGCGAAGAATCCGCCGCACGCGCTGTAGATTGACTCGCCCAGGCTCGGAATCAGCAGCGGCAAATCCGTTCCACAGCACACTGTGCATCCGGAATCTTCCATGCCGCGGCGATTCCAGCTGTGCAAAAGTCGCGTCTCGCCAATTTGTCGACGCATCATCGATAGGCAATCCTCGCGCCGGTCCAGCGTCAGAATCTGCGGATAGACCTCGCAAATTCCACCTAACTTGCCAAACTCGACAAGATCGGTCGGGTCAGAGTTCTCGAGATCGGTAATCGCATGGCGGCGAAGCATCCGTCCATGCTCGTCTCGAGGCAGCGAGGCATAGAGCGCCACGGTGCGACGAACGGCGCCATCGCCCTGGCAATGCAAGGAATATCGGAAGCCGTCAGCATCAATTGCACGCAGCTCGCTCTCAATCAGATCCCACTCTGGTTCCTCGACGACCGTCTTGCCGGCAGCGCCCGCATCGGCCGTGTCCTCATAGGGGTCAATCATCTCGGCAAGCCCCGCCCATACGCCGCGATCGGTCATACGGTTGAAGCCAGAAAAACGAACGAACGGTCCCCGGAAGCGCTCTCGCGCCTCGCGGGCATATGCCAGATTTGCACCGGCGCCCACCGGCTGCGACATCATAGAGACGCGAACCGTCAGCTCACCAGATTCCTCACGGCGAGCCATTTCGTCGGCAAAGCCGTAGTAGTCATCAAACGCCATTTCCTTGATGGCGGTAACGCCGCGCTCGTTAAGCATGCTCATGTAGTCCGAATACCCGGCACGCACCTCGGGCAGCGCAAGGAAATCGCTCATCATGCGCCAGATCTTCTCGGCATAGCACGCCTGGGGTGTAAAGCCATATCGCGCACTGGCGGCAGCGTTGAGAACGCAGGTCCCCGCTCCTGGTGTAAAGCAGACGACGGGGATATCGCCAAAACAATCGTCAAACACAGCTGCCGTATTTGCGTTCTCGACATCCGATGCCAACGTTTCGGGTAGGTTGTGGCCAAAAGCCGCCGCGCAATCCGGATGATCTTCTTTCCATGCACGCAAGAGCGACACAGCCTCTTTGGCATCAGCGATGCCGGACAGATCAGACCCCAACGTCCGCAGCGCCCAACCTGTATAGAAGGTATGCACATCGATCAGGCCAGGCATGACAGTGCGGTCGCCCAGGTCAACTACCTCGTCCGCCTGGGTCAAATACGAAGCTACCTCACACTTGGTGCCAACAGCCTCAATTCGATTGCCACGGACCGCTACGAAACCTTCAAACGGCAGGTCCCCCGTACCGGTAAAGACGCTCTTAGTCGTCAGGACCGTCAAACGATCAGACATCACAACCACCTACACCGGAAGCATGCCAGAGATTGCCGTTACGATCAGGCCAAAGACGACCATGAAAATGAAGAACTTCCAAATGGTCTTCCACCATTGGCCAAACGAAATCCTAGCCACGGCAAGACCGGCGACCGTCATGCCCGCCACGGGGCTGATGGTGTTGATGGTCTGGTTAGCAAACTGGAGCGCGGTGACGGCCGCCTCGGGATTGAGGCCCATGAGCTCGGTCAGGGGGCCCATAACGGGCATGGTGAGCGCCGCCAGGCCAGAACTCGAGGGAACCAGCAAAGAGAGCAGGCCAAGGACGACATACATAAACGTGGTGTAGACGGCGGCGGGTGCACCGGCGAGCGCGGTAGCGAGCGCCTGGAGGATGGTGTCGATGATCATGCCGCCCTCGGCGATGACCAGAATACCGCGAGCGATACCGATAACGACGGCAGCGTACGCAAAGTCGGCGAGACCCTTAACGAACTCCTCTGCGATCGTCTGCTGGTCAAGGCCGCCCAGGATACCGGCAAGCAAGCCCATGCCAAGGAACACGGCGGAAATCTGATTCATGTACCAGCCCTGGGTAACAAGACCCCAGACGATAATGCCCATACCGCAAGCAAAATCGATAAGCACGAGCTTCTGACGGATAGTGAACTCTTCCTCGATGGAGGCATCGGTCACGGAAAATTCAATACGCTTGAGCTTATCGTCCTCGTACACAATGGACGACTCGGGGTTTTTCTTGACGCGCATGGCGTAGCGCATGGCCCATGCGATACCGACGGCAGTGAAGATGACCCAAGAAACGGCACGCAGCCACAGTTGCGGATTACCCTCGATGCCAATGATGCCTTGGGCGATCAAAACATTAAACGGGTCGATGGTCGAAGCACAATATCCCAGGTTAGGACCAAGGAAGCAGATGATGAATGCCGTCATCGAGTCATAACCGATACCCATCATGATGGGAATGAAGATGGCATAGAACGGCAGGGCTTCCTCAGACATACCAAACGTAGTGCCACAAATGGACAGCAACGTCATCGTGATGGGAATGATGAGGATGTCCTTGTTCTTGAGCTTTTTAATCACACGGCTCATGCCGGCATTCAAAGCGTTGGTCTTGGTGATGATCGCGAACGATCCGCCAATCAATAAGACGAACGCAACGACGTCGGCAGCCTCTTGGATACCCTTGGTGGGCGCTTGCAGAACCGCGAAGATATCCTGGCCCAGATTGATGGTCTCGCCGGTCTCGGAATCGGTGTAGTTCTTATCGACCTGTTCATAGGTTCCAGCAACGGCGACTTCACGCTCGCCCGCCGCTGTCGAAATCGTCTTGCGCTGATACTGACCAGAGGGAACGATCCAAGTCAGGACCGCAAAGACAACGATCAGCAAGAACATGATCGTATAGACATGCGGTAATTTGAACTTAAAACGTCTGTTTGTCTTCTTCGCCTTCGTATCTGACATAGATACCTCCAAAGAACTCGAGACTGCATCGCATCTCGCTTCAACGTTTGCATAAGGCAAACGTTCTATGACGTCCCATAGATTACCAGCAGCTTTTTCCTTCATCAAGATAATTTCAAACTGGTTGCCGCAACGCGGTTGAACGGTTGTGTTCGCGCCGTGAACGGTATGGAAACGCCCGGTGAGATGATCCACCGGGCGTTTCCATTCGCAATGTCCTAGATGTCAAAAACGTAGCGAGACCCAACGATCCGCTGACGACCGATGATAA
This sequence comes from Collinsella sp., assembly GCA_048430825.1. GTDB lineage: Bacteria > Actinomycetota > Coriobacteriia > Coriobacteriales > Coriobacteriaceae > Collinsella. The sequence goes on from DBFOLV010000012.1 coordinate 16,484, forward strand.
ACGGCCGCCGCTGCTCATCGAAAAAGAAGGCTTCCATATAAAACAAGGGTTCGCCAACGGGAACTGCCAACAGCCGAGCGACCTCGGGCGACGCGCACGCGATCTCGAGCGTGCACGGGTCGGTAAACGCGGGCGTGCGGCCCGTTCGGTTGCGCACGAACTCAAAAATGGATTGGTTAGATAGAGGTGCCGTTGATAGATAGGCGTTGTCCTCGTAAACGTATATGTTGTTCTCGAGCATGACGGGGACTCCATCGGCAGTACGTACACGCTCAACGCAAATCAAATCAGTTCCAACGGGAACACCAAAGAACTGCGCTTCGGTAGAATCTGCCGGCAGTATCTTTCTCGAAATGACGCACGCCCCCGGCTCCATTCCGTTAACGCGACATGCGTCCGAAAAACTCTGGACGTCATCCTTCTGGCGAATCTTGCGCTTAAGCTTGGGGGCATTGACAAACGTGCCTTTCCCCTGCCGCTTCGTTAGATAGCCCTGTTGGACGAGCTCCTCAATAGCGCGTCGCACGGTAACGCGGCCAACTTTATAGCTCTCAGCCAATTCGAATTCGTTGGGTATCCGCGCGCCTGCCTTGTAGGCGCCGGAGTTGATTTCGTTTTTAATGATGTCAATAACCTGTTGGTACAGCGGTATCGCTGCTTTACCGTCAGTTAGTCCTTCAGTCGGTGGCATATACCCTCTCCCAGCCCAATTAAGTCAAAAGCGGGCTTAAGGGCATTCAACAAGCCCTTAAGCCCGCATTAGCATAAAGTATGCTTGCTGCCGCACCAAAATGTCGGGTATTTACTCATCTGACCCGAAAAACGCGCAACTACCGCGCTCCTAAGAAAGCGTGAGCAGCTCCGGCAGCTGGTCGATAATCTTGTCCGCGGCATCCTGGCTAAAGCCAAAGCGCTCCTCGCGCTTGGCAATGACCGTCAGGCCGGCTCGCTTGCCGGCAGTGATGCCAGGCACCGAATCCTCAACGCAGCAGCAGCGATTCGCGGGCAGCCCCAGCAGGTCCAGCGCATGCAGGTAGATGTCGGGCTCGGGCTTGCTCTCCTTAAACTGCTCGCCGCTCACCACATACTCAAAGGCATCCGACAGCCCGCACGCATTGAGCACTTCCTCGATGCTATCCATGGGAGACGAGCTGGCAAGCGCCACGCGAACGCCACGGCGCGGCAGCTCTCGAATCGTATCCACGGCGCCTGGGTTAATCAAAGCCTGATAGTCGCGCGGACGCTTATGCGCCCACTCGTCCCAACGGATCAACGCTTCCTCGCCAGTGAAATGCCCCTTCCCGGCGCGCTCAAACCAATCGACCAGCATACGCAGGAAGAACTGATGCGAGGTACCAACCTGCCCGTTCAACTCCTCTTGAGTCAGGTTAAGCCCAAGCTCCTTGGCAAACGCGGCAGTCTCGCCCAGGTAGTAATACTCGGTATCGACAATGACGCCGTCCATGTCAAAGATAACGGCGTCGAACGGAAATGCGGACACGGCACCCTCCCTAACAAAAGGGCGCCTGTAAGCAGGCGCCCGAACCATGCATTATCGGCGATTCTAACCCAGCAGCTTATCCAGCGCCACCGCAATACCGTCTTCATTGTTATTGGCGGTCACCATCTGGGCCACGGCCTTAACCTCGTCAACCGCGTTGCCCATGGCAACACCGGTGCCGGCCCACTCAATCATGGACTTGTCGTTCTGGCCGTCGCCAAACGATACGACCTCACTGGCATCGATGCCGAGCTTAGGCAGGGCACCCTCGAGTGCGCGGGCCTTGTCGATACCGGGCGCCGTGTACTCAAAGTACCAGTCGGCCGTAAACATGCCCGAAAGCGTCTGCTTAAAGGGCGCATACATCTCCTCGTAATGCGCCTGCAGGTAGGCCGGATCGCCCGCCGTCAGCAGCTTGTCCACGGGATAAGCATCAGCGACCTCATGCAGGCTCTCCACCTCGCGAATCTTAAGATCGCACGCGTCGCGCTCATACTTGACGATATTCTTCTGCGAGCCGTCAGGCAGCGTGATCATGCAATGGTACGAGTCCTCGACGTGCAAATCGCGACCGAGCGAAATCATAGGGATCACGTCAAAATTACGCAGGTGATCAATCAGGCGATGCAATTCGTCGGCAGGCATAGCCTGATCGAACAGCACCTCGTCGGTCTGGGCATCGACGACGTGTGCGCCGTTAAAGGCCACCAGCAAACCGTCATGGTTTTGAAGGTCGAGCTCTTGCGCCAAGGCGTGCAGCCCCCATGCGGGACGGCCCGAAGCCAAAATGAGCTTAATGCCCGACTCCTGCGCCGCGAGCAGCTTCTCGCGCGTACGCGGGCTAATCACTTTCTGATCGTTGGTGAGCGTACCGTCGATATCCATCGCGATGGCTTTGATTGCCATATATGCCTCCCTGTCATTGAACAACCTTGTCTGAGCCATCATACAGAACACCCATCGCGACTCCGTTTACAACGGGCAAAAAGTCATATTGTCTCGAACATGAACAGCGTGTGGTCGTGAAGCTTTATCGCTCAGGTCAAATACGTCTGCTAGCGACGCTCATCCGTCGGTGCGCCCTCGACGATCGCGATGCCCGCCGATGCACCTAACGCGCTGGCGCCGGCCTCGATGAATGCGCAGGCCTCTTCGTAATTATGGATACCGCCCGCCGCCTTGATTGCCACGGCATCGCCGAGCACCTCGTGCATCAGCCGCACGTCCTCGAGCTTAGCACCGCCAAAGCTTCTGCCGGTCGATGTCTTAAGGAATCCCGGCTTGGCCTCCAGCGCGATCTCGCATACACGGCGCTTGGCGGCGTCGTCGCCGTCCAGCTTGCACATCTCGACGATTACCTTGTCAGTGATGCCATGCGCGCGACAAAAATCAGCAATGGTAGTCATCTCGCGCTCGATGGCATCAAAATCGCGGTTCTCGATCGACCTCTGATTCAAAACGTAGTCAATCTCGGTAAAGCCACACGCAGCGTATTCCTCAAACCTCGCAAGCTTCTCCTCAAGCGCCATAGTGCCCTGGGGAAAGTCGATAGCGCCGGCAAGGATGATGTCAGAGTCCTCGAGCATGGCGCGGCCCGTCTCGTACTCCTGCAGGTTCGCAAATACGCAGCGAAAGTTGTACTTTAACGCCTTCTCGACATATTGCTCAAACGTGTCCTCGGGGGCATCGATATAGTCGATGTATTTGTTGATGGGTTTGGCAAGCGTCATGCTGGGCCTCCTTGTTCAGGACTGACAACCGATTCGTGGTTTCACGCGAAAAACCACGTTCAATGTACGCCCGGCATGCAAGGACAGCGTCCGCATTCCGACAAGTGGTATGAAATTAGCTGTAAACGTATATTTACAGACAGCGAATGGCACCGCACGCGGATGCCGACAGCAAGACATCCCCCCTCAATACACCCTCATGCCCATTTAAATAGCAAGGGGCCCGTATCTGTTGGGATACGGGCCCCTTTCGGCCGTGACCTATCTCAGCAACAAAGACTACTTGCGGTGAGCGCGGTAGAACTCGATCGCACCATCTTATCCGAGCCGGGGCACGTTCGCATAGCGTGGCGCGTGACGGTTGCAAAACCACCCCATTTGAAACAAACGCAAAAAAGTACTTGCAAAGACACGTTCCGACATATAAGTTGATAAAAGACCGCCGTTGCGGTTTTAAGTAGATCGAGCATATGAAGTTTCAGTTTTTAGCGTGTAAGAGAAAGAAGATCGGCAAAGTACAGCCCCAAACGCAATGACAACTTAATGAGGTAACTGCCACATGTGAGGCACCCAGGGCATTGCTGTCTCGATTTTGAGCACGATGCCTTCCGCCTTGCATGGGCCGTTCCATCCCGCCCCTGCAGCAACCGCCTCACGGGCTCATTGAAAACCGCATAGCACCCCAACGTCAGCACATCACCCACGGCAAGCACATCACTCACGACAACCAACACATCAACAAACAGCACGAACATCAACCGATTGGAGAAGCTATGACAAACCACCACGCTGAAGACGGCGATAAGAAAAGCATTCTGGATGCCCGCATTGAGCGAGCATATGCAAACGAATATGACGCCGCCTTTGCCGCCGCGACCATCAAGAACTACGCGTCGCTACCGCTCGCGACGATCTTGGCCGACCACCCTCAACTGCTGAAGCGCTGCACAAAGATCATGGGCGACCCCGACATTCGCAAGCTGACAGACCCCTATGCCCCAAAACGCGACAACGATTCGTACGTTCTTACCGTAGGCTGCCTAGCCCATATGCTTACGGCGCTCGACACGAAACTCAAGCTCGAATGGGAACCCGACGAGCGTCATGAACTCGAAAGCAAGCGGAACACCCTGCGCACTGCACTGTTCCTTCCGTTGGACGGCCTCAAGCGCTGCAACGTCGAGCTCAATACACAGGCGCGGCAAAAGCCCGGGACCACGGGGCAGAAAACTCCAAGACCCCATGCGGCCATCGTCGACCGCAACCGATATAACCGCATGACCGCGCATTTTTCTGCCGAGGGAGCAGCCATAAGGACGCTGATCGACCTGCTGTGCCTCCTGAGCATCAACGAGCTATTTGAGGGCTATCTCGCCCTTGTTCCCGCGACGGCACCCAAGTCGGTAGCAAAGATCATCGAGACCTGCAGACGCCAGTTTGAGCGCCATCGCAATGGCAGCGAGATGAACGCCAGCATCGCGCAGTACTACGCGGCTCATTACAAAAATGACGGATGTGCCCCTGTCGAGCATCAGCTGCGGCTCGCCTACACCACGCCCGCCGCAACGCTCTATCGCTTTGGAGCCCTTGGCGCTTGCGAGCCACACGAACAGGCAGCCTGCCCCACAACCGAGCTCGATCTCAGGCTCGGACGAACCCTGTAGCCCGCCAGCCCCTCCGCGGGCAACAATCCTATTCCACAACACAACCAACAGAAAGGAGTCCTCATGGACACCAATCATTCCCCCATCATCAGCCCCCTCACCATGCGTGAATCCGCCCGAGGTATCACGCTCACCAGCATTTACGATGAGATGCTCGCCCGTCGCGAGCTCTCCGTCATGGGAAACATCGAAACCCCGATGGCCCACGACCTATGCCAGCAGATCCGCCTGCTCGATGCCACCGACCCCAGCCGCCCCATCACCATATTTGTCGCCAGCGTCGGCGGAAGCGTGCGATCGGGTCTTGCGATCTATGACGCCATGCGCCTCGCATCGTGCCCCATCCGCACCGTCTGCCTGGAATTCGCCGCGTCCATGGGCGCCGTGATCTTTATGGGCGGCGACGATCGCCGTATGGCGCCCCATGCAGAGCTCATGATTCACGACCCGCTGATCCCCCAGGGGGCAGGCGGCTCGGCACTTGCGCTGCAGGAAACCAGCCGGCGTCTCATGCAGACCCGCAAGACCCTCACGCAAATCCTCTCGGACCGCAGCGGCCTCACGCCCAAGCGCATCCAGTCCCTCACTGCAAAAGACACCTACCTTTCGGCCGAGCGCGCCGTCGAGCTCGGCTTTGCCCACGAAATCCTCTCGACCACCAAGGAGGTCGCCCATGTCTAACCTCGCCAGCCGCCTCGCCGCATCTGAGTCCGCATCGTCCACCATCCTCGCCAAGGATCGGACGCTTTCCTGCGACACCCGCCAAACGGGACTCAACAACAACGCACTTGTGATCGGCCCCTCGGGAGCCGGCAAGACCCGAAACGTCCTCAAGCCCAACCTGCTGCAAATGAACGCAAGCTACATCGTGCTCGACACCAAAGGCACGCTCTGTCGCGAAGTGGGACCCGTGCTGGCAGCCCACGGTTACCGCGTGCAATGTCTCAACTTCGCCGACCTCAACACCGTCCCGGCCCTTGCGCCCGGCATCGAGCGCTGCGGCTACAACCCCCTGAGGCACATTCGCCGCAAGGCGGACGGCAGGCCCAACCAGCAGGACATCCTCTCGGTGGCAAAGGCCATCTGCCCCATCGAGGACAACAACCAGCCTTTTTGGGATCATGCGGCGGCAAACCTGCTGTCGTGTCTTATCGCCTACGTCACCGAACAGCTACCCGCCGACGAGCAGACGATCAGCTCGGTCATCAAGCTAATCGAGCACCTGCAGGACGGTGCCACAGGTCGATTGTTTGACGACCTGATCACGACCGACCCCCAAAGCTATGCCCTCTCGCTATGGCGGCGCTACGCCATTACGCAAAATGCCGAGCGCATGCACGCGAGCATCGTCGGCATCCTTGCCGAAAAGGTCATGTGTCTGGGATTCGACGGTGCGGCACAGCTCTATCGTGAGTGCCATCAGGTGGACTTCGCTTCCATGGGACACACCCCCCGCGCCCTGTTTGTAACCGTGAGCGATATTGACCGCAATCTCGATCCGCTGACCGGCCTCTTTATTTCGCAGGCGTTTATGGGCCTCATTCGTGAGGCCGATAGGCAGCCCGACGGCAGCCTGCCCGTGCCCGTGCGCTTTATGCTCGATGACTTCGCAAATCTGCAGATCCCCCAGATCGACAACGTGCTCTCGATTATCCGAAGCCGCAACATCTGGGCAACGCTGCTGCTGCAGTCGACCAACCAGCTCGATGCGCTCTATGGCGAGGCACGCGCACGCTCCATCATGGGCAACTGCGACACGCATCTGGTGCTGGCGTTCCAGGATCCCGAGAGTGCCCGGGTGTTTTCAGACCGCGCCGACGCGCTGCCCAGCACGCTCATGGCGACGCCAATCGATCGCTCGTGGCTCTTTGTACGCGGTCGCACTCCCGAACAGGTCGAGCGCTTTAGGCTCGAAGACCATCCGCTCTACGGGGAGCTGCCCGAGGCGCAGCGAGGCCATGCGGAGGCCGAAATCTAGGCGCAGGGTTCTCGCAGCGCGCGGCGCCCCGGCGATGTTCCACAAAGGCCGTGCACCCCGGGACCACGGCAAAGCAAAGGGGCCCGCATCCGATAGGATACGGGCCCCTGACTATAAGGCGCGATGCGTTAACAGCAGCGACTACTTGCGGTGAGCGCGGTAGAACTCGATGAGCGCCTGGGTCGAAGCGTCCTGCTCGGCCTTGGCAGCGTCGTCGTGGAAGGCCGGGGTGATCTGCTTGGCAAGCTGCTTGCCCAGCTCGACGCCCCACTGGTCGTAGGAGTCGATGCCCCAGACCGTGCCCTCGACAAACGTAATGTGCTCGTACAGGGCGATGAGCTCGCCAAGCGCGAACGGGGTCAACGTGTCGCCGAAGATCGAGGTCGTCGGGCGGTTGCCCTCAAAGCAGCGGGCCGGGACGATCTGCTCGGGCGTGCCCTCGGCGCGCACCTCATCGGCCGTCTTACCAAAGGCGAGCGCCTTGGTCTGGGCCAGGAAGTTGCCCAGGAACAGCTCATGCACGTCCTGACCGCTATCGGTCGCAGGGTTGGCGGTATTGGCAAAGGCGATGAAATCGGCCGGAACCACCACGGTGCCCTGGTGCAGCAGCTGGTAGAAGGCATGCTGGCCGTTGGTGCCGGGCTCGCCCCAGAAGATCTCACCGGTGTCGGAGGTCACGGCGCTGCCGTCCCAGCGGACGTGCTTGCCGTTGGACTCCATGGTGAGCTGCTGCAGGTAGGCCGGGAAACGGTGCAGATACTGGCAGTACGGCAGCACGGCGTGGCTCTTGGAACCGAAGAAGTTGACGTACCAGACGTTGAGCAGGCCCATCAGCGCGACGGCATTGTTCTCGAGCGGCGTGTTGCAGAAGTACTCGTCGATGGCGTGGAAGCCCTCGAGGAACTGTTGGAAGCGCTCGGGGCCGAGCACGACGATCAGCGACAGGCCCACGGCGGAGTCAACGGAATAGCGGCCGCCAACCCAGCTCCAGAAACCGAAGGCGTTGGCGGGGTCGATACCGAAGGCCTCGACCTTCTCGAGTGCGGTGGAGACGGCGACGAAGTGCTTTGCCACGGCCTCGGCGTTCTGCTCATCGGAGCCGTCGATGGCGCCCTGAGCCTTGAGCTGCTCGAGCATCCAGGTCTTGACTTCGCGGGCGTTGGTGAGGGTCTCGAGCGTGGTGAAGGTCTTGGAGACGATGATCACGAGCGTGGTCTCGGGATCCAGGCCCTTGAGCTTCTCGGCCTGATCGTTGGGATCGATGTTGGAGATGTAGCGGCAGTCGATACCGGCGTCGGCATAGGGACGCAGGGCCTCGTAGGCCATGACCGGGCCCAGATCGGAGCCGCCGATGCCGATGGACACCAGGTGCTCGATCTTCTTGCCGGTAACGCCCTTCCACTCACCGGAGCGCACGCGCTCGGCGAAGGCATACATGCGATCGAGGACCTGGTGCACGTCGGCGACGACGTCCTGGCCGTCGACGATGAGCTGGCCCTTCTCGCTTGCCGGGCGGCGCAGCGCGGTGTGCAGGACAGCGCGGTCCTCGGTGGTGTTGATGTGCTCGCCAGAGAACATGGCGTCGCGGCGCTCCTCGAGCTTCACCTCGCGAGCAAGATCGCACAGCAGCTTGACGGTCTCATCGGTCACCAGGTTCTTCGACAGATCGAAGTGCAGGTCACCGGCGTCAAAGCTCAGCTTGTTCACGCGGTCGGCGTCAGCAGCGAACCAGGCCTTGAGGTCGATACCTTCGGCCTCGAGCTTCTCCTGATGGGCCTCGAGTGCCTTCCAAGCGGCAGTCGACGTAGCATCGATAGGTGCGGCAACAGTTGCCATAGAGTCCTCCTCAGCATACGGGCGCACGCCTCCATGCGCCCGGACATTCAGATGCCACTATTCTAGCGCAGGTCAAGACTACAATCAGCGAGCGTTGCCAATCGGCCCCCAAACGGCAACCGATCAAAAAGAGACAGGCTTATTTTGGCAGGTCAAACGCTTTACCAACCAAAAATAACCCATCCCTTTATGGCAAATATTAGGCCACGGCGCAGACGCTACCGAGCAACTCACGCAGAGGAGACCCGATGCCCTCCAGCAGTTCGGGCGCGATAATGGCAAAAACGGGAACCTCGCCGGTGCCCGCGACAGCAGGCACCTTGCCCTCCGAGACAATGCATCCATAAGGGACAAAACCATCTTCGCCGGCATCGAGCGCCGCCATGCGACGCGCGAGTTCGCGCGCAAAGCCGGCAGCATCGGCATCGCCAATCGCCAGGACAAAGTCCACGCCTTCGTCGGTCGCCAGGGCCACGGCTTCGTCGACCAGTTCGTCTCCCCCGTCGCCCTCAAACGAGCCGCAGCGGAAAAGCACACGCTCGAGTAGGGCTCGAGCGAGCGAACCAAGTGCCGCCGAGACAAGCTCATCGCGCGTATGCTTGTCACCGCCCAACACGACCAGTGCCTTGGTGCCAGCGTAGTGGGCAACCAATCGCCCGCACCAGCGAGCCACATCCCCATCCGCAACCAAGCGCGTCGGCATACCAAACCCATAATTGACCATCTTTCCCACAACCCTTCCGTGCGCATAGGCAGTATCAATCGTTAGGCTCATGCTACGAAGCAAGGTTTTCCGAGCTGTTTCGCACTCTTTAGAGCTGCGTTAAAACCCGATGCAGTTGCACGACTATACCTGGCAAAAAGGAACAGGTTTTGACGATGTCCGGACGAGCGGGTATTATCGAACAGATATTCGATAAGAACATGTGTTTGATGGAGGGACACGGATGGCGCACGAGCAGCACACCTATATCTGCATCGACCTCAAGACGTTTTATGCCAGCGTCGAGTGCGTCGACCGTGGGCTCGATCCGCTCACCACCAACCTAGTCGTTGCCGACGAATCGCGCGGACGCACGACCATCTGCCTCGCCATCACGCAGGCCATGAAGGACTTAGGTATTCACAACCGCTGCCGCCTATTCGAGATTCCCGACGGCATCGACTACATCAAGGCCGTACCGCGCATGCAGCACTACATGGAGGTGTCGGCGCAGATCTACGGTATCTACCTGGAATACGTCAGTCCGCAAGACGTTCACGTCTACTCAATTGACGAGTGCTTTATCGACGTGACACCCTATCTGGACCTCTATCACACCGATGCGGAAGGCTTCGCCTGCATGTTGCGCGACGAGGTCCTGGCGCGCACCGGCATCACGGCGACGGTCGGCATCGGCCCCAACCTATTCCAGGCCAAAGTTGCACTCGATATCACCGCCAAGCACGTACCCAGCCGCATCGGCATACTCGACGATGAGACCTTTCGCAAGGAAATCTGGCCCCATCGTCCCATCACCGATATCTGGGGCATCGGCCCCGGCGTGGCAGCACGACTCGAAAAATACGGCGTCTACGATCTGATGGGCGTCGCGGCGCTCGACGAAAACCTGCTTTACGACGAGCTCGGCGTCAATGCCGAGTATCTCATCGACCACGCCTTCGGACGCGAGCCGACAACCATCGCCGATATCCAAGCCTATCGCCCGCAAGCAACTTCGACCACCACAGGACAGGTGCTCTCGAAGGGCTATGCCTACGAGCAGGCCTACACCGTCTTGCGCGAGATGGTCGACAACGCCGTGTTGGACTTGATCGATAAGCACGTGGTCTGCGACAGCATCTCGCTCTTTGTGGGCTACGCGAGCGAGCGCGCCGACATACGCAGGCTTGATGCCAGCGGTACTGCACAATATGTGGACGGATGCGGACACCTGCGCTCGAGTACGTCGAGCATCGAACCCACCGCAACCGCCGGCCCCGAGCTCGCGCCCCGTGCTCCCAAGCCCGTCCAGCGCGATGACGAACGGCGCCGCCTGGTGCGCGAAGCGCAGGCAATCGATGGCATCTTTGTGGGAGAGCATGGTGGCAAACCGCGTGGTGGCTATGCCGCGCTCTTTGCGCACTCCAACGCCTCGCGCAAGCTGCCCGAGCGTACCAATTCGTTTAAGAAGATCATGGGCTATTTCGATGAGCTCTGGGCGCAGACTGTCGATCCCAAACGACCGGTCAAGCGCATCAACCTGGGCTTTAGCAATCTTGTGCCCGAGGAATTTGCCACCATCGATCTGTTCAGCGATATCGAGACCGATGAGCGCGAGCGCGACCTGGCGCGCGCCGTCCTGGCCGTGAAAGGCAAGTACGGCAAGAACGCGCTCGTCAAGGGATTAAGCTTTACCGCCGGCGCCACCGCGCGCGAGCGCAACGATCAAGTTGGAGGACACCGTGCCTAAACCCAAACAACAGCCCATGCGCCCGCCGACCGCCTTCGAGCGCCTGGCGGACCCCGAGGGCAGACGCCGCGCAGCCGACCCCAACCTCACTGCCAACGGTGCCGTGCGCGCCAACCGCGCCGCACAGTTTATGCCCTTTGCCGCCCTCACGGGATACTACGAACTCGTGCGCAAGCAGGAAATCACCGTCGAGCAAAAACGTGAGCTCACGGAAGAAAAAGCCCTCGAGCTTTCGCAAAAGCTCGAGGGCCTCAAACGCGGCGACTTGGTGCGCGTCACCTATTACGATACGTACGGCTATCGTAGCCGCACGGGCATTCTCGACGAAGCGTTACCCGCATTCAAGCTGCTCAAACTCAGGGATATCGCCATCAACTTCGACGATATCCAGGACATTGAGCTACGCGGACGAGCCTAGCGACGAGAACGCTTGCGCAAGACGAGAGCAATGCCAAGCACTGCGGCAGCTGCAACCAGCAATCCCAAGACCAGCGTGAGGGTCGAGTCGCCAGCGCGAGGCAGCGAGCCGTCCTTCGGAGTCTTCTTAGCGGTCGTCGTGACGGTGGTCGTGGTGCTGCTCGACTGGTCGTTGCCACCCGTCTGGCTGCCGCCAGGCTGATCGCCGCCACCCGGCTGCGAAGGATCGGTGGGTTCCGTCGGATCCGGAGTACCGGGATCAACCGGATTCTCCGAATTCTCCTTGCGCTGGATCCAGACCTGGCAACCATAGAACGGGTTGGCGGTACCAAGGCACAGACCCTGGTTGGTCACCGCAAAGGTGCGCAGACCATGGTTATACGGATCGTTAAAGCCATTGGTCGTCAGCGTCGTAAAGTTCACGCCGTCCTCGGTCACATACATATCAAAGCCGCGCTCGGCATCGCGCAGGTAACACATGCACGTAAGGACACTCTGCAACTTCTTGAGGTTCTCCTCGCTCAGCAGCTTATCGAGCGCATCCTGAATATCGCTCGGCAGCTCGGTGCCATAGGCATCCTCGTACTGCTGCTTAAGGCTCTCATAGCTATCGAGCATGTCCTGATACTGGTCGGCAAAGGACTTGAAGTACGCGATCTCGCCATCGATCTTCTGGACATAAGCGGCGTCGTCCTCAAAGTCCTGGGACATCGTCGCGGCCTGATCGCAAAGACCGCCCGCGGCATCCTCCAGCGCATCGCTCAGATCGCCAAAGCCCTTAGCAACCTCGGTCTTCTCGTCATCGACATCGACGGCCTTGTTTGAATCATCAACCTCAGCAGCTTCGTTCGAATCATCGACCTCGACGGCCTCGTTTGAATCATCGTCCGCAAGCGTGTTCACGGGAACGATGGGGTCGTCAGGCGATTTCTTGTCGAGCAGGTGATTGAGCAGGTCCCTAAGGCGCTGAACCTGAGAGTCCCACTCCTCGGGCGTCATATCGATAATGTCGCCATTGGAGAACTGGCCGATCGGCTCAAGCAGGCTCGCGGTATCAAAGGTACCGATATACAGCTTGCCGTCGAACTTCTGCATGCGCCAAATGTACTGGTTCTCGTTTCGGCCAAAGCCCGAAGTCAGGCCGGAAATACCGCCCTCGGGGAACATGTCGGTGCGATCGCCAACGACGAGCTCCATGTTCTCGTCCTTGTCCATGCGATAGATGTTAACCGACTGCTCAAGATTGGCATTCACAAACGAGCAGTCAACGCCACCCATGCTGCTCTTGCCGCCCTCTTCGGTGTTGGATTTGTTGAACAGGATGCGCTCGAGGGCAATCTCCTCGTCGTTGTATTCACCGATATAGAGGTAGTCGTTGTAGACGATGAGGTTGGCAGCGCCAGAACGGGTACGGGCAGGATCGATGCCAAAGCAGTACTTTGCACCGTCCGTCTTCTGATCGCCGACAATGGGAGTCCACGAATAGCTGCCGTCGGCATTCTTGTCGCCACGGACCATGGCAAACGACTGCATGGAATTATCATCGGGAGCGTTCTCGGGCGTACCGGTGCAGATGGTCGCATAGAGATGGCCATTGTACGAGACCATATCCCAAATGGCGCCGCCGTAGATGCTGTCCTGATAGCGAATCGCCGGATAGCCAAACAGCTTCTCCGAGTTGGCAATCTCGGTGAAGCTGTCCTGGCCCTTCGAGGGGTCAGACGACGTCAGGATTGTCGACACAAAATTACCGTTCGCGTCTTTACCCACATTACTGATGACGAGCTGGCCATCATGGACGCACATGCCGCGGATACCGGTAGAAATGCCCTGCTTGTAGGCAGCACCGTAATCCTGCATGCTCGAAAGGCCCTGATAGACAACTTTGTACTCATCCGTCTTAGGATCGATCTCGTATACAGCAGGCAGGCCGCCTTTGCCGTCATTGGTCCTGACGCTGCCGCAGAAATAGAGCTTACCCTTATAGCTCACGGCATTGCGGAACAAAGGAGCGACGCCGTTGAGCGATTCAGAGAGTAGCAGCTTGGTCTCACCGGTCTTGGTATTGATCTTGACCAAGATGCCGCCGCTGTCCTTGTCGGCCGTGCCGTCCTCCTTCTGCTGTCCATAGAAGAAGGTACCGTTAAACATGGCCTCCAGCGTCAGGCGCATGGTTTCGACATCAAAGGAATCGCCCAGCGTGCTGTTCATGAGCGTCAGCGTGTTGCCCATCGCCGCATAGCAGGTGCCCACATAAAGCCAGTCACCATAGCTCGCAGCCGCCCAAGTGTAGCTCTGGCCGCGATCGCCTTCGTTGTTGGCCGTATTACCATCGGCGCCCGGAACGGCAACGGCACCGTTACCCTGGTAGTCGACGATGCCATCCGGCTGCGACGTTCCTACCGTAGGATGCGAGAGCTTCTCAAAGGAATACCCATTTCCCGCATTGTAGGTAACGGCACCCGATGCGTCTTCGGCGTGCGCCGGCAGCGGCGATACCAAGATAGCGGCAAGCGCTGCCACCAAGCCAAGTGTTCCCACTCGTCTCATAAGGTTATAGCCTCCCCTGTCCTAAAGCCCAGTTTTAGCATTCTTCATTTCTGTCCACGGTTAATTGCAATCTGAGCACAGCAATAATCAGTGTATAAATATACACCTGTAATTTTTTGGACGGGTTCATAGATGCTCGATTGGTAGCGAATTCCGCGCAAACCGTCACCAAACTCCACTTTTGCCGCATCTAAAGGTTATTTTTGCGCAAATTTTTGGATGCCGATAGTCACAATGGGCAGGAGGCTGGTACCCACCGGAGAGGGCAACGCCTACATTTTCATAACGTAATAGCCCGCACCCCTCACTGCCGTCTCGAGTGTGTCGCGATCAACCGGGCGCTTCGAGCGCACGCGTGCCGTGTGGTCCGCGTACGTTACCGTAGCCCACACGCCATCAAGCGCATTGAGGGCATTCGTCACATTCCGGGCGCAGCCGTCGCAACTCATGCCGCCGATAAGGAGTTCCTCACGATAGGGGTAGTGGGACTCGTCGGTGTCTGCCACCACAACCTTTTTGGCCTTCTTGCCGCTCGCACCATCGCTGCAGCAACTCTTCCCGTGTGTCGAAGCGGCAATGCGACGCAGTCCAAAAAACATGCCGACGGCAATGACGGTCAGCACGATGAGATTCGCAGGGTTGAGCAAGTCACTCATGCGTTCCCCTTTCAGTAGCACTATCTAGATACCCCCATGGGGTGTCCCCATCTTAACCCAAAATCATGTCCGTTCGGTCAATTAGTTTTCCTCTTCAAACTTTTTTGTTGACCATGGCTTACTTTCGTGTATAAGTTTTCCTAGGCTAACAGTTTAGATCCGTAAGGAGCGACGTGACTCGAACCATAGACATCCCAACGTTTCAGGCAGCAGTCGTGCGCAACTGCTCCCCCACGCTCGCGGGCATCAAGCCGGCATCGCTCTTTACCTATCCAGGCACCTACGCCCACGGGGACGGCTCGACCGCAACAGAAACCATCGCAGAACGCCGAGCACGCCTGCTCAACGTTATCGCCCAGTGCAACCGCGAGCTTGACCCGCTTGGCATCCACCTGAGTGTTTTGGTCTGGCGGCCCTGCGGAGCGCTCGTGTACGTGTACCGAGCCAAAAGCCTCACCACCTATTTCGCGGACCCTCGCGCCAAAACGGCGCTCGCCTCGGAAGGCTACGACACGAGAGACCTTTCGACATGCCTTGTGCATTTGGCATCACGCATCACGCTCGCGAGTAATAACGTCGCGGAATGCGCCTGTAGCCAGACTCGATGCGCACTACCCCAGCAAGCTAGCTGCAGCAACGACTGCACCTGCGAGTTTCCGCACGAAATAGGCTACTTCCTAGGATATCCCTACGACGACGTGCACGAGTTTATCGTCCAGCGCGGCGAGAACTATAAGGTCTTTGGGGCCTGGAAGGTCTACGCAAATGTCGAGCAGGCACTTGCGACGTTTGATGCCTACCGCGCCTGCACCCAATACTTCACCTTTGTCTATCAGCAGGGCTACAGCTTGGCGCAACTTGCCCAGGCAACCCGATAGAACATAGAAGCCGTGGCAACCTGCCGCACAACTGAAAGGACTCAACATGAGCAAGATCGCCGTCGTCTACTGGAGCGGCACGGGCAACACCGAGGCCATGGCAAACCTCGTTGCCGAAGGTGCAACCGATGCCGGCGCCGAGGCAGAGGTCATCTCCTGCGCCGACTTCTCCGCAGACAAGGCCGCTGGCTATGACGCTATCGCCTTCGGCTGCCCCGCCATGGGTTCCGAGGAGCTTGAATATGATGAGTTCCAGCCCATGTGGGATGAGGTCAAGGAGACCCTCGGCGACAAGAAGGTCGTCCTCTTTGGCTCTTATTCGTGGGCCGAGGGCGAATGGATGGACAACTGGAAGGCGGACGCCGACGAGGAGGGCGTCAACGTCGTCGATTCCGTCATCTGCTACGACGCCCCCGATGATGAGAGCGAAGCGGCCTGCCGCGCCCTTGGAGCCGAGCTCGCCTAGCGGCAATGAGCTCCGCCCGCAACGCGCATTGCAACAAAACACATTCGCGTCCCAACAAAAACGGGAGCCGGATCACATCCGGCTCCCG
The DNA here is from genome assembly GCA_048430825.1 of Collinsella sp. Lineage (GTDB taxonomy): Bacteria > Actinomycetota > Coriobacteriia > Coriobacteriales > Coriobacteriaceae > Collinsella. The sequence continues at coordinate 32,701 of DBFOLV010000012.1, forward strand.
TTTTCTGCTATGGCAGTCATATAAAGCGGCTACGAGATATTGCCCAAGAACGCCTTGGTGCGCTCGCTCTTGGGGTGGTCGAAGACCTCGCTCGGCGTACCCTCTTCCACAATGACGCCGCCGTCCATAAAGACGACGCGGTCGGCGACATCGCGGGCAAAGCCCATCTCGTGCGTCACGACGATCATGGTCATACCGTCGTGCGCCAGGTCGCGCATGACGCCCAGAACGTCGCGCACGAGCTCAGGGTCGAGCGCCGAGGTGGCCTCGTCAAAGAGCATCACGTGCGGGTTCATCGACAGGGCGCGGGCGATGGCCACGCGCTGCTGCTGGCCGCCCGAGAGCTGGCTCGGCATAAAGTCGATGCGCTCGGCCAGGCCGACCTTGGTCAGCTCCTCGACGGCGATCTTCTCGGCCTCTTCCTTGCTGCGCTTGAGCACCTTTTGCTGCGCAAGCATGACGTTCTTTTTGACCGACAGGTGCGGGAACAGGTTGAACTGCTGAAACACCATGCCCAAGTGCGTACGCACCTTATTGAGGTCAACGCCCTTGGCGCACACATCCACGCCCTCGACGACAATCGAACCACTCGTAGGATGCTCCAGACGATTGATGCAGCGAAGCATCGTCGACTTGCCCGAGCCCGAAGGACCCAGAACTACGACGACCTCGCCCTTATGCACATCCAGATCGATATCGCGCAGGACCACGTTATCGCCAAAGGCCTTCTGGAGGTTCTTAATGCTGACGACGACCTCGTTCGAGTTATTGGTTTCGCTCATGATAGGACCTCCTTACAGACCGGCGATGTGATCGGCAGGCGTCGCGACAACCTGTCCGGCGCTCTTGGCGGGACGCTTCTTCTTGGTCTCGGTCGTACCCAAAAGCCTCGCCTCAAGACCGCTCACCAAGCGAGCGAGCGGCAGGGTGATGACCAGATAGAACAGGGCGGCAACCACGTACGGTGTAATGGAGCCCGTCGTGGCCACGATGGTACGGGCGTTCATGACGATTTCGACCACACCCACGGCGGCAAGCAGCGACGTATCCTTGTAAAGCAAGATAAACTCGCTGGTCAGCGTAGGCAAAACATTGCGGAACGTCTGCGGAATCATAACGTAGAGCAGCGTCTGGAAGGCATTCATGCCCAGAGAGCGAGCAGCCTCGTTTTGGCCCTTGGGGATCGATTGAATACCGGCACGGAAGATCTCGCACAGGTACGCAGACGAGTTCATGGCCATGACGATAACGCCCAAAACATAGTCGTCCACCTTGACGCCGGCCAACGGCAGACCGAAGAACGCGATATAGATCTGCAGGAACGCCGGCGTACCGCGAATGATATTCACGTAGATGCCGGCGAGGCAGCGCAGGATGCGCGACTTGGAGATGCGCATAAGCGACAGGGCAAAGCCAAAGGGAATTGCCAGCGGAAACGCCACGAGCACGATCGAAAGCGACACAAGGAAGCCCTTGAAGACGATCGGCAGGCTCTGGACCAAAATGACCGGGTTCAGGAACAGGCGCAGGAACATATTGGAGTTCCACGCCTCGACCCACGGCTGCTCCTTAAGGTCGGCCAGGAAGTTATCGAAGGCCGTCACGCCCTTGATCTCCACCGACGGAATCTTGGAGATCTTCTTGGTCGAACCGTCGGCGAGCGTATAGGTGCCGCTAAAGGCCTCATCGCCGCCCTCGACGGGAAACGTCACACCGTAAACCTCGACGCGGAAATAGCCGCCGGCAGGCGCCGTCTCGCCAAAGTCAATCTTGAGCGTCTGGCCGTCAGCCTTGCACGTGGGCTTCATGGGCGTACGATCCATGAGGTCCTCGCCCGAGAGCATCGTCAATCGCGTGTCATCGGTACCAAACGTCGTGCCGTCGACAAACGTCAGCGAAAGACCGCTCAGCTCCTCGTCGGCATCGGCCTGAACTTCCCAAGTGATGCGCGTCTCGGTGCCGCCGACCACATCGCTACCCGAACCGGTATTGGGTCGGGCGGTAATCTTTGCGGTCTCAAGCGCCTGGGCGGTCGTGGGCACGCAGGCCCCCGCGCATACCAGGGCGAGCGCCACAGCCAGGGCACAGGCCAGCTTTTGGAGCATCGAGGGCAGTGGAAAACGCTGCTCCGCGGCCCCTTTGTTCAGTCGAGACAAGGTGGCTCCTATCGTAGAAGTTGCCGGCAAAACGAGACGGAAACGCTCTCCGTCAAGAGAAGCGCAAAGGCCCTTTCCGCCAAAACGGAAAGGGCCCGCGCGCAATCAAGTAGTTATTTTACTTGATATTGTACTTAGCCATGAGGGCGTCGACGGTACCGTCGTCGGTCAGGTCCTTGATAGCCTGGTTGATGTCGTCCTTGAGCTTGGTGTTGCCCTGGTTGATGGCGATGGCGTACTCCTCGCCGGTGCTGATCTGCTTGATGGTCTGGCAGGTGTTGAACTGCTCGGCGGTCAGCTGGCTCGCAACGGAGCGGTTGGTGACTACGGCGTCGCCCTTATCGGACTGCAGGGCGCTGAAGCACTCGGTGGCGTCCTTGTAGGGGACGATCTTGGCCTTGGGGAAGTTCTCCTGGGCAAAGGCCTCGGCGGTCGAGCCAGACTGGACGATGATGGTAGCGTCGGCGTTGTTGAGCTTCTCGCTGTAGTTGTCGGCCGTGATGTCGGTGTTATCGACCTTGGTCACGATAGCCTGATCGTCCATGTAGTAGGAATCAGAGAAAGTGACTTCCTTCTCACGCTCGGGCGTGTCGGTGATAGCCGCGATGGAAACGTCATACTTGGCGCCCGAAGCGACGCCCGGAACCAGCGTGTCAAAGTCATTGTTGACGTACTCGACATCCAGACCCAGCTTGTCACCGATAGCCTTGATGAGCTCAAGGTCAAAGCCCTGGTAGTCGCCGTTGTCATCCTTGTACTCAAACGGCGCGTACTCGGCAGAGGTGCCGACGGTCAGCGTGCCGTCCTTGACGAGCGCGTACTCCTTGGAGCCGTCGACCTTCTCGACCTTAGCGTCGTCAGAGCTGCTGGAACCGGTATCAGAACCAGAGGTGGCGCTGGACGAACCGCAGCCCGTCAGAGCAAGGGCGAGTGCCATAGCACCCGTGGCGGCAAATGCGCCAAGCTTCTTCAGCTTCATAATCAGTCTCCTTCCGGTGACCTCGTTTGATTCAGAGGTCTGCAAAAACTGTTGGCTATTATGCACCCGGAATTACGAATCTGCAATGAGAAAACTGATTGAAACAAACCCATAACGTGAATGGAATACTCTACTTTGTGACAGTCATTACTGCTGCAATGACCTTAATAGTCTAATTTCAGCTGCATAACCTGCAAGTTCGTTCGGAGTCTCCAAAATAAACGGCAGCGAACGCAAGTGGCCATTCGATACAATATTCTGCATAGCCTGCATACCGCCACCAAATTCCTCGCTGCCAAGGTATCCCTTGCCGATGCACTCGTGACGATCTTTATGGGCGCCACAAGGGTTCTTCGAATCGTTGATGTGTACGGCATGCAAGCGATCGATACCCACCACGCGGTCGAACTCGTCGAGTACGCCGTCCAGATCATGGATGATGTCGTAGCCGGCATCGCTCACATGGCAGGTGTCCAAACAAACGCCCAGCTTATCGGACAGCTCTGGGCACTTGGCGGCAACGCCCTCGATAATGCACGCCAGCTCCTCAAAGCTGCGGCCCACCTCGGTACCCTTGCCGGCCATGGTCTCGAGCAGCACCGTCGTCTGCTGGCCCTCAAACATCACCTGGCACAGGGTGTCGACAATCATCTGAATGCCGGCGTCGGAGCCCTGCCCCACATGCGCACCGGGATGGAAGTTGTAGTAGTTGCCGGGCAGCGCCTCCATGCGCCGCAGGTCCTCTGCCATGGCCTCCAGGGCAAACTCGCGCGCCCGCTCTTTGGCTGAGCAGGGGTTATAGGTATACGGGGCATGCGCCACCAGCGGGCCAAAGTCGTTTTGCTCCATAAGCTCGCGCAGGGCCGCCACGTCATCCATGTCAAGGTCTTTCGCCTTGCCGCCGCGCGGGTTGCGCGTAAAGAATGCAAAGGTATTGGCGCCAATGGACAACGCTGTCTCCCCCATTGCCCGATAGCCCTTCGTCGTCGAAAGATGGCACCCGATCGTCAGCATCTCCAGCTCCCTCCTCATCAGTTGCGGAAAAATACGGTCTATTGGTGCCTTATTTTGGCGCAAACAGACCGTATTCCACCGCAAGTTATAAAAGGGGCATCAAGAGCAAAGGCCTCCAGGCATTCCAAGCGCTGGCGCCATGCCCCCACGCCCTAAAGTTTCAAGCGAATCGCATCGATGATGTGCGCACAGCGCTGTGTGGCGGCTAGGCACATGATGGGGCTTTCGAGTTTCCCCGCCTGAATGAGCTGCGTCGCATGCGACGCCTCACCGTAAAAATCATCGACTTCAAATGGTGCATCGATTTCGAGTACTCGACCGTCGGAATACTTCACATGAGCGAGCTCGGGGCGATGGAGCCGCTCGATTTCCAACGAGCCCCGCTCACAGGCAATCGTTAAGCGGCTTTCATATGTTGCTTCGCCGTCGCACACCATATGAATGGGTATACCGCCGACGCTCATACGGATCTCGTCGGCCCAATCGACGCGGCCGCCTGATACGTCACGCCAGCGAACTTCACGGGATGAAACCTCGCACGCGCCCGCGAGCAAATCCTCAAACCAACCGACCGCATAGCAGCCCATGTCATATAGACAGCCGCCCTGCAACGAATCAAGCAGATAGCCCGAAGGAGGCTCGCCGTAATCGAGCTTTTGCACGCTTTCAATCGAGACAATACGGCCAAGCTCACCCGACGCAAGCAAGTCCTTCACGCGAGTGCGCATCGGGCAAAACCGATTCTTCATCGCCTCCATAAACAGCACGCCGCGCTCACGAGAGGTGGAGGCAATCGAGAGAGCCTCTTCCTCACTCAAAACGGCCGGCTTTTCGCACAGCACGGCCTTTCCCGCGCGCAGTGCCCGACAGACCCAATGCGCATGCATGCCATGTGGAAGAGCCAAGTAGATTGCGTCGACATCGGGGTCGGCAATCAGCGCATCATAAGCCACATCGCCGCTATCGTCAGCCGTGGCATAACTGTGCGCGGCATCAATCGAAAACGCCCTGCAAAACTCCTCAACATGCGAAGGAGTGCGGCCGGCGGCAGCCACAAGCCGTGCCCCGTCCACCTCCTTGAGCGACGATGCAAATCGATGCGAAATGTGTCCAGCGCCCAAAACGCCCCAACAAACCTCACGCAAATCATCACATGAATCCCGATGACCCACGACAGCCCCCTTCAGTTGCGGTGAAATAGTTCCTGTTTGGCCCCTATTCTGCCGCAAACAGGAACTATTCCACCGCAAGTTATAAAAGGGTCATGAGGAGCGCGTTTTGCCGAAGGCCTTAAGCACCGCCGTCACGGGACCAGGCTGGAAACGTCGGCGCACATCGTCGAGACGCTCGGGAATATCGATGTGCTGCGGGCAGTGCCGCGCGCATTTGCCGCATTTGACGCAATTGCTCACCAACTTGGGCTCGCTTGTGCGCACCGCGCTCGCCGTAAAGTATTGAGACAGCCCCGTAAACCAGCTGTGCGCATAGCTTGCGTTGTAGGCGGCAAAACATCCAGGGATATTAATGCCTTTAGGGCACGGCATGCAATAGCCGCATCCCGTGCAGGGCACACGGTTCGATTTCTCAAACTCCATCAACACGCGCGCAATCGTGTCGAGCTGGTTGGCCGTCATCGAATTCGGCAACGCGAGGTCTGCCAGTGACGAATTCTCGTCCACCTGCGCGGTATCGGTCATACCCGAAAGCAACATGGTCACCTGGGGATGATTCCACACCCACGAGAGCCCCCAAGCGGCAGGCGTATGCAAATGCCGATCGCATGCACCATCGAGAACAGCGCGCGCCCGCGGAGGCAATTTGCCTGCCAAGCGTCCGCCCAAAAGCGGCTCCATCACAAACACCGCGAGACCTCGCTCGGCGGCGGCCATGAGCCCCGCCGTTCCCGCCTGATATCGTTCTCCAGCGTAGTTGTACTGGATCTGGCAAAAGTCCCACTCATACGCATCGAGCATCGTAAGGAAGTCCGCCGCGCTGCCGTGGTACGAAAAGCCTATCTGACGAATACGCCCTGCAGCCTTTTGCTGCGCGATCCAGTCCTCGATGCCCAACGCCACCACACGTTCCCACTGGGCGGGCGAGGTAATGTTGTGCATGAGGTAATAGTCGATATGGTCAGTCCGTAGGCGGCGCAGTTGCTCGTCGAAGAACCGGTCGAAATCCTCCGCGCATTTGCACGAAGCATGCGGCAGCTTGGTTGCGAGCAAAACCTGGTCGCGCAAGCCCAGGCGCTCAAGCGACGCACCCACGCACGCCTCGTTGCCGGGATAGAGATAGGCCGTGTCCAGGTAGTTAATCCCCTGCTCCACCGCACGGGAAATGATGGCATCGGCTGTCTTCGCATCCGGACGTCCCGGCGCACCGGGAAACCTCATGCAGCCCAGACCCAGAGCGGATATTCGGTTACCACTTTTAGGGTCAACGCGGTATTGCACGGCCCCTCCCCTCCCATCGAAGCCCTGACAAGGCGAAACAAACCCGTCACGTCATCGAAACACATCGGAATCGCAATTGAGAACGTATCGTAACGCAGCAGAAATCGAGCCGTCACGGCACCGCTTTAACATCAGCAAAAAGCCCAATGAAAGGAGCCGGGCATCACCACGCGCATGTCTTTGCGGTCTGCCCCGCGGCATAAGCGCACAGCGCAATAGTTTCTTTTTCATAACAGCCGCCCCGCGCGCCCACCAATCACCCTGGCAGCATACAATCCATCAGGCGCCCCTTACGCGGGCGCCTTTTACATGGGGAGATGATTCACATGCAGATCAACAAGGTCGCCTTTATCGGCAAGGGCGGCGTCGGCCTGCTCTACGGCAGCATGATTGCCAAGGCCCTCGGCAATGACGCCGTCGAATACGTTATGGATGACACCCGTTTTGAGCGTCACGCGAACGACGCGCTCACCGTCAACGGCAAGCCCTGCGATCTCACGTCCGTCCGTGCCAGCGAGGCGACGCCCGCCGATCTGGTCATCCTGACAGTCAAGACCACCGGTCTCGACCAAGCACTCAAGACTATGGAGCGCGTCGTGGGACCCAACACGCTCATCGCCTCGCTGTGCAACGGCATTACGAGCGAGCAAAAGATTGCCGAACGCTTTGGCTGGGAGCATACCGTTCTTGGTATCTGCCAGGGCATGGACGCCGTGTTTCTCAACGGCGCGCTCACCTTTACCAATGCGGGCGAAATCCGCTTTGGCGCGGCGGCCGGCACGAACCCCGCAACCATCACCGCAATCGACGAGCTCTATACGCGCTGCGGCATCGCCCATACCGTCGAGGACGACATCGCCCACCGCATGTGGGCCAAACTCATGCTCAACGACGGCATCAACCAGACCTGCATGGCCTACGGCGGGACCTACGGAAGCGCCACGGAGCCGGGCTCCGAGCAGCGTCGCTGCTTTGTTTCCGCCATGCGCGAAACGCTTGCGGTCGCCAACGCCGAGGGCGTTGAGCTGACCGAGGCAGACCTGACGCAAATGGTGCACCTCATCGAGGGAATCGACCCCGCCGGTATGCCCTCGATGGCTCAAGACCGCATCGCAAGGCGCAAAACCGAGGTTGATGAGTTCGCGGGCACCATCTGCCGCCTCGCAGCCAAACACGATATCCAGGCACCGCAAAACGAGTGGCTCTATCGGCGCATCCGCGATATCGAGAAAAGCTGGTAGCGCCGACGCGCCGCATTCAACAGCCTTAACAGCAAAACCGCCGCAAGGGAACCTTTCCCCTGCGGCGGCCTTCATCTTCGTCTATGACCGGCGGCCGATCTCACAACAGTTAGCGTTGCGACCCCGGCACCTCGTCCTCATCGTCGCGGCAAAGAACCACGCCTGCGCTTCCCAGCAGCGTGGCCGCGATCAGCGCGCCGACCACGATAGGAGCAGCCCCGCATGTCCCCTGCATGCCCGCGACGAGCGCGGCCGTGGGACCAAGGCAGCCAAGCATCAACGCGACGGCGGCAACGGCAATATCTCGAGCATTCACAAGACCACTTCCTCCAAGAGAAAGACCTTATTTCTCAAGAACCAGTGTGCCCCGCATCCATACGCCCAGCGTACCGCCACGGTAAGGGCTCTGTTAACTCAAACGCATACATAGAACGGACGTCCTTACGTTGCCCTAAAGCTCGGTAAAGACGCCCGTCCGCCAAATATCCGTGATGCAGAAAAATTACCAACCGGTGTAGTAATCGGTGGTTCCGGCAGCGCAGCCGGAGTCATAGACCTTGCAATCACCCTTGGAGCCCGTAAAGGTCGAGCCCTGGGCCATATCGCCCGCGGCAACAACGTAATAGCCGTCGGAATCGCGCCAGAAGCCCTCAGAATCCTGAGTCCATTCGCCCGTGCGATAGTGATAAAGCACATTGCTGCTGTAATAGGTCTCGCGGCGCCCGTTGTAGTTATTGACACCCGCAGAGCGCGTCAGGCCCGATCCGTTCGCGTAGGACGCGGCAGACGCGTAAGACGGAGTGTAACCGGCGTTGTAGTACGAAGCCTGGGCGGCCTCGGCAGCCTCCGCCTCGGCGGCAGCCTCGAGCGCTTCGCGCTTGGCATCCTCAAGCGCAGCGCGCAGCTCATCGAGCTCGGTCGACTTGGCGTCGACCTCCCCCATCGTCAACAGGCTACCCGCACCGTCGATGCAACCCTGCAGCACAGCACGCTCGTCATCGGTAGCATAGTCGCCATACATATTCATAATGATCTGAGCGCGCATCTCCAGGGAATCGCGCTTGGCCTCCATCGAGGCGTTCCACTCCTGCATGGAACCATAACCATCGCCGCGATAGTCAACGGGCTGTACCAGCGTCGTCTCGGACGGCGTAGATCCAACCGTATCGGACAATGTTGCGGCGTGGGCATCAGTTGCACCGGCGCCCGCCAAAAGTGCCACGGTCAGAGCGGCGGAAAGGGCGGCGGCTTTCGGTTTTCGTGAATCGATCCTCATGTAGCTGGAAACCTCCGTAGTGCGTTTTTGCTGCGTTTGAGCTGCGTGTGATTCGATCGCGCTGCATAGTACCCCGAGCAAATCGCGACCTGCGGTTTTACTCAAAAGGCGCACGTCAATTGCGTAAAACTCACATCCTCTCAACAGGAGTTTTCCACAACTCAAATGCATAAAGCGTGTCAAAAACCCTGTTTTTGCACCCGCTCTATGCAAAAAAGGCGCCTGTGCAACCATTGTTCGCACAGGCGCCTTGAGCAGGCATTTTATGCAGTTATACCTATCGAGTCGCAAGGGGTCCTTGCACAAGTCGCCTTACTCGTCCAGCGCGGCGAAGGCCTGCTCCAGATCCCAAATGATATCCTCGGCGTTCTCGGTACCGATGGAAAGACGGATCGTGGAGGGCGTGATGTTCTGCTCGGCGAGCTCCTCGGCAGAGAGCTGGGAGTGCGTGGTGGTAGCCGGGTGCACGACGAGCGACTTGACGTCGGCCACGTTGGCGAGCAGCGAGAACACCTGCAGATGATCGATGAACTTCCAGGCGGCCTCCTGGCCACCCTTAATCTCAAAGGTAAAGATCGAGGCACCGCCGTTGGGGAAGTACTTCTGATAGAGCTCGTGATCGGGGTGCTCAGACAGGCTCGGGTGGTTCACCTTGGCGACATGGCTGTCACCAGCCAGGAACTCAACGACCTTCTTGGTGTTCTCGACATGACGGTCAACGCGCAGCGACAGAGTCTCGGTGCCCTGGAGCAGGATCCAGGCGTTGAACGGGCTGATGCAGGCGCCCTCGTCACGCAGCAAGATAGCGCGGACATAGGTTGCGAAGGCGGCGGGACCGGCAGCCTCGGCAAACGAGACGCCATGGTAGGAGGGGTTGGGCTCGGCGATCTGCGCATACTTGCCGCTCGCCTTCCAATCGAAGTTACCGCCGTCGACGATCACACCGCCCAGCGAGGTGCCGTGGCCGCCGATGAACTTGGTTGCGGAGTGAACGACGATGTTGCCACCATGCTCCAGCGGACGGAACAGATACGGGGTGCCGAAGGTGTTGTCGACGACAACCGGCAGACCGTGCTTCTTGGCGATCTCGGAGATGGCGTCGATGTTGGGGATGTCGGAGTTGGGGTTGCCGAGCGTCTCGAGATAGATGACCGTGGTGTTGTCCCTGATGGCACCCTCAACCTCTTCCAGGTTATGGGCATCGACAAACGTGGTCTCGACGCCAAACTGGGAGAGCGTATGCTCCAGCAGGTTGTAGGAACCGCCGTAGATGGTCTTCTGGGCGACCACGTGGTCACCGGCCTGGGCGAGAGCCTGCAGGGTATAGGTGATGGCAGCGGCACCGGAGGCGACGGCAAGACCTGCCACGCCACCCTCGAGTGCGGCGATACGGTCCTCGAAGACGCCTTGGGTGGAGTTGGTCAGACGGCCGTAGATGTTGCCGGCGTCGGCAAGACCAAAGCGGTCGGCGGCGTGCTGGGAATTGCGGAACACATAGCTCGTGGTCTGGTAGATAGGCACGGCGCGGGAGTCGGATGCGGGATCGGCGCTCTCCTGGCCAACGTGAAGCTGCAGGGTATCGAAACCAAAGGTGTGCTCGGGGTTGTTGATGAACTGGCTCATGATGATCTCCTTGATCGAACAAAAGTAAATAAAAAGAGAGAAGTAAGTCGCTGTCTCCTGATCACGCCGACGGGCGCAAACAGGAGCCCGGCATTCGTCTTGGTAAGCAATTCATATGCGGGCCTCCTTTCGCATCCCGGTTCCGTGGTTGGCTTAATTACCTACCGCCTTTGTGTGTTTTGAATAGTACGAGCATTGTTTCCCTCGGTCAATCACTTAAAAGCGCTAACCTGTTATCGGTTTTTTAGATAGCTATCGAAAGGACGGGCGCCGATGACCCTCCAGCAGCTTCGCTTTCTTATCGCCGTGGCAGAATCCGGCTCAATTAACGCCGCAGCTCAGCGCCTCTATACCGCTCAGTCCAACATCTCAAACGCCGTCAAAAGCCTGGAACAGGAACTCAATCTGGAGATCTTTACGCGCTCCAGCCGCGGCGTCACGCTCACCAACGACGGCACCGAGCTTTTGGGTTATGCACGCCAGGTCGTAGAGCAGGCCGACATGCTCGAGGCCCGCTACGAGGACGGCGGCACCCCGCAAGCCCGCCTCGCCATTTCCGCCCAGCACTACGCCTTTTCGGTCGAGGCCTTTGTCAACGTAGTCGAGCGCTGCCGCGACAGCAAGTTCGAGTTCATCATGCGCGAGACCACCACATCGCAGATCATCGATGACGTCCGCGCATTTCGCAGCGACATCGGCATCCTCTATCTGGACGACTTTAACGCCCGCGTTCTGCAGAAGGCTTTTGCCGATGCGCGCGCGAGCTTCCATCCCCTATTCAACGCGACGGTCCACGTCTTCGTTAGCGAGCGCCACCCGCTTGCCCGCCGCCCGCAGCTGTCCCTTGCCGACCTCACACCATATACGCGCTACAGCTTTGAGCAGGGAACCTCAAACTCCTTCTATTACGCCGAGGAACCTTTTAGCTATATCCCTTGCGACCGCAACATACGAATCTCGGACCGCGGAACACTTACTAACTTACTTATCACGTCGAACGGCTACACCCTGTCGACCGGTGTCCTCTCCAATGAAATGCAATGGGGTATGGCATCGATCCCGTTAGCAGACGCCCCAACGATGCACGTAGGCTATATCATGCACGACGAGCGCAAGCCCTCTCCCCTCTTGCAGCAATACCTCGACGAGCTCAACCGCATCATCCATGCCAACTAACTGTCGGAAGACGGGGTAGAAATCGTAGATTGCTAGCCCCCGGCGGGCATGGCGCTACAATGGTCACTCACACGAAACGTACCCAACGAAAGGAAGCCCGTGAAGGTCATCATCTATACCGACGGCTCGGCCCGATCAAATCCGGGACGCGGCGGCTACGGCGCCGTGCTCAAATACACCAACCCCGCCGGCAAGACCTTCACCTCCGAGCTTTCGCGCGGCTACGCCAAGACCACCAACAACCGCATGGAGCTCATGGCGGTCATCGTGGCGCTCGAGGCACTTAACCGCCCCTGCGAGGTCGAGGTCCATTCCGATTCGCAGTACGTCGTCAACGCCTTTAACAAGCACTGGATCGACGGCTGGAAAAAGCGCGGATGGAAAACCGCCAACAAGCAGCCCGTCAAGAACCGCGAGCTGTGGGAGCGCCTACTCACCGCCAAAAGCAAGCACAAGGTTGAGTTCATCTGGGTTAAGGGTCACGCCGGCCACGAGCTCAACGAGCGCTGCGATGAGCTCGCCACCACGGCGGCCGACGGCAGCAACCTCGATATCGATACCGGCTTTAACGAGAGCGACCTGTAACGGCGTTTTCGCACGCTATTTCCTGCCCCCTCGCGCTACACTCATCCTGTAAACCGAACGGCACGAGGGGGATACATGCTGCGTATAGCGACCATCGGCACATCCATGATTACCGACGACTTTATCCAGGTCGTCAACGCCAACGACCAAGCCGCGTTTGTGGGCACGCTCTCGCGCGATGCCGAGCGCGGCGCCGCCTTTACCGCCGAACACGGCGGCGAGCGTAACTTCACCGCACTTGACGAGCTTGCGTCCGCCGACGACGTCGACGCCGTCTACATCGGCAGCCCCAATGCGCTCCACTACGAGCAGGCCCTTGCCTGCATCGCCGGTGGCAAGCACGTCATCGTCGAGAAACCCTTCTGCGCCACCGAAGCGCAGGCGCTGGAAGTCTTCCGCGCTGCCGAGGCAGCAGGTGTCGTGGCCCTCGAGGCCATGCGTCCCCTCCACGATCCCGCCTTCCACGCCATCGAGGACGCCCTGGGCGAGATCGCCCCCATCCGCCGCGCCTCATTGCGCTTTGGCAAGTATTCCTCGCGCTACAACGAGATTCTCGCGGGACGCGCCACCAATATCTTCGACTGCAATATGGCATCGGGTTCCCTCATGGACATTGGCGTCTATACCGTCGAGCCCATGGTCGAGATCTTTGGCATGCCCTCCGGCCTTACGAGCATGACCACTCTGCTCGATCCCACCACGCGACAGCTCACGCACGGCCCCATCGATGGCTGCGGTTCCATCCTCGCCAGCTACGGCGGTGGCCGTATCTCCGTCGAGCTCGCGCACTCCAAAATTACGAACGACCTGTTGCCCTCGCAGATCGAAGGCGAGCGTGGCACTATCCAGATCGACCATCTGTCCACGCCCCGCAACGTCCGCATCGACTATCGCGGCGACGTCGTACGCGGCTCGGCGACCGAGGCACCGCGCGAACAGGGAGACAACGGCCGCGTGCTCGACCTGCCCAAATCGAGCAACACTATGGAATACGAACTCACAGACTTTATCACCGCCATCGGCGGCATCGATAGCGTTAAGGAAGAGATTTGGGAGACCCCGGCGGGACGCCACGAGCTTGGCCACTACCGCGATGTCACACTCGTCTCACTGCGCATCATGGATGCCGTGCGCCGGCAGGCCGGCATTACCTTCCCGGCCGACGCAGGCAAGCAGGCATAGCGATGGGCCTCTTCGATACGTTCTTCTCCAGCGTCACCGGCGGCAGTCGAGAGCCTCAAAAACCATCAAACGTCGAGCTCGAGCTGCGCCGCAGGCTTACCGTACTCGCAAGCGACGAGGCCACTCAAGACACTCCCCTGCGCTATTTCCTGCGCTGGGCGGGGCAAGTCCAAGGCGTTGGTTTTCGCTTTACCAACACCAACCTCGCACAGGCACGCGCACTCACCGGCTGGGTGCGTAACATGGAAGACGGCTCAGTCGAGATGGAGATACAGGGAGCTCCGGCAAACGTCCTATCTCATCTCGAGGCGCTTCATGCCTCCTATGAGCGCATGGGAACGCGTTTTCGCCTCGTAGACGCCCAGGCCCGAGCCCCACTTGCCAATGAAGACGGTTTCAGTCCTCATTATTAGTATTGTGTGCTAAATACGGTATCATTTACCTACGACCGTTAATAGAAAAGAGGCGAGGCGCATGGCGGTGCAAAGAAGGAATACCAGGCAGCGAAAGCTGGTTCTTGACGCCGTGCGCCAAAGCTATAACCATCCCACCGCCGACGAAATCTACAACGTCGTGCGCGCGCAGGATGACAAAATCAGCCGCGGTACGGTCTACCGCAATCTCAATCTCTTGGCCGACGCAGGCGAAATCCTCTCCATCAAAACGCCGGGCGGCAGCCGCTTCGATCGCACGATCGAGCCGCATGCGCATATCATCTGCACCTCGTGCAGCCGCGTCATCGACGTACCGCTCCCCTTCGATGCCCAGCTCGACGCCAAGGCGTCCGAGCAAATCGGCTGGCACGTCACGTCGCACTACACCATCTTCGAGGGTCTCTGCCCCGACTGCCGGTAGATGTTCGGGACATGCCTTAAAATCCACCTTTCCGCGCTTTGCAGCAAAAAATAGATTTCTAGGCATGTCCCAAATATCTACTCAGCAAGCAGGCGATGCAATTCCTCTTCGACCGTGTGCACGTAACGGACGCGGTCGTTGATGCCACGCATAGAGGGATTGCAGCTCTCCATTAGATAAGGATGGCCCACTACGTTGAGCATGTCGCGGTCGTTTTCGTTATCGCCAAACGCCATCATCTCATCGGGCGAAATACCCAGGGCACGACCGTAATCGGCAAGCGCGGAGCCCTTGCCCGAACCGAAACCGATAAAGTCCGTCCATTCGGTTCCCGACGTCATCACGTCGACGCGGTCGCTAAAGAGGCGCTCGAAATACTCCAGGGCCGCCGGCTGATCCACCTCGGGCGTCTGGAAGGCAATCTTAATGACGTCCTCGTCGATGTCCTCGGGGCGGTCGACCACCGCCACATCGCAGTGGACCTCATAGCGCAAATGGTCGACGAACGCATCGTTGCCGCTCATGGTGTAGAGGTGTCCCTCACACGAAAGGGTCACGTCGGCATGGGGATACGCAACCACGGCATTCGCGATATCCATAGCAAGGCTACGCTCCATGGAACGCTTGACAACGGCACGCCCCCCGCTCATCACCAGGGCTCCGTTTTCGCATACATAGGCGAGTTCATCGGCCACCGGGGCAAACAGGTAGCGCAAGCTCGCATATTGACGGCCGCTCGCCGGCATAAACACGATACCGCGACGATGCAGTTCATCGATGAGTTCAAAGGCCTCGGAACGCGGCTCGCGCTCCCCCGGATGCAGCAACGTGCCGTCCAAATCGCATGCAATCAGCTTGATTCCTTCAAGACCCATATGCTTTCCCCCACAGCATCTCATCAACAGAAAGACGGACTTTGAATAGTTGCCTCTCAAAGTCCGTCTTACTTATACGCACGTTAACCGCGCGCCTTCTTTACGATCGTAAAGTCTGGAGCCATACTCACAACGGCATCCGCCGCACTCGACGCAAAGCACCGGTCCGAATCGAGTTCACGGGTAACCGTCGAGAGCCGAACGCCCTCGACGCCCCGGAGCATGCGGCCCAAAGCAGGCTGCACCGGCGTATGCATGCGCACGGTATGCTCGTCCGAATCGCCTCGGAAAAGCGGCGCATGCATATTGCCGATCTCCCAGCACGCATGCGCGAGCGCAATCGGGTCCATGCGGTCAACTTCGACCAAATAAACCTCGGCGCTGCGCAGGCGCACGACAACCGCCACGGGCACCACACCCGAACGGTCGACGGCGAGCACGTCGCCGTCGACAAGACGACCGCCGTCGGCAGTATCCAGCCGAACATCGACCGTGCGCCCCAGCTCCGTCACGTCCACAAACGCGCATACATCAGCCTGGTCCCAATCGAGCAGCAGCTCGTCAACTTCAAAGACGCCGCCCAGCTTCCGGCGAAGCAGGAGTTCATAGGACGGATCGTTGAGATTTCCCAAGCATGTCGTCGAAACCAAGCGCTCAGACATACTCTAACCCTCGACCTCAACAAGCTCGATATCAAAGTTGAGATCCTTGCCGGCAAGCTCGTGGTTGGCATCGAGCGTCACAGCCTCGGGCGTCACGTCAATGACGACGGCGGGGACGGGCATACCGCTCGGCGTGGACAGGAAGAGCTTCATGCCCTTCTCGATCTGCTCGATGTTGGGAACCTGCTCGGCCGGGAAGGTCAGAACCATCTCGGGATTGTGCTCGCCGTAGGCATCGGCAGCAGGAATGTGCACGGTCTTCTTCTCGCCCACCTGCATGTCGACAACAGCGGCGTCGAAGCCCTTGATCATCTGACCGGCACCGCAGGTGAACTCCAGCGGCTCGCCGCGATCGTAGGAGCTATCGAACTGCGTGCCGTCGTCGAGCGTGCCGCGATAATGGGTCTTGACCTTCTTGCCCTGGTTGGACATGGTAACCTCCGTGATAAGGGCGGCGCACAACGCAGGCCGCCGTGAACATATGGCGCTAACTATACCCTAGTCATACAATTCAATGACAGTTTGCAAAGAAACGCTGCAACCGGAGGAACCATGGCATATCCCGTATTTGACCTACACTGCGACACCGCCGACCGAATCGGCTGGGCCACGCTCGATCTCGACCTGCGCTTTACCGCCGGCACCGACGGTTATTTCCCCGGCGACGAAACGCATCCGCAAGATTTCGACCTCATCGAGGGCAACGCCTGCGCCATCTCGCTCGCAAAGATCGGCAACACGCCGTGGGCACAGTGCTTCGCCACGTTTGTCCCCGACGAGATTCCCACCGCCCACGCCGCGCGCTTCCAGGCGCAAATCATGGCGCATATGAGCGGCCAGGCAATGCTCAACCACGACCGCATGGTCAACGTACGCAGCGCCGCAGACATTCGCCCCGCGCTCAAGGACGGTAAAGTCGCTTGCATCCACACCATCGAAAACGCCACGTTCTTTGCCGAGGACCCCGCACTGATCGAGGTGCTCAAGAGCTTGGGCGTGCTTATGTCGTCACTCAGCTGGAACGCGCAGGGACCGCTCGCGAGCGGACACGATACCCACGCCGGCCTCACCGCCGCCGGCATCGAGGCGCTTGCGCAGATGGAGCACGCCGGCATGGTACTCGACGTCTCCCACCTCAACGATGAGTGCTTTGACGAGGTTGTCGCCCACGCCACGCGTCCCTTCGTCGCCAGCCACTCCAACTCCCGCACCGTCTGCAGCGTCAAGCGCAACCTCACCGACGACCAGTTCCGCACCATTCGCGACATGGGCGGTATCGTCGGCCTCAACTACTGCAGCGAGTTCCTATCCAACGACGCAACCGACAAGACCGCCGCAGACGTCACCTTCGACCAGCTGGCGGCACATATCGAGCACTGGCTCGACCTGGGCGGCGAGGACGTCATCGCGCTCGGCGGCGACTGGGACGGTGCCACGGTGCCCGCCTTCCTCTCCGATGCCAGCAAGATGCCCGAGTTCCAGAACATGCTCTCCAAGCACTTTGGCAAGACCGTGATGCAGAAGCTCTGCAGCGACAACGCGCTTGCCTTCTTTGAGCGTTATTAATTTCACATCCCTTGAGCGGGCCGGCATGCCGAACGGTCGACATGCCGGCCCGTCCCCAATCTGAAGGACCGCTTTTGACGCAGCAGTTTACGATTTCCGCATCCCGACCGGATGGGACGCCCATCCCCGTCGTCGTTACCAAAAAGCGCGTCAAGAACTTCAACCTACGCGTCACATCGAGCGGTGAGGTCCACGCCAGTGCACCGCTCGGCGCCAGCCGAGAGCGTATCGAAGCGTTTGTGAAGCGCAACAGCGCCTGGATTATCAGCCGACTTGCCCAGCGCGAGCAACGTCAGGCGACGGCGCGAGAGCCGCTCAGTCCCTCGTCCATCATTGCGCTTTGGGGCAAACCCATCACCGTTCAGGATGCACTCGACCACAACTTTGAGCCACCCGCACCGCGGCCCAAGCAGGCTACCTTCGCAAGTTTTATGGGTACCGACGAGCCAAGTGGGTGCACGCAGGCAAAGCAGCGCACAGCCCTCGACGGCCTAACGCCCAAAGAACTCCAGATCCACATCGACCAGCTCTATACGTCCGAAGTCACATCGGCGCTGCGCGATATGGTGCACGCATACGAAATCGCAATGGGTGTCGCCGTTTCCCGCGTTTCCGTACGCAGCATGAAAACGCGTTGGGGCTCATGCACTCCCAAATCCGGCGCCGTTCGCATCGCACGAGAACTTGCCGCCTACCCCGTCGAATGCCTCGACATGGTTGTCGCCCACGAGCTCGTCCACTTGCTCGAGCCAAGCCACAATCAGCGGTTTCACGCGCTGCTCGACACGTACTGCCCCAACAACAGGGCTCTGTCGCAGCGGCTCAAAAAACCGCCCGCCAACGAGCTCTAGAGTCGGTTAGCGCACGCGCTCGATCTCGACGCCACAGCTTGCCAAGGGTAGGCCAACAGGCGCCCACGGCTTATCGAGCTTGATGCGCACACCAAGCAGCGAGGGATAACGACGCAGCAGCATCTGGGCCGTACCTTCAGCTGCCGCCTCGATGAGCTTAAACGTATGCTCGCGCAGATAGCCATCGACATCGTGGCACACCGAGCCGTAGTCAATCGAGGCCTCCAGGTTATCGTGCTCCCCCGCTGCACGCAGGTCGGCATAGAGCACCAGGGACACGATGAACTTCTGGCCCAGCGCGTTCTCTTCGGGATATACGCCGTGGTTAGCAAAAACCTCAAGACCTTCAACGGTGATGCGGTCGGCATGGCGCAGATCGTCATAGCTCACGTGGGGCACCGCCGTTGCAGTGGATATTTCGCCCCTTCCACGGCGGGCGAGCTCGGCGCCTTCAGTCTTGGTTGCATTCTCGGGCAGTTTCTTATTGCTCATCGCGATCGTCTCCTTCGTTTAGAACCCCGACCGCGCAAACTAACTACACGCGAATCGACAGGTTCTTTTTATCATCGCTCCAGTTACAAGCATTGCGCGCGGGGCATGCAAAGCAGGCGCGCGATGCCTTGTCGGCAGCATAGAGCAGACGCTCAAGCGGTTGGCTGTTCACGCGCAGCTTTCGATGGCCCAGAATGGCCGTCTTAATGGCTGCGGCATCGGCCGGCTCAAACGCCACATCATCGGGCATGCCGCCGAGAATCGCATCAGCGACGCGTTCGCTTGCAACATCATGGGATATACCCGATTCATACTGTTCATCTTTGCCGATATCGTGAAGAAGTGCCGTGGCATAGATGACCTCGCGGTCAAATTCGAGCTGTTCCTCAAGATTCTTGATCCACATAATGCGAGCGACATCAAGAAGATGATCAATACCGTGGCGGCAGAAGATGCGCCCCGATTCCAACTGTGCAATGTTGCCCAGGTGCCGCCGGAACAGCCCGTTGGCACAGATGTAATCGATACGAGGCATGGCACCAAAGGGGGCCAGGCCCGAAGCCATAAAACCGCGACGCGGCGTTCCCTCGTCAGTATTCGATGTAAAGTCGTTGACGACTCTCATAGTTAGCGTCCCAGCATCCTAAAGAATCGCTCCTCGAGCGACGGATCGGTCTCAAAGACGCCGCGGCGAGCGAGCGTCACGGTCTTGGTGCCAGGCTTTTGCACGCCGCGCATGGTCATGCACATATGCTCAGCCTCTATGAGCACAATCGCTCCCTGGGGAGCGAGATAATCCATGAGAGCGTCGGCAACCTGCGCACACAGCTGCTCCTGCAGCTGCAGACGACGGGCATAGACCTCAACCGTGCGAGCAAGTTTAGACAGACCCGCCACGCGACCGTTAGGGATATAGCCGATCGCAGCCTTGCCATAAAACGGCAGCAGATGGTGCTCGCACAGCGAGTAAAACGTAATGTCGCGCTCAATAACCAAGTCGTTCGAAGCGACGGCAAAGGTTTTGGACAGGTGCTCCTCGGCACTCTGATCCATACCGCCGGCGATCTCACCATACATACGGGCAACGCGCGCCGGGGTCTCCAGCAGGCCCTCACGAGTTGGGTCCTCGCCTATGCCCTCAAGCAACAGCTTAATGGCGGCCTCGACTTTTTCCTGATCGACCATCTGGGCCTCACTTTTCCGATTTCACGTTCGCGCTATGGTACCACGCCCTTTGGCATCGGCCACAAGCTACATAGTATGGGTCGAATAGACCGGATCGTCCCGCCAAAGCTCCACAGCGTCGCAAAGCGCAACGCCCTCGCGCACAGCACGGGCGCGCGTGGCGTTCATATCAATCACGCGCTGGTTACTCGAGCCTCTAAAACGCAATGAGATATCGTACAGATCCTGAACAAACGGGCCATCCACCAACATATCGAGGCAGGCAAGGATACGGTCCGTCGCCTCGGTATGGTGGCGACCGCCCGGCATAAGCTCCTCGAGCACGTCGCCGGTAAAGCACCAAATGGTCTTGCCCGACCCCGCAGGATAGGCCGCACGCACGCGTTCGATAAAGTCAACAAGCCCCGCCTGGTTCTCGGGCTCCATAGGCTCGCCGCCCAGAATCGTCAGGCCGTCAATAAAGGGATGATCGAGGCTCTCGATAATCTTGTCCTCGACGGCACGATCGAACGGCTCGCCCGCAGCAAAGTCCCACGCGACAGAGTTAAAGCAGTTCTTGCACCCACGACGGCACCCGCTCACAAACAGAGAAGTACGAACGCCTTCCCCATCAGCAATGTCGAAATACTTAATGTTCGCGTAGTTCATAGGTAACTCTCCCGGGAGGCCGGGACATATCATCCCGTCCTCAAACATTCTCGGCCTTCGGCCTGCGAAACTGCGGGCGGGACGATATGTCCCGGCCTCATGCAAAGGGTAACTCAATGAACGAAGCGAACATCGAGTATAGGGTTCGAGGTCCAATAAAAACTTTGTTGCAGCTCAACCGTCATCGCAAGCAAAGCGTTGCTGCAAGTCAACTCATTTCCACTAAGAACTTCGAGGAGTGAGCAGACCTCATGCTGCATCTCAGCTACGTCAACTTGACTGCCCCGTAGCGAGGCCCCGGACCTTTGCTCGATATGAGTTCCGCACGAACAGGAGGCGCCAGTGGCGCCTCCGTCGTGAGCCAGGACTGTCCGAAATAGCGAGTAAAGGTCCGGGGCCTCGCTACGGGGCAGTCAGGGATGATTATTAGAGATGCAGCACGCGGTCGCGGATCTCCTCGGTTCGACCCTGGTTCCAGAACTGGGTACCGATGTAGCCACACGTACGACGGGCGACGTTCATCTTCTCCTGGTCACGATTGCCGCAGTTGGGGCACTCCCACACCAGTTTGCCGTCATCCTCGACAATCTTGATCTCGCCGTCGTAGCCGCACACCTGGCAGTAGTCGCTCTTGGTGTTGAGCTCGGCGTACATGATGTTGTCGTAGATGTACTGCATCACGCGAATGACAGCCTTGAGGTTGTCCTGCATGTTGGGAACCTCGACGTAGGAGATGGCACCGCCCGGCGAAAGCTGCTGGAACAGACCCTCGAACTTGAGCTTGTCGAATGCGTCGATCTCCTCGGACACATGGACGTGGTAGCTGTTGGTGATGTAGCCCTTGTCCGTCACACCCGGGATAATGCCAAAACGACGCTGCAGGCACTTGGCGAACTTGTAGGTCGTCGACTCAAGCGGGGTACCGTACAGCGAGAAGTCAATATCGCTTTCGGCCTTCCACTCCGCGCACTTGTCGTTCATGCGCTGCATGACGGCCATGGCAAAGGGCGTGCCCTCCTTCTCGGTGTGGCTGTGGCCCGTCATGTACTTGACGCACTCGTACAGGCCGGCATAACCCAGACTAATGGTGGAGTAACCGCCCACGAGCAGCTTGTCGATCGTCTCGCCCTTCTTCAGGCGGGCGAGGGCGCCGTACTGCCAAAGAATCGGTGCGGCATCCGAAAGCGTACCCATCAGACGCTCATGACGGCACAGCAGGGCGCGGTGGCACAGCTCAAGGCGTTCGTCGAAGATCTTCCAGAACTTGTCCATGTCCTGATGCGAGCTCAGCGCGACATCGGGCAGGTTGATGGTCACAACGCCCTGGTTAAAGCGACCGTAGTACTTGGGCTTGTTCGGGTCATAGTTCAGCGCGTTGGCCACGTTGTTAAATCCGTTACCGGAGCGGTCGGGCGTCAGGAAGCTGCGGCAACCCATGCAGGTATAGCAGTCGCCGTTGCCCGCGGTCTCGCCCTTCGACAGCTTGAGCTCGCGCATCTTCTTCTCGGAGATGTAGTCGGGCACCATGCGCTTGGCGGTGCACTTAGCAGCCAGCTGGGTCAGGTAGAAGTACGGGGAATTCTCGTGAACGTTATCGTCCTCGAGTACATAGATGAGCTTGGGGAATGCCGGGGTAATCCACACGCCGGCCTCGTTCTTAACGCCCTCGTAGCGCTGGCGAAGCGTCTCCTCCACGATCATGGCAAGGTCGTGCTTCTCCTGAGGCGTACGGGCCTCGTTAAGATACATGAAGACCGTCACGAACGGCGCCTGGCCGTTGGTGGTCATAAGGGTCACGACCTGATACTGAATCGTCTGAACGCCGCGACGGATCTCGTCACGCAGGCGGTCCTCAACGACCTCGCGGACCTTTTCGGGAGATGCGGAAACGCCGAGCTCCTCGAGCTCGCGGGCGACCTCGCCGCGAATCTTTTGACGGCTCACCTCGACGAACGGGGCAAGATGGGTCAGCGAAATCGACTGGCCACCGTACTGGGAGGAAGCAACCTGAGCGATGATCTGCGTCGCGATGTTGCAGGCGGTCGAGAAGCTGTGCGGCTTCTCAATCAGCGTACCCGAGATAACAGTGCCGTTCTGGAGCATGTCCTCCAGGTTCACCAGATCGCAGTTGTGCATGTGCTGGGCAAAGTAATCCGAATCGTGGAAATGGATCAGGCCCTCATTATGGGCATCCACGATCTCCTGGGGCAGCAGCACGCGCTGGGTCAGGTCCTTGGAAATCTCGCCGGCCATATAGTCACGCTGAACGGAATTGACGGTCGGGTTCTTGTTGGAGTTCTCCTGCTTGACCTCTTCGTTGTTGCACTCGATCAGCGACAGAATCTTGTCGTCGGTCGTGTTCTTCTGGCGCTTCAGGCTCTGAACATAGCGATAGATGATGTAGTGGCGGGCAACCTCGTAGCAGTCGAGACGCATGATCTCGTCCTCGACCAAATCCTGAATCTCCTCGACCGACACGGTGTGGCCCGCGTTCTCGCATGCCTCGGCGACGTTTTGTGCCGCGTAAACCACCTGGCGGTCGGTAAGACGAGAGCTCTCCTCGACCTCCAAGTTTGCGGCGCGGATGGCATTGACGATCTTATCGATGTCAAAGACAACCTCGGTGCCGCTGCGCTTGATGATCTTCATCCTCTTGCCTCTTTCGCGTCGTAGTCTCATCGCGCTTCAGAGCCAAACGATACCCGGCAGGGCTTACCCCTGTCTTGCGGCGCCGTCGCGCAATCTGTGTTCTCGATAAACCATAAGCCTCCATGCGGACATTCCCTGGAGCCGATCAAGCGGCTCAAGGACACGTTCAAAAGAGGCAGTTAAGGTCTTCGTTCTCTGTCCGCCATCTATCATACGACAAAGACGCATCTATATCCTGTATTCTTTTTTTAGGTCAAACACAACATATAGTGTTTCAGCAGGTCAAAGCAATTAGTCATTTTGCAGACGCATTAAAAATGAGGGGTTCTTGGCAAGTCGGTAAAACGTTACCAACACGGCTACCTGCATGGCAGTTATAAAACCCCCTTAGTCAAGCCGCTGACAAATCCTACCAAAACCAAGTCACTCACGCCAAAAGAATCCAAAAGATTATGCTTGACCAACATGTTGCGGTCACGATCGGCCAGAATGTATGCAATCTGCCGGCACCCCTACGGAATGCGAATACCATCGCGTACAGACCTTGGATCAATATTTGGCGGCGTGCTTGGCGGCATAAAACAAAACAGCCCAGAGGACATAGCCTCTGAGCTGCGAACATTTGGTGGGCGTTAGAAGATTTGAACTTCTGACCTCTTCCGTGTCAGGGAAGCGCTCTCCCCCTGAGCTAAACGCCCAAATGGAGCGGACAACGGGGCTCGAACCCGCGACCCCAACCTTGGCAAGGTTGTGCTCTACCAACTGAGCCATGTCCGCCTGCAAGGATTTAATATACGGGATGATCCACCCAAATGCAAGAACTTTTTTTAAAAAGTTTTGCGACGCCCTCGCGAACCTCGCGAAGACATCAGCCACCACGGAAGGCGCAGGCAAACGCAAACTCGCCGCAAGAAGCCCCTACATCTCGCCGAGCATGATCCAGGCAGAGCTGTCCTGTGTGAGCCTGCCGTCTGCAAGCGGTGATGAGGTGAGCAGGACCCTGCCCGCCGGCAGCTCCACAGGTGCTGCACCGAAGTTCGTCACACACGTCCAGCCGTTATCGCGGCGATAGGCGATGACGCCGCCCTCAGCGCCCTCGGCACCATCCGCAAGACCGGTGCGCCCGTCAAGATCGAGCCACGCAAGATCGTTGGCGCACCCGCGCAGCTTGCGCCGCAGCCAGAGGGCGTCACGATAGAGCGCAAGCATCGATGTCGGGTCCACTTCTTCCCTATCGGCAGCATAATCGGAAAACCATGCAGGCTGCGGCAGATGGGGCGCCGCATCGGCGTCTGCCGGCGAAAACCCAAACGATCCGCCATGCGCGGGATCGTCCGCCGCCACCCACGGCAGGGGCACACGACAGCCGTCGCGCCCCTTCTCACGCTTCGGTCCGTGCGTATTGGTCGCAGTAGGGTCTTCGAGTGCAGCCCACGGGATATCAGCCACCTCAAAAAGGCCGAGCTCCTCGCCCTGATACACGTATGCCGAGCCCGGAAGCGCCAGTTCAAGCAAAAGGGCCGCCCGCGCGCGGCGCTCGCCGAGTTCACGGTCCTCGTCATAAGACGACCCGTCACGTAAGAGCCAGTCGAGCGCAATCTGGTGGTAGCGCGTCGCCTTGATTTGCGGCAGGGCATAGCGTGTCGCCACGCGCGGCACGTCGTGGTTGGAGAGTACCCAAGTCGAGGCGGAATCGGATTCGACGGCTGCCTTCAAGCCCTTCTCGATTGCAGTGTGCATGTCATCATAGGTCCAAGCGGCCTTGGCAAACTCAAAGTTGAATGTCTGGCCAAGCTCGCTGGGACGCGCGTAGAGATACTGGCGCTCGGGCAGCACCCACGCCTCGGCAACGGCACTGCGCGGCGGATTATAGCGGTCGAACACGCGGCGCCACTCGCGATAGATCTCGTGGACCTCGTTGCGGTCCCACAGCGGATGGGTGCCGTCGTCAACCATGTCATCGCCCTCGGCGAGATGCCACCGGTCGAGGTCATCGCGGTCGAGATCCTTGGCGAGACCCTGCGCCACATCAATGCGAAAGCCGTCGACGCCTCGATCGCTCCAAAACGCCAGGACGTCGCAAAAGAGCGCGTGAACCTCAGGGCATGACCAGTCAAAGTCCGGCTGCTCGGGCGTAAACATGTGCAGATACCACTGACCGTCCGCAACACGCGTCCATGCGGGGCCGCCAAAGTTGGCATTCCAATTGGTGGGAGGCAGCTCGCCATGCTCGCCGCGACCATCGCGGAAGATATAACGGGCGCGCTCGGGCGATCCGGGGCCGGCGGCAAGAGCGGCTTTGAACCAGGGGTGCTGGTTGGATGAATGGTTGGGCACGATGTCGACGATGACCTTGATGCCGCGCGCGTGAGCCGCAGCGATCATGTCATCGAAGTCGTCAAGCGAGCCGAGACGTGGGTCGACATCACAGTAGTCCGCCACATCATAGCCGCCATCGACAAGAGGCGATGGGTAAAACGGGCCCAGCCAGATGGCCTCGATACCCAGCTGCTCAAGATAGTCCATCTGCTGGGTAATGCCCGCGATATCGCCCAGACCCGAACCAGTCGAATCCTTAAACGAGCGCGGGTAGATCTGATAGATTGCGGCGTCGGACATCCATGAGCGCGAAGAGGACTTTTCTGTAGCCATGGGATGAGTCTCCCTTGCAACGAGGTTTTGCGAGATGCCCACGATGATACGCCCAAAGCTGACATTCGCGACAAACAACGCCACAGCCACGCCCCAAAACGCTCGCTCCCTCTCGGGTTCGAGCCCATGCGATGGGTACGAAAAAGCCCGGCTACCGTAGTAGTCGGGCTGCTGCGTTTGGAGCGGACAACGGGGCTCGAACCCGCGACCCCAACCTTGGCAAGGTTGTGCTCTACCAACTGAGCCATGTCCGCATATGTAAAACAAAACGGGCGCCGGAGCGCCCGGATGTTGCCTGGAGGCGAAGCCCGGATTCGAACCGGGGGTAAAGGCTTTGCAGGCCTCTGCCTTACCACTTGGCCACTTCGCCGAAAAAGGACCGCCTAAACGGTCCGGAAATGCAATGGAGCGGACAACGGGGCTCGAACCCGCGACCCCAACCTTGGCAAGGTTGTGCTCTACCAACTGAGCCATGTCCGCTTGCGGGTTATTAATTTACGCGAGTTGTCCAAAAGACGCAAGTACTTTTTTCAAAAAACTTGTCTGCCGCATGTTCTTAATAGCCAAACGCGCTAAAGCGATTGGCTAGGCGCACGATTCCAGCGCTCCGCTAAACAGCTTCACCATCTGCACGCGCGTGCCGGCGCCGTCCGTACGACGAGCAACCTCCACGTTATCGACGAGCATACGCATAAGCTTGATACCACGGCCGCGTTCCTCAGATGCGACCGGCTCGCTCGTTTCATCGATAGAATAGCCGGCACCTCGATCAAGCACCTCAACCACAACGCGATCGCCATAGGCCTGAACCGTCAGGACGCACCCGATACCGCCCGCATGGTCATAGGCATTACCCAGCGCCTCCCCCGATGCCAATGCGACATCGTAGCGCTCGTCACGGCGCAACGGAAGCGATTCAAGGAGTTCGGCGATGCGATGTCGGTAGTATGGAAGATTCTCGATACCCTGACGGACCTCAACGCTCTTACTCCAGCGAGGCAGCTCCCCCACCGGAATGGCAGGAATTGACTCCCGTGCCGGCCCCGCGACATGAAGGATATCGACAAGACGAGCAATCTCCAAAAAGCGAACAACTTCACCTGATGCATTGACGAGCGAAAGCAGGCCTTCTCGCCTCATGAGCTCACGAGCGCGCGTAAGCAGGAATGCCAAGCCCGTCGAATCGATAAAGCTAACAGCCTGACAGTTGATGACAACACGACGCACGCCGTGGCCAATCAAAGCATCCAACCGCCGACGCAGCGCAGGCACCGTGGCGATGTCGATATCGCCTGGTGGCGTCAAAACCGCTATGTCATTCCACTCATTCATACGACCATGGTTCCCCAAAAAAGCCCACTCGATGCATTCGTTTCCCCAACCGTGCGGATTCAGCCCGCCCAGCGTCGTCTATGAACGACCCCGTAAAAACTCAAGGGACACCAATGCGATGTCATCGTCCAGCACCGATTCGGTAAATCGGTCAAGCTCGCCCAAGACCTTGCCGCAGATTCCCGATACGCCCTCACCCGAGACAGAGAGCAGAAGGTCACGAAGGCGCTGCTCGCCAAAGAAAGCACCCGAGCGATCACGTGCTTCGATTGTTCCGTCGGTATACATAAATAGCATGTCACCAGGAGCGAACGTAAACACGCCCGTCTCGTACACCATGCTCTCAAAGGCACCGATCACGCCCGATTGGCACCCAAGGAGCTCCACTTCTCCGCCTCGGGCTTCACCGCCACCAAGCGGCGTCGACGACGGCCTAATGACCATAGTGGGAGGATGCCCCGCAGAGCAATAGGTTGCGCGACCCGCTTTAAGATCGATCTTGGCGATAAACGCCGTCACAAACGTCTCGACCCTCGAAAAGCCCATGAGCATGCTATTGAGTGAGCGTGCCATACGGGCAGGCCCCGCGCCCTCCCAGGCATAGGCCGTCAGCGCTGTCTTGACGAGCGCCGACATCGACGCCGCCTCAATCCCCTTGCCGGATACATCGCCCAAAATCATTACGGCACAATCGTCGGGAAGACGGACAAGCGTATAGAAGTCGCCGCCGACCAACGCAGAATTCGTTGCCGATAGATATACCGAATCGGTTGCAATGCCCGGAACGTCACCAAGCGAATTTCTCATGCCAATCTGAAGCGTCTGAGCGATATGACGCTCTTCGCGCTTTTGAGACTCGCCTTCATAGATCAGCTCAAAGTCATGCGCCAGATGCACCAGGTAGTCGTATTCAAGGTCGTCAATTGGTTCTTGGCTGCCATCCCGGAGCAGCAAAGCGCGCCTCGTCGGCCCCTTGGCGATATCAGCGGGAACGATCGCATCGTTGCTTCGTTTGCCATCCGCTTCCGAGTGGTAGTGCCCCGCTTCGATGCCGGAGTCGACATAAAGTCCCTGACACGGTAGGCCGTGGGCCCTCAACCATGCACCCATAGATGTGGATTCGTCCACACGTGTAAGGCGCACGTGCTTGAGATCGTCAGCGCTCGTCCCGCCCAACACCGATGTCTCAAACCCGTCGGGGGCTGCCCCAAGGCGCGCAGCTGGCGCCGTGACAGAAAAGAAGAGTGACTCCGGATCGTCCGGCAGCGCCACACGACTGCCGCCCTCAAAATCGATGACATAGGTTTCGAGGCCCGCATCATATTCCACGGGGCAGAAATGACAATTGAGCACCGTGCAGATTTCCGTCGACACCGCTCGCGAAGCGGCAACGGGATCCTCGAGATAGGTAAACAGTTCGTCGCGCAGCAAATTGAGTGAGCGGCCGAGCTCCGCCGTGCGGCGCGAACGTAAGCTCGACGCCATGCCGACCAGCTGAATAGACAGGTAATCGCAAATGACCTCGAGCACGTTAACGTCATAGGCAAGTGGCGCCTGGGGGCGTTTCCAGCCAACTTCCAACACGCCAAGGACCTGCGTGCCGTAAAACACGGGAAGACAGATCTCGCTGCGATACGGGGGCATATCCAGCACGCGCAGCAAGTGCTTGGAGCGATTGTCCAAATCCATGAACATACCCGAAGCAACCCGGTCGCCCTCAAGGTCCTGTTGAATCGACAAGCGACAGGCACGCGACTCACGAAGAACATACGTCGGAATGCCAGCGCCATACGGCAAAAACTCAGGCAGGTAGCTGTCGTACAGCTCCTTGGAAACACCGCGAAGTTTAAAACCGCCACTCTCAGAAAAATAGATAGCAGCACCCGAAGCATCAAGCGTTCCTACAAGCTGGTTCAAAACGGTATCAAGTAGGCTGGGCAGCTCATCGGAGCCCACGGTACTCATAATGACCGAGAGCGTGCCAGAGAGGCGCTTGTTCGCCACTCTAAGCTCCGATAACGCACGCTTGAGCTGACGGTCGTGCGAATACTGTTCTTCGATGCTATGGAGCGCCACCAGGACACGTGGCGCGCGGCACCCAAAGATGCGTGGAGGCGTAACGGAGCCCGCACGAACCAAGACGGGGATAAAGGAGCCGTCACTCAGCTTGAGCATCAGTTCGTTCTCGGAGCCATCAGTTTCAAATGGCAGACGATGTTCCGTCGCACGTTCAAAAGCTGATGAGTACAGGACGTCTTTAACATCTCCACCGATGACGTCGGCGCGTTCCTCGCACATCAAACCAAGTAAGCGATTATTCACATGCAGAATGGTTCCGTCGAGCTCGCAGATGATGACAGCATCGCTCGTGATCTCGACTAGTTGGGCAACGTCTGCCCACTCGTTGCGTTCAAGCGTTTCCATCGTGGACCCCACCGTCTATCGGTAACAAAAAAGCCTCCGAAGAGGCTTCTCAAATGCGATGGTGTCGGAGGCGGGACTTGAACCCGCATGACCAAAAAGCGGTCACTAGCACCTCAAGCTAGCGCGTCTGCCAATTCCGCCACTCCGACATGCTATGTTGTTGACTCACGGTTCGTTTTGTTGGACCCGCGCGTTCAACGAGGAAGATAATAACCTATGATTCGAGAACTGTGCAAGCACTTTTTTCAAAAAAGTTTACGAATTTGTAAATGCGCAGGTAAATCTATATGTCCGGGTCGGAATGGGGGCAACTTCCCAACGCGTCCTCGGGCATGCGGTACATTTTGATTCGCGCTTCGCGCTACAAAATGTACCGCCCCCTGCGGAATGCGTTGGGAAGTTGCCCCCATTCCGACCCTACAGCCACATACTCCAAGTACGATTCTCAAACATATTCTGGGGCTGATGCAAATTTGGTGGCTCGGCTTTGCCGAGCCCTTATATGGGGAGGTCGGAGCTAAAGCTCCGGCCTCACTCAATTTCTTATTAGATTAAGTGAGCGATCAAGGAATCGCACCCCTCTGCAGCGGTAACACAGGGCCCGTGCTGGACTTAGTTTTCAGAACATTCCGCACTGATATTTTCTGTATTAAAGACGTCGATGATGCACCCGTATACCATTGACGTCGACACCATCAGATGCGGACCGCGCGGTGACCCCACATTCCGCTGGCGCCCACAGGGCTGCCCTCGTTTCCTGACATGTCCCG
>DBFOLV010000013.1:0-8921 GCA_048430825.1 Collinsella sp.
GGTAGTGTCGAGAAAGTTGGTGTAGAGCCCCATCCGAAGCGAGTCGGCCCGGCGTCCTAGAATCTGGAATACGGTTGATATCCTATGCCGCCTCGACCCTGTCCGCAAGCTCGAGGCCGGACTCGAGCATCTTCCTGGCCTCCGCCTCAAGCCGCGCCCAATCGACGGGACCGTCGATTCCCCGAGTGCGACCGTCATCGTAGAGCTCGTTCATCCTCACCTCCGAGAAGTACCTGGACTCCTGCCATATCTCGTCCTGCTCGCACATGACCGCGCCCGCGAGCCGCACCAGCGAGCCCGTGGAGGGGAACACCTGCACGACGCGCGACCTGCGCTTTATCTCCCGGTTGGTCCTCTCCTGCACGTTGTTGGTGCGCAGGCGCTTCCAGTGGGTCGGCGGGAAGTCGAGGTAGGCCAGCGCGTCGGGCTCGGCCTCCTCCAGCACCGCCGCCGCCCTGGGGCAGCACCCCTCCAGCATGTCGCACGCCGCGTGGTACATGGCCGTCACGGTGGCGGCGTCGCGCCCGCGGAACACCTGCGACACGATCCTGCCCACGCGGCGCCTGAGCTGCCAGGAGCCGGCCTCGCGCATGCAGTCGCGCATGAGGTGGACCGCGCAGCGCTGCCACGCGGCGCCCTGGAAGACCTCGCCGAGCGCCCGGACGAGCCCCGGGTGGGCGTCCGAGACGACGAGCCGCACGCCCGCCGCCCCGCGCGAGCGGATAGCCCGCAGGAAGGCGAGCCACGAGTCGTAGGACTCGGTGTCGACCACGTCGACGCCCAGGACGCGCCTCCAGCCGCCCGCATCGCAGCCGATGGCGGTGACCACGGCGGTGGAGGCGACGCGCCCCTCGCGGCGGCACTTGACGTAGGTCGCGTCGAGCCAGACGTAGGGCACCGGCGAGCCGCCGAGCGGCCTTGCGCACAGGTCCTCGATGTCTGCGTCCAGGCTCGAGGCGATGGCGCTCACCTGGTCCTTCGAGAGTCTGGAGACGCCCATCTTCTCGGCCACCCTCTGCACCTTGCGGGTGCTGGTGCCCGTGGCGTACATCTCGGCCACGGCGGCCACGAGGGCGCGGTCGACGCGCTGGTAGCGCTCGAGCACGTCCTCGGGGAAGAAGCTGCCGGAGCGCAGCTTGGGGATGCGCAGCGTCAGCGTGCCGACGCAGGTGGCGAGCGACCTCTCGCGGTAGCCGTTTCGGCTGTTCCCCCCGCCACCGCAGAGCTGGTCGGCCTCGGCGTCCATCACGGCGTTCACGACCTGCTCGGCGAGACGCCTGAGCAGCTCCTGCATGTCGATGGCGCCGTCGTCGAAACGGGGCATGGCGAGCATGTCCGGCGTCGGGTCTGATAAGATTTCCATAGCGGTCTTCGTCCTTTCCTAGAACCTGTTGTTGTGGTGATTTCAGATTCTAGGACGAAGGCCGTTCTTCGTTAAACGGGCGCTAGGGCGTCACCCTTACACCAACATTTTCGACGCGATCAGCCATCATAAATAGGGCTAGAAAGTAGAAGTTTTATAGCCTTCTTAATTAAATTAAGAATATGCAACAATTGACTCCTCCCATCTTCAAAGTCGAATAAATATGCGCTTCCATCAATTCGGACATTTAAGTTATGATGCCCCAACATGCAATCAACAAGACCAATCGCAGACGGCACCCCATAGAGGAATAGACTACAAACAATAAATCACAAACGAAAGCGTCTATTGACTCACCCAGACCATGGGGGCGTTGGAGAACTTCTTTGAAAAAACGTGCAAAAACCAGCTTCTAAGCATCGACCGAAATAACTAAAGCCCAAGGAATGAATACACCGCACGACAAGACTGAACCTTTGATATCGGTTCAATCGTACCTTTTTGTGCAACAAAAAAAGCAGCTCAACCAGCGGCTTTTCTTATTTCGACATGAAAAAGGCGACCGCCCTATGTGGACGGTCGCCTTTGTTAATTGTTGTGTAGTTTGCCTTAGGCGCGAGTCTTGATCTCCTCGAGAACCTTGACAACAAACTCGTCAACGCTCATCTGAACGGTCTCGTTGGAGCGATCGCGGACGGAGATGTTGCCGGCCTCGACCTCCTTCTCGCCCAGGATGAGCATATAGGGCACGCGGTCGATGCTGCGGGCCTCGCGAATCTTGTAGCCGATCTTCTCGTCGCGGTCGTCGCAGACCACGCGAATGCCGGCCTCCTCCAGCTTGGTGCACACCTCGTGGGCGTAGTCGCGGCTCTTCTCCGAGACGGGCAGCGCCTTGACCTGCACGGGAGCCAGCCAGGTGGGGAACTTGCCCGCAAAGTGCTCAATCAGAATACCGATGAAGCGCTCGATGGAACCGAAGCACACGCGGTGAAGCATGATGGGGCGCTTCTTGGTGCCGTCGGCGTCCACGTACTCCAGGTCAAAGTTGAGCGGCATCTGGAAGTCGAGCTGGACGGTACCGCACTGCCAGGTACGGCCGAGCGAGTCCTCCAGGTGGAAGTCGATCTTGGGGCCGTAGAAGGCGCCGTCGCCCTCATTGACCTCGTAGTCCATGCCCAGCTGCTCCAGAGCGGTGCGCAGGCCCTCCTCGGCGCGAGCCCAGTCCTCGTCCGAACCCATGGAGTCCTCGGGGCGGGTGGAAAGCTCAACGTGGTACTTAAAGCCAAACTTTTGGTACACGGAGTCGATGAGGTTGACCACGCCCACGATCTCGTCGGTCAGCTGGTCGGGACGCACAAACAGGTGGGCATCGTCCTGGTTAAAGCAGCGCACGCGGAACAGGCCGTGCAGGGCGCCGCGCAGCTCGTGGCGGTGCACCAGGCCAATCTCGCCGGCGCGGATAGGCAGCTCGCGGTAGGAATGCGGCTTGGAGGCGTACACCAGCACGCCGCCCGGGCAGTTCATGGGCTTAATGCAGTACTCTTCGTCGTCGATGACGGTGGAGTACATGTTGTCCTTGTAGTGGTCCCAGTGGCCCGAGGTCTTCCACAGCTGCTTGTTCATGATGAGCGGCGTGGAGATCTCCACGTAGCCGGCCTTGTGGTGGATCTCGCGCCAGTAGTCCAGCAGCGTGTTCTTAAGGATCATGCCGTTGGGCAGGAAGAACGGAAAGCCGGGGGCCTCGTCACGCATCATAAAGAGGTCCATCTCGCGGCCGATCTTGCGGTGGTCGCGCTTCTTGGCCTCCTCCAGCATGTGCATGTGCTCGTCGAGCTCTTCCTTGGTGGCAAAGGCGACGCCGTTGATGCGGGTGAGCATCTTGTTGTCCTTGTCGCCCTTCCAGTAGGCGCCCGAGACGCCGGTGAGCTTAAAGGCCTTGAGGGCCTTGGTGTAGCAGATGTGGGGGCCGACACACATGTCGATGTAGTCGCCCTGCTGGTAGAAGGTGATACGGGCGTCATCGTCCAGGTCGCCGATGTGCTCGACCTTGTACTTCTCGCCGCGCTCCTCCATAAGGGCGATGGCCTCGGCGCGGGGCTTCTCGTACACGGAGAACTTGAGGTTCTCCTTGACGATCTTCTTCATCTCGGCCTCGATCGCGGGGAAATCGTCCTCGCTGATCTTGACGCCCTCGGGCAGGTCGACGTCGTAGTAGAAGCCATTGTCGGTCGCGGGGCCGTAGGCAAAGTCGGCCTCGGGATAGAGACGCTTGATGGCCTGCGCCATGATGTGCGCGGCGGAGTGGCGGATGACGTGCGT
Source organism: Collinsella sp. (assembly GCA_048430825.1). GTDB lineage: Bacteria > Actinomycetota > Coriobacteriia > Coriobacteriales > Coriobacteriaceae > Collinsella. Next base: position 3,683 of record DBFOLV010000013.1, read on the forward strand.
GACCTCGTCCTGCGGGAGCTCGGCCACCGAACCGTCATTGTAGAGTGCCTTCATGGGTATGTTTTCTCCTCTCGGATGCCTGATGCAAGTGCGTGCGATGCGCTCGGCGTTTTTGACTTGCATCATTATAGGCAGGTTGCCTTGGTATACAAGCGCCCGCCGCACCTTAATGGCACGGCGGGCGATTTTCTACGCATGCTTCATCGTGTGGGGGCGGGGCTGCGGGGCGCGCGCGGCTTGCGCGGGACGCGCGGTGCACGTGGCCTGCGGCCGGCCCGGCGATGGATGCGTTACTGGATGCGAGTTCGGCAGTAGGGGCAGACCTTCCAGTGCGCATCGAGCGGGCGATGGCAGCTGGGACATACGTTGCGAACCTGGGTGTCGCACACGGGGCAGACAACGAAGTCCTTCTCGATGGGCGCGCCGCACTGCGGGCAGGTGCCGTACTGGGCAAGCTGGCGCTCGCGCAGGGCCATGTCCAGCTCCTGCTCCTCGCGGTCAGACGCGTAGGAGTGCGGGCGCAGGACCAGGTAGGCAATGAGACCCACAAACGGAATGAGGGCGATGATGCCCCATGCCACGTAGGCGCTGGCGCCGCGGCGGCGAGCGTCGATAAACACATAGACGACCGACAGCACATACAGGGCGATGATAAAGCCAACGAAGGCATAGACGACGCCCATAAGCTGCGGCGACATGAGCTCGGAGATGTACTTGGACATTACGGGTACCTTTCGGAATATTAACAGTTCGGTCAAGTTTACCACGGGGTTTCTTTATATGGGACCACGGCTGGGTACGGGGCTGGCGCGGACACAAACATCTCAATCTGTATCAGTTGCTCGGCAAAATCGGGTCTAGATGTCACAGATCGAGACAAAGGGAAACTTCCAGACCCAATGTCTCAATCTGTAACAGTTACCAAGCTTAAACGGGTCCAGATGTTACAGATTTAGACTGAGGAATCTCTCACCGACTTCAATCTCAATCTGTAACAACTAGACCCCCAAAACCCCTCTTACTGTTACAAATCGAGACATTCAAAATCCGCCGGAAGGTTTGTCTTGATCTGTAACATCTACAACCCAAATCATCAGCTAACTGTTACAGATTGAGACAAAAGAAAACGTTCAGGCCGAATGTCTCAATCTGTAACAGTTACTCAGCAAAATCAGATCTAACCGTTACAGATTTAGACATTCGAAATCGACTGATAGGTTCATCTAAATCTGTAACATCTAGATCCCAAAACGATCCCTAGATGTTACAAATCGAGACAGAAGATCTCTTCCCGACTTTAAATCTCAATCTGTAACACGTAGGACCGATTTCCCCCTCTTACTGTTACAGATCAAGACAAACGGAGGGCCCGTCTGGCAAACGTCTCAATCTGTAACATCTAGAACCCAGTTCTTCTGCTTACTGTTACAGATCGAGACAAACCTCCGGCACCGGAGTCAGCAGACAAAGACGTCGACGTTATCGAGTCTCCCCTCGCCTGCCGTTGGCGGGTGTTGCGGGGCTGTTCGCCGCATTGCCGCCGCACTGGGGGCGTGCGGACCGTAGGATAGTCTTATTGACGGCCTGTCAACTCGTCTGGGAGGCACTGTGGCAGAAACGTTTGATATCGCAATTGTGGGCGCGGGCATCACCGGATGCGCCATCGCGCGACAGCTCGCGCGATTTGAACTGTCCATTTGCGTGGTCGAGGCGGCCAACGATATCGCGCTGGGCGCGTCGAAGGCCAACGGCGGCCTGGTGCACGCCGGCTACGATCCGGCGCCGGGAACCGTAAAGGCGCAGGTCAATGCCCGTGGTTGCGAGCTGTATGGCACCTGGGCTAAGGAACTGGGCTTTTTATTCCGCAGCACCGGGTCGATGGTTCTGGGGTTTAACGACGAGGACCGCGCGCACCTGCAGAAGCTGCGCCAGAATGGCCTGGCCAACGGCGTGCCCGAGCTGTCGATTATCGGCCCCGAGCGCATCCGCGAGCTGGAGCCGCGCGCGAGTGCCCAGGCAACGTGCGCGCTATGGTGCCCTTCGACCGGTTACGTTGACCCGTTTGAAGTGGCCATCGCCGCGCTGGAGAACGCCGTTGCCAACGGGGTGACGTTTATGCGGTCTGCGCCAGTGGAGGCCATTGATGTTGCCGGCTCGGATGACAAAGCCGCGCGCTTTACGCTGACGACCCCCGCTGGCAACGTGCGCTGCCGCTACCTGATCAACGCCGCGGGCAACGGCGCCGCGGACATCTCGCATCTGGCGGGCGCCGAGGAGTTTCAGATGGTTTGGCGCCAGGGCAACATCGTGGTGCTGGACAAGGAACCGCGCGCGTTGATGCCGCTCTACCCGGTGCCGACGCCGATATCGAAGGGCGTTATCGTCACGGGTACCGTACACGGCAACACCGTGATTACCGCGACCGCCGCTGTGCGCGAGCCAGGCGATACACAGACCTATGCGAACGACGTCAACGCGCTCCTGACCGGCGCGCGCAAGCTGGTGCCCGATTTGGACACGCGTCGCGTGGTGCGCGCATTTGCCGGCGGTCGTCCGGTCATTCAGGGTACGAACGACTTCTTTATTGGGCAGTCGGCCGTGGTGCCGGGGCTGTTCCAGGCAGCGGGCATTCAGTCGCCCGGCGTGGCGAGCGCGCCGGCCATTGCCGAGCGCATGGAGCACGTACTGCGCAATGCCGGCGTGGCCCTGCGCGAACGCGCCGATTGGGACCCGATACGCCGCGCGCCGGACGACTTTGACCGCGCGCCGCTCGCGCGCAAGGAAGAACTCATTGAGTCCGATCCCGCGTGGGGACAGATCGTCTGCCGCTGCGAGACGGTGCCCGAGGCCGAGATCGTGGCCGCGATCCAGCGCCGCCCGGGCGCGGTTTCGGTCGAGGGCGTCAAGCGCCGCTGCCGCGCCGGCATGGGTCGGTGCCAGAGTGGTTTTTGCCAGAGCCGCGTGGTGGCAATCCTGGTGCGCGAGCTGGGCTGCGACCCCAGCGAGGTGCTACTGGAGGACGCCAGATCTTGGCTGGTCGAGGGACCACTGAAGGGGGTGCGCTAGAATGGCGACGTTTGATATGCACGACGAACGCGCGGAGGCCGGACCTGTAGCGTCGGTGTCGACGCAGGCGTTCGACGTGGTCGTTATCGGCGGCGGACCTGCCGGCATGGCGGCCGCGCTTGCCGCGCATAAATCCGGTGCACGCGTGGCCATCGTGGAACGCGAGCAGCATCTAGGAGGAATCCTCCGCCAGTGCATCCACCCCGGCTTTGGCCTTTCGCACTTTAAGCAGGAGCTCACCGGTCCCGAGTACGCCCAACGCTTTATCGACCAGGTGCGCGCGACCGACATTGCGCTGTTCTTGGGCAGCATGGTGCTTGGGATCGATTCGAGCGAGGGCGCGGGCGACCCGGGCACGGACGAGGTCGCAGGAGCTGCCGCAGTCCATACCGTCACGCTCATGAGCCGTGCCGGCATGCTGCAGCTCACCGGACGCGCGGTCGTCCTTGCCATGGGATGCCGCGAGCGCACGCGCAGCGAGATCATGATCCCCGGCAGCCGCCCCGCCGGCGTATTTACGGCCGGCCTGGCGCAGCGATACATCAATATCGAAAACCTCAAGCCCGGCTCGCGTGCCGTCATTTTGGGCTCGGGTGACATCGGGCTTATCATGGCGCGCCGCTGCACGCTCGAGGGAATTTCCGTAGAGGGCGTGTACGAGCTCATGCCGTACGCCAACGGCCTGCGCCGCAACGTCAAGAACTGCCTGGACGACTTTGGCATTCCGCTGCACCTGTCCACCACCGTCACGCGCGTGATCGGACACGATCGCGTGGAGGCCGTCGAGGTAAGCCAGGTCGACGAGCACCTGGCGCCCATTGCCGGGACCGAGCGCATCGTTCCGTGCGACACGCTGCTGCTTTCGGTTGGTCTGATTCCCGAGAACGAGCTTTCGGTGGGCGCGGGCGTTGAGCTTGACCCGCGCACGCGCGGCGCCGTGGTAGACCAGAGCCTGCAAACGGGCGTACCGGGCATCTTTGCCTGCGGCAACGTGCTGCACGTGCACGACCTGGCCGACAACGTGACGACCGAGTCCGAGCGTGCCGGTGCGGCTGCGGCGGCGTGGGCGTTGGACGGCAACGCCGGGGCGAGTGCTGCGAGCGAGCGCTGCGAGCTCACGGTCTCCCCCGCCGGCATTGCAGGGTACGCGCTACCGGGACACATTACGGCGGCGGCACTCACGAAGCTCAACTTCCGCGTACGCCGGCCGGTCGACGCCGCCCGCGTGCGTATTCTGTCAGGCGACGAGGAACTGTTCGCCGGCAAGGTTCGTGCATTTAAGCCAAGCATCATGGAAAGCTTCCCGCTGCCGGCAAAGGTAATTCAGCGCGCACTCGACCTGGGTGGTTGCGAGATTGTCCTTTCCGTCGATCCCGTTGAGGAGGCGTAAGGCCATGAGCACGAATGTGACCAATACATTGCAGTTCAACTGCACCACCTGCCCATCCGAATGCCTCCTGACCGTTGAGGTGGAACGCGATGTCAACGGTTCCGTGACAGCGGCTCGCTCCGTGACTGGCAACCGCTGCCCGCGTGGCGACAAGTTCGCACACCAGGAACTCACCTGCCCCATGCGCGTGCTCACCACAACTGTGGCCGTATTCGGCGGCGACGAGGCGCTGCTGCCCGTGCGCACGGCCGAAGCCATCCCGCTGGCACTCCACGCCCAAGCCATGGACCTCATCCGCGGCTTGGTCGTCGATGCCCCCATCCGCATGGGCGACGTTGTGTTGGAAGATCTCCTCAACACGGGCATCGACCTCATCGCCAGCATGAACATCGACCCAGCCTAAGCTGCTCATTTGGGACGTGGCTCTTTTAGCTACCCCGCCATCTACCCCGCCCCTCCTCAATTGCGGTGAAATAGTTTCTGATTTCCGCCAAAACCCCGGCATCCAGGAACCATTCCACCGCAACTATCCTTGGAATTGGTATTTAGCTTGTGCCTACTTTAGTGCCATTTCAAAACTATGCCGGATTACGGGGCTGATTCGGAGACCCCCATCCATACCGGCACTTTTAGATTTTTGATAAGCCATCTACCTGCACTGATAATTGTTCTCGGGGGAAGCGGGCACTGCGGGGCGCGGCAACGGCGCGCGATTTCCGCGTCGCAGCGCTACCCTGATGCTGAATGCCGGGACGATGACCCACTGACCTGCTGACGCCTCTT
>DBFOLV010000014.1:0-34137 GCA_048430825.1 Collinsella sp.
GATCGGGCGCCTCCGGATGGCCGTCTGCCCCTGCCCCGTAGAGGGCCCGGGGGGTGTTGCCACCGGGGGCGCTCGCCGCTCCGGACGACTGATAGGAAACTGCCGGGCGCAAGCGCCACGGCCAGGTAATGTGGGTGTCGCGGGGAGGGGTTCCGATCGGCCTACCGATTGGAGGATACCACCGTGGCACCAATTAGAATGCCGGAAGCCGTCATCGGGCTCGATGTCGGGAAATCGTCCCACTGGGCATGCGTCGCGACTCGAGATGGCGAGGTGCTGTTGAGCGCCCCCGTCGCGAACAGGGAGGGAGACCTGGACTCGCTGTTCGGCCGCTTCCCCGATGCGCTCGTGGTCGTCGACCAGTCGCGCAACATAGGCGCCCTCGCGCTCGCCCGCGCCAGGGCGGCCGGGATGTCGGCGGCGTACCTGCCGGGACTCGCGGCGCACGGGGCCGCCAGGCTCTTCGCCGGCGACGCCAAGACCGACGAGCGAGACGCGATGGTCATCGCGAAGACGGCGCTTGGCATCCCCGACGCGCTCCTGCCGGTCGGAGACCCAGGTCCGACGATTGCGGCGGCGAGGGCGCTGGCCGCCCAGAGGAACTTCCTGACCTGCGAGAACACTAGGAATAAGAACCGGCTGCGCAGCATCCTGCTGGAATCGTGCCCCGCCTTCGAGGCGCTGGTCGACCTGTCCGACGGGCCCCAGCTGAGGCTCATGGCATCCCTCGGCGGGGCCTGGTCGGTAGCCGACGCCGGGCCCCGCAGGGCGGCGGCGCTCACGCGTGGGGCGGCGCGCGGTAAGATCGAGGCCCTCGTCCGCTCGACAACCTCCTCGACAAGGCCGGATGCGTCGGTCGTCGCCGCCGAGGACCGGGCGGTGAAACTGCTCGCGCGCAGGATATCCGAGAACTCGGCGGAGATCGAGGCGATCACGGCGGAGATCTCCGCCCTGCTCGAGGGCGACGATACCTACCGATGCCTCCTGACGGTGCCGGGCATCGGGCCCAAAACCGCTTCCGAGCTTGCGATCTCCATCGACATCGAAGACTTCCCCAGTCACGACAGGCTCGCGTCGTACTGCGGCCTGGCGCCGCGCAACCGCCAGTCGGGAACCTCGATCTCCTCGGTGACGGCATCGCGCCAAGGCAACAAGAGGCTGAAGAACCTGCTCATATTCTCATGTAACTGCCTTACCCGGACAGAGGGGAGATGGGGTGACTACTACACCAGGTGCCGGGAGCGGGGCATGTCGCACGGCAAGGCGCTCAAGGCGCTGGCGCGAAAGAGACTGAAGGTCATCTACGCGGTCATGCGAGACAGGGTGCCTTACGCAGCCTAGCCGAAACGCACCGAGCAGACTGAAGCCCACCGGCCTAATGGCCTGGCGTCAGCATGCCGCGATTCAGTCGCACGGAGAGCATTTCCCAGTTGACAAAACTATAGGAACACCTCCCATCCAAATTCAGATATATATGTTGGGTTGCTTGTTCGAACACAGCCAAGAATGCCCAGGGCTCGGTAGGGGTTAACTTTCCAACGCACTCCGCAGGACGCAAAAAGGCTCGCCGCACGAAGTGCGCAGCGAGCCTTTTTGCATGTCCGAGGACGCGTTGGAAAGTTAACCCCTACCGAGCCCGGACCTTATAGAGCCGTCCTTTGACTAGAACATGCCCAAGAAACCATGCACAAACAGCGCGGCCAGAGCGGCACCGACAAACGGCGCGATGCCAGGAACGAGCAGGCCGTACTTCCAGTTGTTGTCGGCCTTGTTCTTGATCGGCAGCACCTGATAGGCCATGCGAGGACCAAGGTCACGAGCCTGGTTCATGGCGAAGCCGGTGATGCCGCCCATGCCCATGCCAACGGCCCAAACGATCAGACCGACGCAGATGGCGAGCATCAGAACGTTCTCGCCAGCACGGTTAGCAGCAGCAAGGATGGCGCTGATGAACACAAAAGTGCAGATAGCCTCGCAGAAGAAGTTGCGGGCATAGTTGGTGCCCTCGGTGGTGGGGTTGGTCGAGAAGATATTGCGCTGGGCAATGGGATCGACGACACCATCGGAAGCCTTGAACTCATCGGCATACATAAGCCACGCGATCACGGCACCCGCAAAGCCGCCGAGCATATCGGCAATCATGAAGGGGATGCAGCTGCTCCACGGCACCAGGCCGACGATGCACTGGGCAAGCACCATGGCGGGGTTCATGCACACGGCGCCGCCAAAGATAAACAGAGCAACCGAGATGCCAAAAGACCAGGTGGTGATGGCAAACATGTGGCCGGAGCCCTGATACTTGGTGCCCTTAAGCACGGTATCGCAGTGCACGCCCACGCCAAAGATGATCATGAGGGCCGTTGCGCCGAATTCGCAGAGGAGTTTGGTAAGCATAAAACCTTATCTTTCTTGTCGGTTATAAACGATTCGTTTAGGCCGCGTACTAGTGCTGAGCGACGACAACGCCCAGGCCATCAGGAATGACGGCCACCTTGGCATCGGCACCCTTCATCTCAAAGGCGAGCTTGAGCGCCTCCTCGATAGTGTTGACCGGCGTCATGTGCATATCCTTGAGCATCTGGTGATCACACAGGTCGGTAACCATGATCACAGGGTGATGCGCCAGGATGCGGGCAAAGATCTGGCTCGTCCACTGGTCGGGCAGGGTCTCGTCCTTAGGACGGTCGATGCAGGCGCGCTCAAACTCTGCCGGATCATTGTCGGCGATGTTGTGATAGAAGCCCTCGCCACCGTGACCGTCGGCACAACCGGCGACATCGATGATCACGCCGCCCTCGGGAAGTGTGGCCTCTGCAGAGCACATGCCCTTCACGGCCTGATAGATGTTCTGGTCGAGCGGGTAGCCGCCGTTGGTGGTAATGGCAATCTCGCACTCGACGGGCTCAACGCCGGCAAGGCTCTTCACGAACTCGCAGCCAGCCTCGTGCGCCTTGTGGATGTCGCCGGCAAAGGAGCCGATGACCTCGTGCTTGCCGTTGAGCACCACGTTGAGCACAAAGGCAAGGTGAGCCATCTCGGCAGCGGCAAACATGTCCTCGCTCACGTGGTTGTGGCACAGGTTGCCGGCACGCGAATGGGAATCGTTCACAAACTGACCGTTGTGGTTGTACATGATGGTCTTGTAGCTGGCGATACCAGGCAGGACGGACTTGCGGCTACCAGAGAAACCGGCAAAGAAGTGCGGCTCAATAAAGCCCTCGGCAAGCAGCAGATCGCAATCGGCAGCAATCTTGTTGATGATGCACTCGCCGCCAGAAGGCAGGGTGCCAATCTTTTTCATCATGCTGTCGTCAGTCGCGACGTGCATAACGATTTCCTCGTTGGCAACAATCTCCTCGCCATACTTGTTGACGAGTTCCTCGTGCGTCGACGGACGGTGCATACCCGTAGCAACCAAAATACGCACTCGAGCCTCGGGCGCAGCGGAATGGATGTGATGCAGCAGAATAGGCATCGTCACACGCGAGGGAACGGGGCGCGTATGATCGGAGCTAATAATGACGATATCCTTCTTGCCAGCACAAAGCTCCTCGAGCGAAGGCGAACCATAAGGGTTGGCAAGCGACTCCTCTACCAGCTCTTCCTGCGATTTCGTGGTCTTAAACTCGTTTTGATGACCTTCCATCACACCCGCGAAATTCTTATCCTCGAGCTCCAGATGCAACGTCTTGTGGTCAAACGGTAGTTCACATTCAAACAATGACGAGCGCCCTCTTCCTTTCAACTGACACACTAGATAAACCGTTGGAAGGATACGCCGCTCACCGAAAAACACCACCGTCCACCGACTCATTAACACAACGTTCATATTTGACCCACAATAAAACGGCCGCGACCCCAAAGAGGACCGCGGCCGCCTGTCAAAGACACTATAGACAGGATGATTTACGCAGCGCCGAGGCAAACATCTAGCCCGAGACGTACGCACGTAAGCCATTTTGCATAAATGCGTTAATTAATTGCATAAAATGGCGCATGGATTTCTAGCCGTAACAGGGTGGTACCCTCCGGAGCGTGCATTTTTGCGAGTATTCAGCATCGCGGGATAAGATTTTGGTGTCAAAAGTCTTTCAAAAGGTAGATAGTCCTCATGACTCGTCCCATCTGGATAGCATGCGGCGAGAAACCAGCCATATATGAACATCGCCAAAGCCCAATCGTCGTGCAAAAGCATCAACAGGGGCCGCAAACGTCACCCATAGCCTTATGCACCAATCTTTGGCTGCTGAAAACTCCTTTTTTTGCACGTCGCCCCAAGCACCACCCTCACCCAGCGGCTGATCCGCCGAAGACCGGACATCGCAGGGCCCGCCATTAGTTTACTTTTAGGCACACTCCGCAGGACGCAAGAAGCCCTCGCCGCACTCCGCATTGGACGCGAAGCGCACTTTAATCCCTTCAGCCCCAATCCCTGAAGACCGAGGACGAAGGGACCCGACGGGTTTCCCTCTGAATGCATTCCGCAGCACGAAGCCCCTTCCAAACGCGCGAAGCGCGCCATTAATTCCCCCAGCCAGTAATCCGCCGAAGACCGGACATCGCAGGGCCCGCCATTAGTTTACTTTTAGGCACACTCCGCAGGACGCAAGAAGCCCTCGCCGCACGAAGTGCGCAGCGAGGGCTTCTTGCATGTCCGAGGACGTGCCTAAAAGTAAACTAATGGCGGACCCGGACGACTACAGGGCTATCGATTACCCCGTGTTCTGCAATCCTGCCGAGACGCCGGTCACAGTCGAAAGAATCAGGCTCATGTATTCGGCCTTCTTCTCCTCGGCCATCTCGTCCTGGTTCATACGCACCTCGCGAAGGGCGCGGACCTGGGCGATGGACAGGGCGTCGACGTAGGGGTTACGCACGCGAACAGCACAGCCGAGCACGCGACGGCGCTGCAACGGCCACTCGTCACCGACGATGGCAAGGACCCACTTACGCGTGAGCTGCATCTCGGTAAAGACCTTCTCGGACAGATCCTGGCGATCGCCCAGGTGCAGATACATCTTGGCGATGCGCTGATCGGTCTTAGCGATCGACATCTCGATGTTGTCGATAAAGGTGCGGAAGAACGGCCACTCCTGGTAGGCAGCCTTGAGCTGGTCAAGATCGCCAAGCTGCTCGCAGGCGGTGCCCAGGCCGTACCAAGCGGCAAGGTTAATGCGCGCCTGGCTCCAGCTGAAGATCCACGGAATGGTACGCAGGTCATCGAGCGACTTGGCGCCCAGGCCGCGCTTAGCGGGACGCGAGCCGATCGGCAGCAGACCGACCTCGGTCAGCGGCGTCACGGTCGAGAACCATGGCGTAAAGTCCTCGGTGTTCAGCAGGTCCAGATAGCGCTCGTGGCTTGCGGTGTTGAGCTTCTCGGCCATATCCCAGAACTTCTGAGTGGTCTCGGTGTTGGTCTTCTCGACACTCGGGGCCGACTGCAAAAGCGTTGCGGCGGCAACGGACTCAACATGGCGCTGAGCCAGCGTGCGGTTGCCGTAACGGGCAAAGATGACCTCGCCCTGCTCGGTGAGCTTAAAGAAGCAGTTGACCGAACCCTTGGGCTGCGCCAGCACGGCCTTGTTGGCCGGGCCGCCGCCACGGCCCACGGCACCGCCGCGGCCGTGCATGAGCACCAGGTCGATATCGTTCTTCTCGGCCCACTTGGCGATGCGCTCCTGCGCGGAGTGCAGCGCGAGCATGGCCGTGGTAGGACCGGCATCCTTGGAGGAGTCGGAATAGCCCAGCATGACCTCCATGCGGCGGTTGGTCTGGGCAAGGCGCTTTTGCACCACGGGCAGCGTAAGCATCTGGTCGAGCACGTCAACGCAGCCCTCGAGGTCCTCGAGCTGCTCGAACAGCGGGATCACGTCGAGCTCGGGAACGTCCTCCTCGTGTGCAAAGGACAGGTGGGCAAGCTCAAAGACGTCGGCCACATGCTGGGCACTCTTGGTAAACGAGATGATGTAGCGGTGCGCCATCTTCTTGCCGTAGCGCTTTTGGATGGAACCGATGGCACGGAAGGTGTCGATGACCTCGCGCGTCATGGGCTGCAGGTCGCCATGGATACCGTTCTCGTGGATATCCTTAAGGGCGCGGGCATGCACCACGGAGTGCTGACGGAACTCCATCTCGACCATGTGGAAGCCGAAGGACTCGACCTGCCAGATGATGGTCTGGACCGGACCGTAGGCGGCACGGACGGCACCGCAGGCGGCCAGCGAACGCTGGACGACGCGCAGGTCATCCAGGAACTCGTCGGCGCTGTGGTACATGGTGTCGGTGATACGACGCACGGTGGCGTTCAGACGGTCGGCCATGACGAGCATGACGGCGCGATGCGGCTCGTGCTCGGAGATCAGTTCAGCACGTGCGGTGTACTGGGTGCTCATCTCGACCTGATGGTTCCACAGGTTGATGAGCTCGGCAGACGGCTTGCTGTAGGTGGCCTCGAGCGTGAGGTTGCGGCCGATGCGGCGGCACTTATCCTCGAGCTTGAGCACCATGTGGGTGAAGTACTTGGCGGCGACCTCACGGCTCACCTTGGCGGTGACGTTGGGGTTACCGTCGCGGTCGGAACCGATCCAGCTGCCGGGATGGAAGAACGCCGGGCACAGCGGCGGCACGGTACCGGCCTTGTCGCCCAGCACCCAGTCGTCAAAGCGACGATAAATGACGGGGATGACGTCGAACAGCGTGTTATCAAAGATGTCGATGATGGTATCGGCTTCCTCGACCGGCGTGGGCTTCTTGAGCGCGATGGGGCTCGTACGCACCAGGGCGTCGATCTCCTGCAGCATATGACGCTCGTTCTCCACCAGGTCGGAGCCGCCCAGACGCGGACGCTCCTCCAGCAGGTTGGAGATACGGCGAATCTTGCCCTCGACGGCCTTGCGACGGGCCTCAGTGGGATGCGCGGTAAAGACGGGATGGAACTCAAGCTTGCCGAGCAGCTCGTTGGCGCCCTCGACGCCCAGCTCATTCACCAGCTGGTGATAGGCGACGGTAAGCTCGTTGGCGGGATCGACCTCGGTATCGGTCGACGCACCGGCCTCGCGCTCGCGCAGCTGCGCCACACGGTAGTTCTCCTCCGACAGGTTTGCCAGATGGAAGAAGCTCGTAAAGGCGCGGACAATGACCTGCTGCTTATCGAGCGGCAGGCTGTCGATCAGATCGACGACCTCACGAAATGCCACGGCAGTGGGCTCGTCGGCGGTGGGCACGCCCTGCTCGTCGACGGCCTCGTCGGCAGCGCGGGTACCGGGGTTACCGGCATTGGCCACAATCTCGGCCGACAGGATCTTGTCGAACAGGTCCGCGATCTCAGGATCATACTCGCTAAGCACACGACGCTCCAGGCGCAGGAACAACGCCAGATTGTCGCGCAGCTCCTCGGGGATCTCGATCTCGGCGAGACGCTCCCTGGACTCGGCATTCGAGCCGATTCGGTTAACGAGGCGGTTGACCACGGCAGCGACGCGCGCCGCGGCTTCGGGTACAGACTGGTTGCTTAGGTTCTCAGCCACGTTTCCTCCCATTCCTCCTTCTATGCACGTAACATGCGGTATTCATTATAGGCGCTTGAGAAATACTTTCGACACTGATTGCGCTTTACCACACAAAAGTATTTTCTGCATTGCAAGGGTTTTTGCTCTAAATGGTCGTATTTCTCGGTGGACGGCATACACAAACGGGGGCATTCCGCATAAATGCGAAACACCCCCGTAACAATCGCTCGGCGCAAGCGGGACATGTTAGCGGGCCCGCAGCTCAAAAAGATGCACTACAGGCGCTCGCGAACCGCCTCGACGACGTTGGCCAGATCGGCAAGGACCTCTTCGTGGCTCTCCATGTCGCGCACCTTGACCTTGCCGGCGGCAAGCTCGTCGCCGCCCAGGACTAGGATGAGCTTAGCGCCTACCTTATCGGCCTGCTTAAACTGGGCCTTGAGCGAACGGCCCTGATAGTCGGCCTCGGTCACGATGCCTGCGGCGCGAAGCTCCTGCGTAATGGCAAAGACGTTCTGGCGCAGCTCCTTGCCGGCGTTGGCGACGTAGACGCACGGGGCCTCATCGGCACCCAAATCGCTGCCAAAGGCCTGCAGGGCCAGCAGGGCGCGCTCAAAACCGACAGCGAAGCCGACGCCTGCCGTGGGCTTGCCGCCCTCGAGCTCGACCAGGCCATCGTAGCGGCCACCGCCGCCGATGGAGCCGACGCCGGCGCCAGGGGCCTCGACCTCAAAGACAGTACGGGTGTAGTAGTCCAGGCCGCGCACCAAGGTGGGATCCTCGACATACTCGATACCGGCGGCATCCAGATAGCGCTTGACCTGCTCGTAGTGCTCGCGGCACTCGTCGCACAGGTTGTCACTCATCAGCGGCGCGTCGGCCATGATCTCGCGGCAATGGTCGTTCTTGCAGTCGAAGGCACGCAGCGGGTTGAGCTCGGCGCGCTCGCGGCACTCGTCGCACATCTCGTCTGCGTGATCGAGGATGAACTGCTTGACCTGCTCGCGGTAAGCCGGACGGCACTGGGCGTCACCCATCGAGTTGATGAGCAGACGAAGCTTGGAAAGATCGAAGCCCAGGCGCTTGTAGAACTCCATGAGCATGATGATGCACTCGGCGTCTGCCGCCGGATCGGGAGCGCCGAGCCACTCGATGCCCACCTGGTGGAACTGGCGCAGACGGCCCTTCTGGGGGCGCTCGCCGCGGAACATGGCCTCGGCATAGTAGGCCTTAAACGGCGTGGAGCCCTGAGGCACCAGGTTGTTCTCCACGACGGCGCGCACCACACCGGCCGTGCCCTCGGGGCGAAGCGCCAAGCGCTGCTTGGGCTTGAGCTTGGTATCGGTACCCTCGGTAAAGACGCGCTCCAGGTTGGCGCCGCTAAAGACGCGGAACATCTCCTTGCGCACGACGTCGGTCGACTGGCCGATACCGTGGACAAAGACGTCCACCTGCTCGATCGCGGGCGTCTCGATAGGCTTAAAGCCAAACGGCTCGAATACGCCGGCAGCGATCTGCTGCATCTTTTGCCAGGCGCGCATCTCGGCGCCGATAAGGTCGCGGGTTCCCTCCGCCTTCTGTGCCTGCATGGGCAAACACCTTTCTTTTGTATCGCGTCATAGGTAGTGGTCATTATACGGCACAAACACAAACCGCGGCGGCGCGTCTGACCGAACGAGGGTATGGGGGCTCGTTCGGCCAGATGCGCCGCCGCGACAGCCGGTCCGCTTTCCTCCGACCCCTTCGGGTCACATGATCTGTTGGGGACGGAGGAAAACGGATCATTCGTAGGCCCGTGGCCGCCTTGGAAATCGAATGATGGTACGAGCATCCATTCGGCTTCCAGGGCGGCCACGGACAGAACGGGGCGAACAGAAAAGAGCGACGGACGTCTACTCCCCCGCCACGCTCGCGCGCAGCTTGGCGGCGATGGGCTCGGATGCCAGCAGGAACACGAGCATAACCACGGAGCACGCCAGGCACACGATCCAGGTGCTCGCAAAGGAGCCCGTGGCATCGAACAGCACGCCCGAGACAATGGCGCCGGTAGTGCCCAAGATTGCCTTGAAAGACAAGGGCATAGGCCTTACGGCCATGCCCGCAGGCTTGAAAGGCAAGGTTGGGTGCTACCGGTGGTCGGCGATATAGCCCAAAGCGACGGCGGTATAGGCCGCGGCACCGAGCGGCAGCTCGGCATCGTTAAAACGTGCCTTGGGATGGTGCTGGGCAAAGTGTTCGTCCGTGTCGGTTACGGCCGCGCCCACGGTAAAGTACGCACTTGGGATCTTGCTCGAGATAAGCGCGAAGTCCTCACTCGCCATGGCATGGAAAAGCGGCAAGAAAGCCGTCTTGGGCAGCACTGCGCCCACGTAGCCAAGCGACGCCTGAGTCATATCGCTGTCGAGTACAAGCGGCGGAACATCCGAAAGCGTCTCGATGGTCGCCGGCGTACGATAGGTCGTAGCAACGCCGTTAACGACCTCCGCGATGCGGGTCTTTAGGTGAGCCATGAGCTCAACATCAAAGCCGCGCAGCGTTCCCTCGAGCACGCAGGTGTCGGGGATGACGTTGGCCGCCAAGCCGCCGGCGAACTTACCAACGGTAAGTGCGACTTCCTTGGCCGCCGGCACCTCGCGGGAGATAAGCTCCTGGAGCGCCAGGTGCACGTGGACGCCGGCCGTGATGGGGTCGATGCAGATCTCGGGGCTGGAACCGTGGCCGCCCTTGCCCTGGAGCGTGATGCGGAAACCGTACACGCCCGAGAGCGCCGGGCTGCCGTAGAGCACCAGGCCAAGCGGCGACTGGCTGTTGACATGCATGGCAAAGGCCGCCTGAGGGCGCGGGTTCTCGAGCAAGCCGTCGGCGATGGCAGCGCGTGCTCCCTCAAAGGTCTCCTCGCCCGGCTGGAACAGCAACTTGACGGTAGCGTTGGCCTCCACAAGCTCGGCCTCGCGGGCCTTGAGCAGGCGCGCCGCACCAAGCAGGGCCGTCGCGTGCATATCGTGACCGCAAGCATGCATGCAGCCATTGGTGGATGCAAAGGGCTCGCCGGATTCCTCGGCAACGGGCAGGGCGTCCATGTCGCCACGAAGCATGATGACCGTACCGGCCTGCTCATTCGTGCAGATGCCATTGCCTTGGGCCGCGGCGGCACCGGCGCCGACAAGGCCCACAACGCAGGAACCATCGACGAGCGTAGCAAATGGGATGTCCATCTCGGTCAGGCGCGCTTGGATATACGTAGAGGTCTGCGGGAGGCTATTACCCAGCTCGGGCATCTGATGTAAATCGTGTCGCCACGCAGCGAGCTCATCTGCAAAAGCCTGAGCTTCTGCAACAAGACCGTCACCGATAGCGGTCTGCGCCGCCGCGGTGGCCTTGGGCGCTGATTGCGGTTGAAGATCGGACTGTGCTGGTGCCATAGATGCCCTCCAGTAACGTTTTTGCAGCAAGCACTTTGATAGTGTAAAGTGCAAGGTACTACTTTAAGGGCGACGCATAAAAAATGCCGCCCCGGGAGGCGGCGCAACAAATTGTTTACAATTGCGGACGCGGCTTTCGACGCAAAAAATCGAAATGCGTCTCGCTCAAGATAATCGAAAGAAAGATGAGCGCGAAGCCGGCGAGCAGGCGCGAGGTGAGCGCCTCCCCCATCAGCAGCACCGAGAACAGCACACCCGAAGGCGACTCCATCGAAAGGAGCAGCGAGCCCGTCGAGGCCGGGACATGCGCCAGGCCGACGTTTTGGATGAGCAGAGCCACACATGTGCAGCCCACCGAGAGAAACGCCATCACACTGATAAAGCTCGGCGTCCAAACGGACAGCGGCGCTTGGGTCTCGAATAGCAGCGACGAGATCAGGCTCAGCACGCCGTTGCCCACAAACATCCAAAACGTGATGACGTTGATGTCCATCTTGCGGCCATACTTGGCGGTCACCGCCATCTGGATGGCAAAGAAGACCGCACCGCCCAGTGTGATGACATCGCCGACATTGAACTCGACGCTATCGAGCGCCACCAGACCAATGCCCGCCAGGCACAGCAACGCGGCGCCCAAGTTGTAACGGGTAAGCTTTTCGCCGCTTAGGACGTAGCTCGCAAACGGCACGAGGATGCAATAGGTACCCGTCAAAAATGCACTCTTGCCCGCCGTGGTCTGTGCCAGGCCAATCGTCTGCAAACCGTACGCGCCCCACATAAGTGCGCCCATACCAAGTCCGACGATAAGGTTGCGGGCATTAAAGTGCGCGATGATGCGTTTGTGGAAGATGGCGAACATAACCAGCGAAGCCGGAAGAAAACGAATATAGAGCAGTTCGAACACCGGAATGGTGTCGAGCGCATCTTTCATGGTGGTAAAGGAATAGCCCCAGATGACCGCCACCGATAGCAGCAAGACCTTCCAGAAGAACGGGGAACGCGCACCGGCGCCGCGGGAGGTGCCGCCGGCGCCCAGGTCCTCCCGTGCGACAGGGCTATCGGGCATGTTTTCGATTTCGTTGGCAGCGTATTGGGCCATGGAACATCCTCACACTCAATCTTGGCGTGGTGTCCGCACGCGTATGGCTGCGTGCCGCCTCATGGTCAAATAAAAACGGGGCGCACCGGACCCCCGGCACGCCCCGCTACTGTAGCAACAACCGGCGTTGCATCGCAATCCAGCATAATAAAGTGTAAAACTGGAAGGCCTCGATGTTCTGACAGCGTTTACGTGTCTGAACTAAATCAATTTGGTTGACTCCAGTTTTTCGATGATCCAGTCGTTGGCTTTGATGACCGGACGGCGGAAGACGACGCCCAGGGCCAGCGACGGAATCAGATAGCTCGCCAGAATGCCCAGCTCAACCCAGTACTCCATATGGTAGGCGCCAGCCATGGCGGCATGCATGGCGTTAATGCCATGGGTAAACGGCAGGAACGGATAGATCGCCTGGAACACAGGGCCGGTCATCTCGATGGGGAACGTACCGCCCGAACCGCCGACCTGCATGACCAGCAGCACAACGGCCAAAGCCTTGCCGATATCGCCAAACGACACCGTAAGCGTGTAGACGATATTGGAGAACACGAGACTCGCGACCCAGCCCGCCAGCACAAACTGCAGCGGGTTGTCGCACTGGATGCCAAAGAACAGGATGTCGCCCGCGCACACGAGCGTTGCCTGCAGCAGAGCCAAACCGCCAAAGAACAAGTAACGACCCAGGTAGATCTCGTGTAGGCGTACGGGGATGAGCTCGTTGATAAGCTCATCGTCAACCGACACCTTCATCATGGCCGCCAGCACAATCGAGCCGACCCAGAGCGACAGAATCGTGTAGAACGGCGCCATGGCCGAGCCGTAGTTGCGGATCGGATAGACCGGTTTGCGATCGAGCGCGACGGGACCGGAAAGCGACACGGCCAAACCCTCGGGATCGTTGCCAATCATCGTCTTGATCGTGGCAAGGTCGTCCGACATCAGGGCGCCATCGAGCTCATCCTTAAACGCACTGATCTTATCGGACGCTTCACCTAGCTGATCGGAAGCCTTGTTGACCAGCTTGGCGGCCTTGGAGAGGCCCTTCGCCAACGAGCCGGATGCGTCGGTCAGGCCGCCTACGGCGCTATCCAGGTCGCCCGAGATGCCATCAAGCGAGTCCAGAATGCCCGAAACCGTCTTCTTGAGCTCCTTGGCCTTAACCGAGAACGTGGAATCGTAATCGGATTTGGCATCCGCGATGCCGGCCTTGGCATCAGCGATGGCCTGATCGACCTCGGCACGCAAGTTGTTGACCTCGGCCATGCTATCGGAGAGAGACTTCGCGGTAGCCGCCAGATCCTTGGCATTGTTGCGGTACTCAACGGCGATTCTGCCCAGCGACGTCGCGGCGGACTTGAGGCCGTCCTTCAAATTCTCATCGCTCACCTGGTCGGCAAGGCTGCGGAGCTGATCGGCCATCGCATCGATATCCTTGGCGCGCGCATTGAGGGCCGCAGCGGCATCGTTGAGTTGGGACACCGTAAGGTGGACATGCTGGTTTGCGGTGTCGAACGCCTTCGCGAGCTCGGCAGACACATTGTCGAACGAACCCGCACTTCCATCGATTGCGGCATCGATGGCATCGTTTGCCGCCTTAAGCGCTTCTTTGGAATCATCGATGCCGCTTTTGGCATGTTCCATGAGCTGCTTTGTCGACTCATCGACGACACCGGTCTGCTTGAGCATGCCGCTCGCCGACGTCAGCGAATCGGACGTGGAGCTCAAAATGCCCGCCAGCGACGAAGCATTTGCCTGAACGTCTCGCAGGTCCTCAATCGAATCGCCAAGCGTCGAGGACAGGTTGGCGATAAAGTTGCTGACCTGGTCGGTGCTCATGTAATCGAGCAGGCTGGACACCGTCTTAAGACCGATGCTCGTAATGGTCTCGGTAAAAGTTTCGTTAACCTGGCTCTGAACGGCACTCGAACCCTTCTCGGTCACGATCTGCGCAATGGCGTTGGCCTTCTGGTTCTCGTAAAACTCGATATCGGCGTGTTTCACGTCGGTCGAGAAAAGCGTCATCATGTCAGCGCTAAACGTTTTGGGGATAACGACGGCAGCATAGTACGCGCCCGACTTAACGCCCTCGATAGCCTTTTCGCGATTGTTGAGCACAACCCAATCGAAGCTCTCGTTGCCGCGTAGGGTGGCGGTCACGTTTTCGCCCACGTTAACCTCGACGGGGATCAAATCGCTCTCGTAACCCTCATCGGTGTTGACCACGGCGATCTTAAGATTGCCGGTGTTGCCGTACGGATCCCAGCTGCCGGCGATGTTAAACCACGCGTACAGACACGGTACGATAATGAGGCCCATCACGACAACCAAGCCGATCACGGAGCGAGACACGTTTTGGACATCGCGCTTAAACAGATGCAGGATGTTCTTCATTTATGCCTCACCTCCTTTGGAGTGCTTGCCAAGCGCGGTGGTATCTCCATCATTTGTGGCTGTGCTGTCGCTGCCCTGAGATTTATGGTGCGAGCCGATATGCGGCAAGCGGCCCGTGGACTGATCGCCGCCCTTGGCACCACGCTCGCTGGCGTTGAGGCCAAACATGTGGCGGGCGGCAGGAATGGCGGCCGTGTGTTCGCGCATCTCGCGACGCAGGTCCTCATCCGAAAGCGCCGAGATGCGCATCTGGGTATTGAGGCTCGCTCGGATATATTCGATATTGATCAGCCAGCCGCAGATGGCAATAACCGAGATGATCCAAATGACAAGCAGGATGATCTTGCCGTTATTGTCGATATCGAGAACCGTCGACAGGACAAAGAGCAGGACCTGAACGCCCACCACGGCGGCAAAACCGCCCTTGATGTAGTACGGGTAGCGATGTTCAAAGGCGACCGCATGATCGAGCAGTTCGCGACGGTACGAATCGGAATCGAGCATGACGCGCATGGCCGTGCGCAGCGAGTAGCGCTGGCGCGGCAGGTCGTTGGACTCGCAAATCATCATACCGGTCGTGGAGAGCTGTTTATCAAAGAGCAGGTTAAGGTTGAGCAGCAGCGGACGCAGCTGCAGGCCGATAAAGAGCGCCACGATCAAGAACACGCCCAGAATGCACAGGTTAAACAGGTAGTTGAACGAATACATGCCGCCGACCGTCTCGCGCAGCAGATTGATGCCGTAGGTAAAGGGCAGCAGCGGGTGCAGCCACTGGAAGAAGCCTGGCATCATCTCGATGGGGTACATGCCCGACGAACCCGGGATCTGCACGATAACCAGAATGACGCCGATAGCCTTGCCGATATGCTTAAACGTGGTGGACAGCGCATAGATGATATTGACGTAGGTGAACGAGATGGCGATGCCGCCCAGCACGAACAGCAGCGGGCTGACGCACTGCACGCCGATCACCAGATCGCCTACCGTAACGATGATGGCCTGCAACGCGCCCAGGATCACCAGGAGCAACCAGCGGCCAAAGTAGCCCTGACGCGCGGTAAAGCTGCCGATGCCTTCGCGGTCGACCTCGAGCTTGTAGATGGCGATAAGCACGTAGCCGCCCACCCACAGCGCCAGATTGGTATAGAACGGGGCAATGCCCGAACCAAAGCTCTTGACCGGGTAAATTGACTTTGAGGTCAGCTCGACCGGAGATGCCATGAAGTCTGCAACATCATCGACGTCGACGCCCATCAGGCCGGCCAGCTCGCCCATGGACTCGGAGGTCTGTAGCGCCGCGATGTCGTTGGCGGCGGTTGCGAGCTTGTCCTGGACCTTGGCAAGCGAGGCATCGGTCTGGGACAGCGTGGTCTTGGCCTGACCGAGCGTGGCGTTGAGTTGCGAAAGTGTACCGCGCGCACTTGCAATAGTAGGCGTGAGGCCAGACACGATTCCCGTCAGATCACCCGAGACGGCGGCAAACGAATCAAGTGCGCTCGAGACCTTCGGCAGCGCGTTTTGACCCAGGTCCGTCTGAGCCTGGCCAAGGTTGGTCGCACCGGTCTGAATTGCATTATTGATAGCGTCGCTGGCACCCGAGACAGCCGCAGCGTCATTCGCCATGGCGCTCGACTGCGCAGACAGACCGTCCTTGATGCTCTGAAGCTTTTCATTCTGCTCGCGGAGCAAATCGATGATCGATACAATGCGCGCGTCAATTTCCTTGGAACCTGTCGACGTGTCATTGACGAGAATTTCCAAGTGCCCGATAACGGCCTTATTGTGGTCGATCGTCGCTTGGAGAGACTCAAGCGAGTTGTCGATACGGGTAGTCGTAGATGCGACCGTGCCCGTCAGCTTGCCAATCGCAGCGTTTGCGGAGGCTGACGTCTTGGTGAGCGCAAGGCTGCCTTCCGAGAGCGCCTTGGAGAGCGAGGCGACAGAGTTGCCCGCCGTGGCGCGAGCCTCGCCCAGCAGGTCATTGCCCTGGGAGATCGCCTGCGTCAGCGACGGCGCCTGACCCTGCAGACCGGCAAGTGCCGCATCTGCCGAGGCAATGGAACCACTCGTCTTATCGATGGCGGCATTCATGTCGCCAATCGAATCACGCACTTCGCCCAACGTATCGGAAGCCTCTGATACCGAACCGGCCAACGAATCCTGAGTCTGGGTTGCCTTGTCCTTTAAATCGACTCCGGCATCCTTGGCGATACCGGCAACAGTCTTGCCTACCGTAGAGACAAATTCCGAGTTGATCTGCTCCTCGATGGTGTTTGCACCGGTATCGGTAACCTTGGGCGCAATGGCGCTCTTCTTCTCATTGACGTAGTACGTGAGCTTGGGCTGATGGTAGTTGCCGTCGAGCATCGAAACCAGGTTATCCGAGAAGTTCTTGGGAATCACGATGGCGGCGTAGTACTCCCCGCTCTCGACGCCCTCTTTGGCATCGGCTGCCGAGTCGACGAAGGTCCAGCCCAGCTGATCGTTTTCCTTGAGCTGATCGACAACCTTGTCGCCCGCATTGAGCTCGCCCACCAGGTCGTTCTGAGTGCCCTGATCGTTGTTGGCGATGGCAATCTTGATACCCTGAGTGTTTCCGTACGGATCCCAGTTTGCCACGATGTTGTACCAGGCATACAGCGAGGGAATAACGCACACGCCAAGGGTAACCACCAAGGCGACGGGATTCACGAGCAATCGCTTGATGTCACGCTTAAAGATCGCAAAGGATACCTTTGCGTTGGATAGTTTGCTGCCGAGACTCACGCTTGGACCATCCATCCTGTCGTTAAATCGAATCGTACTATCGACAACCATTGTACGTAGGCGCTTTAGCGTCTCAGTGCACAATGGTATTGAGTTTTGCGGGTAGCAATATACTACGAAGACGAATTAACGTACAGTTGTACAGTATCTTTAATTTCAGCAGGTCACAAAACCACAACCCCGACAAATAATTGATCCCTTGGGGACGGAGGAAAACGGATCACCGGATCAGACCGACCCCCTCGCTGATCCGTTTTCCTCCGTCCCCAAGGGATCAATCAAAAGGAAACGAGAGTGGAAAATCTCCCACTTCAAGCCCGCATTCGAGCCAAAAGTGGGAGATTATCCACTCTCGTTCTAATCTAGTTACGGTGCCGTATCCCCGAACTACATCAAGTTGCAAACAGCTGCTGCGAAGGCAACGGGGTCCTCGGGCAGAATGCCCTCGACCAGCAGGGCCTGGTCATAGAGCAAACCGGAGTACTGCTTGATCTTGTCGGCGTCGCCCGCCTTCTGAGCGGCGACGAGCTTGGAAAAGACCGGGTGCTTGGCGTTGAGCTCGAGCACGCGCTGGCTCTTGGGCATACCGTCGGGCGCGCCCTCGGGACCCTTCTGGAGCACCTTCTCCATCTCGAGCGAAAGCGGGCCCTCGGTGGTGATGCACGCGGGAGCATCGGTCAGGCGCGCAGAGACGGCAACCTTCTCGACCTTGTCGCCGAGTGCCTCCTTCATGGCGTTAAAGAGGTCCTCGTTCTCCTTGGTGGCGTCCTCGGCCTCCTTTTTCTCGTCCTCGGTCGCCAGGTCAAGATCACCGGTTGCGACGTTCTTGAGCTCCAGGTGACGATCCTCAACCTCGGGCTCGGCACCATCGGCCACGGCCTTTTCGGCAGCCTCGCGGGCGGCATCGTCCTCGTAGATCTTGGGCATATCGGCGGCAACGTACTCACGCATAGCCTGGAAGGTGAACTCATCCACGTCCTGCGTCAGCAGCAGCACGTCATAGCCGCGATCGAGCACGCCCTTTACCACGGGCATCTTGGCCAAGCGCTCACGCGAGTCGCCGGCGGCGTAGTAGATGGCCTTCTGATCCTCGGGCATGCCCTTGGCATACTCGGCCAGGGTAATCATCTTCTGTTCCTTGGCAGACCAGAACAGCAACAGATCGGCGAGCTCATCGGCCTTCATGCCATAGCTCGAGTAGATGCCGTACTTAAGACCGCGGCCAAAGTTCTCAAAGAACTTCTCGTAGGCCTCGCGGTCGTTGTCACGCATATCCTCAAGGTCGGCGGTAATCTTCTTTTCCACACGCTTGGCGATGGCCTTGAGCTGACGGTTCTGCTGCAGCGTCTCGCGCGAGATGTTGAGCGACACGTCGGCAGAATCCACGACGCCGCGGACAAAGTTGTAGTAGTCGGGCAGCAGGTCGTCGCACTTCTCCATGATCAGGACGTTGGAGCTGTAGAGCGCCAGACCCTTCTCGTAATCCTTGCTGTACAGATCGAACGGCGCGCGGCCCGGCACAAACAGCAGGGCGTCATACTCGAGCGTGCCCTCGGCATGGAAGCTGATGGTGCGCGCAGGATCGTCAAAGTCGTGGAACGTGGACTTGTAGAACTCGTCGTAGTCCTTCTGCTCGACATCGGAGCTGCGCTTCTTCCAGATCGGTGTCATGGAATTGACGGTCTCGAGCTCCTGGTAGTCCTCGTACTCGGGCTTGTAATCGTCGCCGGCGTCCTCGGGCTTGGGTTTCTGGCGGCTCTTGGACACCATCATCTGAATCGGGTAGCGCACATAGTTGCTGTACTGCTGAATCAGGCTCTTGAGGCCCCACTCGGTCAGGAAGCGATCGTAGGTCTCGGCCTCGCCATCGGCGTCGAGCTTCTCGTTCTCACGCAGCGTCAGAATGACATCGGTACCGTGCTCGGCGCGCTCTCCATCCTCGATGGTGTAGCCCTCAAGACCGTCGGATTCCCACACATGGGCGACATCCTCGCCATAGGCGCGGCTGACGACCTTCACATGGCTGGCGACCATAAAAGCCGAGTAGAAGCCCACGCCAAACTGGCCGATGATGTCGACATCCGAACCCTGCTGCTCGGCGTTCTCGGTCTTAAACTCCTCGGAGCCGGAATGGGCGATGGTGCCCAGATTGCGCTCGAGCTCCTCGGCGGTCATGCCAATGCCGTTATCCGAGATGGTAATGGTGCGGGCGTCTTTATCAAAGGAGACGCGAATGGCCAGGTCGCCCTGGTCGATCTTGACGCTCGGATCCTGCAGACTCTTAAAGTTGAGCTTGTCGACGGCGTCGCTCGCGTTAGAGATAAGCTCGCGCAGGAAGATTTCCTTATTGGTGTAGATGGAGTTGATCATGAGGTCGAGCAGTTTTTTGCTCTCGGTCTTAAATTGACGCATGTGCAGTCCTTTCGCGCTACCCCCGTCCGCAAAAACGGCCCGGTCGCCCGAGCCGCATCGCAGACCTGCTATGTTCAGACTTAGATTTTATAACCCATTAGCGCGCATATATACATACGGAATCGAAA
Source organism: Collinsella sp. (assembly GCA_048430825.1). Lineage (GTDB taxonomy): Bacteria > Actinomycetota > Coriobacteriia > Coriobacteriales > Coriobacteriaceae > Collinsella. The sequence goes on from DBFOLV010000014.1 coordinate 19,727, forward strand.
AACTGTATGTCTAAGCGCTCCGATGCGCCAATTGCCAAGGAGTGTCCCCAACTGCCGGCAGAAAAGGAACGTCCCTATCTGCCACCCTCGACCCGCTTGGCCATCCAGGCGTGGGGCTGACCTTCATCCTCGTAATCTACCGGCGCGATCTGCGCGTAACCCGCCTTGGCATAGAGTGGCAGCACGTATTCCTGCGCATGCAGTTTTATGAGCTTGGCACCGGCATCACACGCGGCGGCATCACTGGCCTCGACGATCTTGCTCGCCAGACCGCGACGGCGCATGCTCGGCAGCACAGCCACGCGCCCCATAATATAGGTCTCCCCCGCTGCGACGCCTTCGTCCAAGTCGCACGCCGGCGAAACCGGAGCCTCTGAATCTGCCGCGCGCTCAAGCTCTTCGGGAAACACGCGCGAGCAACCGGCAAGCTCGCCGTCTGCATAGAGCGTCACATGAATGCAGTTCGGATCCTCGTCGATAGCGTCGAACTCATTCTCGTAGCCCTGCTCGTCCATAAAAACGACGCGGCGCACCAGCGCCGCGTCATCAAAGCATTCCGTCTTAAGTTGGATATCCATGGCTGCCCCTTCATTCAATGCGAACGTTAGGGACAGATTTTAGCGAAAATGGGCTCCACGCACGCTAAACTTCGCGCGAGCCTTCGCCAGGCAGTCGTAATGACCCACGTTATGGGCATCGCTCGCGATGAAGCTGTACAGGTTCTGATCGAACAGGCGCTGTGCCGGCTTTTTCTCGCGACCAAAGCGACCGCCGGCAATAAAGTCCGCCGAAGCCTGCAGCTTGCAGCCCATATCGACCAGGCGCTCCGCCACGCTTACATCCTTTTGAACCGCACGATAGCGCTCAGGATGAGCGATAATCACCTGGTAACCACGGCACTGCAAATCGTAAATCGTGTTCTCGTACTCTCTAAACGCATACGCATCGGCATGCGTCGAAAGCTCGAGCAGAAACTCGTTGGTTCCATCGAAATGCAAGTGCTCCGCAGCATCGATACCAAGCTCAACAAGCTTTCGATGGTTGACCTCGAAGCCCATCTGGAGCGGAAAACCGTCAGCGTTATCACGCAGCAGCTCAAAGGCATCCCACATCTTGTCGTAATCAAAATAGGGATCACGGCAGTGAGGAGTGCAAACGATTCTGGTTACACCGGCCCGCTTGGCAGCCTCGAGCATCGCCAAGCTCTCATCGAGATCGGCGGCGCCGTCGTCTACACCCGGCAAGATATGGCAATGAATGTCACGCATAGGTCAGCCTTAATCAACTAAACGTTTGCTCGGTTGGTGAAGATGCCCTTTTTGGAAGTCCCCTGATCGTCGGAGCCCTTCTTCACCTTCTTACCGTCCTTGGTGTAGTAGGAGTAGTAGTACTCGCTGGTCTCGGTCTCGCAGTAGTTCATAACGGTACCGATGAGCTTGACCTTTTCGGACTTCTTAAGCTGGCCGATAGCGTTGAGTGCCTCCTCGCGCTTGGTGAAGTCCTCGCGCACCACGAACAGCGTACCGTCGGTCAGGCTGGCAATCTCGGCAGCATCGATGAAGGTGCCGACCGGGGGAGCATCAAAGATGACGTACTGGAACTTGGCGGACAGTGCCTTTACCAACTTGGCAAAGCGGTGAGAGACAATGATGTCGGCAGGATTGGGAATATGCGGCTCGGCATCGAGGAAGTAGAAGTTCTTCTGACCCGTCTCGACAATTGCCTGGTCAATGGAGATCTGCTCGGAAAGGACCGCATAGAGTCCGCCGCGCGAACGAACGCCGAGCATATCGGAAAGGGACCTGCCGCGCATATCGGCCTCGACCAGGAGCACGGACTTGCCGCTCGTGGCGATAGCCTGGGCAAGGTTGATGGAAACCGTAGACTTGCCCTCGTTGGGAATCGAGGACGTGACGGTAATAGTGCGAATGGGGTCGTCCACGCTCGCAAAGCGGATGTTGGCCAGAAGGGTCTTGGCGGCATTCTGTACAACGAGCTTATCGGTGTTCTTTGCCTTAGCCATGCCTATTTACCACCTTTCATAGCCGGAATTCGGCCAACAACGGGAATGCCCAGGAGCTCTTCTGCCTCTTCGGCACCGCGGATGCGGGTATTGAGCATGTCTGCCAAAACGACATAGGCAACTGCGATAAAGATGCCCGCGAGGAACGCGACAGCAACGTACAGCATACGCTTGGGGCCGCTGGGGGCTTCGGGGGTCTTAGCCTCGTCGATAACGTTGATGCTCTGGGCAGCGCCGACGTTCTGAGCGACCGTACTCACCGAGCTAGCTATGGCCTTTGCGACCTTAGCCGTCTCCTTGGCATCGGTGCCGGTAACCGAAAGCGTAATGACACGCGTGGTGGTCTCGGAGGAAACAGACACCTTGTAGTCATCCAGATCGGTGAGGCCCAGTTCATTGGCTGCGCCGCTCTTAACGCTATCGCTATCCAGCAGCGTGGCGATATCGTTGGAAAGCATCTGACTCGCCGAGAGATCGTTGTAGCTCATCTGACCGCTATCGTCGGTCTTGGCGAGAATGTACATGCTCGTCGTCGCGGTATAGGTGTTGTCCATCGCAACGAAGGACACGATGCCCATGGCGATCGCGCAGACCACCGGAAGGGTGATGACCAGCTGAAGGTGCTTCTTCAGCAGCTGGAACAGTTCGAGAAGGGTCATGCAGCTTGCCTTTCATTTCCCCAGTTCGGATTGACAAAACTGTCCGTATGTTATCGCATCTTTTTACCGAGACCAAACTCTATACATAAGAAACAGGCTCTCCTGTAAAAATGTCGGAAGCAATCGTAAAATTGCACAACAACGCCGCACCCGAAAGTCAAATGCGGCGTCTGCATCAATATCTATGTTATATCGCTATGCGAATGGCTCGTCCTGCTGTATGGGAAACGTCACCGTAATGGTGGTTCCCACGCCCAACTCGCTCGACAGATCGAGCGTGGCGTGATGATACAGGGCCGCATGCTTGACAATGGCAAGCCCCAGACCGGTTCCGCCGCGTGCCTTGGACCTACTCTTGTCCACGCGATAGAACCGCTCAAATACCTTGCCCTGTTCTTCAGGCGCGATACCGATTCCCGTGTCGGCGACCGCAAGGAACGGATGGCCTTCGTCGTTGGTGCCGCACTGCAGCGTAACCGTACCGCCGGGTCGATTGTAGCGGATGGCGTTGCTTGCCAGATTATAGATGAGCTCGTCAATCAAGCGCGACACGCCCTCGATGACCACAGGCTTGGTCTCATGCCTTATCGTCACATTCGCCTGACGGGCGACCTGTTCAAGACGCTGCTCGACCGCGTAGATGGCACGCGAGAGCTCAATAGGCTCCGTGGACCCAATGGGCACCGCCTCGCCCTCAGCTGCACGCTCGGCCTCGTCCAAGTTAGACAGCGTAAGGATATCGTTGACAAGCGCTGCCAAGCGGCCCGCCTCACGATAGATGCGACCGCCAAAGTTGCGCAGGTCGCCCTCGCCCTCGACCATGCCGTTTGCGATGAGCTCGGCATAGCCCGAAATCGCCGTAAGCGGCGTCTTGAGCTCATGGGTGATATTCGCCGTGAACTCGCGGCGCATACGGTCGTTGTCCGCCAGCACCGCCATTTGGCGCTTGAGCTCCTGGCGCTGCGACTCAATACGCTCAAGCATGGGGACCATCTCGGCATAGGCGTGCTCATAGCTACGGCGTGGGTGGTCCAAATCCACCTCTTGCAAAGGCGCGATGATGGCACGGGACTCGCGGCGCGCCATAAAAAACGAGAGTACCGCACCCGCTGCTGCGATAAGCAGCATCGGCGCCACCATCGACAGCAAAATCGCCGCAACGCCAGGCTGGGCCTGCGCCAAGCGGACAACCTGGCCGTTATCAAGGGCGACGGCGCGATACAGCATAATCTCGTCGAGCGTAGAGCTTGCGCGCTCCGCGGAACCCGAACCACTCTCAAAGGCCTCGATGACCTCGGGGCGATCGCCATGGTTGGGCAGTGTGGAAGGCGACGCCTCGTTGTCGTAGGCAACCGATCCATCCTTGTTAATCAGCGTGATGCGCAAGTCCTCTCGATCGAGGCTACGCAAGAACGGGATGGGCTCCTGCTGCTCGTCGAGGGCGGCAGCAATGAGCTCGGTTTCTTGCGCCAGGTTGGCACTCGTGGCATCCGCCAAGGTGTTTTGCACAAAGAACGCACCCAGCACCGTAAACGCCACGATAACCGCCATGGCGCAGACAAAGATCGTCACAAAAACGCGGTGCGACAGCGTATGTTTTCCCTGGGGGGCGAAGACCACGGGTTACTCCTCCGATGCGGTGGCCGCGGTGTCGTCACCTTCGGCACCATCACCGGCAGAAGGCTCGGCCAAGCGGTAGCCCACGCCGCGCACGGTCTCGATGGCGCTGGCATGCTCGCCCAGTTTTTGGCGAAGCGTCTGCACGTGCACGTCAACGGTGCGCGAACCGCCGTCGAAGTCCCAGCCCCACACGCTCTGCAGCAACGACTCGCGGGTAAAGACCACGCCGGGCTTGCGCATGAGGTACTCGAGCAGGTCGAACTCGCGCAGGGTGAGCTTAAGCGACTCGCCGGCAACAGTCACCTCACGATGGCTGGGCGAGAGCACGATGTCGCCCACGCTGAGCACATCGCTCGCCTGCTTGACCATGCCGCCGCGACGCAGCAGTGCGCGGCAGCGGCTCGCAAGCTCCATGAGCGAAAACGGCTTAGTCAGGTAATCGTCGGCACCGCCATCGAGCGCCATCACCTTGTCGAGCTCGGTATCCTTGGCGGTAAGCATCATGATGGGCACCGTCGCCGTCAGGCGATCGGCACGCAGTCGACGCATAATCGCCAAGCCATCGGTATCGGGCAGCATGATGTCGAGCAGGACGGCATCGGGTACCCGTCGCGCCACGGCAGCCTTAAACTCACCGTCGCGCGAAAAGCCTTCGGCCTCAATCCCCTGCTTGCGCAGCGCATAGACCGTCAAATCCCTGATGTTGTCATCGTCCTCGACGTAATAGATCATGTTGAACCCCTTTGCGGCCGGCATGACCGCATCTTAACCCTAAAGGTACCTTTACTAGATGGTATCAGCCAAAACGCCCCGTCAAATAATCCGCCGTGCGCGGATCGGTCGGATTCTTGAAGAGTTGCGCGGTGGGCGCGTGCTCCACCAGCTCACCCAGCAAAAAGAATGCGACCGAATCGGAGATACGCGCCGCCTGCTGCATATTGTGCGTAACGACCACGAGCGTGCAGGTCTCTTTGAGCTCGCAGGCCAGCTGCTCCACCACCAGCGTCGACACAGGATCGAGTGCCGAGGTCGGCTCGTCCATCAGCAGAATGTCGGGCTGCACGGCAAGTGCGCGGGCGATGCACAGGCGCTGCTGCTGGCCGCCCGAAAGACCCAGACCCGACTCTTTGAGCTTGTCCTTGGCCTCGTCCCACAGGGCGGCGCGTCGCAGGGAGTCTTCGACCAGCTCGTCGAGCACGACGTGATCGCGCACACCCATACCGCGCGGCCCATAGGCGACGTTGTCGTAGATGCTCATGGGAAACGGGTTGGGGCGCTGGAACACCATGCCCACGCGCTGGCGAAGGCGGCAGATGTCGTAGTCGCCCAGGATATCTTGACCATCGAGCGCAATCTTGCCCTCGATTCGGCAGTCCTTGATGCCGTCGTTCATGCGGTTAAAGCAGCGCAGCAACGTGGACTTTCCGCAGCCCGAAGGCCCGATGAACGAGGTAATCTGCTTGTCGCGGATCTTGATATTCACGTCCTTGAGCGCATGGTGGTCGCCATAGAACAGGTCGAGGCCCTCGACATCGATGCGCGTCGGCGAGGCGGCAAGATCCTCTGCCGTGGGGCGAGTCGCATCCCCAACCTCGCGCTCGCGCGCGGCCTCGGCCTGCGCTTTCATGAGTTCTTCAAGCTCCGTGGGCTCCACAGCCGCAGCAGCCGTCATACCGCATACCTCCACATCGATATCAATTCAGCAGTATCGATAGTAGGAATCGCGGCTCATATGCACGTGAGCGCATTGTCAAGTGTTTGTAAGGGCACACTGGCTATGCGGCGGGCAGCTCGATGGTGAATATCGTGTGTTCGGGCGTCGATTCACATGCAACGGTACCGCCGTGCGCGCATACGATCTCCTTGGCGATGGCAAGCCCCAGTCCAGCGCCGCCGCGATTGGTCGCACGCGCCGCATCCAGGCGATAGAACTTCTCAAAGATCACCTTGAGCTTTGCCTCAGGGATGGGATCGCCCTGATTGATAAAGCGCACGCGCACGCCACCGCCGTCCCGGCGTCTGGCCTCGATCGTGATGGTCGAGCCCTCATAGCTATAGGCAACGGCGTTTTTCATGATGTTGTTGAACACGCGAGCCATCTTGTCGCCATCCACGAGCACCGTCAGGTCCTCGCGAATATCAACTTGGGCTTCCTTATGCTGCTCGTTGAGGATGGGATAGAACTCGTCAGCCACCTGAGCCAGCAGCAACCCCAGATCAACATAGCCGCGCGTGAGCACGATATCGTGGAAGTCAAAGCGCGTGATATCGAAGAACTCTTCGATGAGCGCATCGAGCCGGTGCGCTTTGTCGAGAGCCACGCCCGTAAAGTGCGCACGTTGCTCAACCGGCAGCTCAGGAGCCTCTTGCAGCAGCGAAAGATAGCCCACCACACTGGCAAGCGGGGTGCGTAGGTCATGTGCCAAGTACGTGACCAGATCGTCCTTGCGATGCGACTCGTCACGCAGAGCTTGCTGCACCTTGCGCTCACGGTCACGCACGCGGTTAAGGGCGCCCTCGACCTCCAAGAAGTCGCCGTCGATGTTATCCCAGGTGTCGGGGTGATCGATCAGGCGATCTTGAATACGAGCGGCCAGCACACAATCGGCATGCTGCTCGCCCTGCTCGTAGCCCTGGTAGTACAGGGCGCGGCCACACAAGAACAGCACGCACGCGGCAAGCGCCAGCACAAAGCCAAGCATGTTGAATACAAAGCCGGCATCGAACAGCACCGGCCCTTCGATGCCGCCGAGCGCCATGGCGCCAATCGCCAACGTCATGGCCCACGCGGCGCCGCCAATCACCACGCAGCGGCACACGATCTCAAATCGATCGATCAGCAAAAAGCCGACAAGCAGCACCGCCAAGATTCCGACGATGTTGTCGATGCCAATCAGCAGCAGGCTCAGCAAAAAGAGCAGCACCGTTGCAAGCGCGCGGTTGTCGACGACCGACCTCACGTATTCAAAGAGCCGATCGGGCACCTCGAACGCTTGCCTATCGTCTTTTGTCATATCAAGATCCTCACAAGCGAAAAGCGTTATTCGATGATGTAGCCGACGCCCCAGACGTTTTTGATAAAGCGTGGCTTTTGTGCGTCGTCGCCGATCTTTTCGCGCAAGTGGCGAATATGCACCATCACCGTATTGTTGGAGCCGGGCATAAAGTCCTCGTTCCACACCGCGCGGAACAGGTCCTCCACGGCCACCACGCTGCCGCGATGCTCGACCAGATACAGCAAGATTGAATACTCGGTGGGTGTGAGGCGTACCGGTGCACCGTCCACCGTCACGGAACGAGCGTCGCGGTTGATCTCCATGCCGTCGAGCTGAATGGTCGGCGACTCGGCCGCCTGTGCACGGCTACCGTAGCTGGTGTAGCGGCGAAGCTGAGCGTGCACGCGCGCGATGAGTTCCAGCGGGCGGAACGGCTTGACCACGTAATCGTCCGCGCCAAGCGAAAGGCCCTCGATCTTGTCTTGCTGGGCATCGCGCGCCGTCAGCATGATCACGGGATAGGTATGGCTGGAACGGATCGTACGCAGCAGCTCAAAGCCATCGATATCGGGCAGCATGACATCCAGCAGCGCCAGATCGAACTCCTGCTCCAAGATTGCCTTGGTAGCATCGGCCCCACTATAGGCAATCTGGACATCAAAGCCCTCTTTTGTAAGGTAGATACCAACCAAGTCGGCGATGGCCTTCTCGTCATCAACTACCAGTATGCGCTCGTTCATGCGTGCTCCTCTCGCGCTCCATTATGCCCGAGGCGACGCACGCCACACACAACAAGCGTGTGTGATTAAGTCGGCCTTAAGCACCCTTGTGCCCGTTCGGGTGCGGATGTGGACCACGCGCGCACGCGATGATCGCCGACGCCGGCAAACGATATACTCTAGTTCCAGAAGAGACCATCCCGTCGAAAGCGAAATCTGTGAAGTCCCTCACCTCTTTTGCAAAGCGCTCAGCCCGGCTTGCCGCCGGCTTTGTCTGCGCTATCGCCCTTGCCGCTGGCGTGCCCACCGTCGCCGGCGCCCAAGTGCTCACGACCGACAATGTTTGCGGCAAAACCGCCGATGCGCGCGGCATCACGGCCGAAAACCTGCCCGATATCGATGCGACCAATGCCCTCGTCATGGGCAAAGACGGCACCGTCTACTATGCCCGCGATGCTGACAAACAGGTCAAGATCGCCTCGATCACCAAGGTCATGACCGCAATCCTAACCGTCGAGAATTGCAAGATGGACGAGAAGGTCACGGTGAGCAACGCCGCAGCCACCGTGGGTAATTCGACCGCCGGCTTGCTCGAAGGCGACGAGCTTACCGTGGAGCAGGCACTGCGCGGCCTGATGATTCCCTCTGGCAACGACGCCGCCATCGTGCTCGCCGAATATGTGGGCAAGAAGATCGACCCTAAGACCAAAGACGCCGAGGCCACATTTGTGAAGGCCATGAACGAGCGCGCTAATAAGCTCGGCTGCACCGGTACGCTTTTTGAAAACCCGCATGGTCTGGACTTTGATGAGTGGGCTGGCGATATGCACTCAACCGCACACGACGTAGCGCTGATGATGCAGGAGGCCATGAAAAACGACACGATCCGCGAGGTCGTAGCGAGCGAGGATTCCTGGATCGAGGTCACGGGCGCCGACGGCACCGACCATTCGCATTCCATGGACACGCATAACTATTTGCTGGGCCAAGATGGCAACATCGGCGGCAAGACCGGCACCACCGACGACGCGGGCTATTGCTTTACGAGCGCCTACAACCGCGACGGCGACGAGATCTACACCGTTATTTTGAACTCCACCACCACCGATCAGCGCTTTACCGATACCGCCACCCTTGCCAACTGGTACTACGACCACAAGGTGACGGTCGCAATCGCCAACACGCAAGAAAAGACCGCCAACGGCAACCCGCTTATGGCGCGCATTGGCCAAACCGACTGGACGGATAAGACGATCGACGCCACGCTCGCCGATCCTACGGCGCAAGCGACCGTGTTTTCCCTTGCCGGCGAGGTGACCGAAAAGGTTAGCTACGACGATCTTTCGGGCACGGTGCATGTGGGCGACAAGGTGGGCAGCGTTACGCTCAAGCAGGACGGCACCAAGATCGCCGTCATGGACCTGGTTGCCGACGAGGAAGGCTCGGGGCCGAATCCCATTGAGTGGCTCCTTGTGAAGCTCGACCGCCTGGGCCGCCGCATCGACAACCGCCCACTTGCGGCAGAGAGCGAGACCGTAGCCAAGGCTCCTGAGATGTAGGGCGCAAGAATAATAAGTCCACTGAAAGGAGGCGTCCGAAAGGATGCCTCCTTTTTGAGGGTTCGAATCCCCAGCCGCCATTCTTGATAATAAAAAAGGGTCCCAAATGGGACCCTTCTTCAAAGTCATACTGGCGGAGAGCTGGGGATTCGAACCCCAGATGCCCTTTTGGGGCATACTCGCTTAGCAGGCGAGCACCTTCGGCCTCTCGGTCAGCTCTCCGTAACAGCCGTTCTATAGTAACCAAACAGCCGAAGTTGGGCAAGGGGAATTTTGAGGCGTTTCCTCTTTTACCTCTCTTTTACCAGTAAACGTCTCAGTCAATCATCTCAACCTGTAACATCTGCAGGCCGTAATCCCCTCCAGATGTTACAGGTTGAGACAAAGATACAAGGACGGCCCCAGCGACAGCGCGGACAGCCCATTCTTTATTAGTCCTCTCGAACGGTCTCCAACAGATAATCGCGCATGTACGGAATTGCAAACGAAACACAGCCATAGCCCGCGGGCTCAATCAACCCCGCATCGATCAGACGCTTGCGATATGACCCAACTTTGTTCGCCGACAAACCCATCTTCTTGGCGATATCGCCGTTGGCGATATCGACGCCCTCGCATTGAGCCATCGCCGCGAGATACTGAAACTGCCGTTCCGACACCCTGCGCAGCGCTGGGGCAATCACCATAGCATTAAAGCTATCAAGAGCCGCCTGGATACCCTTACGAGCCGCCTCTTCGCTCACGCTCTCCGCCCCACTGCGCGCAGCAACCTGCCAAGCGTAATATCCGACCAGCTGGACCATAAAGGGATAGCCTGCCGAAGCTTTTGTTAATAGCTCAGCGGCACCTTTGTCGAGCTCCTTGCCCGCTCGTCTCATCGTATCCTCAAACGATCCGCCAACTTCAAAATCGGAAAGCCGAGTAAGTTCAACATGTTTGGCTCGCTGAAGGAACGTCAACGTATCATCCACCACCACGCCATCTACCGATGTCGGCAGCCCGGCGAAAGCGAAAGCGACATTCGCTCCTTGGCGGATCAAGAGCTGCATCTCATTGCCTAGCTCGCGCATTTCCTCAGTTGAGGCATCCTGGATCTCGTCGAGCGTAATGAGCAGACCACCGCGCTTCGCAGCATCGTACATCGCCTCGCCCAGATGAGAGGCCGACTTCGACATCTCCATGGAGCCAAGGCTGACCCCTAAAATCGATGGGGAAATCGAGATTGATTCAAGACGAACGTTTCGCTGCAGAGCCTCGAGGATTCTATTGCAAAAACCAGCATTGGAGGCAACGTCAACGACCTCGAATCCTTTTTTGCGTGCAAGGTCACCCAATGCATTAAGGAGCACCGTTTTACCTGTGCCTCGGACGCCCGAGATGCGCATGAGTCGATCGGGGGCACCAGGACCATTCTCAAGAGCCTCGGCAAAGTCATCCAAAACAGTGTCCCGTCCGATAAGCTCAGGCGGATTCATGCCCGCCGTTGGCTTAAAGGGGTTAACAGCTTTCGTCATTCTGCCCTCCTCTGCTAGTTTTAACAACTTTAACAAAGTTTAGCAACTTTAGCAGAGTTTAACAGTTTTAGCAGGCTCGGCGGCTTTATGCCTTACCAATCCTGCCGGGTCCTCCCGCCCGCGCCGATACAAATAGCGCGGTGCGGCCCCTCTATATCGCCCCTACCCCAGCGAGCGGTTGAGGGAGCCGAGCTCGTCGTTACCCATGGTACGCCACATTTGGAAGATGCAACCGCGCGCCAGGAAAAAGAAGCCGTTGTCGACCAGTTGCACAGCGGCATCTGCCAGCTGATTCGTCACGGCGGACACTGGCGGCAGCTCAAGTCCAGCCTTGCGGATGGTCTCGACCGCCTCCTCGAACGTCGGAGGCTCGCTGACGCCCATCTCGTTCATAAGGCCCTGCATTTCTTCCAGCGCGCTGCTGCCCGACTCCTCGCCGCGCGGCACCAGACGGTAACAAGCCAGCGCCAGGTCGAGCTGATCGCAATTCCAATAGGCAAACGCCAAGCGATAGAACAGGTAGCCAATTGCAGAACGATCGCTGGCAATACGTAGGCCGTGGCGCGCCACCTCGATAATCTCGTCAAAGCGCTCCAGACGCGCAAGCACGTTGATGAGCGCAAAGTGCGATTGCATGGACGAGCGCGCCAGATCGTAAAGATGGCGCACCTCGGGCAGCGCTCGTTCAAAGTCCTCTTGCTCGGCATAAAAGCTGCAGATCTCGTGCTGGGCAAAGTACAGCGCATCGGGCGCACGAAGGATTCGCACAGAGCGGTCTTCTTCCAACACCGGTAGCACCATGCGCACCAGCTGGTTATCGCAAAACTGCGTTTGAACCGGACCTGTCGCCAAAAGCTCGGCGACAGTGCACTTAGCCTCCAACTCCTCGACAAGACGGGAAAAGCCTTCAAAAGCACCTGTACGGTCTACTTTTGCCTGCTCGCGCAATTCAACAACACGGGCCACGTATGGGTCATCGTCCTCTTCCATGACCTCCAACTCGTCAGCCGTATCGGCAAGCAGCAGATCGCGCAGCGCCGGCGGCAGCGTGCGATGGTCATCACGCGGACGAGCATGAACCTCCGCAGGCTCAATCGTCTCCGGAGCGGTTGACTCATACGCCTCAAGCACACGCTTGCACGGCATATCGTTCATGTCCATGCTCTCAAGATCCTTGGCGACAGGCACGCAATCGGCCAGATAGGCCGCGCGCCCAAAGAAATACGTTGCAACAACGCGCTCGCCCTGCTCACTGTCGGGAGCAGCAATCTGCACATAGCAGCGCGTGATGCAGGTGCCCGCGGCAAAACACGCTGCCGCAAGCGTGAGTGCCACGCGCGCATCGTGCTCCGCGGCCCAGATCGCGCGCGTGTCCTCGTCCAGCTCGCGCCAGGCGTCATCCTGAGCGTCGTATTCACGTTGCAGCATGGCATCAACGACAGACTGCCCAAACCGAACGAGCATAATCCCCTCGGCAACGTTTGCCCGATAGGTATAGTCGAGCCGCGTGACCACGTTGAGCGCCTCAACGATTCGCGCAAAACGGGTGCGCACGTCCCACTCGCCGCCCGGCTGGCACGAAACCGTTCCCGGCTTGGCCCACGGGTTATCGCTCGAAGCCGTATCGAGCAGTCGGGGAACATCGTTGGTCGTCTTGGCGATATGCCACGCATCAAAGAGCGCGCAGCCCTCAAGGCTCGGCGAGGATGCCGCAGGGGCCAATCCGGCCCCGATGCGCTCAAGGATGCCGGAGAGGCGGTTGAGACGGCACTCGATGGCAAGCAGCATGTCAATCTCGTCCTGGTCCAACAGGCTACGATCAAAATTGAGATAGAAAATCTTTGAGCGATCAATGCGAGCCAGGCTCATCTCGGACTTAGCAGCGATGGTGCGCAGGCGGGGCAAGTCAATTTCGCTCATAAGGGCGGCGGCATAGCGCTCGATACCGCTCGGATTCTCGGCATGGTCAACGCGGTAAAGCAGCGTCTCGATAGCATCGGGGAGCGGTGCCGTGTTAAAGCCCAAAAACACCTCGACCGGCTCGGGCAACTTTACGAGCTTGATCTTGTCGACAACGTTTTGCATACCCTCGTCGAGTCCGCCGGCGTCCGCCGTGTTCACAATAGCGCTTTCGGAGTTGGCAAATATCACGTAGCGCAAGAACATCGAGGCCATGAACTCACCGTAAGGAAGGGCGCGGGTCGAATTCCATGTCTCGTGGTCGGACTGCTCGCGCATGGGGCCTTCGGGAGAGCCGGCAGTTTGCGCACACGCGCGCATTGCACCGTTGGCTTTCCTTACCATAATCTCACCAATACTGGAATCCGACTCGTCAAGGACCAGTTCCATGTCGGGATCGTTGGGCAGCGGAGCCTCGCTGACGGGGCGGTCCACCTTGTACACCTCACCCGAAACGCTTACGTAGCCCAAAAGCGACACATGACTTTTGCCAACGAACTCGACGACATAACAAGATTCATGCTGATCCTCGCCAAAGAGTTTCCAGACCACGCCATATGAGCGTCCCGCAGGCTGCTCGGGCATCGCCGGAAAGCGCTTCTTGGGATCGAGAAACCTGAGCTTGTATGTCGGACGCTCTGCCACGAAATATCACCCTGATCGGTCGTCTAGAGAAGGAGCGGTCGCGGATAGGCCGCGATACCTACTCGGAATCTTACACGAGTCGATAAGAAATCGTCCGCTTCACGCCCGCGCCTCGACCGAGGTTCGAATCCATGCAGTGCTTACGTAAAAGAAAAGCCCCCGTTGCCGGGAGCTTTAATCTCAAATGGTGCGGCGTATAGGATTCCGCGCATCCGCTGCGCGGATCCGCACCGGCTTCGCCCGCCTGCCGGCGGACTCGCCCGCTCGCTAAAAACGCTCCGCGTTTTCTTGACGCTCGCGCCTCGAACGAGGTTCGAATCTCCGCAATGCCCCCGTAAAGGAAAAGCCCCCGTTTCCGGAGGCTAAAAACTCAAGTGGTGCGGCGTATAGGATTCGAACCTATGACGTTCTGATTCGTAGTCAGACCCTCTATCCAGCTGAGGTAACGCCGCAACGCACGGATTATTATGCACGTGACCCCTCGATGGGTCAAGCGACAATTTGGAAAAATTTTACGAAGTGATGATTAAGATGCTCGCACCTCGACCGAGGTTCGAATTCGTGCGGTGCCGGCGTAAATCAGAACCACCCTTAAAAAGGGTGGTTTGCTCTTAGGGTATAACCCACGGGCCCCGGGCTCGCGTCTAAAGGCGCGGGCCCGGACTTCGTCCAGGCCTGGTGCATCTTGACCCGTGGCGCGCCGGTCGAACCGGCAGG
>DBFOLV010000015.1:0-117105 GCA_048430825.1 Collinsella sp.
TGCGAGACAGGGTGCCTTACGCAGCCTAGCCGAAACGCACCGAGCAGACTGAAGCCCACCGGCCTAATGGCCTGGCGTCAGCATGCCGCGATTCAGTCGCACGGAGAGCATTTCCCAGTTGACAAAACTATAGGAACACCCCCATCCATCCCCAAAGCAACGCGCCTTTCGCGGCAAAGCCGCGAAACAGCGACCGGGACAAAAGGCCCCACCAACCACGTCCTTCATTCAGCCACACAATCCGAGGACGTAGTCGTAGCAGGATCTGAGGGCTAACCTTCGCGGACACTCCGCAGAACGAAAGAACCCCCGCCGCACGTAGTGCGCAGCGGGGATTCTTTCATGTCCGAGGACGTCCGCGAAGGTTAGCCCTCAGATCCTGCGGTGGGAGACCTAGGCCTCGTTGTACACCGTCTTGAGCTTCAGCAGGTGCTGATAGCGGTCCATAGCGGCCTGCTCATTCTCCTTGAAGAGCTCCTCGGCGCGCTCGGGGAAGGAACGCGTCAGCGAAGCGTAACGGGCCTCGTTCATCAGGAACTCCTGATAACCGCCCGCGGGCTCCTTGGAATCGAGCGAGAACTTCTTGCCGGCAGCAGCCTCGGGGTTGAAGCGGAAGAGGTTCCAGTAACCGCACTCGACAGCCTTCTTCATCTCGGCCTGGCAGTTCTGCATGCCACCCTTCTTGATGGAGTGCATCTCGCAGGGGCTGTAGCCGATGATGAGGGACGGGCCGTCGTAGGCCTCGGCCTCGTGAATGGCCTTGAGGGTCTGAGCCGGGTTGGCGCCCATGGCGACCTGCGCCACGTAGACGTAGCCGTAGCTCATGGCGATCTCGGCCAGGGACTTCTTCTTGGTCACCTTACCGGCAGCGGCGAACTGAGCGACCTGGCCCAGGTTCGAGGCCTTGGAGGCCTGACCGCCGGTGTTGGAGTAGACCTCGGTGTCGAAGACGAAGACGTTGACGTTGTGGCCGGAAGCCAAGACGTGGTCCAGGCCACCGAAGCCGATGTCGTAGGCCCAGCCGTCGCCGCCGAAGATCCAGAAGGACTTCTTGGTGAGGTAAGCCTTGTCAGCGAGGATCGCCTTGGAAGCGTCGCAGCCGCACTTCTCGAGCTCGGCAACGTAGGCAGCAGCAGCGGTCTTGGAGGCCTCGGCGTCGTTGACGGAGTCGATCCAAGCCTGGCCGGCGGCCTTGAGCTCATCGGACGGACCATCGGCAGCGATGATGTCCTGGGTAGCGGCGATCAGCTTGTGCTGGACGGCCTCGTAACCGACGGCCATGCCCAGACCGTGCTCGGCATTGTCCTCGAACAGGGAGTTGTTCCACGCCGGGCCGTGACCGTCCTTGTCCTTGCAGTAAGGAGCGGTGGCAGCGGGGTTGCCCCAAATGGAGGAGCAGCCGGTGGCGTTGGAGATGAACATGCGGTCGCCGGCAACCTGGGTCACCAGACGTGCATAGGCGGTCTCGGCGCAGCCGGCGCAGGAGCCGGAGAACTCCAGGTAGGGCTGCTTAAACTGGCTGCCCTTGACGTTGGCCGCGATGAGCTCCTTCTTCTCGGAGACGTTCTCGACCATATAGTCCCAAACGGGCTGCTGGTCCATCTCCTGCTCGGTGGGAACCATCTCGAGGGCGCCCTTGGGGCAGACCTTGACGCAGTTGGTGCAACCCATGCAGTCGAGCGGGGACACGGCCATGGTGAACTTCATGCCCTTGGCCTTGGGGCCCATGGCGTCGAGCGTGCGGGAAGCCTCGGGCGCGGCGGCAGCCTCGTCCTCGGTCATCGCGAACGGACGGATGCTGGCATGCGGGCACACATAGGCGCACTGGTTGCACTGGATGCACTTGGTCTCGTCCCAGTGGGGAACGACCACGGCGACGCCGCGCTTCTCGTATGCGGAGGCGCCCAGCTCAAACTGGCCGTCAGCGCAATCGACGAAGGCGGAAACAGGCAGGCTGTCGCCGTCCATGCGATCGATGGGCTCGAGCAGGTTCTTGACCTGCTGGGCGATAGCGGACTTGATCTCCTCGGAGAGCTCGACGGGAGCGGCATCCTCGGCGGTAGCCCAGTCGGCCGGAACCTCGAACTTACGGAAGGCGGTAGCGCCGGCATCGATGGCCTTGTGGTTGGCGTCGACGATAGCCTGGCCCTTCTTCATGTAGGACTTGGTAGCCGCGTCCTTCATGTACTGTAGGGCGTCCTCGGCGGGCAGGACCTTGGCCAGCGCGAAGAAGGCGGACTGGAGCACCGTGTTGGTGCGCTTGCCCATGCCGACCTTAGCGGCCAGGTCGATAGCGTCGATCAGGTAGACGTTGACGTTGTTGTTCGCGATGTAGCGCTTGGCCACGGCGGGCATGTGCTCGGCGAACTCCTCGTCGCTCCACTGGCAGTTGACCAGGAAGGTGCCGCCCGGCTTGACGTCGCGGACCATCTTGAAGCCCTTAACGATGTAGCTGGGGTTATGGCAGGCGACAAAGTCGGCCTTGGTCACGTAGTACGGCGAGCGAATCGGGGAATCACCAAAGCGCAGGTGCGAGACGGTGACGCCGCCGGTCTTCTTGGAGTCGTACTGGAAGTAGGCCTGGACGTACTTGTCGGTGTGGTCGCCGATGATCTTGATCGAGTTCTTGTTGGCGCCGACGGTACCGTCGCCACCCAGACCCCAGAACTTGCACTCGATGGTGCCGGGGGCTGCGGTGTTGGGCGCATCCTCGGCCTCGGGCAGGCTCAGGTTGGTCACGTCATCGACAATGCCGATGGTGAACTCGCGCTTGGGCTCGTCCTTCTTGAGCTCCTCGAAGACAGCGAACGCGGACGCGGGAGGCGTGTCCTTGCTGCCCAGACCGTAACGGCCGCCGACGACCTTGATGCCCGTCTTGCCGGCCTCGTAGAGAGCGGAGACGACGTCCTGGTAGAGCGGCTCGCCGATGGAACCCGGCTCCTTGGTACGGTCCATGACGGCGATCTTCTGGACGGTCTCGGGGAGAACGTCGACGAAGTGCTTGATGGAGAACGGACGGAACAGACGGACCTTGACCAGGCCGACCTTCTCGCCGTGGGCGTTGAGGTAGTCGATGACTTCCTCGAGCACGTCGCAGAAGGAGCCCATGCACACGACGACGCGGTCGGCATCGGGAGCGCCGTAGTAGTTGAACAGGCCGTAATCGGTGCCGAGCTTCTCGTTGATCTTCTTCATGTAGCCCTCGACGACGGCGGGAAGCTCGTCGTAGACCTTGTTGCAGGCCTCACGGTTCTGGAAGAAGATATCGCCGTTCTCGTGGCTGCCGCGGGTGTGCGGGTGCTCAGGGTTGAGCGCGTGGTCGCGGAAAGCCTGGACGGCGTCCATGTCGCACATCTCGGCCAGATCCTTGTAGTCCCACATGGCGACCTTCTGGATCTCGTGGCTGGTGCGGAAGCCGTCGAAGAAGTTAAGGAACGGGGTCTTACCCTCGATGGCGGCAAGGTGAGCCACCGGCGAGAGGTCCATGACCTCCTGGACGTTGCCCTCGGCGAGCATGGCGAAACCGGTCTGGCGGCAGGCCATGACGTCGGAGTGATCGCCAAAGATGTTCAGGGCGTGGGAAGCGACGCAACGCGCGGAGACGTGGAAGACGCCCGGGAGCTGCTCGCCCGCGATCTTGTACATGTTCGGGATCATCAGGAGCAGACCCTGAGAAGCCGTGTAGGTGGTGGTCAGAGCACCGGCGCCCAGCGAACCGTGAACGGTACCGGCTGCACCTGCCTCGGACTCCATCTCGACGACCTTGACCGGGGTGCCGAAGATATTCTTGCGACCCTGGGCCGCCCACTGGTCGACATGGTCGGCCATCGGGCTGGACGGCGTAATGGGATAGATTCCCGCTACCTCGGTGTACGCATACGAAACATATGCGGCCGCCTCGTTGCCGTCCATAGACTTAAACTTACGCGCCATATACCCCTCTCCTCTCATATAGGTATACAGGCCCCGGCGATCGCCGGGATGTTGGCGTGATGGGATTTTCGCTGTTGCTTCCAATCATCTGGCAGGCAGGCTCAGCAGCAGGTACATGGCGTGGAGAGAAGGCATGCCGAGGCGAGGAGGGCTGCACGCGCTCCACAAGCCCAGCTACCCGTCTTGCACATGACCGAGCGCCGCAAAGGCCGCATGCCGGATGCTCCCGGGCACGCCCCGGCGATGGGAAGCGCCCGCAACGGAAATCCGCATGCGGGTTTATTGTACCCCGCCGTCAAGTGTAATTTCGGCAAATATAGGCGGGCGGTAAAGGTTTACCTCGAGTGACCATCAAGGGCAAAATTGATCCTTCCGTCACCGAGGGACCAAATGGCAGCTGCGGTGAAATAGGAACTGTTTTTGCCGGCCGTAGCCTTAAACAGCCCCTATTTCACCGCAACTTATTTAGGAGATGAGTCAGAGGGCGCCGAGGAGGATGGCGTAGGTTGTGGATTCTCCGAGCTTGAGCTCGTCACCGGGGTTGAGCTGGACGGAGCGGCCGGGCTCGACCTGGGTGCAGACGTTCGTCGCGCCGTTTACCACCACGGTTCCGTTGGTGGACGACAGGTCCTCAACGTACCAGACATTTTGGTCATCGCACCACACGTGGGCATGGCGAGCCGAAACGTCATCGCCCACATCGGTGATGCCGCCCTCCCCCGTTGCCAGCGCGCCGATCTCGACGCCTTCCTCACTCGGCTGAATCCAGCGCGGGACGCTCACCGCGTAGCCGTTTTGCACGCGCAGCAGTCCCAGCGGATGCGCCGGCGCGACCTCGTGCTCGCCCGACTTGGAACCAAGGCGGGCGTGAGAGCAAACGGCATAGGGAACGAATCTTGCGGATGTACTCCTCGACGTCAGGCAGGTAAGCCCCACGAAGTCACCGGGGAGGCCCAAGCGGCCCGGCACCACTTCCAGATTCTGACCAGGGCGAGTCGTTCGCCGGTGGCTGAAGGCTCGCTCCCACCCAAAAGGGGAGATTCGCGTTGTTCCCCAATCGCTCTCGCATCTTTCATTTTGCTCGAGGTGGGCTATAAAAACTTTCCTGGTGAAAGGCGGCGATTGGTTTCCTTTCTTTCTAGAGGAGCGCGCCTGTAATCTGTTTTCATCCTAAATCAAGTTGAGATCGGACCTTCCAGAGGCAAGTCGACTCAAACTGCGAGGCTCCATGTTGGAATAAAGAGCGCTGTCGAAGTGCCAACAACACAAAGCTTGCCAGTCTCAAATAGAACCTTTTGGGAGTCCGATTGGGCCGCACACCGAATCCCCGCTGGTGGTTTTTTATAGCTGCGTAACAATAAACAAGGTTAGTGCCAGTCCAGCATGAAATTGAGGAACGTATGCATTTTTTCTCAGTAAGTGATCGTCGTTACTGCTTCGATGAGGTCACTCGCAATTGCTTTCAGGTTGACCAAGCATCAGAAGATGCGCTTCGCATATTTGAAGCATCGGGAAGAACGGTCAACTCGAAGTTGCTAACAAAGTCACTTGCTGCGAAAGGCTACGACCAAACGACCATAGCAGAACTTGAAGACGACATTGATGAGTATCAACGATTGTCTGAGCGGACTTTCTTAACAAAAGACACGCCTCGAAAACTTAGATCCATCGAACTCCACGTTTCACATGCATGCAACCTTGGTTGTAGTTACTGTTTTGCCGGTAAAGGAGATTATGGAACGTCTCCTCTGCTGATGACAGACGAGATAGCCTTCAAGGCGGTCGACTACCTCGTCGCAAGTTCATCGGAAAACGAAACGCTTGCAATCGTCTTTTTTGGTGGGGAACCCATGATTAACGAGCCGCTGATATGGAAAACGGTCGACTATTCAAAAAGAATATACCCCAATAGAAACTTTACCTATTCTATTACGACCAACGGAACGCTTTTGAATGACACTGCTGTGAATTCTTTCAAGGAGCACGGGTTTTCTGTTCTGATTAGTCTCGATGGTACAGGATGCAAGCACGATGCATCGCGCCCGTACAAGACGGGAGGCGGCTCTTTCTCCGATATCGACAAAAACGTTCGTCGTTTTTCCGAGTCGTTCCCCTTCGGCGCAAGAGCGACCTTAACAAATAATAACTGTAACCTTGTTGAAGACTATCTTCAGTTTAAAGAGATGGGCTTCAGAAGGATTTACTTCTCGCCCGTGAGCTCATTCGATGAGAATATCAAACTCGACGAACACTCATTAAACAAAATCAGGGCGGGCCTAATAGATTTGGCGGATCAATATCTCAAACAGATTGATCAAGGGGAAAAGCCCTTGTTTAGAACATTGAAAACTGCAGTTGATTTGATTATGAGCAACAGGATCGCCTTTGTCGGATGCGGGGCTGGCAGGCGTTTTATTTCCGTGACTCCCGAAGGGGACGTATACCCCTGTCACAGGTTTGTCGGGATGATGCGATTCAAAATGGGCAACATCGTCACCGGAATTGACGAAACTAGGTATATTGAAAACTGGAGTCAGGGTGTCGAAAAAAGAATTGACTGTACGGACTGTTGGGCTCGGTCTTTCTGTGGTGGGGGCTGTAGCTGGGAGGCTGCAGACGAGCACGGCTACTTGCCCAAGAGTTTACACCCTGCATCATGTGAATATAGAAAAATGTGCTACGAGATGGCTTTTGACCTTATTTCCCGCCACTCATCTTCGCAGGAGAAAAATCAACGAGAAGCTACTGTATCGGAATAAGCGGTTCAGCGCATTGCTGTCACCATTGTGGAGGTGTTCGTTCTTCTGATTACCGTCTGCGAAGCTTATTGCTACGTTCGCCGAAGCCATTCTAGAAATATGGTGAACTAGACATCTTGGTTTGTTATACACAATATTGAGGTTTTTCTGCACTCAAAGGGAGGTAGTCGTGAAGCATATTCATCCGATTAATCCAGGAAGTGGCGACGAGGCAGGCGTGAAGCCGATGTCTTTTGACTGCCTCTTGGGCATTACTGACATCTGTACTGTTTATGATAAAGCAGATGGCTGTGGTGCATACGATTACTGCGACTATGACATGGATGGCGGCAGCATCTGCGTTGTAGATCACTGTGGCATTGATCAAACGTAGTCTCTAATTGGATTAAGGTGAGGAGCTGTTATGAAGCATATCCATCCTGTTGGTTCAAATGAACATCCTCCCGTTGAGCCTTGTT
Source organism: Collinsella sp. (assembly GCA_048430825.1). Classification (GTDB taxonomy): domain Bacteria; phylum Actinomycetota; class Coriobacteriia; order Coriobacteriales; family Coriobacteriaceae; genus Collinsella. Next base: position 7,151 of record DBFOLV010000015.1, read on the forward strand.
GTCTTGGAGTTGATATATGCAATTTTTACGACATCGCCGAGTGCCCTGTTGCGGATTGGTGCTATGTCGATAAAGAATCAAGCTGTGTTTTGCCAGCAGATTGGTGCGATCCAGTTGACGAGTAGTTTTTGTGTCTAGGAACTATTTGGTCCAATTCAAAATAAGATGGGGACAAATACCAAAATCTCGTGTCTGGGAGGAGTTATGCCATTATTGCAAGGTCTCGTTGGATTAACCTTTGTACTTGCTTTATATCTAGCACCTTTTTTATTGTTATTCTTCATTATCCGATTCTTTCTTCGGAAAAAATAGGAGTATCACGCAAACATTAGCGTAGCTTTCTTCCAATATGAGCCGAGCATTGGCAAGTGGAATAAGAAGCCCGACCGTTCGTCACATGAAAGTGATCGGACGGGCCTCTCAATTTAACCCGGGCCGCCACCCATAGCGGCTTTCCGGGCGTATTTTCGGTGCAAAGCAATCGTCAGTTTAATCCTATGCGTCGATACCGCATTTCATTTGTTCGGCTCGTATTCTACGGCCTTGTAACCCTCGCACTCTCCGGCAAACGGATTGAACACGAAGGCAGAGATGATGTGTGCGTAGACATCGAGGCTGCTGTAGGCAACATACTGGGGCATGGACCCCCGCTGCGCGTGGCATGCGGCCCGGCATATTCATTGCCGTCCAACCCCGTGTAGTTGCAGCAAAGGGTGGAACCTCAATGCTCAGCTCATGTTGTCCGTGGGACACGAGAATTGTAAGTACACTTTGGTGTGATTCTCACGATGATACTGAGCCACCTGGAATAAGATACGTCGCGACAACACTTCGCTTCACCTCTGTCTCGACAAGACAACGTAGACTAAAGTTTCCTTTAGTAAGAGAATGAGAACTATATCTGAAAGCGTTGCGATGGCGTGAAGGCACCGAGTCCGAACCGACTGAATGCTACGTGCATCTGCATCGCTTTTTTGTTATCTCTGTCAGTTGGGTAGCACTACACTTGTCAGCATTTACCCCGGTACATGCTGCCTAAATCCACTACCCCTTCTACCGCGCCGACCATCTCGTCATCGTGAGAGACAATGATGATCAGCTGGCTTTGCTTGTTGCGCTTAACATAGGCCGCAAGCTCGGCGCGGCTTACAGCGTCTAACCCAGTCGTGGGCTCGTCGAGCACCAAAACTGACGACTTGCGTGAAAGCGCCGACCATAAGTACACGCGGCGCAACTCACCGCCCGAAAGCGCGGAGCAACGTTTCCCGAGCAACTCCTTCACGCTGTTTTCCAGCGAAGGTAGGTCATCTACACCCCGGTGATAGGGAGAAAAGGGCGTGTCGAAATACTCTAACAGCTCTTTCACCGTTTCGTCCGGCGCGAAGCACGACTGTGGGCAGCACGATATCTCTCTCGCACGTATGTAATCCAAGTCGCATTCTTCGATTGGCACACCGTTGTATTTTACTTTGCCTTTCGATGAATATAGCCCGAGCATCAAGTAAAGAAGCGATGTCTTGCCCCTTCCGTTCTCCCCAACTATGCAATATGTACCAGGACCGGAAAACTTGAAAGAAAACCCGCCGAGGATCCCTCGGACAGATCCGTCTGGAAGGGCAACCGAGAATTCCAAATCAGATACCGAAATGTCATTTATTCCATCAAGTTTCGCCAAATCGGTCCGATTCCACCCCGATCTCGCCTTTTCCCTCGTCGCGATAGCCGTCCTATCCCATGATGCTTTGGCGTCCTGATAGGATTTGAACAATGACATCATACTTTTCAAAGTCTTAAAGAGAACCGCGAAGTATGTACCGATGATAGTGTACTCGCCTATTGACATAGTTCCGTTAATGATTCGTACTCCGGAAACAACAAGTATCACCGCTTGAAACAACGCTGCGAAAAGACCATCGAGCGATGTCAGAGAATATGATAGCTTTCCGGAGCGCAAAACTTTGGGAAAATAGCTCTTAAACCCAGCGTCGAGCGCTTGTTCGCTCTTGCCGTACGAAGATGCCAGTTGAATGTTGAGAATCTGATTAAGCTGCGATGCAATTGCGGCGTAAAAGGCGCTGTCCGCCTCTTTCTTCTCATACGTGACCCTATACAAAAGTTTCCTCAACCCAGTAATTACACAGAAATACACGATGAGGAGAATGATGGAAAACACCGCGAGAGTTGAATCAATTGACCATATGATAAGCAATACGATGGGAATAGCTACAATGGACAGCGGCGCACTGATGAAATTCGCCAAAACGAAGGATGAGACCACGCTGGAGTCGGAAATAATCCGTTGCGTTGTATAGGCTGGATCGATGGTCCGACTCACCAAGTAATCGTCTCTTTCAAAACGCAAGACGGCCTCCCTGAGAAGATCAAAGGAAAGTCTCGTGCTTATGCGAATGGAAAGTGTTCCTGCAAAATAAGTAAAGAGGGTGGAGAAAACTCCTATTGACGCAACCAGGAGTGCGAAGAGTGCGGCGTCTCTTTCGCTGCGGTTACCGAGAAGAAAATCTAAAAATTTTCCGTTCACGTATGGCATGGCATAGGAGAGAGCGGTTCCAATCACCGTGATAGCAATGAAGACGAAAGCCCCTTTTGCTCTGATGAACCTCGAGAGAACGCATCGAATCAAGGAAGGCCCCAATCTACCCGCCACAAAACATCAATCACTGATACCTTACACCTCAACACAACAGGAGCGAAGATTTGCCAATGAGACTGCTTTAAGATTGCCTTGGGCCAATACGGTCTCAAGCTCTTCCTACAAGAGAGTCGGAATCGGACATCTCCTCCGACGAATCTGGCAATCGGGCGATTGAAATATCTTTTTCAACCGCCCGATTGCCACAATAGATTGGAGCGTCCGCCCGCAAACGACCTCGTTTTACACCCACCAAATCCTTTGCCTTTTGTCGCCTAGACTAGAAAAATCGCTCATAATAACGCAACCAGCCTGCTCGCTTGAAGAAACCTAAGCCCGTAATGTAGATGTGCAAACTTCCGGACGCCTTGCGCGGCATAGCGCGTATAAACTTCGTCAACCGCCTCAGAAATACCTGAGTATCGCGCCAGGGCAAAAGCATACGACGTCGCCGCCATACCCCGCACCCATTCGGAACGCGGACTAATTGAATAGCTGCACAGTATCATCATACATGCATCTAGACCTGATTCCCCAAGTAGCCGACGTATTGATGCGAGCATCGTGGGTCGCCCCTACGCCATCGTCGTCACCCCTATTAGCAGTATTTAGTGTTTTCCTCTAAATGCGTATCGCCACCCTTAAGAATATGAAGTGTTATATCCAGACCCGATTGTCCCCCATCCCCAACGAAGGGATAAGGAATCTCATCCGGAATCGGCAGTAACGGAGGATTCACAACGACAAGCGAAAAACATGAGTCATCTCACAGAGGGGAGTAAAGGCTCCCCTCAAGCACCCTAGTTTCGTCATCCAAAGAGTTGATGGCAGTGTTCTTCTTACAAAGGTCGACAACAAAAGGGTTGATTTCTACAGATGTTACATCCATGCCACAGTTGGTAAGTATCAGGCCCTGTATTCTGGGACCAGAACACAAATCGAGAGCCTTCCGTGCGCTCTGCGGTGTAAGGCGCCAATCTTAGCAAATCTGTCCCACAATACTGCGCTGAAGAACAAGACGGAACCCCTGAGCCAAACTCCCCTATACCTTTTTAAGGCTAAGACAGGCAAGTTCACGCACCAGGCATATTCCAGAATAACATCCTATTGTTTTAGATGCTCTACAAGCATGAACAGCCGCGAATCGGAAAGATCTTCTAGTTTCGCCCCGACTGACCGCCAAGGGCCAAAATGGCCTCTCCATCCCCAGGCGACCGGCTCTGGCGCGCAGAGAAGTGTCCCCAGCCGGCAGAAAAGGAACGTCCCTATCTGCCGGCTAGAGAGCACCGAAGAGGATGGCGTAGGTAGTGGATTCGCCGAGCTTGAGCTCGTCGCCAGGATTGAGTTGGGCGGAACGGCCGGGCTCGACCTGAATGCAGACGCGCGTGGCCCCGTTTACCACCACGGTTCCGTTGGTGAACGACAAGTCCTCGACGTGCCAGATATTTTGAGCATCGCACCAGATATGAGCATGGCGGGCCGAGACATCGTCGCCGACGTCGGTAATATCGCCTTCACCAGTGGCCAGCGCGCCAATCTCAACACCCTGCTCACTCGGCTGAATCCAGCGCGGGGCACTCACGACAAAACTGTTTTGCACGCGTAGTAAGCCCAAGGGGTGCGCCGGGGCGGGTTCGCGCTCGCCTGCGGTCATCGACATGCCAAGCGAACGCGGCGTGGAGGTGCCTCCGCCACAGGTCGCGTGCGCGTAGTCGATGGCATAGTTCACCGAGGACCGCACATCCGCCGAACAACCGACGGCGACAAACAGCACCAGCACGGCCTCGGCGCGCTCGGCGGGCATGAGTTCCGCCGCCTGGGACAGGCGATCGAGCGCGTTGCGATAGAGATTCGTGTCCTGGTGGCACTCTTCGAGCGCGCGTACCATCGGTTCACCTGCAGGACCGCACACCATATTGATCACAGCCGTGGAGTCCATGGGATTGCGCTGGCGCAGGGCCAGTTGCGACATAATACGCGCAGCCGAGGTACCGTATTCGGCAAAGTAGCGCTGCTGAAGCGTGCCGACCGGCGCGCGAACGATAAAGCGGGAAACCCAAGAGCGATCGGCGGCTCGGCTCTGCGGGCTGCGGCCGTCGGCGAGCGGACGGGACGAAAGCACCAAGCCGCACAGCTCGATATGGCTCAGATGCGCCGCGCGCTTAAAGATGTCAAACATGGCCCCGCATGGGGTGAGCTCAACTTGAGATGCCATGACCTAGGCCTCCTTGGTCGTAGAAATAGAATCGGACGATACTTCGACAGGTCCGCCAAAAGTACGGGCAGCTGCGGCTCCACCGGCAAGCGGAGTCGCCATCTGGGCTTTTGTGCGTCGCGGTGCCGAAACGGGAAGTTCAAAGGCAAAGCCCATCGCAAGCAAAAACCACGTAAGCGTATAGGTTGCAACCAGAGCGGCAACAAGGCCGCCCGTCACGGCGCGTTGGGAAAATACGCTACATGCAGCCACAACCAGCACCGGAACCTCGCAGGCAGAAAGCGCAAACACACCCTGCAGGAACCCCGAGCGCCGATCGCGCGCAAGTGTCCCCGCGGCAACGCCGGCTATGCCTGGCAGCGCCAACGCCAGTGCGGCAATAATACCCGGTAGCGACCCAGACCACACGAGCGATCCCAAAGTCGCCGTCACGCGAGCGCCCGACGCCAGCAGCGCGGCCGAAACCACGACCACAGCCCAAACCACGCTGCAAACGACCGTCGCGCCGACCATCAGCGCGCGACGAACCGCGCGGCCAGACGCATCCATGGGGCACGGCGTGAGCGGCTCGCCGCGGAGCGAACGACCGACATTTTGCGCATAGTGGTCACAAAACGCCGAGAGCGCCGCCTCGACCGCCGCCGGCTCGGGACGATCTTTTTGATGGCTGGACAGACAGGCCATCACCACGTCGAACAGCTGGGCATCGACAAACGCCAGCGCATCGCGTAGCTCTTCGGAATCCGGCTCAAGCCCTAGCTGCTGGGCCTGCTCGGCCGCGGCGAGCGCCACATCGGGCTCACGACGAAGCAGCTGAGTCAAATCACAACCGGGCGCATGGACACCAATGGGATAGTCGGGCCGCGTGTCCATCTTGAGACGATAGGGGCTGGCGATGTCGCGCGTCTTTTTGCGCGAACCCGAGGTGCCCGAAGTGTCCGGCGCGGCTTCGTATGGCGCGACGCCGGCAATGAGCTCGTAAACCGTGCTTGCCGCGGCATAGACGTCGATCGCCGGCGACATACGCAAAGCGCGCAGGTCGGGAATATCGTCGGTGAGCATCTCGGGCGGGGCATAGGCAACCGTCGCGCGACGCAGCGTGGCATAACGCTCCGTAAACGACGCCTTGCCGCCGGCACCGGCCACGGCCGACGCAGGCTCGAGCGCCAGCGACGAGCCAAAGTCGATCAGGCACAGGTCAAAGGTGCCCTCGGCAAGCTGTCGGTCAAGCGGCAGGCGCGCCGTACGCACCATAATATTAGCGGGCGAGATATCGCGATGGACAAAGCCCTCGCCCACCAGGCTCATACGGCAGAGCAGATCGAACAGGTCGCGACCCAGACGCGCCGCCACAAGCGGCGACAGGCGTCCGGCATCGTCCACGGCGAGTCGCGAACGCAAGCGGGCAAGCGTCTCGCCCTCGACCCATTCCATGACAATTGCAGGCACACCGTCGACCTCGCCCCAGCCATAGAGGCGGGGAAAGCCCTTAAGGCCCGAAAGGGCGCGATGGCATTCGTATTCCTCGCGAAACGCCGCCTTGAACTTGGCGACCAGCGCCTCGTGAGCGGCATCGTCGTCAAACTCATCGCGCGTCGGCAAGATGAGCTGCTTGAGTGCCACGGCCTCGCCTTGGGCGTTGACGGCACGCGTCACGCGGCCGATACCGCCACGGCGCATGGTGGCATCGTCGGCAAACAGCATCGTAAAACGACGCAGATAGGCAGGCAGTTCGTCCTGACCGAGCGCAATGGCCGGCTCAAACCCGTCGACACGCGCAAGGCGCAGGCCGACCATGGGATCGCGACCGAGCGACTGTGGTGTGGTGGATGCAAGATCGGTCATCATAGGGCAAGCGCCGCCACGTTATTGTTGAAGTTACCGAGCGCGACGTCATCATCGCCGTAATGGCCGACCCATTGACATAGGTTGGTGTAACAGCCCCACAGATTGGCATACTGCTGATACCACTTTGACCGGGGCGAGAATGTCTGACGACCGAACTCGGCTCGAATGACAAACATCTCCCCGACCAGGCTGTCGCACGGCCTGGGATCTCCCGTAGAGTTATAGGTCGAGACCACGTCATTGGCACGAGAAACGTAGCCGTCGAGCATGTTGTACTTGGTCACAAGCCAACTGTGAATGCTCTCTTCCTCAGCAGCGGAAAGGCCACCGGAGTTTGCATCGTTGTCAGTGTTGCCGCCCGTCGAGCCGCCATTTCCAGACCCTCCGGTAGAGGAGCCCGACCCAGAGCCGCCGCTCGAACTCGACGAATTCGAGCCGGAGCCAGAAGTATCCGAGCTGCCGGGTTTTCCGGACTGCTGGGCGTCCTGCTCCTTCTGCTGCTCGACCTTATTCACCGTTGCCGCCACGCTATTGTTGGACAACCGATCGATGATCTTGGTGTTGGTGAGCACGATGGTTTTGCCATTGGCAAGCGTGACTTCGTTGTCCGGGGCCTCGGCGCCATCCGCATCGTCGGTGCCAAACACAATATGCGCGACCACACTTGCCCAAGCATATCCAGTCGTGGTGCCCAGATCACTTTTGACCTCATGCCCCACGCGCGGCTCGCGTGCGGCATGCGCCTGCATCATGGACGGCACGGTCATGCCATAGGCAGAAACGCCAGCTATGACCAGCACCAGCGAGCACGATAGCAGTGCGTACGCCCGCGGCGCCAAGCCCAGTCGGCGTCGCATGCGCACCGCGGCGCCGCGCTTTGTCTGAGTGCCACCGGGCCGCATGCGTTCTCCTCCAAGAAAAACACGCCGCTCGGGAGCGGCGCATTCATTCAAATCCATATTTGAGTGTATCAGCGAACCCAAAAGGTTGCGCAACGAATGGGCAAATTAAGGATGCGAGTGGAAGCATCCATGCGATAAGCGGATACGAAGCATCTTTGTTGCACAACAAACTTACAGTCGCACAGGGAAATTATGACTACCCCGTGCGTCGCGAAGAAAACATACGGCAGGAGCAGGCTCGCCACCTAAATCGCGCGACGGGCCTCGATGGCGCGGCCAAGCGTAAGCTCGTCGGCATACTCCAGGTCGCCGCCCACGGGAAGGCCGCTTGCCAGACGCGACACCTCGACGCCCAACGGCTTGATGGTGCGGGCCAGGTAGCTCGCCGTGGTCTCGCCCTCGATGTTGGGGTTGGTGGCGATGATGACCTCATGGATATCCTCGTGGCCCAGACGCGCCAGCAACTCGCGGATGTGCAACTGCTCGGGACCAATCTTGTCCATGGGGCTGATCACGCCGCCCAGCACATGGTACAGGCCGTGGTAGCTGCCCGTGCGCTCGATCGCCTGGACGTCGCGCGGCTCGCCCACCACGCAAATGCGAGTGGTATCGCGCATCGGGTCCTGGCAGATGGAGCACTCATCGGCCGTGGCGTAGTTAAAGCAACGGCTGCAAAAGTGGACCTCCTGCTTAACCTCCAGGATGGCCTCGGCCAGGCGGCGGGCCTCCTCGGCATCGGCCTCGAGCAGGTAATAGGCGATGCGCTGGGCCGACTTGGGACCAATGCCCGGCAGGCGGCCCAGCTCATCGAGCAGTTTTTGCAGGCTGTGATTCGCACTCATATATATGCGTGTCTTAGAACGGCATGCCCGGAATGTTGAGGCCGCCGGTGATGGCGCCCATCTGCTTATTGGCGAGCTCGTTGACGCCGCGGACGGCCTCGTTGACGGCAGCCATGATCATGTCCTGCAGCATATCGACGTCCTCGGGATCAAGCGCATCGGGATCGATGGTGAGGCTGACGAGCTCCATCTCGCCGTTAACGGTCACCTTGACCATGCCGCCGCCGGCAGAAGCGTCGACGGTCTGGGACTTGAGGTTCTCCTGCGCGGCGGCAAGCTGCTCCTGCATCTTGCGAGCCTGCTTCATCATCTGCTGCATGTTCATACCGGCCATGATGGCTCCTTTACGTGCGGCCGCGCGACAAGCTGCAAGGGCAGCCGGAGCACGGCGGGACTTTCAAACTCAAAAATCGTACCACGGCGCGGGGCAAGCAAGCGGGGCGGACGTGTTCCCTCAGTCGATATACATGTCCTCCAATACAAACCGCACTCAAAGATTATGCAAGGTCGAATTATGCAAGGTTGCATAATATCGCACACTCAATCTAGTAGAGCCGAATCCGGCATTTCATGTGCGCCACTAAATAGCTAAATGCCGAACCGCTGCTCGAGGCGGCGCACATGGCGGCAGGGTATAATTTGATTGCCATAGATAGTAATTTGGAGGTGCCCCATGAATGCCCCCAACGCGCTCCAAAACATCCGCTCAAAACACCCCGTTGCATATGTGGTTCTCTATCTCTTTGTCGGCTGGGCATTGCTGGTTGTCATCACCCATGCCATAGCTTTTGGAGCAGAACTGCTGATAGCCAGCTCGGACCAGCCCGTCGTCAAATGGGAGACGACCGATGAGTGCACCGACGGAACCCGAACCGTCTACTACAACAGCCCGTCCCTCTATCAAGAGTTCAAGGTCAAGATAAAGGACTTCAAGATTGTCGATGCCGAGCTAGGCGTTTATTTGGCAATCGGAGCAACCATTAACGCCGAGCAAGTCGAGTACACGAACAGCCATGCGACGTATCGTATCGACCTCAGCATCCTAGGCCGACCGTCACGCACCTGTCTGCTCAAATGCGACATACGCGGCACCACACTACACATGTCCGAAATACAGATGCGCCCGGACAAGGGGTCCTCTTCTTGAGCAGTATACCCGCCTGCACAGCTACTCCACCGGCTTGAAGATGGTGGCCTGGCCAAAGACGCTGCGGATGAGGGCCTTGGCCTCGTCCTCGGTCTGCGGGATGCTCGGGGCTGCGCCCTGATGGCCGAAGGGGCTGCCGGCGCCGGGGTTGGACTCCCAAGGGGCAGCGGGGGCGTCCCCCTCTTTGGGGGCAGCTGCAGCGGACTTGGGCGCGGACGCCGCACCCGGCACGTCGAACGGAGGAAGATCGTCCCCGCTCGCATCGCCGGCAAAGCCGCCGACCATGGCGTCGTCGTAGGGCACCTGCTCGGATTCCCACGGCGCGGACTGCGCGACAGACTGAGCCTTGGGGGCAGCCGAGCGCTCGGGCGCACGGGGTGCGGGCTCGGTCGGGAGCTTACCCGTGGCAGGAGCGCCGGCGGGGTTGTCGGAGCGTAGCCAGGGGGCTTTGCCTAGGTCAGACGACTTGGGCGCGGGCGAGGCGGGCTTGGACACGGGTGTCGGAGCAGCCGGTTTGGGCGCCGCGGGCTTAGGCGCCGACGGGGTCGACGCCGCTACCGGTGTCGCTTGCCGCTGCGGCGCGCTGGCGCTCGAGGATGCAGGGGCCGCCGAGGACACGGGTTGCGGGTCCGCAGATGCCGCAGCCCGTGCAGATGGAGAATGCTCCTCATGTTGAGGAGCCGGCGTGCCACCCCCATCCAAGACATAGTCGACGGTACGACGACCGAAGACTGCGCAGACCGTCGGCAGGACCACCGATTGCGTATCGGCGCGACCGAGCATCTTGATGGCAAAGGTCGAGCCCGCGGGGAACGAGACGGTGAGCTTGGAGCCGTCGTCGGCCGTGGCGCGGGCGTTGAGCAAAAGCCCTGCGTAGGAAGTCTGACGCGCCTTGACACGCTCGACGACCTCGGCCCATTTGCGCTGCAGCTCTCCGGCATCCTCGACCGCGGGCGTCTCGGCAGCACCGGCGGCGGCAACCTGGGCGGCATTGTTGGACTGGGGCTTAGGTGCCGGAGCGGTGGCAGGCGCGGGGGCAGCAACGGGCTGAGGCGTCGACGTCGGCGCAGGCTGAGGTGCAGGCGCTGCAGACTTGGAAGCTGACACGGACGCAGAACGGGGAGCAGGCTGGGCAGTCGGAACAGCAGCTCCGCGGTCCCAAGGCATGCCACCCTGGCGCGCGGACGTAGCAGCAGGGGCAGCGGATGCCGCCGGAGCGGCAGCACGGGCGCCCGAAATGAGCGTCGGCTGTTGGGCAGCAGCGGGTACGGATGCTGCAGGCGCGGCGGCCTGAGCAGCAGCCACGCTCGCCGGCACGGCGCCGTTGGCAACCATGGCCTCCAGACGTGCCACGCGCTCGGCCAATGCCTCAATCGTTAAATCAGCCTCGGGACGCGCCAGACGCGTGCAGGCAATCTCGAGCACCAGGCGCACGTCGCTCGCGCCCCTCATCTCCAGTGCGGCATCGTCGAGCACCGTCAGCACGCGGGCCAGGCGGTCGGCAGGATGCTCGCCAAAGGCAGCGGCCTCGGCAGCAAGCGCCTCGGCCTGCTCCGAGCCGCCCTCAAACAGCTCGGCACGGGCACCGGCAACGCAGGCAACGTACACGTCACGCACATGCGCCACCAGGTCGCGCGTCAGCTCAAGCAGGTCATTGCCCTCCTCGACCTGCACACGAATCAGTCCATAGAGCTCGGCAACATCGCGATCGGCAATGGCGCGGGAAAACTCGCCCAGGATCTGGTCCGAAACCTCGCCCAAAAGCGAGCGGGCGTCGTCCGCATGCACAGAACCGTTGCCAAAGACGCTCAGCTGCTCCAGCGTGGACAGCGCGTCGCGCATGCCGCCCTTGGCATGGCGCGCCACGATAGCCAGCGCCTCGTCGTCGTAATCGAAGCCCTCCTGCTCGCACACGTATGCCAAGCGATACTCGATATCCTCGTTGCCGATGCGGTGGAAATCGAAGCGCTGGCAGCGCGAGAGGATGGTCTCCAGAATCTTTTGCGGGTCGGTGGTGCACAGCACAAAGATCACGTGTGCCGGCGGCTCCTCAAGCGTCTTGAGCAGCGCGTTGAACGCCGCCGTCGTGAGCATGTGGACCTCGTCGATGATATAAATCTTGTACTTGCCGCGCACTGGGGCAAAGTTGACGGAGTTGATGATCTCCTCGCGCACGTTGTCCACGCCGGTACGGCTTGCGGCATCGAGCTCGTAGACATCCGGGTGGTTGCCCTCGGCGATGAGCTCGCACTCCTCGCAAGTACCGTCGGGCATGCAGCCGCTTGCACCCTCGGCGCGCGCCGCCTCGGCATTGCGGCACAGCAGCGCCTTGGCCAGAATGCGCGCCATGGTGGTCTTGCCCGTGCCGCGCGGTCCGCAGAACAGGTAGGCGTGGGACAGGTGCCCCTCGGTGATGGCGTGCTCGAGCGTCGAGACGATATGTTGCTGGCCCACCACGGAGTCGAAGGTGAGCGGGCGATACTTTCGGTACAACGATTCCATGGGTGCTCCCCCGGGTATACTGAGTCTTGTTGCCGCGGCGGCCATGCGGTCGCACGGCATACTGCATTCCATAATACCCGTACGGCGAGCCCGCCGCGATAGGAGTCCAAAGAGCATGGCAGACGCAGAGAGCAACCTCGTCCCCTCCGAAGCAGCCGACCAGGTCGAGGTCGCGCTCGAGGAGCAGGCCGCAGCCGACGACGGCATCCTGTACCTCAACGAGTACCAGTACGAAAACGACCTGGTCACCGACTTCGCCCGCCTGGTCGCCTCGCCCAGGCGTCGCGGCTCGCTGTATGTCGCCGCGGCAATTGCCGCGCTCATCGGCATCGGCATGCTGGTGGCCGGCGGCAACTGGATCAAGTTTGGCGTCGTCCTGATCGTGTTCGGCGCCTTTTTGGCCTGGTGGAGCAAAAACCTGCACCACACCCTCGCCCGCGACTTTATCGACGCCGTTGAGGCCGACGAGTCCATGGGTGGCCGCTATCGCCGCGTCGCCGCCAACGAGGACGGCCTGATGGTTTGGGGCAAGAGCGGCAAGTCACAGTTCTTCCCGTTTGAAAAGCTCGACCACGTGCTCGACGGCGAGCGCATCTTTGTGGCCATGTTCGCCGACCAGGGCGTGACGATCCCTAAGGACACCTTTGTCCGCGGCGATGCCGAGCAGTTCGGTCCCTTCCTCAAGGCCCGCATCAACAAAAAACTCCGCATCGAGACCAAGCGCAAGAAGATGAAGGCCGAGAAGGCCGCCGCCGAGGCCAAGCAGGGCGACAAGCCCCAGGACAACAAGGGCAAGCAGCGCAAGCAGAAGAAGAACAAGAAGAAGCGCTAAGGCCAAGCCAGACGGGCAGCCTCGCATCCCGCTATCCTCCCCATGCACCCGAGCGTGCTACACTAGCAGCATCTATGCCACCGCGAACGGCTCGGCCCCGCGCCCGCCGCTCGCAAACGAACTTTAAACGCACGAGGGTTGGCCATGCCGCTTTTCTCGCAACATACCGCCCGGTTCTCGCCGGACGTTCCTTTGGAGGGCACCAGCTCTCGCGAGCTGCTCAAGCGGTACCAGCCGCTCGAGACACTTGCGACCGGCGGTTTTGGCTCCATCGAGATCTGCCGCGACACGCACCTGCGCCGCCGCGTCGCCATTAAGCGCATCCCCCTTATTAACGGTGTCGGCATGCCCGCCAGCGACATCATGGATGTCCTGCGCGAGGCGCACACTGCCGCCATGCTTCAACATCCCAACATCGTGCAGGTCATCGACTTTACGCACGACACAGCCTATGCCTACCTAGTTATGGAATATGTCGATGGCATGTCGCTGGCCGAGTTTTTGCACCGCGTGGACGGCCACTCACTTACCTTTGACGAGGCCGCGGCCATTGCCGATGCCCTGGGCCAGGCGCTCACCTTCGCCCATAGTAATGGCGTACTCCACCTGGACATTAAGCCCGCCAACGTGCTCATCGACCACTCGGGCAATGTAAAGCTCACCGACTTTGGCATGGCGCGACTGTCGTCCGCCGGTGGCTTTGGCGGCTCGCGCGGCGGCACCATCGGCTACATGCCGCCCGAGCAGCTCGATATCGAGACCGGCACGGTCGACGAGCGCGCCGATGTCTTTGCCCTCGCCTGTGTGATCTACGAGGGCCTGTGCGGCAGCGCTCCCTTTATGGCGGCCACGCCCGCCGACTCGCTCGACCGCATCATCGGCGGCGCCACCTATCCCAGCGAGCTGATACCACACTTTCCCCCGGGAGCCGAGAGCGCGCTCATGAGCGCGCTCTCCCCCATGCCGCAGGACCGCCCCAACAGCATCGAGGCATTTTGCGACCAGCTCCTTGCCGGTCTGGGCAGCGTGCGCGAGGGCCGTCGCAGCCTGGAGCAAATGGTTGGCGAGCTTTCGGATGACGAGCATGAGCTCGACGATATCGAGCCGTCGCACTACGAGGACGACGCCATCGAGGTCGACCGCGCACTCGGCTGGGCGGGCACGCGCTGGAGCCATGCGCGCGACTACACCATGCGCATTATCTCGGCGCTAACGTGCGGCACCTTTAGCTTTTTGCTGATGCAAACGGCCGGGGTCGCGGCGCTTCCCGGCCTGGTCATTGCGGCCATCGCGATCGGAGCGGCGGCTGGCCTGGCCCCCCAGATTGGCTCGGCCATCTCGGCTGTGGGCTTTTTGGTGCTCATGGCCAACGCCACCATGCAGGCGCAGGGCATCCTGTCGATGTTGCCCGTCGCGGTGATCTTTGCCGCTGCCATGTCCGGTTGGTGGATCGCCTGGGGTCGCACCGAGGCTGCCGCGAGCGCCGCACTCACCTGTGCACTCGCGCTTGGCTGTCTGACCGGCAATACCTTCCTGGCAGCTGGGGTCGCCGCCGGCGTCGCGTCATTTTGGCTCGGCCCGGCAAGCGCCGCCGCGGCAACGGGCATGGGCGCGCTTTTTGCCCGCCTGGCGACAGTCGCGCTTTCAGCCGGAGGCGTGCTGGGGCTCGGTAACGTTGCCGCAGCGCTGGGAGACCCGCTCCTCTGGGCTGCCTTTGGGCTGGCCGCGGCAACTGCCGCAGCGTCATCCGCGCTGCTCAATGCCCATGCCAAGCGTGCCGATCAGGGCTCAAACCTTGCCGCAATCGCCGCCATCGCTGTCACCGGCATCGGCTGCGCAGCGGCGTCCTGTCTTGCACACCATATGGAAATTGCCGGCCTTGCAGCCGCGGTCGTCGCCAAGGCGGCGGTTGCGGGAACCCTATCCTCTATAATCGTTGGGATATGCCTTTATTTGCTCGGATACCAAAGAACCTATACGGAGAGTGATCTTTCGTGAACTTCCTGAACATCTTCGAGGACCACGTGGCCGGCATCTTCGGTGCCACCCGTGCCCCGTTCTCCTTTAAGAAGCTTGCCAAGCAGGCCGCTCGCGACATGGAGGATCAGACTCTGGTGATCAACGGCGTCAACACGGCGCCGGCACTCTATACCATCCTTATCGCCGCCGACGACGATCCCATGCTCGCCCCGTTCTACCCCGAGCTTTCGCGCGAGGTCCGCGAGTTTGTGAAGGCGCAGGCCGAAAAGCGCCGCTATGTCTTTGTCGGCGAGCCCCTCGTGCGCTTTATGATCGATCCGCAGCTGCGCGCCGGCAAGTTCTCGGTCTTTGCCGAGAACGTCGATGCCCCCACGCTCGGCCGCCTGTACGAAGAAGAGCGCGCCTATCAAAACGGCCTGGGCCAGAACAACTCCGCGGCAAGCCGTGCCGCCAGCGCCCCGCGCGCCGGCCAGCAGCAGTTTGCTGCCCCGCAGCAGCAGCGCCCCGCCGCCATGCCCCAGCAGCAGCCGACGCCTCGTGCCGCCGCTCCCGACCCGCTTGCCGCGGCAGACCCCTTCGCGCCTAGCGTCCCCGACCCCGCCGCCGCACCCATCCCGGTGCCGCAGACCGTCTCGCGCGGCGCGCTTGCCGGCATGGGCGGAGCCGCCGCGACCGGTGCCGCCGTGGGCCTAGGCGCCGCAGCCGGCATCGCCTCCAACATGGCGAGCACTCGCGCCCCGCAGCGCCCGCTCGCCCAGCTCGTCGACGTCGTGAGCGGCGAGAGCCATAGCATCACCTCCGCACAGGTGACCATCGGTCGCGAGCGCTCGGTTTCCGACATTGCCCTGCGCGACCCCAACGTGTCGCGCCGCCACGCCCAGCTCACCTTTACGGGCTCGGATTGGTCGATCGAGGACCTCAATTCCACCAACGGCACGCTCGTCAACAACCGCCGCATTACGCGCTGCCCGCTGCGCAACGGCGATCTGCTGACGTTTGGCCTGAGCACCTTTGAATTTAGGGGATAGTCTCTTATGAACATCGATATCGTCCTTTTTGCAGGCCGCATCGTCCTGGTCGCCCTGCTCTATATCTTCCTGTTCGCCGTCATGAAGACCGGCGTGGGACTTGTGCGCGGGCAGCGCCGCGACTCGGCTATCTGGACGATTGATGTGGACAAGGGTCCGCGCGGCATCCGCGGCATCCACGTAGACATGCTCGGCCCCGTCATCGTCGGTCGCTCGCCATCTTCGGACATCTGCATCAATGAACCGTTCGTCTCGGCCTCGCATGCGCGCTTTTCGCTGCAGGGCCCGGCGCTCATCATCGAGGACCTCAACTCGCTTAACGGCACGCTCGTCAACGGCCGCCAGCTTGTTGAGCCCGCGACGCTGCGTGAGGGCGACGAAGTCCAGATTGGCGACGTGGTCATGAAGGTGAACCGTCGATGATCGACGAGGAGAACAAGTCCGCAACTATGACCGAGGCACCGGCCGCTGCCACAGCTGCGCCGGCCCACGCCGCTCCGGCGGGCTCCGCACCCGTGGAGCCCGAAGACACCGTGTTCTCCCTGCCTCTTTCGCATGTAACGCATGATATTTCGGATCTCGCCGATAACGAGGACGAAGAGGATGCCGTAGCGGCGCCCATCGGCGCACATGCTGCGGAACAGCCCACAGCGCCCGAAGCAACCCCGGCGCCGGCTCACTTTGCAGAGCCCGTCGCCGCGGCAATCAACGAGAGCGCTGCGGTGTTTGCGGCACCCGAGCCCGCCGCCCCGGCGTTTCCCATAGCCCCGGCATCCGAGGTTGCGCCCGCGTCTACGCCGGCGCCCGAGGCAGGGCCATCCCCCGAGGACGGCCCTGCACCCAAGACCCCGCAGCCTGCGCCCGCAAGCGAGTCCGATGCCGTGGCCGAGCCCGCCGCCCAGTCGCAAAGCACGCCCGCGCCGTCGCACTTTGCGGCGCCCGAGTCTATAGACGTCAGCCCGCAAGACGACGAGTCGACCGCCCGCGTTTCCGAGGAGCCCGACTCCCCGGACACCGGTGATTCCGAATCAAACGCCGTGACCGACACCGTCTCTCCCGGTGACACCGCCGAAATCGACGTTGCCGCCGTTGAGGCCAAGCTCAAAGACCCCGGCTCGACCATGAGCTTTGAGCCCCTGACCGAGGAGCGCATCGAGACCGACTCGACCTATGATGCCGGCACCACCACGCAACTTATGTGGGGCGCCCGCTCCGACGTTGGCTGCGTGCGCCCGCACAATGAGGATTCCTACCTGGTGCAGTCGCCGCTCTTTTGCGTATGCGACGGCATGGGTGGTCACGCTGCCGGCGAGGTAGCCTCTTCCATCGCCGTCGAGACTATTGCCAAGACGGCCCCACAGTCCGCCGACGCAGCACGCCTGGCCGCAGCCGTCGAGGCAGCCAACGCCGCCGTAATCGAGGCGGCCCTGAACGGCCTGGGCAAGCCCGGCATGGGCTGCACAGCCACCTGCGCCTACATCGAAAACGACACGCTCGCCATCGCCCACGTGGGCGACTCTCGCGCCTATCTGCTCCACGAGGGCACGCTCATCCGCGTGACCCGCGACCACTCCTACGTGGAGGAGCTCGTGGACGCCGGCGAGATCACGGCAGACGAGGCTCGCGTCCACCCCAACCGTTCGGTCATCACCCGCGCACTGGGCTCGGACCCCGCCATGTATGCCGACCACTTCACTCTGCATATCGAGGAAGGCGACCGTCTGATCCTGTGCTCCGACGGCCTCTCGAGCATGATTCCCGATAGCGATATCGAGAACATCGCCACGCAGTCCTCAACCGCGCAAATCTGCGTCGACAACCTAGTGGACGCGGCGCTTGCCGCCGGCGGCCACGACAACGTGACCGTAGTAGTCGTTGACCTGGTTGACGATGGCGTCATGCGCGAGGCGCAACGCGTGCGTCGCCGCAACGTTACTATCGCCGCCATCCTGGCCCTCGTCTTTGTGCTGGCAGCTGGCATCTGGGCCTACACGGGTGTCACCGGCTCGTACTACCTGGGTACCTACCAGGGCAATGTCGCCGTCTGGCGCGGCCTGCCCGGCAAGCCACTCGGACTCAAGCTCCACTGGCTCGAAAGCGAAACCAGCATCAAGCTGTCCGACCTGCCCGAAGACACGCAAAACCGCCTCAAGGCGGGCATTCCGCAAACAAGTGTCGACGATGCGCAGGACACGATATCCAAGTACCGCCACCAGATCGACGAGGAGCAGACCCGCCAGGTGATCGACGCGCAAACGATTCGCGACAACACCAATCAGGGATCGACCTCCGAATCAGATTCCGAGAAAACCGCCGAACAGTCCGCCGAGGCCGAAGCCTCCGATAAGAATTAGAAAGGGAGTGCCGCTTATGAGTCGCCGCAACACCGAGCTGCTCTTGCTCATCGCCTCGGCGTTCCCCGTCATCCTGCTGTATGCGATGTACGTCCTCACCGCGGGCGCTGCCATCTCCTTTGAGACGCTCGCCGTACCGATCGGCCTCTTTGCCGCCTTTGCCGCGGCCCACATTGCCGTGCGCATCTTGGCGCCCGGTGCCGACCCCGCCATCCTGCCCATCGTATTTATACTTTCGGGCATCGGCATCACGTTCGTGACGCGTCTCGCCCCCGCTCTCGCCATCTCACAGCTCATCATCCTGTTTGTCTCGGTGGCGCTCATGGTGGGAACGCTTGCATTAGTCAAAAACCTCGACGTGGTCATGCGCTACAAGTACACCTTTGGCATCATCGGCATCATTCTGCTGATGCTGCCTATCTTTATCGGCACCACGATCTCGGGCTCCAAGCTGTGGATTCGCATCGCGGGCTTTACCATCCAGCCCGGCGAGTTCGCCAAGGTCTTTATCGTCCTGTTCCTGGCCGGCTACCTGGCCGAGAACCGCGAGCTGCTCTCCATCTCCAACCGCAAGATTCTGGGCTTTAAGATCCCTCGCCTGCGACTGCTGCTGCCGCTGTTTGCCGTGTGGGGTGTGTGCCTGCTCGTCGTCGTCTTCGAACGCGACCTGGGTTCGGCCGTGCTGTTCTACACCATCTTCTTGCTGATGCTCTACGTTGCCACGGGGCGCTTTTCGTATGTCGTTATCGGCCTTGCGCTCTTAGCCGTTGGAGCCGTGGGCGCCTACAAGTTCCTGTCTCACGTTCAGGTGCGTTTCCAGGTTTGGCTCGATCCGTTTAAGGACGCCCAGGGCCAGGGCTACCAGATCGTCCAGTCGCTCTTCTCGCTTGCCGATGGCGGTCTGGTCGGTGTTGGCATCGGCAACGGCATGGCCAACAACATCCCTGTCGTCGAGTCCGACTTTATCTTCTCGGCTATCGGCGAGGAGATGGGCCTTTTGGGCGGCGGCGCCGTGCTCATCCTGTTTATGCTCTTTGCCGTGCGTGGCCTCACCACGGCTGCCCGCGCTAAATCCGACCTCGCCGCCTTTAGTGCCACAGGCCTTACGGCCGCCATCAGCTTCCAGGCCTTCTTGATCGTTGGCGGCGTAACCCGCCTGATCCCGCTGACCGGCGTCACCCTGCCCTTTATGAGCCAGGGCGGCTCCTCTCTGCTGGCGAGCTTTATCATCGTCGCGCTCCTGCTGCGCGCCGGTGACGAGGCGACCGGACGCGAGGCCGAGCTTACCGGCACCGGCACCATGGCCGCCATCACCGATGATCAGGTCGCATCTGCCGCCGCCCCGACGGGCACGCGCTTTGCCACCTCGTCTTCCTACGGCAGCGGCAGCCATTCCGTCGGCTCGCGCATGCGCCGTCGCCTGCTCGACACGCCTGAATCCGGTGTGCTCGGCCGCGTTGCTCTTGCCAACCGTCTAACCCGCGCGGTGCTCGCCTTTACGGCGCTGTTCGCCATCCTTATCGGCAACCTCACCTATGTCCAGGTCATTAAGGCCAAGGACTATCAGGACATGCCGACCAACAACCACACCATCGCCCGCTCCAAGTACATCCAGCGCGGCTCCATCATCACGTCCGACGGCGTGACGCTGGCCGAGTCGCTGCAGCAGGAGGACGGCACCTACGTACGCTCCTACCCCAACGGTAACCTGGCAGCTCACGTGGTTGGCTACGTGAGCCAGCAGTATGGCACCACCGCCATCGAGAGCGTCATGAACGACACGCTCACCGGTTCTAAGGACTACTCCAGCTGGAACAATGCCATCGCGTCGCTCGCGGGCCAGACCCAGCCGGGCAACACCGCCAAGCTCACCATCGACTCGCGTATCCAGACGGCGGCCGAGCAGGCACTCAAGGGCTTTAAGGGCGCTGTAGTGGTCATCGACCCGCGTACCGGCGCGGTGCTCGCATGTGCCAGCTCGCCCACCTACGACAACACCAACATCGATGCCCTGCTGCAGACGGGCGGCGGCGAGGACGGCTCCATGTACAATCGCGCCATGGACGCGCTGTACACGCCGGGCTCCACGTTTAAGGTCGTTACGCTTTCCGCGGCACTCGAGACCGGTACCGCCAGCCTGACCAGCACCTACCAGGCGCCCGGCTCCATGGATATCGGCAACGCACCGGTCACCAACGATGCCAACGAGAGCTACGGCACCATCAGCCTGCAGCAGGCCTTTGCCGTGTCCTCCAACGTCGTCTTTGGCCAGGTGGCAAACGAAGTTGGCGCAAACACGCTCGTGCAGTTTGCCAACGCCTTTGGCTACGGCCAAAAGCTCGGCCAGGACCTGACCTCCGCGGCCTCCATCATGGCCGACCCGTCGCTCATGACCGAGTGGGAGACCGCCTGGGCCGGCGCCGGCCAGCCTGTCGGCATGGACCACACGCCCGGCCCGCAGACCACCGTCATGCAAAACGCCGTGATTGCCGCCGCCATCGCTAACAGCGGCGTGGTCATGGACCCGTACTTTGTAGCCCAGGTACTCGCCCCGGACGGAACCGTGGTCAAGACCACGCAGTCCCGCTCGCTTGGTCAGGCCGTCAGCTCCGCCACGGCCGACCAGGTCAAGCAGGCCATGCTTGCCGTCGTCCAGTCCGGCACCGGCACCGATGCCCAAATCCCCGGCGTCAAGGTCGCCGGCAAGACCGGCTCGGCCGAGACCGGCGGCACCAACGTCAACTCGATGTTCGTTGGCTTTGCACCTTACGATTCACCCACGGTCGCCATCTCGGTGGCCTTGGAGGATTTCGACAAGCATGACGTCAAGGCCGCCAAGATCGCCGGTATCGTCCTGACCGCGGCGCTTGCCGCACAGGGAGCGTGATGCCCATGATCGAATCGGACACCCGAGGCGCGCCGCGGCCTAAGGGTTAGCGGCAACGCGCCACACGGCCCCAGCGGCCACATCATAGGTACTACACACATCGTTGAGCGAATAGTTATGTTAGGAGCAGGAATGGAACAGAGGGTCCTCGGGGGAAGATACCTCCTCAAGGATAAGGTAGGAACAGGCGGCATGGCGACCGTCTACCGTGCACAGGACCAGGTTCTCGACCGCACGGTAGCCGTCAAGATCATGCTGCCGCAGTATGCTGGCGACGCAACCTTCGCCGCACGCTTTAAGCAGGAGGCCCAGGCAGCAGCCGGTCTCTCCTCCCCCTATATCGTGGGCGTCTACGATTGGGGCAAGGACGGCGACACCTATTACATCGTCATGGAGTACCTGCGCGGCACCGACCTTAAGAGCGGCATCAAGAGCCACGGCGCCCTCGACCCCAAGAAGGTCGCCCAGATCGGCTCGCAGATCAGCTCCGCGCTTTCGGTCGCCCACAAGCACGAGATCATCCACCGCGACATTAAGCCGCAGAACATCATGGTGCTGCCCGACGGCAACATCAAGGTGATGGACTTTGGCATTGCGCGCGCCAAGAACAGCCACCTCACGCAAGACAACAACGTGCTGGGAACCGCCCACTACGTCAGCCCCGAGCAGACCCGTGGTCAGGACCTCGGCCCCACCTCGGATATCTACTCGCTGGGCGTCGTAATGTATGAATGCGCCACCGGCCGCGTTCCCTTTGACGGTGACGACGCTATCTCGGTCGCACTCAAGCAGGTCAACGAGTTGCCTATTCCGCCGAGCCAGATCAACTCCGGTGTCGACGCCGACCTTGAGCGCATCATCCTCAAGTGCATGGAGAAGGACCCCGCAAACCGCTTCCAGACCGCCGACGAGCTGCGTCAGGTGCTCAACAGCTACCTGTCGGGCCGTGCCGTCAACGTCTCGGAGCCCACGCGCATCATCGGTGCCCCCGGTGAGTTGGGCGCCACCAAGACTCGTGAGCTTTCCGATCAGACGCGCGCCATGGTGCGTCCTGTCTCGGGCGTGAGCGGCCAGAATACCGCCCGTAGCTCGGTTTCGGGCTCCACCGGCTCCTACGAGGTCGAAGAGCCCAAATCCAACAAGAACAAGATCATCGCCGCCGTGGTGGCAGCGGTTGCCGTCATCGGCATCGTGGTGGCCTTTGCCACAGGACTCTTTGGCGGCGAGCAGGTCGCCGTGCCCGACGTACTGGGCAAGGACCAGCAGACTGCCGTCGAGCTGATCAAGGAAGCCGGCCTCGAGGTCGGCACCATCGACCAAAGCTACAACGACGATGTCGACGAGGGCAAGGTCGCCGAGCAGACGCCCAACGGCAACACCAAGAAGGCCAAGGGCACTAAGGTGAACCTGGTAATCTCCAAGGGCCCCAAGCCCTCTGAGAAGGTTGAGGTTCCCCAGCTTGTCGGCCTGACCAAGGACCAGGCAGAAGCCGCGCTGGCAAGCGTTGGCCTGAAGGGCAACGCCTCCGAGGAGGCCAACGAGGCCGATGAGGGCCAGGTCTTTGATCAGGGCACCGAAGCCGGTAAGGAAGTCGCGAAGGGCACGACCATCTCGTACAAGGTCTCGAGCGGCCCGGATACCACGTCCGTCCCCGACCTGACCGACATGACCGAGGCCCAGGCGCGCAACGCCCTCGATATGGCAGGTTTTGGCGTCGACGTGAGCTACCAGGAGAACGACTCTGTTACCGAGGGCACCGTGATCAGCTGGAACCCCAGCGGTAAGCAGAAGCCCGGCGCCACGATTACCGTCGTCATTGCCAAGAAGTCCGGCAAGGCCACCGTCCCGGGCAACCTGTACGGCAAGAGCATTTCCGCCGCCGTTACCGCGCTCAACAACGCCGGTTTCTATAACATTGGCTTCTGTGACCAGAACGGCAATCCCGTGAGCGGTAACGAGGATGCCACCGTTACGGGCGTCTCCCCCACCGGCAAGCAGTCCACCGACAGCACGATCACGCTGACGGTCGCACTTTCTGGTTCGGGCTCGGGCTCGGGCACGAGCACGGGCGACGATTCCGGTACGACCAACTAGTCGCCACCCCACCGCTCATCGCGGCTTTCGCCGCAAACATATTCGCTCACAGGCGCCCGCTTGCTCCCCCAGCAAGCGGGCGCTTTCTTTATCTGAAGCAGCGAATACTCCGGCATGCCTTAAACCAGAAGAGCCCGGCACCGTAGCGGTACCAGGCTCGATATTTCTCTGGTGCCCCCGGGCGGATTCGAAAACTCCCCCCCGCGGGAAATTGGTGACGCGGGTGTCGACGGTCCGAATCCGCCGGCGGTCCCCACAAACCAGAAACGGCGCCGCCCTCGCGACGCCGTCATAATCTTCTGGTGCCCCCGGGCGGATTCGAACCGTCGACACCCGCTTTAGGAGAGCGGTGCTCTATCCCCTGAGCTACGGAGGCATGTTGTACTAGTATAGCAGATTTACGCCGTTGTAATACAGCGTATAGCCACTCTTCGAAGTTGCGGTGGAATAGTTCCTGTCTGAAGCATCTAAAGCCGTATTTAGGAACTATTTCACCGCAACTTATGAGGAGCTAGCTACCTTTGTGGAAGAGGTTTTTGATAACGGAGGGGATGCTCTTGGCGCCCTTGGCCGTCACATCGATAAAGTCGGGCGAACGCACAAGCTTATCCTCGTCGACGTACTTGCGGACCGCGCGCAACGTCTCTTTGTCGTCGCGCGTCGAAAACGTAAAGTGACCGTTGTCCTTGGTGAAGATGGCAAAACGCGTAATCTTCTTGGTGCCACGCAAAACCTCGGCGGCAATATAGTCGACCTCGTCCCACGGGATTTGAATATAATCCTCGGGATTGCGCTCGTTATAGTACTCAAACGCCTTATTGCCCACCATCACGTTACCGTGGCTGGTAAGCCCCATCAGGCAGGTTGCCGGCGTTGCCAGATCGACCGTGCTGTTCTGAGATTGCGCCATACGCGCCTCGCCCTCCAATAAAAACAATCGGACCGCATCCAGTGTACCCACCGGGTGCGGTCCGTTTCAATGGCTCAAAAGCCCTTACCTAGCAACTCTCGGTCTTAAGCCGAAGCGTGCTTACATGAAGCCGCAGAAGCGACCGATGATGCCGACGGCGAAGAGAGCCAGGATGATGACGATCGGGCTGACCTTCTTCTTGAGGAGCTTGCAGACCAGCAGGGTCAGGCACACGGCGGCAAGGCCGGGGATGAGCTGATCGAGGTTGGCCTGAAGCGTGGTGACCTTCATCTGATCAAGGGCGGTAGCACCGACGGAGTTGTACATCGTCAGCGCTTCCTTGATTCCCTCGGAACCGGAGGGCAGGCTAGCCCAGTCGATAAAGGCGCCAGCAGACTGCTTGACCGTGGAGACGATCGGGGTGAAGGAAATGGACACCCAGCGCTCGACCAGGGCGCCGATGATGAACATACCCAGGATGGAAGCGCCCTCGGTGACCTTGCCCATCAGACCACCGGAGAGGTCCTTGGCGATGGAGGAGCCGACCTTGTAGCCAAACTCCTGCGTGTACCACAGGAAAGCGTAACGGATGATGTTCCACGCGAAGAAGAACAGCAGCGGACCGACGATGCTGCCGGACATGGCCAGGGAAGCGCCCAGAGCGCCCAGAATCGGGCGAAGGGTGAACCAGAAGACGGGGTCGCCGACGCCGGCGAGCGGGCCCATCATACCGACCTTGACGCCCTGAATGGCGACGTCGTCAATCGGGGCACCGTTGGCGCGCTCCTCCTCGAGAGCGAGGGTAACGCCAATGACGGGGGCGGAAACATAGGGGTGGGTGTTATAGAACTCCAGGTGGCGCTTAAGAGCGGCAATCTGGTCATCCTTGCTGGTGTAGAGCTTCTTGATCGCAGGGATCATTGCGAAGCACCAGCCGCCGTTCTGCATACGCTCGTAGTTCCACGAGCCCTGAAGGAACTGATGACGGAAGCAAACCTTCTTGCGGTCAGCCTTGGTGAGCTGAATCTTGTTCTCTGCCATATGTATCACTCCCCTCCTACTCGTAATCGTTCAGAATGTCGCCGAGCGGGTCGCCGGAGCCACCGCCCATGCCGCCACCCTGCTTGGCCAGATCCTTAAGGCCAAGGTAGATGAGGGCAAGGGAGATGCCGATGAGACCAAGGGCGATCAGCGTGAGCTGAGGGATGGCAGCAAGGACAAAGCCGAGGACGAAGAACGGCCAGGTCTCCTTGGTGGCCATCATGTTGATGACCATGGCGTAACCGACGGAAGCGACCATGCCGCCGCCGACAGCCATGCCGCCGGACAGCCAGTCGGGCATAGCGTTAAGCGCGTTGGTAACGGCCTCGGCCGGGATGACGCACAGAAGCACTGCCGGGATGGCGATACGAAGGCCCTGCATGAGGATGGCAGCATACTGCCAGCGCTCGATGCCGGAGAAGTCGCCCTTCTCGGCGCAACCGTCCATGGCGTGAGCGATAGCGGTAGCAATGGTACGGCAGATCATGGTCAGGAACAGACCAGCGACCGACAGCGGGACGGCGACGGCGATAGCGGTGGTAACGGCCTTGGCCGAATCGGTGGCGCCACCGTTGAGGGCGAGCACCATGATGATCGAAGAAGCGACCGAGGCCAGAGCGGCGTCAGGCGCGACAGCGGCGCCGACGTTAGCCCAGCCAAGGGCCATCATCTGGAGCGAACCGCCCAGGAGGATGCCCTCCTGAAGGTGACCGGTTACGAGACCGATAAGCGTGCATGCCACGAGCGGCTGATGGAACTGGAACTCATCCAGAATGCCTTCCATACCGGCAAGCAACGCGACAATCGCAACAAGCAGAATAGTGATTGCAGACATGTATCGGACCCTCCTTTACTATGCTTGAGCGGCCAGTTCGGCCTTAGCTTTCTTCAACATGGCGTCGAGATCCTCGGAGGAATCCGAAGGAACCTTGCGGACCTCGAACTTGACGCCCTTGGCCTTGAGGGCCTCGAGAGTCTTAACGTCATCATCGCCCATAGCGACGGCGTTGGTGACGACGACCTTGCCCTTGGAGTGAGCCATGGAACCGATGTTGACTTCCTTGATGTCGACACCGGCCTCGATGGCCTTGAGCAGATCCTGCGGGTTCTCAAAGAGCAGCATGGCCTTGGTGTCACCAAAGCGTGTGTCCTTGACGACCTCGGCCATCTTCTTGATGGGCACGACGTTGGCATGGACTCCCGGAGGGGCAGCCTGCTCGATCATGGTCTTGCGGAGCTCGTCGTGAGCAACGCCGTCGGAAACCACGATGATGCGGTTGGGGTTGATCTGCTTGGTCCACGTGGTGGCCACCTGACCATGAAGCAGACGGGTGTCGATACGGACGTGGGCGATCTTGATGTGCCCATCGCCGATGACCGTTCCCGGAGGGATGGCGCCTGCAGGAGCAGCGGCGGCCGCAGCCGGCTTCTTCTCCTCGGGCTCCAGAGACTCGGGCTTGACACGCACGCCAGCCTTAGCCTCAGTCACGAGATGTTTTGCGATCGCATGTGCAGTGTTCTTTGCGTCAAAGCGCTGCGAATATGCCTCGATGAGCATAGGCAGGTTGACACCGGTGACGATAGCCCAGGAATCGTGGCCCTCGATGAGCCCGCTGATCTGGTTGAACGGCGTGCCGCCCCACAGATCAACGAGGAAGAGCACCTGCTCCTGGTCTTCGAAGGAAGCGATTGCTTCCTCGACCTTGGCACGGAAGTCGTCGGGGCCCATGCTCGGCTCGAGCGAGACCACGGCAACAGACGGCTGATCGCCAAAGACCATCGAGCCCGTCTGCTTGATTCCAGCTGCCAAGTCCCCGTGGCTAGCAAGAACAATACTTACCATCACATAACCTCCTTTTTGTCTACGTATTTCCTACACGACATGAAAGGAGTATAGCTGTTTGGTTTGTGGAATTATAGCTAAATCCGCAAAAGGTTGGATTATTTGTTTAAACGTCTAGGTTTGTTACAAGTTGATTACGTTACTGTTTTTTGACTCATTACACGACAAGGCGTCGCTCATCAAGCCAAGCATTTTACAGATACAAGCAGGCTGTTCATTAATATCGATTTTAGGCAAGCGCGAATGCGCTTGTACTGCCGCTATTTTGTTTAAACAGACATGGCTTGACTATTTTCGTGACTTATGGTTTATGAAACCACTCAAAATAGTTGCGGTGGAATAGTTCTTGTTTAAGAGCCAGAAGGCTGGATTTAGGAACTATTTCACCGCAACTTATAGGGAATCCTAGGCGATGTGGAGTGGGTTGGCGGCGTCGACGGCATCGGGGGCGTCGGAGAGGCCGTCAGGAGCAGCGTCTGCCGGGTCCTCGTCGGGGGTCTCGATCTGCTTGATCATGACCTCCTGGCCCTGCAGCAGGTATGTCTCGCCGCTACCGCAATGGGGGCAGATCTTGCCGTGCTCGACTGTCGCATAGTCAAGGCCGCACGCCCCGCAATGCGTCACGGCTTCGACAGGCTCCACGATAAGCTCCGCGCCCCCGGTGATAGGCTTTTTATCTGCTGCCCAGCGCCAAGCGTCGAGCAGCAAGTCGGGAACGACGCCCGAGACTTCGCCCAGCAGCAACGTCACGCTCGAAACGCGACGCACGCCATTGGCGCGCGCCACATTCTCGACATCGCGAATGATGTGATAGACGATTCCGAGCTCGTGCACTTTTAATTCCTTCCGCCGTTCTACCGAACGGCGGTCGGCTTGACGCTGCGCGAGCCCCAGACGGGCGATCTGCCTTTCAATCGTCGGGCATGGGCAAAAGCCCTATGCCCTCCTCTTTCAAGGCACCTCGCCACGCCTGGGACTCGCTCGCTGTCCAACCGCTCTCTGCGCCGTTCTCCTGCTTGTTGCGTTTCTTACTTCTTCCCGAACTTAATCTTGATGGCACGCTTGAGCGCATACTTGCCGAGGCTTGGGAGCTTTTGCTCGTATTTGACCATCGTGGAGCACTCGGGGCGGTCGCGATCCAGATGGATGGCGTCGAACGCGCACTTGGTGGTGCACAGGCCGCAGCCGATGCACTTGTTAGGGTCGACGATCGAGGCGCCGCAGCCCAGGCAGCGGGCGGTCTCGGCGCGCACCTGCTCCTCGGTAAAGGTCTCAACATACTCGCTAAACGGCGCAGCCTTCTCGCGTTCGCGGTCGATATGTGCCACCTCGCGGCTCGCGTTGTCGTAGCTCTCGAGCACAACGTCGTCGCGGTCGAGCGCGGTGTAGCGGCGCTGGTTGCGGCCGATGGTGAGCGTGGAGCCCGGCTGCACAAAGCGATGGATGGACACCGCGGCCTCGTGACCGGCGGCAATGGCGTCGATGGCAAAGCTCGGACCGGTGTAGACGTCGCCGCCTACAAAGATGTCGGGCTCGGCGGTCTGATAGGTCTGAGGATCGGCAAGGGCACCCTGGCCGCGGCCGAGCTCCACCTTGGAGCCAGCTAGCAAGTCGCCCCACACAATGGACTGGCCAATCGACATGACGACACGGTCGGCATCGACACGGCGCAGATCGTTCTCGTCGTACTCGGGCGCAAAACGGCCCTCGTCGTCAAAGACACGCGTGCAGCGCTTGAAGGTGATGCCGCACACACGACCGGCCTCGTCCAGGTGAACTTCCTTGGGGCCCCAACCGCAGCTGATGTGCGCGCCGTCCTCAACGGCCTCGCGACGCTCCTCCTCGCTGGCGGGCATCTGGGCCTCGCTCTCCAGGCAGAACATCTCAACGTGCTCGGAGCCCAGACGGCAGGCATTGCGCGCGACGTCGATAGCCACGTTGCCGCCGCCCACCACGATGGTGCGGCCGGGCAGCACGTCGATCTTGCCACTGTTGACCTCGCGCAAAAAGTCGACGGCCACGGCCACGTCCTCGGCATCCTCACCCGGAATACCGGCGAGGCGGCCGCCCTGGCAGCCAATGGCAACATAAAAGGCCTTAAAGCCCTGCTCGCGCAGCTCGTCGAGCGTCACATCGCGACCGACCTCCACGCCATAGCGGAACTCGGCACCCATCAGGCGAATAACCTCGACTTCGGCCTCAATGACGTCCTTCTGCAGCTTAAAGCTGGGAATGCCGTAGGTGAGCATGCCGCCCGGGCGCTCGTTCTTCTCGAACACGACGGGCTTGTAGCCCTTCTCGGCCAGATAGAAGGCACAGGACAGACCGGCCGGGCCGGCACCGATGATGGCGATCTTCTGATCGAAGCCGCCAGCACGCGTCGGCGTCACCACAGGCGGGACGTAGCGGGTCGCGGCGTCCAGATCGCGCTGGGCGATAAACTTCTTGACCTCGTCGATGGCCACGGCCTCGTCCACGCGGCCGCGGGTGCAGGCATCCTCGCAGCGGCGATTGCACACACGGCCGCAGATAGCGGGCAGCGGGTTCTCGCGCTTGATGAGCGCCAGCGCCTCGTCATAGCGGCCCTGCGCTGCGAGCTTCAAGTAGCCCTGAACGGCAACGTGAGCGGGGCAGGCCGTCTTGCAGGGCGCGGTGCCGGACTCGTGCGTCTCGATGCGGTTGTCGTTGCGGTAGTTGGGCGACCACTTGGTATGATCCCACTTGGTGGCATCGGGCAGCTCCTGGCGCGGATACTCGGGCACCTGTCCGCCGGCCTTTTTGCTGCAGAGCTTCTGGCCCAGCTTGGCGGCGCCGGCCGGACATACCTCAACGCAGCGACCGCAGGCCACGCACTTGTCCTTCTCGACCTTGGCGACATAGGCCGAGCGCGACAGGTTGGGCGTGTTGAACAGCTGCGAGGTGCGCAGAGCGTAGCACACGTTGACGTTGCAGTTGCAGATGGCAAAAATCTTGTTCTCGCCGTCGATATTAGTGATCTGGTGCACAAAGCCGTTGTCCTCGGCCTGGCGCAAGATGTCGTAAACCTCGTCGCGGGTCACGTAATGGCCACGATCGGTCTCAACCACGTAGTCGGCCATATCGCCCACGGCGATGCACCAATCGGCCGGGTCGTCGGCGCAGCCCTCACCCATCACGCGACGGCTCGCGCGGCAGCTGCAGGTGCTGGCAGCATACTTACCCTCGTATTTGTCGAGCCAGTGCTCGATATGCTCAATAGGCACCGAGGTGCTCGCGGCGTCAATGGCCTTCTCGACCGGAATGACGTGCATGCCGATACCGGCGCCTCCGGGCGGCACCATCGGCGTAGCCTTGGACAGCGGTCCCTTGGACGCCTGCTCAAAGAACTTGGCATAGACCGGATGCTCCTCGAGCTGGCTCACGCGCATGTTGAGAAACTCAGCGGAACCCGGCACCAGCATGGGCAGCACCCACTGCTTGGCGCGCTCGGGGTTTTCCCAGTTGTACTCGAGCAGACCCGTGTAGCTCATATCGTCGAGCATCTTCTCGATATCGGCTTCGGGCATGCCGGTGAGCTTGACCATCTCGGGCAGCGTATAGGGACGGCGCATCTTCATCTTGCAGAGCACTTCGGCCTGCTCGTCGGTTGCGGCCTCGGCAAACGACCAGTACTCGTAGCCCAGCAGCTCATCGCGATGCAGCAGACGGTTGGTGCAGTGCTCGCACAGCTTGACGATGGCCTCACGCGGATGCTCCGGCAGCGGCGGCACAAACTCCGCGCCGATATCGGGCTCGGTGTAGCTAATTCCCGGTCCGTTGAGAATCATGGTTGTCCCTTCTCTTGCCGCAGCCCGACGAGGCCGCAGCGCCCCTCTTTTTTTTGCAGGTCGAGCATGCCCCATGCCGTTCACCCGCCATTGTTGACATTGTGTCAAAAATAGTATTGACGAACCGTCAACAATATTCAAGACTGTTAGGTGAACGGTCAGGCAAAAGAGGATGAAAGGCGGCAAAACATGGGCAACAACACAGCAGATACCTCTGTGGCCGATGCCGTCCCCGCGCCCGACAGCACGGCCAAACGTCTGACGGGCGACGAACGCCGTCGCGAGATCCTCGCCGCCGTGCGCACCGTGAGTTCCGAGCTGGGTGTGTCGCATCTATCTGTCTCGGCCGTGACCAAACGCGCCGGCTGCACGCGCTCATTGTTCTACCACTACTTTGCCGATATGGACGCCGCCGTCACCGCTGTCATGGACGAGGCAATCGACGGTTTTATCGCCGAGCTCGAGCAGTGGAATGCCAGCCGCATCGTCGGTGATATCGAGGGCGCACTCGACACCGTCGCCCCGCTCTTCAAGCGCCTGGTCGTCAGCGGCCACGAGCTGCCGAGTACGCTCACCTCAAGCAGCGGCGCGCTCTACGGCGGCTTTTTGCACAACGTGGTCCAGCGCGTGGCGCAGTATATCTGCGACACCACCGTGGTGGATTTTGTCGCCCATCATGAGCTACGCATCGACCATGTCTACGAGACGTTCTACACCCTCATCATGGGGTTGTTGATGTATATCCGCACGCACCCCGATGTGCCCGACGAGACGGTCAAGGAAATCATCGCCTCGACACTCCACATCGAGGGCTATACCGCCAAGTATCCGGAGCGCAAGCCCCAGAACTGACGACATTTGGCCAAACTGCCCGCGATCGGAAGAGGGGCCGCGGGCGTGTGAAAGGAGAGCAGCATGCTGTTCGATGTTTGGGGTAGCGATACCCTTATCCACTGGGCCGGCTGGGCCATGGTCTTTATTGGCCTCATCGTGCTCAACGAGGTCGGCCGCCGCACCAAGCTGGGCGCGGCAATCATCTTTGGCGTGGCTCCGCTGGCCATGACCATCTACTGCGTCGCCATCGCCATCGGCGTTTCGCAGGGCGCCGAGTGGGCGCTCACCAACCCCACCCATGTGTACCAGAACAGCTGGTTCCACTACGCCAAGGTATACGCGGCGCTGGCCGGCTGCTGGGGCTTCATTGCCATTAAGTACCAGTGGGGCAAGATCGGCAAGGCGCATTGGTTCCGCGCGTGGCCGTTTGTGATCGTCGCCATCAACATCATGATCGCCGTCGTGTCCGACTTCGAGAGTGCCTATCACTTCTTTGTCCTGGGCGAGTCCACCTGGGTCACCTCCGAAGGTGCTACGCAGCTGGCCGGCTGGAACAACGTGTTCAACGGCATCGCCGGTATCATCAACATCTTCTGCATGACCGGTTGGTGGAGCGTCTACGCCTCCGAGGACAAGACCGACATGCTGTGGCCCGACATGACCTGGGTCTACATCATCGCCTACGATATCTGGAACTTCTGCTACACCTACAACTGCCTGCCCACCCACTCCTGGTTCTGCGGCTTTGCGCTGCTGCTGGCGCCCACCGTCGCCGCCTTTATCTGGAACAAGGGCGGCTGGATCCAGAACCGTGCCTTTACGCTGGCTATTTGGTGCATGTTTGCCCAGGTGTTCCCCTACTTCCAGGAGGAGTCCATCTTTGTGACCCACTCCACGCTCGACCCCGGCGCCGCCACCGCGGTCTCGATCGCCGCACTGGTCGCCAACGTCGCCGCAATCATCTACATCGCCTACCGTGCCAAGAAGCTCGGCCGCAATCCCTACAAGCAGGACGTCTTTGAGGGCACCAGCGATTGGAAGAAGGCTACCGCTCGCCGCGCCAAGGTTGATTACGCGCACGCCGAGTAACATGTTGGTCGCTGTTGGCGCTTGGGCATAGGCCCGCCCGCCAGGATTTTCAATCCAATGTCTCGCAGAGCCCCCGGAAAGCGTTTCACTCGCTTTCCGGGGGCTTTTGTCGTTGCGTCTTATTCATCTATTCAAAAACATGCGCATATATAAAATCGGATTTCAAATCATACGGCGGCTCTATGGGGTCCCGTTTTTGGGTACAGTGTTGTCCCGATATTGAGCTTGGGGGATATATGAAAGATGAGACGATGGGTCAAGAGGATGCGGCCCAAGATGCAGAAGCTTGCGCTGAGGCCTTGGAGAGCTTAGACCGGATTTCACTCGATGAGATTGCGTTTGACGATTCGGGCGTTGATGTGCAGGATGAGCCGGAAACCGAGGCGCAATCCGATGATCAGGATGCAGGCGACGTTGAGCCTGCCGAGGATGAGGCAAATCACGAAGACACCGAAAGCGAGACCGGCAACCAACCCGAATCCGACATGGGCGAGGAAACCGTCTTGCTCGACAGCTTACCGGCCGAGGATTCGCTGACTCGCGAGCTTCCTGGCCTGGGTTCCGCACCAGCCGTGGATGAGACCATCGCCATGGGCGATATTCCCCTGCCGTCCGTTCCCTCGGCACACGAAGCCGAGGTCCGCCATCGCAAGATGTCTCCCAAGCGCCGCAATCTGATGGTCGCCGGCATCGTGGCCGTCGCGCTCGTCGCCGGCGGTGCAGGCTATGCTGCCTGGAACGGATATCAGCAAGAGCAGGCTGCCGCTGTCGCCGCCAATGCCCACACGATGATGTCAGTGCAGATTGGCGTGCATGCCGCGGGCCTCGACTGTTCCACCGGCTCCAAGATTCCCGTACAGGTGAGCGGTCAGGACGCTGATGGCTCCTCCGTGAGCGAAACGCTCTATGTTGACGAGCACGGCCGCGGCATCAAACTGCTGCCCGGCGATTACACGCTCTCCATCGCTGCCTCCCCCATCGCGGCCGACGGCACCATCTATACCGTCCCGACCACCAAGACGCAGGTCACCGTTAAGAGCGATGGACAGGATTTAAGTGCCCAGGCCACCTTTAAGCTCAAAGTGCCTTCGGCCGACACGGTGACTGACGACCAGATCGATGCCGCCGCCAAGTATGCCGAGGAGGGCGGTGCGAGCTCCGCCGCGGCTGCCAAAGTGCTCCAGCAGGCAGCAACCGCGCGGCGCGACGCCGCCGTCAATGCCGTGAGCGCGCAAAAGGCACAGGCGTCCCGTGATGCTGACGCTCGCCACAAGGCAACCGACCTCTACCAGCTCGATATTCCCGTCGAGTGGTACGGCAAGGTCGCAACTTGGCAAAACGGAAGCACGCTATGCATCTATCTGGGCGACGACGCCAATACGCCGCTCGTGACGCTCGTCGCGGTGCGCGAGGGCGAGAGCTTTACGCCCGATGAAGGCGATACGGTTTTGGGCGCGGCAAACCTCGGCAACGGCTACACCGTCTACGCCAGCGGCCCCGTCTATCCGTACGTGGTGCCCCAGACCATCAACGGGCGCACGCAGAACCCCGTGTCGACCTACCCCATGGACACGGCCATTGAGCTTGTCGAGCTCACGACCGGCAACCGCTACACATACAGCCAGATCAAAAACGACCTGGTCGGCAAAGACGGCAAGGCTGACGCCGCGACCAAACTCGAGACCGACTACCTCGCCCAGATTCTGATGCCGAGCATCAAGGCCCAGGATTAGCCGGGCGCATCATGGTGCTCCCCAACCGTGATAAAGGGGCCAGGAGGTCCTGGCCCCACGATCCGTAGATGATTAGGCAAGGAGCCACTTCCATGCGGGCACAACGTGTACCGCACCGTGCTCGCATGGAATATCGGCCTGCTCATCCATGGTAACGATTGCCGACTCGCCAAGATCGAACTGGGCCATCGAGGCATCAAGCGCGGCAATTTCGCGCTCGCGCGTTTTCTCACTTGCCATATCCACACTCACCTGAATCAGGCTATAAGCCCGCATGAGAAGCGCGTCCCCAGCCACAAAGTCCACCTCATGGCTTTTGCTCTTCTCTTTGATCAGCAGGCGGCAGACCGAGCCGGTCCTCACCGCGGGAGTCCTTCTTCTTAGCGCATTGAACACTGCGGTCTCGAGCCTCTGGCCCTGATCCAATGCTGATGCGGGAGAGAATGCTCCAAACATCGCAGGGTCGACAGCGTAGACCTTAGACGCAGACCGCATGTTATTTGCCAATGAACGCGTGAACTCCGGCACAGAAAATAACAGGTAGGCATCCTCATAATACTCAAGTAAATCGCTGAGCGAATTACGACTGACGGGTATCTGTCTGCTCTTGAACTCGTTGTACACTTTGTTCACTGACAGCTCTCGTCCCGAAGATGCCATACACCGCGTCAAGAACAGCGATGCCAAGCGAGGGTTCTTGACGTCGTAACGCTCAATGACGTCCATAGCGACCGTTCGCGAAGCATATTCCTGTAGCAGCTGAATCGCGTCTGCGGGCGTCTGCTCAAGCGTCGCGATGAATCCCCCTCGTTCAAGATATCCGATCAGATGATGTCGAAGCAGCGCTGCATCGCTTGGGGAAAAGGTCGCATCTGGCTCGAAAACGCTCCCCGTCTTATACCGAACGTATTCCGAAAAACTCAACGGAAAAAGCTCCCGTATAAGAGAACGACCCCTGAACTCGCTCTTAAGCTCTGAGGACAGCATCTTAGAAGAAGATCCCGTCACATAGACGGTCGCTTTCTCCGTATCGACTACACGCCGCAGAAACGCACCCCATTCGGGAATTTCCTGGATTTCGTCAAAGAAAATGTAAGCGCCCTCGGTTCGAGCAGCAGGATACAGCGCATAGAACGTGTCGAGCACGTCCGCCAGCAGCGATGGCTCATACGGGCGCAAGCGCTCGTCCTCAAAATTAAAGTAAAGCATCCGGTCAAGCTCGACGCCCCGGCCCTGAAGCCGCTGCATCTCCTGATACAGGCGATACGTCTTTCCACAACGGCGGGCCCCCACAACCACATTTACGATGTTGTCGCGCTTTGGCTCCTGTGGGTTTCCCAGATTAAGGTCTCGCTCAAAGACCTGCGGAACCCCCTGCTGTTCAAAGTCCTTTATTTTCTGGGCGATCAAGTCGTTGAATGCCATGATTCTCCAATCTTGCTCTCTAGCTAATCAAAATTATACTGATTCTTGATTAATTAGAGAGCAAGATTGTGTGTAGCTTGATTAACACTTAAGCAAGTTTTGTCACTATTATTGCTCCGAAGGATATCGAGTGGCTAAGAGGACAACCGAGCTCGAATGCGACTCCCCGAGCAGTCAATTTGGAACGGGGCTTTTTTGACTGCCCTCCCCTGCAGAAAAATCCCTAACGCAGTTGCGGTGAAATAGGGACTGTTTTTGCTGGCCAAACTGCAAAACAGTCTCTATTTCACCGCAACTTATTGGTGGCCTTTTGGGTGGCACTCAGCGCCACGGATCGGCTTCGAACATCGGCTCGCGCTCGGGGCGGCGATCGCTGTAGGGATCGTAGCCGTCGTCGTCCTCGTTCTCGGCACGGATGTAGGGGTCGCGCGGCTTGGGCGCCGGCTTAGGCGCAGGCTTGGGTGCGGCGGGTGCGGCATCGGTCGCCGGCGCGCTTGTCTTGATCTCGTCTTTCATCTGCATATCTCCTTGCCATGCAATCGTGTTCAACATCATCGATTGTCGCACGAAAAAGGGCGGCGGACCCAATTGGATCCGCCGCCCTTGGCGTTTAGAGACGACTAACAGATTTTAAGGCATGGCCCAAAATCTACTCGGCGTCGGGGACCTCGTAGGTGGCCGCCGGCGTGTTATCGCACACGACGGTAAAGCCGCCGTCCTTGTCGACATCGACCGTCACCTGATCGCCCTCGTGCACCGTGCCGTCGATGATGGCGGCGGCGATGGCGTCCACGACCTCGCGCTGGACCAGACGCTTGAGCGGACGGGCACCGAACACGGGGTCCAGGCCGCCCACGGCGAGCATCTGCTTGGCCGCCGGGGTGATGGCAAGCGTCATGCGCTCCTTGGCCAGGCGTGCGCGGACGTCGGCAAGCTGGATGTCGACGATCTTCTCGATCTGCGCCATGCCAAGCGGATGGAACACCACGATATCGTCGATACGGTTGAGAAACTCGGGGCGGAAGGTCTGAGCCATGGCGGCGTCGACCTGATGGCGCATCTCCTCCTCGTCCTTGCCCGAAAGCTCGGCGATAGCCTTGGAGCCCACGTTAGACGTCATGATGATAATCGTGTTCTTGAAGGACACCTGGCGACCCTGGCCATCGGTCAGACGGCCGTCGTCGAGCACCTGCAACAGCACGTTAAAGACATCCGGATGGGCCTTCTCCATCTCGTCGAGCAAGATCACAGAGTACGGACGACGGCGCACGGCCTCGGTGAGCTGACCGCCCTCGTCGTAGCCCACGTATCCCGGGGGCGCACCAATCAGACGCTGGACGCTGAACTTCTCCATATACTCGGACATGTCGATACGCACGAGCGCGCGCTCGTCATCGAACAGGCACTCGGCCAGCGCCTTGGCGAGCTCGGTCTTGCCCACGCCGGTGGGGCCCAGGAAGAAGAAGCTGCCGATGGGCTTGTCCGGATCGGAGAGACCCGCACGGCTGCGGCGCACGGCCGCGGCGACAGCGGAGACCGCCTCGTCCTGGCCGATGACGCGCTTATGCAGCTCGCCCTCCAAGCCCTTCAGCTTGTCGAGCTCGCCCTGCATCATCTTGGACACGGGCACGCCGGTCCAGGCACTCACGACCTCAGCGATCTCATCAGAGGTCACCTGTTCGTTGAGGCCCTCGCCGTCCTGCTGCTTTTGTGCCTCGAGCGCAGCCTCGGAATCCTGAATCTGCTGCTGCAGGCCCGGAATCACGGAGTAGCGCAGCTCGGACGCACGGCCCAGGTCGCCATTGCGCGTCGCGCGCTCCTCTTCGCTCTTGGCCTCGTCGAGCTGTCCCTTGAGCTCTTGCACGTGGTCGATGGCGTTCTTCTGGTTGAGCCAGCCGGCCTTTTGCACGTTGAGTTTTTCCTGGACCTCGGCAATCTCCTGGCGCAGGGCCTCCAGACGCTCCTTGGAGGCGTCATCGGTCTCTTTCATGAGCGCCTGTTCCTCGATCTGCAGCTGAGTGAGCTGACGCGTGGTGGCGTCGATCTCGACCGGCATGCTGTCGAGTTCCATGCGCAGGCGGCTTGCCGCCTCATCGACCAAATCGATGGCCTTGTCGGGCAGGAAGCGGTCGGCGATGTAGCGATCGGAGAGGTCGGCAGCTGCCACGAGCGCGCTATCGGTGATATGCACACCGTGGAAGATCTCGTACTTCTCCTTCAGACCACGCAGGATCGAAATGGTGTCCTCGACGGTAGGCTCGCTCACCATAACGGTCTGGAAACGACGGGCGAGCGCCGCGTCCTTCTCGATGTACTTGCGGTATTCGTCGAGCGTGGTCGCGCCGATCGCATGCAGGTCGCCACGGGCGAGCGCCGGCTTGAGGATGTTGCCGGCGTCCATGGAGCCCTCGGTGGCACCCGCGCCCACGATGGTGTGTAGCTCATCGATGAACAGGATGACCTTGCCTTCGGACTTTTGGACTTCCTTGAGCACGGCCTTCAAGCGGTCCTCGAACTCGCCGCGGTACTTGGCACCGGCGACCAGCGCGCTCATGTCGAGCTCGATAAGGTCGCGGTCGCGCAGGGTGCTCGGCACGTCGCCGGCCACGATACGCTGGGCGATGCCCTCGACGATGGCCGTCTTGCCGACACCCGGCTCGCCGATGAGCACAGGGTTATTCTTGGTGCGGCGGGACAGGACCTGAATGGTACGGCGGATCTCGTCGGTACGACCGATGACCGGGTCGAGCTTGCCGGCGCGGGCAAGGTCGCAGATGTTGCGGCCGTACTGCTCCAGCGCCTCAAACTGGGTCTTGTCCTCGGCAGATATCACGCGGTCATCGCCACGCAGCTCCTCGTAGACCTGCTCGATGCGCTCCTTGGTCACGCCGGCGTCGCGCAGCACGCGGCCCGCCTCGCCCTTGTCCTCGGCAAGTGCCATGAGCAGATGCTCAGTCACCACAAAGCTGTCGCCCATCTTGGTGGCCTTTTTCTCGGCCTTCTCGATGACGCGGACGAGCTCATTGGACAGGCCCATCTGCTGGCCCTCGCCCGAAACCTTGGGCGCGTGGTCGATGGCATCCTGTGTGGAGCGTGCAAGCTGAGCCGGGTCGGCACCGATGCGCTCAATGATCACGGAGATATTGCGCTCGCCGGCACCGAGCAGGGCGGACAGCAGGTGAATCGGTTCCACCGCGCCGGCCTGCGCGTCGGCAGCCGTACTCATGGCGGTCTGCAGCGCCTCGCGCGACGTCATTGCTAGCTTATCGATTCTCATGGAATCACCTCTCTTGGGGTGGCCGCCCTACGGGGCGGCTTCACGTTGTTCGAGAAGTATTGTTGCCAGCTTTGCGCGATCTTATACATAAATCTAAGTCTCTATATATAAGATTTTCTGAGTGATTGAAAGATAGGGAGCAGGTGCGCTCACCCGCTACGGCCTCGTCCCCTTACTATCTCAATCTGTAACATCTAGCGGCTGTTTATGGCTCTAGATGTTACAGATCGAGATGAAATGACCAGCGGCACCCGTTTATCTAAATCTGTAACATCTAGTCAGCAAATAGAGCTCTATCTGTTACAAATCGAGACGAACAGAAAACACCCGGATCAAAAATCTAAATCTGTAACACCAGGCCCACTTTTAGCGGCCAAGATGTTACAGATCGAGACAGACCGAAAACCACCACAAAGAGGACAGGCACCTTTGTGGTGGTCGCGGTCTCTACTCCTTCGCCGAACCCGTACTTCCCGATTCGACGGTCCAGGGCATCTCATCCTCGAACAGCCATGTACGGGCAGACCCACTATCGCGTGCAGTCTGCGGGTCAGGCAAGCAGGTCTGTTTATAGGCATCTTGGATACACTGACCCATAAAATCGTTGAGCTCGGTCTGGTCGCCCTCCATGACATAGGCAACATCGCCGTCCATGATGTAGACGCCCGGACCCTCATTGCCCTCGTAGCCCGGATCGTACGAGACATCACATAACTTTGCGCCGTTTGCAGTGTCCAGCTCGATGGAAGAGTGGCATCCGCCAACCATGTCGTTCGCTTTTGCCCGATAGGACGCATATCCGTACCAACGCTTAAATGTTTTGCCCTTGAGTAGCTCGGACGCCCTATCGATCAGGCTTGTATCCGTGGTATAGCGCATGGCCCCAAGCTGAATACACGGATAATTGCTAATACCCAGCACAGCCGGCTGCTCATCAAAATCAACCGTAATGGTCTCGGGCTTGTCGTCGCCGGTCAGAAGTTCGACAGATTGAGTCACAGGCTTGACCACCGGCTCCGTCACCGCAGCAGGTAGAAATGCCATACCGACAGCGCCCGCGCCAACCACAGCGATCGCAAGCGCCAAGACAATCAATCCAATACGGGCAGAACGGTTCACGGCAAAACACCCCACAATGCAAACCCGCGCCATGTGCCCTAATGATACCTCCAGCTAACACTATCACCAAAAGAAGCCGTCCACTCCCCACCACCACAAAGGGGACAGGCACCTTTGTGGTGGTTTTCGACGCTAACGGTCGACCATCTCGCGCCATGAGATTAAACTTGAATTGTTCTCTGAACATATCCATTTCTGCCTATCCTCAACAGATCTTTGTCTCGAGGAGCGCATATGAAGCCGTCTCATTCCACCGGTCGCAACGTCATCGCCATTCTCGCCATACCCATCGTGATGCTCTTCCTTATCGTCATCACGCCCTTTTCTTTTGGTATCGCCTCGCCCTTCGATCTTTGCGGGATGATCGACGCCGGCTCGCGTGCCACCTCGCTCTCCTTTGTCTGCCGTGGCGTGTTCTACGAATATGCAATTCCCACCGGAAGTTGGCAGTCCAAGTTACCGTTGCTCGGCAAGGTCGACGGATGCTCCCCCTATTTCTGCCTTGAACCTCAGACGATGAATTATTTGATCGACGACCAGCCCCTCGACTCCATCACCCTCGCCTACGACTACGCACCAAACACCGATGAGCGCCACATGAACCAAGTCCTCGACAAGATGCTTGGACAGTGCGGGCTCACCGAGGAGGCCGGTCGAACCATCTATAGCAACCAGCAATTAAAGCGAACAGAACTCCGCCGTGTCGGAAAAATCAAAGGGCGAAACGGGGCTGCCTACTGGCAGGCCTGGGCGACACGCGACAAGAGCGAATTCGGGCACAGCACCTATACGGTCACCGTCTACACCAAAGATGGAATCAAGGACGATGTTGACGATTTCGCGTCATCCAAACTCGGCATCCCCAAAACAACCAAACCCGCCAACCCGGATGAAATTCTGTAGAGCCGCTCATTAACATACCGCTCAACGATCACAACAACATCGAGCTCGTTCCCCACCGCCACAAAGGTGCCTGTCCCCTTTGTGGTGGTTTTCGACAAAAAGAAGCCGCCCCATTAACAGAGGCGGCATCAAGCAAGTCTATTTATTAGCGTCCCTCAAGACCCAACGAGAACGCAGAAATGTAGCTCGGGGCTTACCCTTTCCCGAACGCGACCCTCGCGAAGCGCGTGAGCGGGCGGGAAAGGGTAAGCCCCGGGCGGACAATTAAGTGCGTTACTCGGCAGCGGCCTTGAACTTGTTGTAGTTGATCAGGCAGCCAGCTTTGACGATGGCACGCTCCTCTGCCGTCATATCGGCAATGTAAAGCTCAATCTGCTCGACCGTGCCGTCGGCGCGCACCACGTAGGCGGCGATGTCCTTTAGGTCGCCATCGAGCGCAGCGCGGATACCCGGCACAAAGACGTAGTCGCCCACCTCAAAGCTGGGCTCGGCCTCCATCTGGAAGGGCACCATGCCCCAGTTCATCACGTTGGAGCGATAGCGCTTGGTGGCGTACTCGTGGACGATGTTGGCCAGGCCGCCAATTACGCGCTGGCAGCTCGCGGCCTGCTCGCGGGCAGAACCGTCACCGGGCTTCTTGGCATAGAGCATGGAGCCGTACTCGGTCGCCTTGGCATCGGCCGCGACACCCGCGCCTGCCAGTGCCTCAAACACGCTGGCAAGCTCGGCATCGAGTGCTGACAGGTCACCCGCGGACTCGCCGGCCACGCGGCGCTTCTCCACGGCGTCGACCTCCTTGGAACGGCCCACGTAGGCCGGGTCGCGGCGGCTGAGCGTAAACTCGGCCAGCCCCAGCGGATTGGAGCGGAAGGAGCTCGTCTCGCCCGAGGGGATGAGCTCGTCGGTCGTAGTGACCGGGTCCATGATCTTGGAGCACACCTTGAGCAGGATGT
Organism: Collinsella sp.; assembly: GCA_048430825.1. Classification (GTDB taxonomy): domain Bacteria; phylum Actinomycetota; class Coriobacteriia; order Coriobacteriales; family Coriobacteriaceae; genus Collinsella. The sequence goes on from DBFOLV010000015.1 coordinate 49,365, forward strand.
CATCGCCGAGCGGCTCCATCGCGGGCCACGGCTTGATGTTGGGGCCTTCGACCAACTCGTCGGCAGGCTCCGCCTTGCCAAAGCCCCAGTACACACGCTTTTTGTACGGCGCGTCGTCAAAGGTGTACTCGCAGGCCTCGTCCCAAGTCTCCTCGGGCAGGTCGGTCGCCGGCGTCAGGACGCCGCCATTGGCAGCCGTCGCCGCAATGGAGCGGGCGTCCATCAGGGCCACGGCGCTCAGCTGGCCATTGCCCGGCTTGGAACCCTCGCGGTTGGGGAAGTTGCGCGTAGTGTGGCGGATCGAAAGGCCGTTGTTGGCGGGCGTATCGCCGGCGCCGAAGCACGGGCCGCAGAACGCCGTGCGAACGATCGCACCGGCCTCCATAAGGTCGTAGATGTAGCCGCGGCGCGTAAGTTCGAGCGCCACGGGCTGGCTTGTGGGATAGACCGACAGCGAGAACTCGCCGCAGCCGGTGTTGGCGCCCTTGAGCACGCGGGCAGCCTGGACCACGGAGTCGTAGTTGCCGCCCGAGCAGCCGGCGATAACGCCCTGCTGCACGTGCAGCTTGCCGTCGACGATCTTGTCGAGCAGGCTAAAGTGCGTCTTGCCCTCGCCGATCTTGGCGGCCTCGAGCTCCACCTCATGCAGGATGTCCTCGAGGTTCTCGTTGAGCTCGTCGATCTCAAAGCCATTGGAAGGATGGAACGGCAGCGCAATCATGGGCTTGATGCTCGACAGATCGACCTCGACGCAGCCGTCGTAGTAGGCAACATCGGCGGGCTTGAGCTCGCGGTAGTCGTCGCCGCGGCCGTGCATGGTCAAAAACGCATGCGTGTCCTCGTCGGTGGCCCAGATGCTCGACAGGCAGGTGGTCTCGGTGGTCATGACATCGACGCCGTTGCGGTAATCAGTCGTCATGCTCGCGATGCCCGGGCCCACAAACTCCATGACCTTGTTCTTGACGTAGCCCTTGGCAAAGACGGCGCGGATGATGGCGAGCGCCACATCGTGCGGGCCGACGCCGGGGCGCGGGGCACCCGTGAGGTAGATGGCCACAACGCCGGGGTAGGCGACATCGTAGGTATCGCGCAGCAGCTGCTTTGCCAGCTCGCCGCCGCCCTCGCCTACGGCCATGGTGCCCAGGGCGCCGTAGCGGGTGTGCGAGTCGGAGCCCAGGATCATCTTGCCGCAGCCGGCGAAGTTCTCGCGCATAAAGGAGTGGATGACGGCGATGTGCGGCGGGACGAAGATGCCACCGTACTTCTTGGCCGCGGAAAGGCCAAAGACGTGGTCGTCCTCATTGATGGTGCCGCCCACGGCGCACAGCGAGTTATGGCAGTTGGTGAGCACGTAAGGCAGCGGGAACTGCTCCATGCCCGAGGCGCGCGCCGTCTGGATGATGCCGACAAAGGTGATGTCATGGCTCGCCATGGCATCGAAGCGAATCTTGAGCGCCTCGGGATCTCCGGACGTGTTGTGTGCCTGAAGGATCGAATACGCGATGGTGCCGCGCTTGGCATCCTCGGGCGTCTGCGTAATACCGCGCTCGGCGGCCTCGGCCGCAGGCACAACCTCGCTGCCGCCGCGCAGGTAGATGCCGTCCTCGTACAGCTTGACCATACTGTCTCCCACTCTGCCCAAAAGATTTGGGCGCATAGCATACATTCGTTCAATATCGTGCCATAGAACGGTTGCAAGTGGGTTACGAATCTGCGCGTTCACTTTATCTCGGTAAAGTAAAGAACGAGCCCAGTGTGAGCCGGCAGACTTGGCGCAAGAGCGTCCCTTTCGACTAGTCATCTAAGAACGTCCCCAATGACCACCCTACCGCATCCGAAGCAAGGCAGCGCCGCAGGTAGAGGACGGACAGCGAGCGACGTCCAGAGCGAACAAGTTGGCATGAAAAAGGCAAGGCATAGACCTTCTGGTCATGCCTTGCCTTTTGAATGACAAATTGTCGCTCTGGGCGGCGCGCAGCGTCAACTGGTCCGCCGTTCGGTAGAACGGCGGAACCTACAGATCTCCGCCGGCGCCCAAAAGCTTGCGCATGACCTGTTCGGGGTTAACCGAGCCGTCGCGCGGGGCCAGGGCGGTGATCTTCTTCTGCATCTTGTACTCGTGCAGCTCGTCCTCGAGCTGACGAACACGGGCGCGAAGCTTCTCGTTCTCGCGCTCGCGCTCCTCGGCACGCTCCTTCATATCGAGGATACGCACCACGCCGGCAAGGTTGATGCCCTCGTCGGTCAGCTGGTTGATAAGCTCCAGGCGCTCGATATCGGCACGCGAATACAGGCGCGTGTTGCCGCCCGAGCGCTGGGGGTTCACCAGGCCCTTGGACTCGTAGACGCGCAGAGTCTGCGGATGCATGCCGGTCAGCTCGGCCGCCACGCTGATCATGTACAGCGGTTTGTTCCTGTTGTCCTCGGCCATGCTACCTGACCCCTTTCCGTCTCGTTATCGTCCATCATAAGCCCGCGGGCGTGAGCATGCGCCGCGACCGCCCTAGTACGTCGCCTTGTAACGATTGACCTTCTCGCGATAGTCGCGCGTGTCGGCCTCGCGCAGCTTGGTCATGGCATCGCGCTCGTCATCAGACAGGTTCGTGGGAACCTGCACCTTGATCTCGACGAGCAGCGCACCCGTACGGCCACGGTGCTTAACGTCGGGCGCGCCCATCTCCTTAAAGCGGAACTTCTTGCCTGTCTGGGTACCCGCGGGCACCTTCAGACGAACCGTCGCACCGCCAGGTGTGGGCACATCCACCGTGCAGCCGAGCGCCGCCTCGTAGACCGAGACCGGTACCTCCATGGTCACGTCGGCACCTTTACGCTTAAACAGCGGGTGCTCCTCCACGTGCGTGGTCACGACCAGGTCGCCGCGCTCGCCTCCGGCAACGCCATACTCGCCGCGACGCTTGTAGCGCAGCTTGCCGCCGTCGACCGCGCCCGCGGGCACCGAGACCGTAATGGTCTGCTGCTCGCCCGTCGAGGGAATGCGGTAGGTGACCTTGTGCGTCACGCCGCGAAACGCGTCCTCGGCCGAAACATCGACGGTCAGCGACAGGTCGCCGCCCTTGCGAGCACGGCTACGGCCCGCGCCGGCACCGGCATTACCCGCAGCCCCGGCAAAGCCCGAGCCCCAATCGCTACCCCAGGCGCCGTTGCCGCTAAAGATGCTGTCGAAGATATCGCCCCAGCCGCTGGCGCCCGCGCCGGCACCGTAGCCGCCGCCATACGCGCCGCCCGCGCCCGGCATGCCGCCAAACATGAGCATCTGGTCGTACTCTTTGCGTTTCTTCTCGTCCGAAAGCGTCTCGTAGGCCTCGCTGATCTCCTTAAACTTGGCCTCGTCGCCGCCGGCATCGGGGTGATATTTTTGCGCGAGCTTGCGAAACGCGCTCTTGATCTCTTTGTCGGAGGCGCTCTTGGATACGCCCAGGATGTCATAGAAGGTTTTGCCTGCAGCCATCGTAGCTCCTCTCCTGTTACGTCCGCCGCCCATGCAGACGACGGCTCATGCTGTCATATGGCACTAGGCCAGAAAGGGCCCCGGGTGTTGCCCCGGGGCCCTTCTCAATTACTCCTCGGTGCTCTCGGCCGTGTCGGCCGTAGCATCCTCGGGTGCCGCTTCGGGCTCCGGTGCGGGGCGCTTCTCGCCGCCGTAGGTCACCGTCACCATCGCGGAACGCAGAATACGATCCGCCATGCGGTAGCCCTTCTGGTATACGTCGTTGACGGTCTCGTCATACTGCGATGCGTCCTCGACGCGACCCACAGCCTGGTGCTCGAGCGGATCGAACGCCTCGCCCTTGGGGTCGATGGGCTCAACGCCCTCGTGCGCGAACACGTCGAGCAGCTTGGCATGTACCGCATCGACGCCGTCGACGAACTGCTTAAAGTCGTCGGAAATCTCTTGGCTGCGGGCATGGTCGATCGCGCGCTCGATATCGTCGATCACCGGCAACAGCGCGGTGACAAGCTTCTCGGTCGCGCGCTCGCGCTCGGCAATGCGCTCGTTGGCGGTGCGGCGACGGAAGTTCTCCCAGTCGGCCTGCAGGCGGGCGGTGCGCTCGGTAGCGTCCTTTGCCTTGTCCTCGGCGGCCTTCTGAGCCTCTGCCGCAGCATCGAGCTCGTTGCGCACGTCGGCAAGCTCCTTCTGGGCCTGCTCGAACTTGAGCTTAAAGTCGTTGTCGGCGGCTTCCTCACCGGCGCGGATAGCGGCTTCCACCATCTCGTCCTCGGTCATCGTCGCCTCCTTGTTGGAATCCTCTACTTGGTTCTCGGCAGCCTCGGCGGCCGGGGCCTCGTTGGCCTCGGTATCGTCTGCGGCCTCTACGGGAATCTTCACGTCCTTCTCCTCAGAGTCAACGGGGGCGGCGCCAGCGGCGGCCGCCTCCGTGCGAGCTTTACAGGCGGACATGATTACTTGTCCTCGTCGTCCACAACCTCGTAGTCGGCGTCGACAACGTCATCGTCGGCAGGCTGGGCGCCGGCGGCACCGTCGGTCTGCTGCTGAGCGTCGGCGTAGACAACCTGGGCCAGCTCGTAAGCCACAGACTGCAGGGACTCGCCGGCGGCCTTGATGGCCTCGACGTCAGAGCCCTCGAGCGCCTTCTTGGCGTCGGCGATAGCGGCCTCGGCCTTGGACTTCACATCGGCGGAAACCTTGTCGCCCAGCTCGTTGAGGGTCTGCTCGGTGGAGTAGCACAGGCTGTCGGTCTGGTTGCGGACCTCGACCTCTTCCTTCTGCTTCTTGTCCTCCTCGGCATGAGCCTCGGCGTCCTTGACCATACGATCGACTTCGTCGTCGGACAGAGCGGTGGAGCCGGAGATGGTGATCTGCTGCTCCTTGCCGGTGCCCTTGTCCTTAGCGGAGACCTTGACGATGCCGTTGGCGTCGATGTCGAAGGTAACCTCGATCTGCGGCACGCCGCGGCGGGCAGCCGGGATACCGGTCAGCTGGAACTTACCGAGCGACTTGTTGTCGCGGGCAAGCTCGCGCTCGCCCTGGAGCACGTTGATCTCGACGCTGGTCTGGTTGTCGGCAGCGGTGGAGTAAACCTCGGTCTTGGAGGTCGGGATCGTGGTGTTGCGGTCGATCATCTTGGTCATGATGCCGCCCATGGTCTCGACGCCCAGCGACAGCGGGGTAACGTCGAGCAGCAGGATGCCCTCGACGTCGCCGGTGAGCACGCCGCCCTGGACGGCAGCACCGTCGGCAACGACCTCATCGGGGTTCACGGACATGTTGGGCTGCTTGCCGGTCATGGTCTTGACGAGCTCCTGGACGGCGGGCATACGGGTGGAGCCGCCGACGAGGATGACCTCGGTCAGATCGGAGAGCTTAAGCTTGGCGTCGCGCAGGGCGTTGGTGACAGGCTGCTTGCAGCGCTCGAGCAGGTCGCGGGTGATCTTCTCGAACTCGGCGCGGGTCAGCGTGTAGTTGAGGTGCAGCGGGCCGGACTGGTTCATGGTAATGAACGGCAGGTTGATGGTGGTCTGCTGGGCGGCGGAGAGCTCCTTCTTGGCGTTCTCGGCGGCCTCCTTCAGACGCTGCAGGGCCATGGGGTCCTGACGCAGGTCGACACCGTTCTCCTGCTGAAACTTATCGGCCATCCAGTCGATGACGCGCTGATCCCAGTCGTCGCCGCCCAGGTGGTTATCGCCCGAGGTGGACAGAACCTCAAACACGCCGTCGGCGAGGTCGAGGATGGAGACGTCGAAGGTGCCGCCGCCCAGGTCGAAGACCAGGATGCGCTGGTCGGTGCCCTGCTTGTCCAGGCCATAGGCAAGAGCGGCAGCGGTCGGCTCGTTGACGATACGCTTGACGTTGAGGCCGGCGATCTTACCGGCGTCCTTGGTGGCCTGACGCTGGGCGTCGTTGAAGTAGGCCGGGACGGTGATGACGGCGTCGGTGACGGTCTCGCCCAGATACTTCTCGGCGTCGGCCTTCATCTTCGCGAGCGTCATGGCGCTCACCTGCTCGGCGGTGTAATCCTTGCCCTCGATGTCGACGACGGCACGGCCGCCCTGGCCCTCCTTGACCTCATACGGCACGGTCTTGATCTCGGAGGTGCACTCGGAGTACTTGCGGCCCATGAAGCGCTTGATGGAGAACACGGTGTTCTTGGGGTTGGTGACAGCCTGGTTCTTAGCGGCCTTACCCACGACGCGATCGCCGTCGGCACGGAAGCCCACGACGGACGGGGTGGTGCGGTCGCCCTCGGCGTTCACGATAATGGTCGGAGAACCGCCCTCGAGGACGGCCATAGCGGAGTTAGTAGTACCAAGGTCGATACCAAGAATCTTGCCCATTAGAAATTCCCTCTCTCTTGTGCGTTTGCACCGACTCGGCGGTCTGCCGAGCGGTGTTTCGGCTTGTCTTTCAGGATGTAGTGTATCCCCTTATGGGCCGGAATATACAAAATCTAAGTCAATTCATATAAGATTTCTTATTGCCGAGAGTTTAGGTCCTTAAATGCGCAGGTAGATGCGCTGATTGAGTTCTCGGCAAATCTATCGAGATCTATGTAGAGATGGCTGAGATTTGGGCCCGAGGCCGCATGGGGTGGCTTGAAGCGACCCCGAGGAAAGCGCATCCCGTTTTGAGCGTGAATTCCGGGCTGCAGTTTCCGCAACCAAGGCCCTCGGGAAAATAGATCCCAGTCTGAGTATGGATTCTGGGTCGCTGTTTCCGCCAGAGGGCTCAACCGGAAAGCGCGACCCATTTTGGACGTCAATTCTGGGACACGCTTTCCAAAAGTTCGCTCAATCGCTCATTATTACGAGTCACCTTTAGCTAACATTTGCGCAGCTCAACGGCCCCACCTGCGTGTTTTTTAGTAAACCTTGGCATACTCGGCGAACGGTATGAAGATGCCGGCCAGAGGGTATTGCAAACGGTCGCTCCCGTGGTATGTTTTTGCCCGAATCAAACCGGCGCGCATCGCCTGTAGCGTCGGTCAACAGAGAGGAAACTACCATGGCTCATCCCGTAATTGATGCCGACGAGTGCATCGCTTGTGGCGTTTGCGTCGACACCTGCCCCGCTGGCGTTCTGGAGCTCCAGGACGTCGCTACCGTCGCTGACGAGGACTCCTGCGTCGCCTGTGGCGCTTGCCAGGACGCTTGCCCCGCTGGCGCGATCACCGAGATCGTCGAGGAGTAACAACTCCCCCACTTGCACACTCAAAAGTACACCGTGCACAAAAAAGGAGGCCTCTGCATCGCCGCGGAGGCCTCCTTTTTGCATGTGTGGGCAGCCAATTAGGGACGGTGTCGGGCTAGGACAAATCATCCTCGTAGGGCATTAAATCGGCTAGGTAGCCTTTCTCCTTGAGTATGGCCTCGATCTCGTCGAGGGTTTGCTCGTCCTCCGCCGCGATGCGATGGAAGTGATAGCCGCTCGTCACCGTTAGTAGCGGGAAACTCTTGCCGCTCTCGATATCGTGCAGGTAGCGCTCAACATCACGACGATTGCGGATGTCCAGGTCGGCCGTGATCTTACCGTACACGCGGTGATTGACGATCACGTTGAGCACGGAGCCACCCGCGTCGACGATACTCGTAAGCTCGTCGCCCGCCTGCTCCACGCTGTGGCGCACCTTAACAAGACGCGTGGGCACGGCGGGGCTACTCGCGGCTTCCTGCAGCACGTAGCCGCGGTTGGTCGCCACGATATCGTGCCCATCGGCGCGCAGCAGGGCGATGTCCTGCACCACGACCTGGCGGCTCACACCCACCTCGTGGGCAAGCGCGCTGCCCGATACGGGTCCCTTGGCTCCCTCGAGCACGGCCATGATGGCACGGCGACGCTCGCGGGCGTCCATTATTTACCGTCCAGCAGACGCAGGTGCTTGAGCGAGAGGTCGAGAATCGGCGCAGAGTGCGTCAGCGCCCCCGAGCTAATAAAGTCAACGCCCAGGTCGGCGAGCGCGCGGATATTGCCGGCGTCCACGTTGCCCGAGCACTCGGTCTTGGCACGACCGGCGATAAGCTCTATGGCGGCGGCCATGTCGTCATGGGTCATGTTGTCGAACATGATGATATCGGCACCGGCCTCCACGGCCTCGCGCACCATGTCCAGGTTCTCGCACTCGATCTCGACCGTCGTGGTAAACGACGCATGGGCGCGCGCCATCTCGATCGCGCGCGCCACGCCACCGGCGGCATCGATGTGGTTGTCCTTGAGCATGACGGCCGTCGACAGGTTGTAGCGGTGGTTGCTACCGCCGCCAATCTCAACCGCCGCCTTTTCAAACACACGCATACCCGGCGTGGTCTTGCGCGTGTCGACGAGCACGGTCTTGGTGCCCTCGAGCGCCGCGGCCATGCTGTGCGTGTAGGTAGCGATGCCGCTCATGCGCTGCAGGTAGTTGAGCGCCACGCGCTCACCCGAAAGCAGCACGCGCGCATCGCCGCGCACCTGACCCACATGGTCGCCGGCGTGCACCTCGTCGCCATCGGCAACGTCGAGCAGCACCGAGCTCTGCGAATCCAGCAGCTCAAAGGTGCGGGCGAACACATCCAGGCCCGCGATGATGCCATCGGCCTTGGCGATAAGCTCCACCGTGGCGGGACGCGCCGTGGGGCACACGCTCGCCGTGCTCACGTCCTCAAAGGTAATGTCCTCGCGCAGAGCCTGCAGAATCAGATCATCGACGACGAGCTTCATGGTAATGGGATTCATGGTCTACTCCTCCACGGCCTGCGTGCCGGCGGCACGGGCCAATTCATCGATTGCCAGGGTGTCGACGCTCAGGGCGCGATGACGGCCATCGAGCGCGGGATCGCCCGCCTGCTCCACGGCCAGCGACTCGCCGGTGCGCATGTACCACGCGGCGCGACGACCCCAGACCAACGCCTCGAGCAGGCTGTTTGATGCAAGGCGGTTCTTGCCGTGCACGCCGTTGCAAGCCGTCTCGCCCGCGGCGTAGAGCTCGGGCATCGAGGTGCGGCCGTCCTTGTCGACCCACACGCCGCCCATAAAGTAGTGCTGCGTGGGCGTAACGGGAATGGGCTCGTCCAGGATGTCGCGACCGTCCTCAAGGCAGCGCGCGCGAATGTTGGCAAAATGCCCGGTCACCACGTCGCGCTCGACGGGGGCAAAGCTCAGCCACTCGTGCTCGGTGCCGTCCTGCTTCATCTGCTCGCGAATAGCGGCGGCGACCACATCGCGCGGCTGGAGCTCGTCGGTAAAGCGCTCGCCGGCGGCGTTGAGCAAAATCGCGCCCTCGCCGCGGCAGCTCTCGCTGATCAGGAAGGTGCGGCCCGGCTGCGGCGAGAACAGGCCCGTGGGATGGATCTGCACGTAGTCCAGGTGCTCCATCTTAATGCCATGCTCCTGAGCGATGTAGCAAGCGTCACCCGTGAGCTGCGGGTAGTTGGTCGAGTGGTCGTATACGCCACCGATGCCGCCCGTCGCCCACAGCGTATGGCGGGCATGGATCTTAAACGGCTCGCCGGCATGCACGCCCTCGGCGGCACTTGCCAGTTCGTCGGCGGGACGAACCGAGTTGTCCTCGTCCACGGAAACGGCGACGACGCCGATACACACCGTGGCGCCGTCACGCTCGCCCGTCAGGATGTCGGTCATGGCCACGTGCTCCAAAATCTGCACGTTATCCAGCTTGCGAACGGCCTGGAGCAGCTTGGTCGTGATCTCCTTGCCCGTAATGTCGGCATGGAAGGCAATGCGCGGGCGGCTGTGCGCGCCCTCGCGGGTAAAGTCGAGGCTGCCGTCGGCCTTGCGCTCAAAATCCACGCCCATCGCCAGCAGGTCGTTGATGACCGAGCGGCTCGAGCGGATCATGATGTCGACGCTCTCGCGGCGGTTCTCGTAATGGCCGGCGTGCATGGTGTCCTCAAAGAAGGCATCGTAGTCCGTGCCCTCGGGCAGCACGCAGATGCCGCCCTGCGCGAGCATCGAGTCGCACTCGTCGACCGCGCCCTTGGAGAGCATGATCACGCGCGTGCTCGTCGGCAGGTTGAGCGCCGCGTACAGGCCCGCCACGCCGCAGCCGGCAATGACGACGTCGCACTCCATATCGGGGTATTGCTTGGTTTCCACAGGAATCCTCTCCCTTGAATGTGGCATAAGGGACCATCCCTCATGCCACATTGTTCTAGCGCGCTGCGTACTCGAGCATACGGTCGAGCGTAAGTTTGGCCTGGTCGGCAGCCTCGTCCGACACACCGATCTGCACCTCACCCTCGCCCGTCTCCAGGCAGCGCACGAGCTTTTCGAGCGTGATGAGATCCATGTTGACGCAGGTGGGCTGCACCGCGGGGAAGTAGAACTTCTTGCCGGTGCCCTGGCAGCGGCGCTCGAGCTCGTAGAGCACGCCGCGGACCGTCACGATAATGAACTCGCTCGCGTCGGACTCCTCGGCATACTTGATGATGCCGGCGGTGGAGCCGATGTAGTCGGCCTCGGCCAGAACGTCGGCCTTGCACTCGGGGTGCGCCAGCACGAGCGCGTCGGGGTGGGCCTCCGTCGCGTCGACGATCTGCTCGACGGTGATGATGTGATGGCGTGGGCAGTAGCCGTTGTTGAGGATGACGTGCTTTTGCGGCACCTGCTCGGCTACGAAGCGTCCCAGGTTTTGGTCGGGAATGAACAGGATATGCTGCTGCGGCAGCTCGGACACGATCTTGACGGCGTTGGAGCTGGTGACGCACACGTCGCTCCAGCTCTTGATCTCGACCGTGGAGTTGACGTAGCAGACGACAGCCAGGTCGTCGCCGTAGTCGGCGCGCGCCGCGTCGACCGTCTCGCGCTTGACCATGTGCGCCATGGGACAGTCCGCACCCGGCTCGGGCAGCAGCACGGTCTTAGTGGGATTGAGCAGCTTGGCGCTCTCGCCCATAAACTCCACGCCGCACAACACGATGGTCTGCTGCGGCAGGCTTTTGGCGAGCTTTGCCAGGTAGAAGCTATCGCCGACGTAATCGGCAACGGCTTGGACCTCGGGCGCCACGTAATAGTGCGCCAGGATCACCGCATCACGTTGGGTTTTTAGTTGCTGAATGGCCTCGACGAGCTCTGCGGGCACCAGTGCCGCGCGCTCCGTTGCCGTCGTTGCCGATGCCAGGCCGGCCGCGATATCGCGTGCAAGCTCCGACGCATCCATGTTCGCGCTCTGTGCCATCAAGGCCCCTCTCTTTTGGCGAATCTTGGGGCTTTAGTATGACACCTAGGTTTACAGCTGACAAGACAGCTGTAAACCTAGGTGTAAAGTTGAAATAAAGATTCAATCATGTGGCAGGTCCATATTCGAACTGGCAAGCTGAGGATAGCTGAGCTCTCGATGGCGCAGGAGGCATCTTTCGCCACCGCAATACCGCTTGGCGCGAGCTGCACGCCGTGGGGCGCAAACGGTCCGCACCCCCGCAAGCGGCGCGTGCCCGATGTGGCAAAATCGAACTACTTAAGGGGGCCGAATGCTCAAGATTATTGCCTGCGACGATGATGTCGCTTTTCTAGATAGACTGCACCGGATGATCGACCGTTGGTCGACCGAGACGGGCACGACGGTCGATGTTGCGCTCGTCACGCGCGGCGAGGACCTGCTGGCCCGCCATGCCGCATCGCGCGCCGACATCATTCTGCTCGACATGATCATGCCGCTCGTCAACGGCATGGACACCGCACGCGAACTGCACCAAGCCGACACCGCCGTGCGCCTGGTGTTCCTCACCTCGTCGCCCGAGTTCGCGCTGGAATCCTACGAGGTCCGCACCTTCGACTATCTGCTCAAGCCCGTGACTTACGAACGCCTGGCGCTATTACTCGACGAGCTTTCGAGCATGCGCCCGGCGGCAACCGACGAGCTCGTGATCAAAACTTCCTTTGGCTACCACGCCCTGCGCCTGTCCGACATCGAATATGCCGAGGCGCGCAACAAGCACGTGGTCTTCCACCTGCGCGACGGACGCGATATCGAGGCACTCGAGTCGTTCCGCAGCGTCGAGGACCGCTTGATGCAAAATGCCACCTTCTTTAAATGCCACCGCAGCTACCAAGTCAACCTGCGCAATATCGATCACTTTGACCGCACGGACATCGTCATGCGCTCGGGCGCGTGCATCCCGCTTTCGCGCAGCTGCAAGCAGGGATTCCAAGACGCCTACTTTGCGGCGCGCTTTGAGGGTGGGAGACACTGATGGTCTCCTCGGTCGAAATGATCCTTTGGGCAATCCACCACGCCACGACGTTGCTCTTTGGCGTCTTTGCCTCGGCGGCGCTGTGCGGTATCGAAGTCAATCGACGCCATGCACTCGAGTTGGTGGGGGTCGGAGTCGCAACCGGCGCTGCCTTTTCGATCGCCAATGCCGTCGGCGGCGAGCTTTTCGCCCGCCAGGTATATCCGCTCGTCGTGCATCTGCCGCTCGTCATCTATTTGTGCGCGCGCTACCGCCTGAGCCCGCTGCTTGCCGTGCTCGGCATTACCAGCGCCTATCTGAGCTGTCAGTTCAGCAACTGGATGGGCATCGCCGCCTTTGCCGCAACCGATTCGCAGATCGCGTACTATCTGGCGCGTATCGCGACCACACTCGCCGTCTTTGCCGTCCTGTTGCATTGGGCCGGCGACATCGGTCCGCGCTTGGCGATTAAAAGCACCACCGAGCTGGGCATCCTTTTAATCCTGCCGCTCGTCTATTACGTCTTTGACTATGCCACCAACGTCTACACCACGCTGTTCCACTCGGGCTCGGTGGTAACGGTTGAGTTTTTGGCATTTGCGCTCTGTGCCTTCTATCTTATGTTTCTTGCCGTTTACCTGCGCGAATACGAAGAAAAGGAAACCGCCGAGCGAGAGCGCTGAATGCTCGAAACCCGCGACAGCACCGCCATCAAAGAGCTCGAGGCTTGGCGTCAATCTGGGCGCGAGCTGTCGATTCTTCGCCACGATATGCGCCACTTCCTACGCGGCCTGGCCGCTTTAATTGAGGAGGGCCACACCGACGAGGCGCTCGATCGAATCGACGAACTCTGCGAAGCCGGCGACCGCACCGCCGTACGCCGCTTCTGCGCCAACGAGACCGTAAACATCGCGCTTTCGTCATTTAACTCGGATATCAATAGAAACGGCATTACCGCCAACCTGCGCGCCGCCGTACCCGAAACCATCCACGTAGGCGACGCCGATCTGCTTAGCGTGCTCTCAAATGCCTTGGAAAACGCTATCACCGCCGCAAGCGCCGCACCCCAAGGAAAGCGATTCGTCGACTTTGACCTGCGATTAGAGGACGGCCAGCTGCTGTTGTTAGTTTCCAACACGTTTGACCGCGCGCCGCGCATGGTCGACGGCATGCCCGTAGCCGGGCACACCGGACACGGCTTTGGCACCAGGAGCATCAAACTTGCCGTGGAGCGCATGAACGGCAACTGTCAGTTCCGCATTAACGGCGATCGGTTTGAGCTGCGCGCTGTGATGTAGAAGTGCGGCGCCGATCTCGCGGCGTGTCTTGCCCGCTAGGCAATCGCTCACCGGCGCCAATCCGCTACAGCGGAGCGGCCGCCGGAGTCAGCTGCTTGATGTAGGCCCACATGCGCTGCTTGGCCGCTTTGTCGGTCAGCGCCGCCTCAAAGCCGTCGAGCGCGAGCACGCGGCGGCCCTGCACATGGGCGACCAGGCCGGGCTTGAGCATGGCGGTGTCGAAGTCATCGATCGCCACGAGCATATCGGCGTAGGTCTCGCGCATGGCATCGGCCGCGTTGTTGTCGAGCAGTAGCACCGCCTCGGGGTCCAAGGCCTCGAGCGCCTCGCGGAACAGCTCGCACGGCAGAGTCTCGCCCACCGCGACCGCTCCGTCACCCACGCCGGCGACGCTTGCCAGCACGCAAAAATCCTCGGGCGCGTAGCCGATGGCCCCAAGCGCCTTGCGCAACGCCGCGCCATCCGGGCCGGCGGCAAGCTCGCCACCCGAACGCTCGGCCTCGTCCAAATCGCCTTTGACCAGCACGATCGGCGAGCACGCGTTGCCCGCGATACGCACGCCACGGACCGCAAGCGATGTGAGCTCCTGCTCGGCCGCCTGGGCGATGGCTTCTTTTTTCTGGCTTTGTGACGTGGACATGCGCTCTCCAATCGTTTGCGTGCCCACCATTATATAAAAGAGCTGCCCGCGAGTGGTTGCTTTGCGGGCGGCTGGGTATAAGCACGGTCGTACTGAGTTTTACGCGGCTGAGCCGCGTCACATTATGGAGGTCACCATGGCTGACATTAAGCAGATTACCCCCGAGAACTTCGATTCCGTCGTTAACGACAGCCTGCCCGTGCTGGTCGATTTTTGGGCACCGTGGTGCGGTCCCTGCCGCTCCCTCTCGCCCATCGTTGACGAGGTTGCCGATGAGCTGGCGGGCAAGCTTGCCGTTGCCAAATGCAACGTCGACGACAACCAGGACCTGGCCATGAAGTATGGCGTCATGAGCATCCCGACGCTGATTGTGTTTAAGAACGGCGAAGAGATTGACCGCTCGGTTGGCGCTCTGCCCAAGGCGAGGCTGCAGGCGCTGCTGGAGAAGCATCTGTAATACGCTTGTTACTTACCCGCCGTCTATGAGCGCTTTTGCACCGCTCGCCGGACCGCCGGATGCGGCGCGGGCGACCACGGATAGTATGGTAGTTACAAACAGCCCCCAGTGAACGGGTGCGGGTCGCACAGACTCGTACCCGTTTTCTTATGCAGCTGCGCGCAGAGCGGGCGTAGTAAAATCTGAACCACTGAACTGCCCCATACAAAAGGAGATTTCCCATGCATGATGTTGGAATGAATATGAGCCAGCTTGCCATGAGCGTCAAGCAGGTCGACGACACCATCGAGCTCGCTCACGAGTGGAGCCATCAGCTGCTGCATGCGACCGAGAATTTTGACATGGAGCGCATCGGCGCCAAGCTCGAGGCAGCCATGGCCGCGCTGCACGAGGCCCACGACGCACTCGAGGGCTACGAGGAAGCCATCGAGGCCGACCACAACTCCGTCGGCTCCGTGAAGCTGGTGTAACGTGGCCGAACATGAGCACGGCTGCGGGTACGAGCACGAGCATCCGCACGGGGCGGATGGTGACGCAGGCTGCCACTGTAGTGGCTCCGGCTCCGAGCTGGTCCGCTTTTCGGTTACCGCACCGGACGACCTGCTGCGCCGTTTTGACGAGCAGATCGCGCGCCGCGGCGACGTGGCCAACCGCTCCGAGGCCGTGCGCGACCTGATTCGCGCCTCGATCGCCAAGGAGCAGATGCGCACGCCCGATGAGCATGTTATCGGGTCGCTCACCATGATCTACGACCACCATACCGGCGACCTGACGCGCCGTCTGGACGAAGTGCAGCACGACTACACCGACGAGATCGTATCGACCATGCACGTGCATCTGGATCACCACAACTGCTTGGAGATTCTGGCGCTCAAGGGTCGCGGCGAACGTGTCTACGAGCTGGCTGACCGTCTGCTGGGCCTGCGCGGCGTTAAGCACGGCGAGCTCACGTGCGCCGCCACCAAGCAGAGCTTGGGGCTGTAACAGCACACATTTCAACGAAGGAGGGTCGCATGCGACATGCGCATATCCATGTAACGGGCATTGTGCAGGGTGTCGGCATGCGACCGTTTGTGTATCGCGAGGCCATGGCGTACGGCATTTGCGGCTGGGTGCTCAACGCGGGCGACGGCGTGCATATCGAGGCGCACGCTTGTGCCGAGGCGGTTGACGGATTTGTCGCTGCGCTTTCTGAGCATGCGCCCGCGGCGGCTCGCGTTGAGCGAGTCGATATTGCGGATTTGGAGCCTGGCGGTTGGAGCACTGCCGATGAGCAGGGCTTTCACATTGTGGCGTCGCAGGACCAGACCGCGCACACCACACTTGTCTCGCCCGATATCGCCACCTGTGACGATTGCCTGCGCGAGTTGTTCGATCCCGCCGACCGACGCTATCACTACCCCTTTATCAACTGCACCAACTGCGGACCGCGCTTTACCATCATTCGCTCGCTGCCCTATGACCGAGCGGCCACCTCGATGAATCGCTTTCCCATGTGCCCCACCTGCGCCGCAGAGTATGCCAATCCGCTCGACCGGCGTTTTCACGCGCAGCCCGATGCCTGCTTTGATTGCGGGCCGCATATTACGTGGCGTGAGGCTGTGAACGGCGATGCGTGCGGGAATTCGTCCGCGACACCGGCCGTCGGCACCACACGCGAGGCCAGCGACGCCATCATCGAGCGCTGCATTGAGCTGCTGGCCAGCGGTGGCGTCGTCGCCATCAAGGGCCTGGGCGGATTCCATCTAGCCTGTGATGCTGCCAACGAGCAGGCGGTGGCCGAGTTGCGCCATCGCAAACGCCGCAGTAACAAACCACTTGCCGTCATGGTGCGCAGTCTTGCCGATGCCGGGCGCCTGTGCCATATCGACGACGCTGAGCGCGAGCTTCTCGCCGGCAGCATCCGTCCCATTGTGCTGCTGCGCCGACGCACTGTTGGCGAGGGCAACGGCGATTCTCCCGACGCCCTCGTACTCGCACCGTCCGTCGCGCACGACCTGCCCGAGCTTGGCGTTATGCTCCCCTACACCCCGCTTCAGCATCTTCTGCTTGCAGCTGCCGCGTCGCACGGCATGCACGCGCTCGTCATGACCAGCGGCAACCTGAGCGAAGAGCCCATCGAGACCGATGACGATCTTGCCTGGGAACGCCTCGTTGCCGCCGGCATTGCCGACGCGCTGCTCGGCAACGATCGAGCGATTCTCTCGCGCTATGACGATTCCGTGGTGCGCGTGGTTGACGGCGCCGTTATGCCCGTGCGCCGCGCTCGCGGATATGCACCCCAGCCGCTGCCGTTGCCGGCGCTCGACCGCGCTCCGTCCTGCGTGCTCGCCTGCGGGCCACAACAAAAGGCCACGATTGCGCTCACGCGTGAAGGGACGAACGGCGAGGCAACCTGTTTTGTGTCGCAGCATATCGGCGATGTTGAAAACGGCGGGACCTTCGATGCCTGGAACGCTGCGCGCACGCGCTTGGAAGATCTCTTTGATTTGGCGCCCGCCGCCTTGGCCTGCGATTTACACCCCAGCTATCTATCGGGCCAGTGGGCGCGCGAGCAGGCGCGAAAATGCAATCTGCCGCTCGTCGAGGTGCAGCACCATCATGCGCATATCGCGAGCGTAATGGCCGAAGCCATCGCCGCGGGCCAGCTTACAACCGACGCGCGTGTCCTTGGCATCGCCTTTGACGGCACCGGCGCCGGCACCGATGGGACCATTTGGGGCGGCGAGTTTCTTGTTGCCAGCCTTGGCGGCTTTGAGCGCGCCGCGCATTTGCGCACCTGGGCGCTCCCCGGCGGGGCGGCCTCCGTGCGCGACGCCTGCCGCAACGCCTTTGCCCTGCTCAGTGAGCTCGGCCTGCTCGAGCACCCAGGTGCCGCTCGGCTTTTGGACAGCCTCGGCGAGCAAACGCGCAGCGTGACAGCCACCATGATCGAGCGCGGCATCAACAGCCCGCGTACCAGCAGCATGGGGCGTCTCTTTGATGCCGCGGCAGCAATTCTGGGCATCTGCGACAAGGCAACCTACGAGGGCGAACCCGCCATAGAACTCGAAGCCGCCGCCTGGCGCGCGCTCGACAACGAAATCGCCCATTTTCCCGACGACAACGCCGGCTATTTCGCATCTGGCCCATCGTGGCTGGACGGCCCCTATGTTCTGGACCAGAAAGCGCTCTTTGAGGCACTTTTGGGAGGAATTGAAGCCGGAGCGCGCGCCGACAGGCTCGCACTCGATTTCCATGTCGCCGTCGCGCGCTCCTCGGCGCGCATCGCCAGCGATATCTGCGTGCACGAGGGCATCGACACCGTCGCGCTCTCGGGCGGCGTGTTCATGAACCGACTTCTGCTTCAGCTTCTCACCCGCGAGCTCAAAAGCGCAGGCTTTACTGTCCTTGTCCCCCACACCGTACCCGTCAATGACGGCTGCATCGCCTACGGTCAGGCAGCAGTCGCACGCACTCGCCTCGCACAGGTCGCGCCACAATAGGCTGTTCGGCCAGCCCGCAAGCCGCCGTCTCACAGGTGTAGCGCGTTTGCCCGCAGCGCCCGCGAGCGCTACCATCAACTGATGGATTATTGAGCGCCCGTCCAGCGCAAAGCGTATAAAAGGGGAACAATATGTGCCTTGCCGTTCCCGGTAAAGTAGTCAAACGCGACGACGACCTCAAGGCCACCGTCGACATGATGGGCATCGAGCGCCCCGTGTCGCTGCGACTCGTGCCGACGGCGCAGGTTGGCGACTATATTCTCGTACACGCCGGCTTTGGCATCCAGATTGTCGACGAGCAGGAAGCACAGGAAACGCTCGAGCTTGTTAATGCCATGTCCGAGCTGGTCGAAGAAGACCAGCTGACCACCAACCCGGCGGAGGCTTACTAGTGGCGCCCGAGCAGCCGGCGCGCTCCGGTATCGATTTCTCGGCATTCCGCGATCCCAAGCTGGCTCGCGAGCTCATCGAGCGCATTCATGAGCTTGTCGGCGACCGCACCATCAACCTTATGGAAGTCTGCGGCACGCATACCGTGAGCATCGGGCGCTATGGCTTTCGCTCCATTATGCCGGCCGGGCTCAAGCTGCTGAGCGGCCCGGGCTGCCCCGTCTGCGTCACCGCCAACCGCGACATCGACCACGCAATCGCGCTCGCCAACATAGACGGCGCCATCATCACCACCTTTGGCGACATGATGCGCGTGCCCGGATCATCCACCTCGCTCGCTGCGCAAAAGGCGGCGGGGCGCGATATCCGTATCGTCTATTCCCCGCTCGACGCGCTCGACATTGCCGAGCAAAACCCTGATCGCCCGGTCATTTTTATGGGCGTGGGCTTTGAGACTACGACGCCCACCATCGCCGCCGCCATCTTGGAGGCCGAGGCGCGCGGGCTTTTGAACTTCTCGGTCTATTGCGCCCACAAGGCCACGCCGCCGGCGTTGCGCGCCATCGCCAACGACCCCGAGACCACCATCGACGGCTTTATCCTGCCGGGCCACGTCGCCACCATCACGGGCTTGGCGCCCTTTAGCTTTTTGGTCGACGAATTCAATACCCCGGGCGTGGTCACGGGATTTGAACCGGTCGATATCCTGCAGGGCATCTGCATGCTGGTCCAGATGGTTGTCGAGGACAGGCCGGTGATTGACAACGCCTACCGCCGTGGCGTCAACGCAGACGGCAATCCCGTGGCGCGCCAGCTGGTCGAGCAGGTGTTTGAGCCGTGCGATACCACATGGCGCGGGCTGGGGCTGATTGCCAACTCGGGCCTTTCCATCCGCCCCGAGTTCTCGCGCTTTGATGCCCGCGCTCGCTTTGACGTGCCCGTTGAGGCGACGGTCGAGCCGCGCGGGTGCCGCTGCGGCGACGTGCTGCGCGGGGCCATTGCGCCGAGCAGCTGCCCGCTCTTTGGCCGCACCTGCACGCCCGAGCACCCCGTCGGCCCGTGCATGGTGAGCTCCGAGGGCAGCTGCGCGGCGTACTACCGCTACCGCGACTAGCCCGGGCACACCCGCACACCGGCACCACCCACGATTGGAGTTTTCGATATGTCCCATAGCGTTACCGATAGCACCGTCCTGCTGGGCCACGGCTCCGGCGGCCAGATGATGAAACGCATCATCGATGAGGTCTTTTTGGATGCCTTTGGGTCGCCCGAGCTGCTCGAAGGCAACGATGCCGGCGTCGCCGCGCTGCCCGCGAGCGGGCGCATCGCCATGTCGACCGACAGCTTTGTAGTCTCGCCGCAGTTCTTCCCCGGTGGCAACATCGGCCGCCTCGCCGTGTGCGGAACCGTCAACGACGTCGCGACCTCGGGCGCCAACGTGCGCTACCTGTCGTGCGGCTTTATCCTCGAAGAGGGCTATCCCATGGATAGGCTCCGCCAGATTGTGCAGACGATGGCCGAGACGGCGCACGAGGCGGGCGTGTCCATAATCACGGGCGACACCAAGGTGGTCGAGCGCGGCGGGGCCGACGGCGTCTATATCAATACCGCCGGCGTGGGCGAGGTGCCTGCGGGCGTGGCGCTCAGCGGCGCAAACTGCCAGCCCGGCGATGTCATCCTGGTATCGGGTACGCTGGGCGACCACGGCATCGCCATCATGAGCCAACGCGAGGGTCTGGCGTTTTCGAGCACCATCGAAAGCGATGCCGCGCCGCTCAACCACCTGATTGCCGATGTGCTTGCCGCAGCACCCGACACACGCTGCTTCCGCGACCCCACGCGCGGTGGCCTGGCCTCGACGCTCAACGAGTTTGCGCAGGCCAGCGGCGTTGCCATGGAGGTCGACGAGGATGCCGTGCCCGTGCGTCCCGACGTGCAGGCCGCCTGCGAGATGCTCGGCTACGATGTGCTGCAGGTGGCAAACGAGGGCAAGATGGTCGCCGTCGTACCGGCCGAGCAAGCCGATGCCGCACTGAGCGCCATGCGCGCCGCCCACTACGGCGAGAACGCCGCCGTCATCGGTCGCGTGCTGCCGCTTGCCGAGGGCGCCCGTCCCGCCGTGCGCGTGCGCACCGGCTGGGGTTCGACCCGCATCCTCGACATGCTCGTAGGAGAGCAGCTGCCGAGAATTTGCTAACGACAAAGGCTCAGGGCTATTAAAGATATTCAGATTCCAAACATGCCCGGCACGCATGCCCAGTATCATGGGGTGCGTTTTACAACTCAAGCGGCAGGAGCACCCATGGCAGCAGCTTTTTCCCATGTGATCTTTGACCTGGACGGCACCATCCTCAACACGCTCGAGGACCTGGCGGCCGCCGGCAACCATACCTGCGAGGCGCACGGCTGGCCCACGTTTGCCGTTGACGAGTACCGCTACAAGGTGGGAAACGGCATGCTCAAGCTGGTTGAGCGCTTTATGCCTGCCGAGTATGCGGACGACAGCCGTATGTTTGAGCAAACGCTTGCCGAGTTTAGGGCTTACTACGGCGAGCACAAGGAGGACCACACCGCCCCCTATGCCGGTACGATCGAGATGCTCGACCGCCTGCGCGCCGCGGGCGTGCAGCTTGCCGTGCTCACTAACAAGGACCACGTCTCGGCGGCTCCGCTTATCGAGAAGTATTTTGGTTCCGAGCGCTTTGCGCTGGTACAGGGCCGTGTCGATGCGTTTCCGCCCAAGCCCGAAGCACCCGTCACGCTGCATGTGATGGAGGAGCTAGGCGCCGATCCGTCGACCACGCTCTACGTAGGCGATTCCAATGTCGATATCCTGACCGGTCACAACGCCGGCCTTAAGAGCGCGGGCGTCAGCTGGGGCTTCCGCGGCCGCGCAGAGCTGGAGTCCGCCGGCGCCGACTACGTGGCGGACACCCAGGACGAGCTAGCGGCGCTGATTCTGGGCGAGTAACGAGCGACACTGCTTAACGCAGCTGCGACAATTCTTCCGCGCGGAAAGCGCATCCCGTTTTGGAGCTCCGGAATGGGATGCGCTTTCCGTTTGAGACGCATCAGGGAAACCGCATCCCGTTTCAGAGCAATATTCCGGGTCGCACTTTCCGCAACCCACCCCATCCGGAAAATGCGACCCACTATTCGGCCAAAAACCGGGTCGCGGTTTCCCAAGCACTCGGTGCAACGCTGGCACAAGGAGTGTCCCCAACTGCCGGCAGAAAAGGAACGTCCCCAGCTGCCGCCTTCCCAATGACTACTTCAGCGATGGCAACGTCGCAGGTAAAAGTGCCACTTTAAGCCAACCAAGGGAACGACGTTGTTTTGGCAACGACAGCGAAAGCCCGCCAGAGCGAGCAAGGTGCCTTGAAACAAGGCGGCATTGACCTTTTGGTCATGCCGCCGAAGTTGAAAGGCAGATTGCCGCTCTGGCGGGCTTGCAGCGTCGAGCAGTTGCGGCGTTTGGTAAAACGCCGCAACGAACTAGCTCAGCATTGCATCCATCATCTCGGAGTTGACGGAGTCGTCGGCAGACCACTCGCCGTCGTCGTTGCAGGTGTACTTGAAGATGACCGTGGTCTTCCTGGGCTCGGTGGCCTTGGTCACATCGACCATGACCTGACCGGCCATCTTGTACAGCTCGTCATCGGAAGGAACCGTATCAAGCGCAGCGACCTTCTCCTGATACTGGGTGGAGAAGTCCTCGACGATCTTGTTCATAGACTTGCAGGTGATAGAGACCTCGGCGGTCGCGACACCCTTGTCCTCGTCGACCGTCACGTCGCCGATCTTGTAGTCAAAGCCCTCGAGATAGGTCTTGGCGTACTCCTTGGGATCGATACCCAGCTGCTCGAACTCGTCGCCCGAAGCCTCCTCCAGACCAGAGAGGAAGTCGTCGCCACCGTTCTTGACCTCGTCAAACTGTGTCGTAAGATCCTCGGTGATGAGCTCCTCAACCGAAGGACCTCCACAGCCGGAAAGTACGACCACGCATGCAACCAAGACGGCCATGAGGGGCGCAAGCAGCAGCTTCTTTTTCATGTTGTTCCTCCCAATGAGCGGCACCGCGCTTCCCGGACGCGGCACACGTTGTAATAAGTAAGCCCATACTATCCACTTATGAACACCCTCGGCAACGCGAAGGCGCGGTCGGTTCGTTTTAGCGTCCGAACGGTTTGCAAGCCCGCCCAACGTGCAATAAAACGCTTCCCCGCGATGCAATAAAAAAGGTGGCCGGAAAACCCGACCACCCTTGCACATCCTTTGGATGCCGCAGTTTACTTGCGGACGACCTTAACGATGGCGTCACCGGCGGCGACGGCGGACTCTGCCTCAACGGTGAGCTCGACGTCGGCAAACTCGGCGGTGTTGGACACGGCCACCACGACGCAGTCCTTATAACCAGCAGCGGCGATCTTGGCACGGTCGATCTTGAGTATGGGCTGGCCGGCCTTCACAACGTCGTCGGCCTTGACGAAGCCCTCGAAGCCATCGCCGTTCATGTTGACAGTATCGACGCCAACGTGCACCAGAACCTCGATGCCGCTATCGGACTGCAGACCCACGGCGTGACCCATGGTGACGGTCACCTTGCCGTCGCAGGGAGCGTAGACCAGGTCGTCCTCGGGCCACACGGCGCAGCCCTTGCCCAGAACCTCGCCACCAAAGACGGGATCGGGCACGTCGGCCATCTTGATGACCTTGCCCTTGACGGGCGAGCACAGCACGTCGGCGCCGGCAGAAGCAGAGATGGAGGCCGGAGCAGCAGCAGCGGCAGGCTCAGCCTTCTTCTTAAACATGTCAAACAGACCCATACGTTTTCTCCTCTTGATTAAGCGCAACGTTATGCGCATGCCTATGGTGATTATAGTGCCAAATGGTTCAAATGCTAAGGTGGGGACTCGAATCGCGAGCCCTTCCCGGTAGTGCTCGCGGGACGAGCATCTCCTTTGCATCGCGGGTCGATAAGCCGAGTATCGTCTGCGCACGGGACGGGCAGAAGCGGGCGCACCAAACCCGATACTTCTTTTCGCTCTCGAGTCCTGCCGCCGCCCCGTCCCTGACACTTCCTGATACCGACCGAAACGTGCCAAAATAAACCCGTCCCTTTTTGGTAGGTTTGGCGAGTGTGGATTTTCGGACGCTTAACTAACGAGCGTGGATAATCTCCCACTTTGACTTTGAGGCCGTCACCGAGCCAAAAACGGGAGATTATCCACGTTCATTTTGGATGACCCCCTTGTACCAAGCCGAGCTCCATGGTCAAGTAATAACGACTTTTTATCATTAGATTGTTTACATCAATTCTAATAACTATTTAATCCTTAAACTCGTTATTAGAATTGATATGATTAGCCTAATAACGAGTTTCCGGCACTAAAGATATGGAGGGCGCGATGCAAATCGAGGAGAACGGCCAGGGAACGCTCCGCAATAATCTATCGGGGAAATTGGCTTACTATTCGTTTTTTCCAACGCCCTTGCAATCATTGAGGCAGCTAAACCTCACCGAGGAAACCTATCGCACGCTTTCCGCATGCTCACGAAAGCTTGGAGAGCTTGAAGGCATGCTCTACTTTGTTCCCAACGCCGACATGTATCTGACAATGTACGTGCGCAAAGAAGCACTCCTTTCTTCGCAAATTGAGGGAACCCAGTGCACGTTTGACGACCTACTTAGTCCATCGCAAACACAACTCCATCATAAAGATGTCGCAGACGTCGTGAATTACGTCCGTGCTGTCGACCGCGGCGTAGAACTGCTCAAAAAGATGCCCTTGTGCACGAGACTTCTTAGGCAAGTTCATGCGGTCCTGCTGGACGGAGTGCGCGGAACGGAGAAGAATCCAGGCGAGCTGCGCTCCTCACAAAACTGGATTGGCCCCTCAGGCTGCACCATTGCAACCGCATCGTTTGTCCCTCCAAACATTGAAGATTTGAGTAACACGCTCCAGGACCTCGAACGCTTTATCAATGAGCCTCAAGTCGAAATGGATCCGATTGTGCGGGCGGCGCTCGTCCATTACCAATTTGAAACTGCCCATCCATTCCTAGACGGAAACGGTCGCCTGGGCAGGCTTCTCATTACACTTATGCTCATCAATGATGGCGTTCTTCATTCTTGCTTGTTCTATCCATCGTTCCAGTTCAAGAAAAACCGAAGCGAGTACTACCGGCAACTCACATCCGTAAGGGAGAGAGGCACTTACGAGGAATGGATAGAGTTTTTCTGCAACAGTCTTCTCGAGAGTGCGAAGGACTCGGTAGGGTCTTTAAAAAACCTTGTTGACCTCCATAACCGTTCCACAGCAACCATTACCGAAAATCTCGGAAGGACTGCTGCAAACGGGCAAAGGCTGTTGGGCATTCTTGAAGAGCACCCCATCGTCGACACCGCATTCATCGCTGCCCAACTCGATATCGGCAGGAGTACCGCGAGCTCGCTCGTCAAATCATTTGAAGAATTGGGTATCCTCCGTCCGCTCGACGAGTCAAGACAGAGATACCGGCAGTACGGGTATGAAGAGTATCTTTCGATTCTCAGGGAAGACGCCGAGCCGATTAGATAGGCATCGCAGCCCAGGCAAATTAAAGCGAGCGTGGATAATCTCCCACTTTGAGCCCGCACACAGGCCAAAAACGGGAGATTATCCACGCTCGTTCCTGAGTAGTCATTTATGAACGTCCCCAATGACTAGTCCGGCAACGCCGATGCCTTGGCAACGGCAGCGAACGGGCCGCATTCGGAGCAAGACGACGCCGCAGGTAGAGAACGGACAGCGAGCGGGTCGCATTTGAGACAAGGTGACGTGAAACGAAAGGGCGCTGACCTTCTGGTCGCGCCCTTGAAGTTGAACGTCAGATTGTCCAAATGCGGCCCGCGCAGCGTCGAGCAGTTACGGCGTTTGGTAAAACGCCGTAACTAACGTGCTCCGTACTGCTCGTAGTAGGCGTCGATGGCGGTCTTGAGCTCGTCGTCGATGACAACCTTGCCGTCGATCTCGTGGTTGTAGAGGGTCTCGACGACCTCGGCCATGGAGACGATGCTCGCGACGGGGAAACCGTACTTGGCCTCGATCTCCTTCTGCGCGGTGGTCACACCGCCCTTGCCGACCTCCATGCGGTTGAGGGACACGATCAGGCCCTTGATCTCGACATCGGCAGCAGCCTTGACCTTGGGATAGGTCTCGTCGATGGACTTGCCGCTGGTGGTAACGTCCTCGACCATGACCACACGGTCGCCGTCCTTGGGCTCATAACCCAGCAGGTTGCCCTTATCGGCACCGTGGTCCTTGGCCTCCTTACGGTCGCAGCAGTACTTAACCTCCTTGCCGTACAGCTCGTGGTAGGCAATGGCGGTCACGACAGCCAGCGGAATACCCTTGTAGGCCGGCCCAAACAGGACGTCAAAGTCGTCGCCAAAGTTATCGTGGATGGCCTGGGCGTAATACTCGCCCAGCTTCTTGAGCTGATAGCCCGTCACATAAGCGCCGGCGTTCATAAAGAACGGGGACTGGCGGCCGCTCTTGAGCGTAAAGCTGCCGAACTTAAGAACGTCGGACTCGACCATGAACTTGATGAACTCTTGCTTGTAAGCCTCCATGCGGGCTCCTCTCGTAATCGCGTACGTGCCTTCCAGTTTAGCGCAGGCGAAGCGTCGATGCGGGCGCGCTTTGAGGCCGCGGCGTTCTGTAAAGGCTTTGTCAGGGGGAATGGTTTTCCGAACAATGGGGGTTGACATTTCAAACCCCCTCATCAAGAATACGGGCGGATTGAAACGGGTACGAGATACCCAAAGCGCGCTGCGCCCGGCCTTAAGGAGGTGTGCCATGGAAGGCAGTCCTAGTCGAAAAACCTGCATGTCGCCCTCGGCACGCCGCGAGGATTCCGTATTCGCATAAGCGCCACCAACCGATCGTCAAAACCACCACAAAGGTGCCTGTCCCCTTTGTGGTGGCTCGTGAGCTTGACGTGAGCGACATCTAGGTTTTTTGAAGCAAATACGACACGTACGCTAACTCCCTTCAACAAGGAGGACCCTATGCTGATGCTCAAAACCGCCACGGTACTCGAAGCTATCTCCAAGCGCCGCCGTACGGCGCGCCCTGCCGCTCATACCGGCCTGTCTAAGAACACCATATTCGCCGCCACCCATAGTGCCGAGGACGCCCTCGTTCTGCTCGATGCCACGGCAAACGGCCTCACCGCCAAGCAGGCAACCGAGCGTCTGGACGCCTCCGGCCCCAACACCATCGAGGCACCGACCAAAACGCTCGCCCGCCGTATCGCCGACGCCTTTGTCGACCCCTTCGCCGGCATCCTCGCCGCGCTCGCGCTGGTCTCGCTCTACATCGACGTGCTCGCCGTGCCCGAGCCGCAGCGCGACCCCTCCACGGTCATCGTCATCGGCATCATGTTGCTGGTATCGGGCGGTATGAAGTTTATCCAAGAAGCCCGCAGCGGCAATGCGGCCGAGGCCCTCAAGGACCTGGTCTCCAACACTTGCACCGCCCTGCGCGACGGCGAGCGCGTCGAGATCCCCTTCGACGAGCTCGTCCCCGGTGATGTGATCCGCCTCTCTGCCGGAGATATGGTGCCGGCCGATGCCCGCGTCATCACCGCGCGCGACCTGTTTGTGATCGAGTCCGCACTCACTGGCGAGAGCGAGGCCGTCGAGAAGACCACCGCCATCACCGTCGTCGAGAGTGCCGACGGCTCCGCGCTGCCACTCTCTGCCTGCAAGAACATCGTCTTTACCGGCACCTCCGTGCAAAACGGCACCGCCATTGCGCTTGTCGTTGCCACCGGTTCGGATACTTACCTGGGTGGCATCGCCAAGATGCTCAACGGGCGCGGCGAGAAGAGCGCGTTTGACCGCGGTGTCTCGAGCGTCTCCATGTTACTTGTACGCCTTATGCTCGTTATGGCGCCGGCCGTCTTTGCCGTCAACGCCGCCACCAAGGGCAACGTCATCGACGCGCTGTTGTTCGCCACGAGCGTGGCCGTGGGCATCACGCCGCAGATGCTCCCCATCATCGTGACCACGAGCCTGTCGCAGGGCGCCAAGGACCTCGCCCGTCGCCAGGTTATCGTCAAGGAACTGCCGGCGATTCAAAACCTGGGTGCCATGGACGTCCTGTGCTGTGACAAGACCGGCACCCTCACCGAAGACCGCATCGTGCTCGAGCGCTACCTCAACACCGATGGCGACGAGGACACGCGTGTGCTGCGCCATGCGTTTTTGAACAGCTTCTTCCAGACCGGTCTCAAAAACCTTATCGACCTGGCCGTAATCGACCGTGCCGATGTGACGCCCTCGACCGTCGTGCCCGATTCCATGTTGGGCCAGACTCTGCGCGACCGTTATACCAAGGTCGACGAGGTTCCCTTCGATTTCTCGCGCCGTCGCCTGAGCGTAGTTGTCGCCGACTCCCAAGGCAAAACCCAGATGGTTACCAAGGGAGCTGCCGAGGAAATGCTCGAGATCTGCTCCTTTGTCGAGGTCAACGGTATCGCCCAGCCGCTCACCGAAGATAAGCTCGCCCAGATTCGCAAGCAGGTCGCCGATCTTAACGCCGAGGGCCTGCGCGTGATTGCCGTGGCGCAGAAGACCAATCCGCGCTGCGTGGGCGAGTTTGGCATTGCCGACGAGTGCGACATGGTGCTGATGGGCTTTTTGGCCTTCCTCGATCCGCCCAAAGCAAGTGCCGCAGGCGCCGTCGCCACCCTCGAGGCCAAGGGCGTAGCGGTCAAGGTCCTGACCGGCGATAACGACCGCGTCGCCGCCACCGTCTGCGAGCAGATTGGTATCGACGCGAGCAACGTTTTGCTCGGCTCCGAGATCGATGCGCTCGACGACGCAGAGCTTGCCGAGCGTGCCGAGAAAACCCATCTCTTCGCCAAGCTCTCGCCGCTGCAGAAGGCGCGCCTGGTGCGCGTCATGCGCGAGCTGCTCGGCCACACCGTGGGCTTTATGGGCGACGGCATCAACGACGCCGCTGCCATGCGTGCGAGCGATTGCGGCATCTCAGTCGATTCGGCCGTCGACATCGCCAAGGAATCCGCCGATATCATCTTGCTTCAGAAGGACCTGGGCGTGCTCGAGCGCGGCATCATCGAAGGCCGCCGCACCTACGGCAACCTGCTCAAGTACCTCAAGACCACGGTGAGCTCCAACTTTGGCAACGTGCTGTCCGTGACCGTCGCGAGCTTGTTCTTGCCGTTTTTGCCTATGAGCGCTCTGCAGCTGGTGCTGCTATCGCTCGTCTACGAGATCGTGTGCATCGCGCTGCCGTGGGACACCGTCGATGACGCCTGGACTGCCCGTCCGCGTGCCTGGGATGCAGCGTCCATCAAGGGCTTTATGCTCGAGCTGGGCCCCGTGAGTTCGCTGTTTGACATCGTGACCTTCGCCGCGCTCTTCTTTGTGGTGTGCCCTGCCACCGTAGGCGCAAGCTGGTCCGAGCTCGCCGGGACGGGCAACGTCGCGGGTATAGCGACCTTCGCCGCGATCTTCCAGAGCGGCTGGTTTGTCGAGTCCATGTGGTCGCAGACACTCGTGGTCCACATGCTGCGCTCCCCGCGCCTGCCGAGCCCGCGCGACCACGCCGCGCCCGCGCTGCGCGCGCTCACCGTGCTAGGCCTGGCGCTTGTCACCTGGCTACCGGCAAGCCCCATCGCCGATGCGCTCGGCCTCATGGCACTGCCCGCGAGCTTTTTCGCGCTGCTCATCGGCATCGTCACCGCCTACATCGCGCTCACTCAGCTGGCAAAGCGCCGCTACATTGCCCGCCACGGCGAGCTGCTGTAGCAAGTAGACGGAAAACACCCTGCCAGCTGCCGTTACCGCTACCACAGCTGCCGACGCCGCTGCCGTTGCCGCTGCCGCCGCCGCAGCCTATCCCCCCAGCAGTTGCGATGGAATAGTTCCTGTTTAAAGCCCCGTGACTTTAATTTAGGGACTATTCCACCGCAACTTATTGGAGGATTAGCTAGTCCTTGGGTGTCCAGGACCAGAAGAAGTTGATAAGGGCCACACGTGAGGCGGTGCCGGTCTTTTTGTTGATCGAGGAAATGTGACGATAGAGCGTGGAGCGCGAGAGGAAGAGCGTTGTGGCGATGTCCTGAACGCTCTGGTCCGAAACGACCAAGGCCTCAAGAATATCGCGCTCGCGCTCTGTAAGCTCAAAGGTGGTGACGAAGGCATCGAGGCGTTCATCGGACGTGAGCTCCGCTGCCTCCACGGGCTCGGGGTCGGAGCATGTGGGCGCAAGATCCCCACCAAGATCGTCGGTGGCAAGCGGCAGGCCGTCCTGCATCACGACATCATCGGCCCGTTGCCCCAACTGCCCCAGCAGCGTAATCGCAATACCCACAAACATCACGAGCGCCGCGCCGACCGCCGCCAGCACGTTTTGACTCGAGATGATTGCCACCGCCGGCGCCGTCACGAGCATCGAGCACACGTTGTTGACGACGCGGCCCATACACGGCCAAAAATATGACCAGCGCGCATAGAGCGAGATGGCGGCGAATTTTGTGGTAAAGAACACCACAAAGAAGCCCGAGCCCAGATAAAAGATGATCGTGGCAGCAAGCTCGTTGCCGCCGTTGCCGTCGATGATGAGCACAAAGAACGAAAGCGTGGACAACATGGCGGCGCATGTCATGCCGATATTCATATACGAGCGGCCGCGCAGGTCAAATAGGACGCCGGCGGCTAACGAGCTCACAACAAGCAGCAGGCGCGGCCAGTCACCCAAATCAACGGCTCCGGTAGCATGCAGGGTTGTGAGGCCCGCGTTGAGAGCGGCGAATACGCCGGAAAGATACGCTGTCGCCACGGCCAAGCGAGCAACAGTGCGGCGGAATGCCGCCTTTGCCTCGGGATCGTCATGCCACTTGGCGCCATATTCCAGAGCATCTACCGAAAGCCCGGCAACACTGGGTTCAAAGTTGGGATCGGACTCGTCGCGCAGCTTGGCGCGTCGGGCACCGTGAAGCAACGCCACCTGCGCGATCGCGCAGACAACCAGAGCAGCCTGCTGAGGAATGCCGGCAGGCATCACCATGTGGTTGAGGACCTGCACCAGAACGCCCATAGCGTAAGAAAGTGCGGCGGCGCGCGCCAACCAAGGCGTCCGCGCAAAGCGCCGCGCAAAGTTTGCGTGAGCAGTCGACCCGCAGTAGCCCAGCGCGCAGCACGCCACCAAACCGCCGGCAATTACCACCTCAACCTGAACCGCCATAATCAGCAGCAGCAATGCCGCCACCAGCAAAACGCCCGTGACGTCGCTTGTTGCATCGATGGCATGGGGACGGTGATAGTACAGAATGGGACGCACAAAAAAGCCAATCACGCTCGCGCCGAGGACAAGGCTCTCATAATAACGACCTCGTTCGGAGACACGAACTCGGCCATGCGCACATCAAAGAGATACTCGCACGCCAAAAACGTGAAGGAGAACAGCGCCAGGCATATAATCTCCCGAATGCCCCGACGCAGATATGCGGTTGTGTCTCCCATGCCCCTCATGGTTAACCCCCGGCCGCTCATTTGTCTGGAATTCCATTTTAATAAAGAACCAATCTCAATATCGAAGCCGAGCTCGAAATGCTGCAAATTTGACACCAGCCGTTCACATCACGCCGCGATTTTTAGCCGCATGGACCAGAAGGGACACGCGCGACCTCTAGCTCGGCAAGGAGTGTCTCCGACCACCGCTCATTTAAGTACGTCCACAATGAGTGGCCGAAGAGTGTCCCCCGCGACTAGTCGTTTAAGTACGTCCCCAATGACTAGTCAAAAATGGGCCATGTGTCCCAGTTGTGGAGACTCCTTGAGCCGTCTGGGTATCGCGAAGGATCGCGCACTCCCCCATCATCAAAAGTGACACACGCTACCAGTTGATGGGAGGCAGCCATGGGCTTCTTTGACAAGATGTTCGAGAAGAAAGAGTGCGCGATTTGCGGTACCGAGCTGGGACTTCTAGGTAAGACAAAAATCAATGAGGGCTACCTGTGCAAAGAGTGCGCCGGCAAGCTCTCCCCCTTCTTTGGCGGCTATCGCTCCAGCACCGCGGACGATATCCGTGAGCAACTCGCCTACCGCGAGGCCAATGCCGAGCGCCTGGCGTCGTTCAACCCCACGCGTACGCTTTCTGCCGGGCGCACCAATATTATGCTCGATGAGGACGCGGGCCTGCTGATCATCACTTCGCAGAGCCGCTGGCGCGACGCCAATCCCGACATCATCGAGTTCTCGCAGGTACTCGGCTGCGATATGGATATCGACGAGCAGCGCACCGAGATCTATCGCGAGACCAAGGACGGCGAGCGCGAGAGCTACAACCCGCCGCGCTACGACCTGGATTACGACTTTAATCTGACCATCCATGTCAACACGCCGTACTTTACCGAGATCAACCTGCGCGTGAACGACTCCACCATCGATCAGCGCGGCTCCATCGAATACCGCGAGGCCAAGCGCCAGGCAACCGAGGTCCGCGATGCGCTGGTGCAGCTGCGCCAGGAGACGCGCGACAGCGTCGTGGCCGCCAAGGCCCCCAAGACCGCGGTGACCTGCCCCTTCTGCGGAGCCACCACCATTCCCGATGCCAGCGGGCGCTGCGAATACTGCGGCGGCGCCATCGGCGCATAGCACCCGGCACGGAAAGGACCGATCATGGCCTTCGAGAGCGTTAACTATCAGTGCCCTGCCTGCGGTGGCCCCCTGCATTTTGCCAGCGCCGAGCAAAAGCTCGTCTGCGACTACTGTGACTCGCGCTTTGAAGTCGAAGAAGTCGAGGCCCTCTATCGCGAGCGCCAGGACAAGGCCGATGCCAAAGCCGATGCGGTAGCCGCGGCTCCCAAACCTGCTGCCGACGACGCGGTGCAGGAGCTCGCCCAAAACGCCGGCTACATCTGCTCGTCGTGCGGCGCCGAACTCGTGTCCGACGGCACCGTCGCCGTCACCACCTGCCCGTACTGCGGCAACTCCGCCGTGGCGCCCGGCCAGCTCTCTGGCGACTTCTCGCCCGACCTGGTGATTCCGTTTAAGCTCGGGCGCGATGACGTCACGGCCGCACTCAAGGAACACTACAAGGGCAAGATCCTGCTGCCCAAGAGCTTTGTCACCGGCAACCACATCGACGAGGTCCAAGGTGTCTACGTGCCGTTTTGGCTCTACGGCGCCCGCGTTGACGGCGAAGTGTACTTTGACGCGACCAACGAGACCGTGACCGAGGAATCCGACCGCACCGTCACGACCACCGACCACTACGATGCCTATCGCAAGGGCAACATCTCGTTTAAGCGCGTGCCCGTCGACGGATCATCCAAGATGCCCGACGGCCACATGGACGCCATCGAGCCGTTTGACTACGACGCACTGCGTCCGTTCTCGGTCGCATATATGCCCGGCTACATCGCCAACCGTTACGACGAGGACTGCGAGACTTGCAAGGCGCGCGCCGAGCGCCGTATGGAAGAAAGCACAATCTCGGCCCTGCGCGAAACCGTCGTCGACGAATATGACGATGCCACGGTCGAAAGCAAGCAGCTCGACTACACCTGGGAAGACAGCGACTATGCCCTGTTCCCCGTGTGGATGCTTTCCACCTCGTGGAACGGCAAGAGCTACCTGTTTGCCATGAACGGCCAAACCGGCCGTATGGTCGGCGAGCTTCCTTGCTCCAAGCCCAAGCTCGCTATCGCCTCGGTGCTGTTCTTTGTGATCGGATTTGTCCTCTCCCAGATCCTCTTCATGGGTGAGAACGCCTTCGATCCGGATTACCTCACCTTTGATATCGAGGGCATCCTCATCAACATCGTCGCGCCGCTGATCATCGTGGTCATCGCAGACGCGCTGCTGGTGGGCCAGCTCAAGACGGCCAACGAGGCCACCCACGCCGATTGCTACTGTGGCGAGCTCGACCTGACCGAGAAGCACGACACCTTCAGCCACACCGAGACCACCGTTGTCATGAAGGACGACAAGGACGATTAACCATCCTGACCAATACCACCCGGCCTTTGACGAGAAAGGAAGATCACCATGGGACTCTTGAAAGCTGGATTGGGTGCTGCCGGCGGCGTCATGGCCGACCAGTGGAAGGAATTTATCTACTGCGAATCGATGCCCGCTGACGTCTTGGCCTGCAAGGGCAGCAAGCGCACCGGCGGCCGCAGCTCCAACACGCGCGGCGAGGACAACGTCATCTCCAACGGCTCGGTCATCGCCGTCAACGACGGCCAGGGCATGCTCGTGGTGCAAAACGGCAAGATCATCGAAGTCGCGCTGGAGCCCGGTGAGTTCGTCTTCGATACCGGCAGCGAGCCGAGCGTCTTTAGCGGCAACCTGGGCGATTCCATCAAGGAGACCTTCGCCAATATCGGCAGCCGCTTTACCTTTGGCGGCGACGCGGGCAAAGACCAGCGCGTCAACTTCATCAACACCAAGGAGATCATCGGCAACAAGTACGGCACCGCCTCGCCCGTGCCCTTCCGCGTGGTCGACAACAACATCGGTCTGGACGTCGACATCTCCGTGCGCTGCAACGGCGAGTATTCGTACCGCATCACCAACCCGCTGCTGTTCTACACCAACGTGTGCGGCAACGTGACCGATAGCTACACGCGCGACAAGATCGACAGCCAGCTTAAGTCCGAGCTGCTCACCGCCCTGCAGCCCGCCTTTGCCAAGATCTCGGAGATGGGCATCCGCTACAGCGCCATCCCCGGCCACACCACCGAGCTCGCCCGCGCGCTCAACGAGGTCCTCTCTGCCGACTGGCGTGACCTGCGCGGCGTTGAGATCGTAAGCTTTGGCGTCAACTCCATCGCCGCCTCGCAAGAAGACGAGCAGATGATCAAGGACCTGCAGAAAGCCGCGGTCATGCGCGATCCCACCATGGCGGCAGCCAACATCGCCAGCGCCCAGAGCGACGCAATGCGCGCGGCAGCCGCCAACCCCAACGGCGCGATGGCAGGCTTTATGGGCATGGGCATGGCAGGTGGCATGGGCGGCATGAACGCCAGCCAGCTGTTCGCCGCCGGCCAGGCACAGCAGCAGGCCGCCCCGCAGCCGGCTCCGGCTCCCGCCCCCGCACCGGCTCCCGCCGCCGCACCTGCGGCCGGCACGTGGACTTGCAGCTGCGGCGCCACCAACACCGGCAAGTTCTGCTCCGAGTGCGGCAGTCCCGCACCCGCCCCGGCACCGGCAAAGTGGTTCTGCCCCAACTGCGGCAGCGAAAACGGCGGCAAGTTCTGCAGCAACTGCGGAACGCCCCGGCCCTAGCCCCTCTATCTGGTAATTGGCGGGGGATCCGCCACCCCCGCATTTGCTTCTATGGGTTTCGTTCGATGAAGGAGGACACCATGAAGACAACGTTCAAAAAGTCCGTACTCGCATTTCTGACATGCGTCCTGGCGCTCGCCTTTGCCCTGACGGGCTGCAGCGGCGGCGGCAAAGACCCCAAGGCCAACTTCGTCGGCAGCTGGGAACTCTCGGGTGGAACCTTGGACGGCGAAGAGCTCACCGATGAGTACATGGATATGCTCAAGGAGTGGGGCCTCAACTGTATCCTGATCCTCGACGAAGACGGCACGGGCGTCCTCGACATGTTCCTTGAGGTCGCCGACCTGAAATGGGAGGCCAAGGACGCCACCACCGTAACGATTACCGCCGAAGATGAGTCGCACGACCTGAAACTCAAGGACGACAAGCTCGTCCTCGAGGTGGAAGGCGACAAGCTTATCTTTACGAAGTCCGACAAGGATCTGTCCGGTACGGTGAAGAAGGATCGCGAGAACGCCGAGAAGGAAGAAGAGATCGATGAGGCCGTCGAAGACGACGACGTCCAGAGCATCGAAATCTCCCCCGCCGTCACCGTCGCCGATGACGACCTGTGCACCATCACCATCACCGAGAAGTTCAAGGACGACTGGGGCGACATCGGCTTTGTCGTCAACATCACCAACAAGAGCGACAAGGACCTGACCTTCTACGCTCCTTCCGGCAAGACCAACGTCAACGGCACCATGAAGGAACCCTGGTTCTCGGCTCACCTGATGCCCGGTACCAACGCCACCGAGGAATTCACGTTCTCGAGCGGCGAGCTTGACAGCCTTGATGACCTCGTCAATACGACCATCGGCATCGATGCCTACCTGACCGATTCCTACGAGGACGTCGCCTCCTACAGCGCAACCATCGCGTAACGGCAGACACCGACAGCCGCGGATTGGCGGACACATCCACGCACACCAGGCGGGACCGCAGGAGTTGATCCTGCGGCCCCGCCGCTTTATGCCGATGCGTAACGAGCGCTAGCGCTCCATGTTGGGAACGATGCTGCCCTCCGTTACTGCGCGCACGGCCAAGCGCATGATGTTGTCGTAGCCGGTCTTATTGAGAATCTCCGAGATGCGGCGTTTGATGGTGCCCTCGCTCATAAACAGCTCGGCCGCGATCTCGCGACGGCTCTTGCCCTCGCAGGCAAGGCGCAAAATCGACAGCTCTACATCGTCGAGGGCCGCCGTGCCCGAGAAGATGCTCTCGGGCGGCTTGGGAAACGTGCAGTAACCCGCCAACGTGGAGCGCATCACGGCGAAAAGCTCGTCGATACCGACGTTCTTGTACACAAAGCTGTCGACGCCCGCCTCGCGCGCCTGGTCCACAAAGGTGATTTCGGGCATACCAGTCATGATAATGACGCGGCACTCGGGCAGTTGTTCTTTGATGCGCGCCGCCGCCACGATGCCGTTGGAATCATGCTCGGTGCATACGTCCATCAGTATCATGTTCGGGCGCTCCTTAAGCACAACGTCCAAGGCATCCGAGGCGTCGGCGATCGCGGCAACAACCGTCATGTCGGGCTGGTCACCGACGGAGCGCGCGAGGCTCTCGCGCAAGATAGCCTGGTCTTCGACGATTAACACGCGAATCATGAACTTCTCCTTTGGACCGTGGCGCTGGAGGCGAGCGGGATGGACACCGTAAGCGTGAAGGGCGGGGCGGTGTGGACTTCCAGGCTGCCGCCCAGATTCTGTGCGGCATGCCTCATACCTGGGATACCCGTTCCCTCGCGATACGATACGGGTGCAGGCGCTCCGTCGTTAGAAACGACCATCCGCGCGACAGCGCCGTCTTCCATCCCCTCCTGCCACAGGCGCACATGGACCTGATGGGCCTGTGCATGCTTGGTGGCATTGGTCGAGGCTTCGCGGATAATCTGCAAAAATGCTGCGGCGACACGCGCGTCGTTTGGCAGCTCGCCCTCCACATCGATCTGCACGCTCACCAGGCCAAAGGCATGGACGATATCGCCCAATTGCTCTGCCGGTTCGGTGTCGCCCCCGCTGCGCAGATCGGCAGCGATTGAGTGCAGCAGCGGGTCGATCTGCTCGAGTGACTCGTCATCCAGGCGCCCTTCCTCCAGATAACGATGGAGAATGGACAGGCGCTGCCCGATCACGTCGTGCACGCGAGCGCGCATACGCAGATAGGCCGCATTGTCAGCAACTTTTTTGACTTCTTCGATCTGGGCTTGGAGCTCTTGGCCCGCAAGCTCAAGCAGGTGGTTGGCTTGCGCTAGGCGATCATGGGCATGCGCATACTCTGTTACATCCAGACCGATAATGCGCTCGAAGAGGCGGCCCGAAATCATAACGTCATCGTGCACGAACAAGCGAATCTCGGCGGGAGAAACCTCGACCACAACGCGCGCCTCACCAAAGCGGTCCAGATTAATCCGCACACGGTTCCTGCTGCTTTCGGGCATTTGCATGCTGAGTTTGCGCAGGTCGTTCCATGTACCGCTCATATCGCCTAGGTCGGTGGGCATATGAAGCTCCACCAGGTTTTTGCGCATGCAGCGGTTCATGAGCAGCGGACGGCCCCTCGGGTCCAGATACAGGATGCCCACGGGAATCACGTTGATGGTCTCGATCGTCGAGAACATGGTGATATCCTCCTGGCGGTTGCGGACATCCATCAAGAGCGCCGCGATGGAACGGAACAGGAAGAACGCTCCCTCTGCGATAAGGACAACGGTCCACGCCGAGCCCATGGCAAAAACCACCGGCGGTGTCACGGCGGCAACGAGCAACAGTTCGGCCAGCATGACGGGGCGACGATAGCGCACCATAAGCACCACGCCGTAGGCAAAGATCACGGCATTGAGCCACAACGCTCCGCCCATTGCCCTGGCGCAAACGTCAAGCGGCGCCACCAGATATGAGCCAGACGACGCGAACAAGATGAGCGCCGAAATAACTAGGTGAAGCACAAGGCTCGCCTCGTAGGCACAAATCACCTTACGGTTATAGGACGAGCGGCGCGATGCGATGAGCGGGACGTGGATCGTCTGCAGACACGCAGCCAGGGCAAAGACAACATCGAGCGCAACGATTTGGGGAAGAATGAGCGAAATCTGCATCGTCACTCACCCGCCCTCGGCATCAAGACGATCATGCGCAGCTGGCCGGGCTCGCCCTCAAGGCGGTATGCCACGTTGCGCCCTTGCAGAGCGCTATCGAGCTCTTGCGCAGCGGGCGTCTGCGAAAGATCTGCATCATCGTTGGAAAAAAGCGTGGCGCGTAGCTCGACACTGCATCGGTCATGGTCGCCCAAGTGATACATAAGCGCCGGATGGTCGGTGGTGTAGGCAAAAAACGCAAAGTCATACACGCAGTCGTACAGGGCGCTTACCGTACTGGCGTGCAACGGGCGCCGTATGGCGATAATCGAGGCGCAATCGATATCGATGGTGCGCAGGTCGCTTGCGAGCTCGTTGGCAATGAGCTGAATGCGGTCACGATCAAAACCGCTCTCCCCGTGCTGTGCCAACGTGAGCGACCCCTTGCGCTTGCAATAGGCGACGAGCATCTTGGCGCGCTGCAGCATGCGGTAACGCTCGTGCGAAGACGATTCATAGGTCAACGGCGGCAGCGAGCTCAGCAGGTCGTACATCCCTTCGAGCGCGCGGGCAAGCGCCTGGTCCACGTCTTGAACCAGCAAGGTCTCGGCCTCTTGATCTGCCAGGTGCGTCTTAAGGTCGTAGTCGGCAGCGAGCAGCTCGTTTTGACGCTGCAGCTCCATGCGACGGTGTGCCAGTTCACGGTTAAGCTCGTTGAGATCCGACACGTCTTGGGCAAGCAGGGCCGATCCACCCAGCAGTGGAAAGGCTCGGTACATTACATCGGGATTGGACTCCACGGCAAAGGCATGGGCATGCCCGTGTTCCTGGGCTCGCAGCTCTTCGCACACGCCTACCGGCATTGGCTTTGACACTGGCGTGGCATAGACTTCCTGCAGGTCGCGCGTTAGAACTTTGAGGTCGAGCGGCAAGGTGTCGAAGATGCCGGCGATGTCGTGATATGACGGAATGACACCGCAATCGAGACAGATTTCCATCGCCACCACGCACAAGACGCAATAGACGAGCGAGAAGTTGAGCCTCCATGCCCAGGGCACGCGCAACGCATATGAGATGGCAAAGAACGCGCCGCCCAGCAGCACGAGCGCCGCCGTGCCCGAGAAACGTTGGATGCGAAAGGACGAGGACCGGCCCACCAGGATAAAAAAGGCCACAAAGTTAAAGGCCGTCCACACGAGGACGGCGAAATAACCCCAGCCGTACGTGTAATCGTTGCTCCAGGTGTCGCTTGTACGGTCAAAGTGGAAGACCTGCTGGTGAAAATCGTTGGTGAGCACAAATCCGATAAGCAGGATAGCCATAATCCACAGCGCAGCGCAGTAGCGGCGACCCAGGCGGTGTTGCTCCAGGCCCGCAAGGCGCAGACCACACAACTGGTAGAGCAGCGGAATGAGCGTCATGGGCACGTAGTACAGGTACCACAGCACGGTGGCATAGAACGGCGTGAACGACTTGTACTTGAGAATGGCTTCGATCATCCACAGGGCGCAGATGGTGGCGATGGCAACAAGACGGCGGCGCAACACATAGTCCAAACAGCGCAGATAGACCGATACGCCCCAGATCGAAAATATAATTGCGGCGACAAGCAGCGGGAGAGAGCTCGAGTGGGCGAGCGCATCCACGACCTCTTCGGACACCTCGCTATAGGCGGGCACGGCGTTAGAAAGTTTGGGGTCGAAGGCGAACAGCGCCGGCAAGACTGCCAAAAGCATGAGGAACAGCGCGGTGATGGCGCCGGCGATAGCAAAGACGCGGTGGCGGTACACCTGATGTGTTATGCCAACAAGGAATCGCGGCATGGCGAAGAGCCTGCCGTCCCTGGGATCCGCAGCCGGTGCGGTCCGGGCGGCCGCGTGGCCGATATGTCGCTCGCGGGTACCCATAGTGCTTTTAGTGTACCGACAGATGGGTCGAAAAAGCGGGCCGCATGTCCCAAAATCCGCAGACGGCAAGGCGCCCGGCAGCCTCCCCCGTCTGGCACTTCCCGATATCCGCCCGCCCCAAACCACCGCAAAGGAGACAGGCACCTTTGTGGTGGTTTGGGGCGATGCGCTAGTCCACGGTGATGTCGAGATTTTTGCCGATGAGGCCTACGTAGCCGCCTTCGGCTGCCTTGGGGCTGTCAGCATGGCAGAGGACCCACTTGTCGGCCTTCCAGCAGCAGTAGCTGTCGCCGGCCGCAGGCATGTCGGCCGCGACCTCGGGGCGCGGGCCGTTGGTGCCGGCGGGCAGCGCCACCATCACCTGGAAGCCACCGTCGTCGACCATGCACGGCGTGTAGTGGAGCGTGGTGTTGAAGACTTCGACGACCGTACCCGCCGGCACGCGAAACGCCTTGACGCACGCGGTGTCGAGCTTGCCGTCCTCGATCTCCCAGCGATGCGCCACGAGCAGAATAAAGTCGCGCGCGCCCAGGTTGAACTCGCTCGCGCGGTGGTACTCCAGGCAGTTGAGACGCGTGTTGTGGCCGTTGCACCAGCCCAGCTGGAACGGACGGCCACCAAACATGAGAAAGCCAAGCTTGTCGGCATCCTTGACGTCCTCGAGCTCCGGCGCACTTGCTACGTACTTGCTGCCCTCGGGAATGGGCGTGGCAGAGAGCGCCTCGAGCACGGGCGACGTGAGCTCGGACGAAACGTTATCCCAAACGTTGCCATAGGATTTGAACTCGGGATCGGAAACAGAATAGATATGCATGTTCACTCCTGTTCGTAAATGTGACTATACGAACATTCTAGAACAAACATGAGCGATTTTGAACGCTCGTCCCGACCAATCAACAAAAAGGCGCCCCCGCATAAGCGAAGACGCCCAATGCGCGCGTTTTGGGCGATAAAGCTCTTACGCCTGCTGATAGTGCAGATGCTTCTCGTCGATATCGGCCAGGTCGCGGTCGAGGTAGCGGCGCGCAAGCCAGTTGGCCATGGGGAGGTTCTGGTCCAGGTAGTTACCGCATTCCCCGGGAGCGGCACCGGGGACATCGCCCTCGAAGCCGGCGACAAACTCAAACAGCTCGCGGACGAGCGGCAAGACCTTCTCGCTCGTCAGCTCGCCAAAGACAACCAGGTAAAAGCCCGTGCGGCAGCCCATGGGGCCAAAGTAGACAATGCGGCTCGACCACTCGGCATGATTGCGAAGGAACGTCGCGCCCAGGTGCTCGATGGTGTGGCACTCGGCCGTGTTCATGACCGGCTCCTTGTTGGGCGTGGTCAGGCGCAGGTCAAACGTGGTGACGGCGGCACCGGTCGCCGGATCGCGGTCGATGCGGCTCACATACACGCCGGGCTCAAGCAGCAGATGATCAACGGAAAAGCTGGCGATGCGCTCCATGGCAGATCCTCTCGATAGTCAAATTGGGACGGGGCTCTTTTAGCTGGTTCGATTGGTCGCACCAATCATACCAGTCAAAAAGCCCCGTCCCAAAAAGACAACTTAGCCAAGGACACGGGCCATACGCGTCTTGAACTCGGACAGGAAGCGCGGAGCATCCACGGTCAGTGCCACAAGCGCGCTCTTGTCCGGATCGGACAGGCGACGCTCATCGCAGATGGTGCGACCGCGGTACTCGCCCAGCAGATCAACACGCAGGTTGCAGCCGAGCGCACCTACGAGCGTGGGGTCGATCGCCACGGCAACGGCCAGCGGATCGTGCAGCGCGCAACCACCCAGGTAGGGTGCGTTCATCTCGTACGAGCCAATGTAGTGCTCGACCATGCTCGCAAATGCGCAGCCCGCCATGGTGCCCGAGCCCGTCCAGCCGGCAATGTCGCGGCGTGTGAGCACCACGCGATGCGTCACGTCCAGACCCACCATGGTGAGCTTACGGCCCGAGCGCAGCACCGCGTCGGCTGCCTCG
The DNA here is from genome assembly GCA_048430825.1 of Collinsella sp. Lineage (GTDB taxonomy): Bacteria > Actinomycetota > Coriobacteriia > Coriobacteriales > Coriobacteriaceae > Collinsella. The sequence goes on from DBFOLV010000015.1 coordinate 91,089, forward strand.
GGGTCGCTCGCCATATTGGCCTCGGCGCCCGCGCTCACGTTGCCGGGCACGGTAAGGGCGCCGCCCATCACGACCACGCGGCCGATGGACATCATCGCCGCCGCATCGCGCTCCAGGGCGAGCGCCAGGTTGGAGAGCGGGCCAGTCGCTACGTAGACCAAATCGGGACCATAGGTGCGCGCGGCATCGATCAGATAATCGACCGCAGCGTTGCCGTCGGCCGAGGTCGCCCCCACCGGCTCGTAGGGCGACGCGGGCACGCTCGCGCCGCCGATGCCGTTCTTGCCGTGAATGAGCGCGGTGGACGCCGGCGGCGTATAGGGCTCAGTCGCCTGCAGAGGACGGTCGGCACCCAGGTACACCGGAACCTCGGGGCGACCCAGCAGATCGAGCACCGCCAGGCAATTGTGCGCCGATTGCTCGACGCGCACGTTACCAAAGCACGTGGTGATGCCCACGAGCTCCACCTCGGGGCTCGCGATGGCATAGGCCAGCGCCATCGCATCGTCCACACCCATATCCAGATCAAGGATCAGCTTCTTGATTGCCATTGTTCTACTCCGCTTCTCCGTCTTTATCGTTTAACCAAACCAATGTTCAACTTCGGCGCGCGTGGGAATCGATTGCTGAGCGCCCAGGCGCGACACCGTCACTGCCGAGGCGCGAGCACCCGCGGCCATGCACTCAAAGAGCGGCAAGCCCTCTAGGCGGGCCGCCGCCAACGCGCCGATAAACGTATCGCCGGCGGCCGTGGTATCGACTACCGTACTCGAAAGTGCCGGCATGCGCAGCAGCTCACCGCCATCGCCGAGCGTAACCGAGCCGGCACCGCCCAACGTGATGACCGCGGCGCCGGCGCCCTTGTCGAGCAGCGCATTGAGCGCGGCGACGCAACTCACATCATCCGTGGGCAGAATGCCCGTCAGAACCTGGCACTCGGTCTCGTTGGGACAGACCAGGTCGACCGCAGGCCAGACCTCCGCAGGCAGCTCGCAGGCAGGCGCCGGATTAAAGACCGTATAGAACCCCAGCTCGCGAGCGCAAACAAGCGCCTCGGCCGTCGCTGCAAGGTCACATTCGCCCTGGGCGATAAAGACGCTTCCGGCAGCCGGGGCAATCTCGCTGGCGTCGCCGTCGAGCTCATGGGCCACCAGACGCCTCAGCGCGCAGGCAACGTCCGCGCCCGCAAGCGCATGGTTGGCGCCCGGTGACAGTACGATGCGGTTGTCGCCCTCGCAGCGAATGATGGTCGCCGTTCCCGTCTCCACGTCATCGCGATGCACTACAAAGTCACAGTCCACGCCGGCGTCTTGGAGCCCCACCACGAGCGATGCGCCGAACGCGTCGCGACCGACCGCGCCGATCATGTGCGTGCACGCGCCCATACGCGCGGCAGCTACGGCCTGATTGGCGCCCTTGCCGCCGGCGTTGGTGATAAACCCGCTGCCGCCGACGGTCTCGCCCGCACGCGGTATGCGCTCGCACGCCACCGAAAGGTCCATGTTCATGCTGCCGAACACCGCAACGATGCCGCGATCTGCCATGGAAACCTCCTCATCTGCGGGCTTTGCACCCACCGTCGACCGTCGATTGCGCGCCTTCGCACCTCTATAACTTTAGTTCACTTTGATGTGAACGCACCCTTGAGGTTGCGCCAGCAGCAAGCATTCACAGGAGCAGGCAGCTACAATGAATACGTGCTGATTATTCTCGTCATTGGATGATGTTTTATGGAACAATTCTCGCAATCGGGCTCGCGCGGTCGACGCCGCACGGGCAACGAGCCGGCGCCGCACGAACGCGTGAAGAGCGAACGCCGTGCCAACGAGCCGCGACGCACCACGAGCCCCCATCGCGCTTCTGCCAACAACGCGGGCCGCGCCAACACTCCCGCCGCGGAGCAGACGCCTGCTCGCCCCAAGTCCCGCTACATCCCTGCCCTTGACGGCCTGCGCACGCTTGCCGTCGTCGCGGTGGTGCTCTATCACCTCAACCTCACGTGGGCGCAGGGCGGTCTGCTCGGCGTCACGATCTTCTTTGTGCTTTCGGGCTATCTGATCACACGCCTGCTACTCAACGAAGTCGCTAAGACCGGCCGCATCGACCTCAAGAGCTTCTGGATCCGCCGCATCCGTCGCCTGGTCCCCGCCGTGGTAACCGTCGTGGTGGTGACCTGTGCGCTGTGCACCGTCTTCAACCACGTGATGCTCACCAAGATGCGCCCCGACATTCTGCCGTCACTGCTGTTCTTTAACAACTGGTGGCAGATTGCCCAAAACGTCTCGTACTTCAATGCTCTGGGCGACCCCTCGCCGCTCACGCACTTTTGGTCGCTTGCCATCGAGGAACAGTTCTACCTGATTTGGCCGCCGCTGCTGTTTGCCATGGTATCCATGCATGTGAGCAAACCCAACACGCGCCGCGTGGTTCTGGGCCTTGCCGCGGTATCTGCCCTTGCCATGATGGTGCTTTACAACCCTGCCGCCGACCCCAGCCGCGTGTACTACGGCACCGACACCCGCGTGTTCTCGCTGCTGCTGGGTGCCTGGATGGCCTTTATCCCCGATCGCGACCTGGCGCCGGTGCGTCTCGCTCGTCGTTTGGGGCTCAATCGCCTGGCCGGCGCCGCCAAGCACGGCAAGAACGCCGAGGGCAAGCCTGGCGAGAAGGCCGACGAATCAGCCGAGACCGGCCCGGCACAGCCGAGCGCCCTCGTGCGCTTTTGGTCCTCGCCCGCATCCATCGATGTGTTGGGCCTCGTGGGTCTGGTTGGCCTTGCCGCCATGGTCGCGCTCACCAACGGCTACACCGCGTTCCAGTATCGCGGAGGCACGCTGCTGTGCTCGATCCTCACGCTCATGGTCATCGCGGCCTGCGTGCAGCCCCAGGGAATGGTTGCCCGCGCGCTGTCCGCCGAGCCGCTCGTATGGGTTGGCAAGCGCTCGTACAGCATCTACCTGTGGCACTATCCCCTGCTGTTGCTTATGAACCCGGTCGCCAACATCAACGATACACCGTGGTGGCAGTACATTTTGCAGGTGCTGTTGGTGGTCGCCGTGGCCGAATGCTCATATCGCTTTATCGAGACGCCGTTTAGAAAGGGCGCCTTTGGGCGCACCGTATCCGAGTTCCGCGACGGCACCGCCACGCCCGCCAACTGGGTGCGCGCGCACGTCCCTGCCTGCGCAGCCTGCGCTGTCGTGTTGGTCGTTGCACTGGGCGGCCTGATCTTTGTGCCCGAGACGTCTGCGCTGAGCGGCGAGGGCGCCGAAGTTCTGAACAAGGAAGCCAAGAACGCCGCACCCACCGACCAGCAGGCGGCCGACGACACCGACAAGGACAACGACGGCTTCCCCGACGGCTCCTACGACCTGTTGATGATCGGTGACTCCGTGTCGCTGCGCGCCGTTGATTCCTTTGACGGCGTGTTCCCGCACAGCCATATCGATGCCGAAAAGGGCCGCCAGTTCGATGCGGGCCGTGCGACATTTGAGGGCTATCTTCAACAGAACCTTGCCGGCAAGATCGTGGTCTTTGCGCTGGGCACCAACGGCTTGGTAACCGACGACCAAATCGACGCCATCATGGCCGATGCAGGAGATAAGCGTATTGTGGTGTTTGTGAACACGCGCAGCCCGCAGCCGTGGGTTGGCTCTACCAACCAGGCCATCGCCAACGCCGCTACGCGCTACAAGAACGTACGCGTTATCGACTGGTACGGATACAGTGCCAACCGCAACGACCTGTTCGATGGCGATGGCACGCATCTATCGACCACTGGCGTGACTGAGTACCTCAACTTGATCCACGATGCCGTCAAGAAGGACCTGCCCGTGCATCCCGAGGATCACGTCAACGATCCGCAGCCGGCAGCCGTCAAGTCTGCCACCGACGCACTCGTCAATGCGCTCGCTCTCAAGCCGCACAAGCTGGGCACCGACAAGTAACCTGCAGCGCAAACTTCCCACATCCGGAGGGGGTGTCTGCCACGGCAGACACCCCCTCCGGCAGTTAGGGACACTCCTGGCGCAGCCAATGAAGACCTCTACGGATGAATTCCAGGCCGCTCCGTCGCTCCAGACATCGTTTCCGCGCCTCGTGCCTGCCCCAAACAATCAAAACAAGCCCTTTTCGCCGCACCCTCAAAGGTCTGTGGGCAAAAAAGGGCAAATATGAGTACTGTTACCATTTTAGTAGCAGGCAAAACCACCCAAAATGACGTCCGAGCGACCCCTACAACCCCCTAAAGCAGCCAACCTGACTGGTTTAAGGCGTATTGGAGCCAATTTTAATGAACATACTAAAGGCTATGTTCATTATCTTTTAGGATGTAAATGCTATTCACTTAGCAACAGTACTCATATTTGGCATTTTTTGTCCATTGCTATATAACTAACACCCTATAGCAGACAAAAAACAGGCCGCAGCCCATCGCTGCGGCCTGTTCGGAAGCAAAAGTGGGCGTTAAGCGCTGTAGCCCATCGCTTGCAGCACAAACATGACGACTGTCAGCACCGTAATCACGGCGATAGTCGCCCAAGTGAGCACGTTCCACACACGGCCGTTGCGGTTGGCACCCATAATGTGGCGATCCGCCGCGATAACCACCTGGAATACCAAGACTACAGGCAGCAGCACGCCATTGATGACCTGCGAGGTCATCATAATCTGGAACAGATCAACGCCGGGCATAAGCACCAGCACGGCAGAGATACCGATGATGGCCGTAATGATGCCGCGGTAAACCGGGGCCTCGTCCCAGCTGCGGTCGGCACCGCGCTCCCAGCCAAATGCCTCGCAGATAGCGCTCGACGTAACGCCCGGTAGCACGCAGGCGGCCAAGAAGCTCGCCGCGACCAGGCCCGAGGCAAACAGTACCGTGGACCACTGACCCGCAATAGGCTCCAGCGCGCGGGCAGCATCGGCGGCATCGCTAATCTGAATACCCGCCGGGAACAACACCGTACCGGTCGTGATGATAATAAAGCCGGCAATGATATCGGCGGCAAGCGAGCCGCTCACAGTATCGATGCGCTGCAGCACGATATCGTCCTCGCCCGCGTTCTTATCGACCACGTTGTTCTGCGCCAAGAAAATCATCCACGGCGCGATGGTGGTACCGATCGTTGCGACCACGAGCGACACGTAGCTGGGGTCATTTTGAATGTTAGGCACGACCAGGTCGACCGCGACCTCACCCCAGTTGGGGCCAGCCATAAACGCGGCGACAATATAGGTCACGAACACGCAGCTCACCAGCAGCAGAATCTTCTCGATGCGCTGGAAACTACCCGACATGGTAAGCATCCACACCAGCAGCGCCACCAACGGCACCGAAATGCTCGCCGGCACGCCAAAGAGAGCAAGGCCGCTGGCGATGCCCGCAAACTCCGAAATGGTAACAGCCGTGTTGGCGATCAACAGCGCCGCCATAGCAAGTACACTCTTGCGCACGCCAAAGCGCTCACGAATGAGCGATGCCAGGCCCTTGCCCGTGACGCAGCCGCAGCGTGCCGCGGTCTCCTGCGTCACGATGAGCAGCACAGTCATGACGGGAAGCATCCAGAGCATCTTGTAGCCATAGCTGGCGCCCGCGCTGGAATACGTTGCAATGCCGCCGGCGTCATTGCCCGAAAGCGCCGCCAGCAGACCGGGACCCATAGCGCCAAAGATGGCCGCGATGGTCAACTTTTGCTTGGTGCCCGACTTTTGCTTGGTATTTTGCACGCGACCACCTAACCCATGACCGACATGGTGAGCAGCACCGCAGCGGCGCAGTACGCTACGCACGAGATCATGACGGCAATAACGTTCATGGCGGTGCCCGACGTGTTGAGGTCATGCTCGTCGCGCCAGAACAGCACCATCAGGTAAATCACGGCGCTCATGTTGCCCACCAGGCAGATGATGGCCGCGATGTTAAAGCAGCCGGTAAAGAGCTGCTCCTCAAACATAGGGGCATCGAGGAACGCGGCAGTGCGCACCAGCTGCGCGCACAGGTAAGTAACAAGCGAAAGGATCAGGCCCATACCCGTGCTCTGGAAGAAGAATCCCAGGTACGGTTTGGGCTCGTCGTCGTGACCGTCGTACTCGAGGAAGTAGTTCTTGACGAACGACACCATGCGCGAGGCCGCCAGCAGCACGAGCGGCATGGCGCACATGGGGAACACCACCAGATGCGCGGAGCCCAGCGCCGTCCCCAGCACCGTCGCCATAATGCACGAGGCGATGCCCCACACGACGACCCAGTACTGACGATGCACGAACCAGCTGAGCACGTTCGTCGAGTCGTCCGACGCGCTATCGCCCGAGCCGACACCGGCGATCTGCAGGTCCTCCTGATGCTCCTCGGCGATAACGTCCATGGCGTCGTCGAAGGTCACGATGCCCAGGATATGACGGTTCTCGTCGCAGACAGGGATGGCAACCAGGTCGTACTTGGTCATCTCGTCCGTCACGTCTTCCTGGTCCTCGTCGGGCGACACGTAGACCAGGTCGCGATAGGCGAGCTGGCCCAGCGTGGCATCGCGGTCGGCCACGATCAACGTGCGCAGCGAGAGCACGCCGGTGAGCATGCCGCTCGGATCCTCGGTATAGACGTAATAGACACTCTCGAAGTCCTCATCGAGTTTGCGAATCGCCTCGATGGCATCGCCGACCGTCGCCGTGGCGGGCAGCGAGACAAACTCCGAGGTCATGATGCGGCCGGCGGTGTTGTCCTCATAGCCCAGCAGGTTACGAATCGCCTTCTCCTCCTTGACGCCCATCAGGCGCAGGAGCTTCTCGGCCTTCTCGTAATCGAGCTCGTCGATCAGGTCGGCGGCGTCGTCCGGGTCCATCATGGCCAGCATCGACGATGCGTCCGTATCGGACAGGCCCTCGAGCATCTCGGTCATGAGCTCGTCATCATCGAACTCCGAGATGGCCTCGGCGGCCTGGGCGGTGTCGAGCTGCGCGAACACCTGCGCACGCAGGCGCGGGTCGAGCTGCTCGATGATGTCGGCAATGTCGGCAGGGTGCAGCTCGCCAAGCGTCTTGTGCGACACCGAGAGCTGGATGTTCTTAGTCGAGCGATCGAGCAGGTCCATGTAAGACCAGGCGATAATGTCCTCGCTGAGCGGCTTGCCCAGGTGCTTCATAAAGCCCTCGACGACATGCTCGAGTGTGGGGCTGATCGCGCGCAGCAGACCGCGGGCGCCAACTTCGGCACCCAGTAGGCGCAGCTGATTTTCGCCCGACATGGAAAACTTGATGTCGTTTACGCGCACGACCTTCATGCCCTGCGTGTCGACAATTTGCTTGTTAAGCACGTCGCGGGCGAGTAAGAGTTCGGTCGGCTGCAGGTACGAAAAACGGATTTCGGTGGCCGACGTCTTAAGGTGTACACCCGTCTCGTCGATACGGTCGACCCATTTGCGCCAGCTGATCATAAACGGCGTCTTGCCGGGTCCGCGGAACGCGAGCGACGTCACGTGCGGAAAAACTTCGCCGGTAGCAATACCAAAATCGTTGACCACGCCGAGCTTTTCGCCGTCGACGTCCAAGACCGGCAATTTGAGCATCTCACTCAGATAATTCAATGGTGCTCCCCATCATTATTCCTCCGGACGCGGCCGCGCGTGCGGCGTCTGGGGGCTTCTGGATATGTATACGCATGCGCGGGCGGCACGCCGCTCGACGCTTACACCCCGTGCATGCGCAAAAAGCACCTGCATGGGGTCATCGACTGTATGGTCGAGGTTTGGATTTCACCTGTAACCTTTCTCTTGACCCTCATTAACCGCAGTAACTATAGCATCAGCATCGCCCTGCGGCATCGAATTTATGCGCTGCACATTGCAGGCATACCAAACGCTGACGCATCCGTGACATAGTCATTGGGGACGTTCTTAAATGACTACCCAATAACTACTCTGTGGTGTCGTCGTCCTCGGCAAGTTGGGGGAACACGGCGTCCTTGGGCATGGTGGCCTTCGTCAGCGAGGTGAGCTTTTTGCTCAGCGACGTGTCCGTCTTGACCAGGTCGCTGAGCGTCACGATCTTGTAGCCGTCGGCGATGAGGCCGTCGATAATCTGCGGCAGCGCCTCGAGCGTCTGCTCGGCGCATTCGTCTCTATCGGTGAGCAGCACGATATTGCCCGGCGTCACCGAATCGAGCACCGTCGAGACCTGCTCGTCGGCACCGTTGAGTAGCCAGTCGCCCGAGTCGATATTCCACGAGACCACGGCGGAGACCAGGTCCATCGCATCAATCCAGTTTTGCTCGTCAAAGGCAGCGTAGGGAGCACGCAGTAGCATCGTCTTCACGCCGGTCGCCGACTTAATCGCATCGGTGCCTTTCGTGATCTGTTCGCGTACCGCCTCACGGTCCTGACCCTTGAGAGAATCGTCGCTGTAGCTGTTGGATCCGATCTCGCACCCGGCATCGACAATCGCCTTGGCCGTGGCAGGCGAGGCCTCGACCGCATCGCCCGAAAGGAAGAACGTCGCGGTGACGCCCTTTTCCTTGAGCACCTGCAAGATCTGTTTGGTGGCGCCGCTCGGACCCTCGTCAAACGTCAGCGCCACGTACTTTTTGTTGCCCTTGGGCGCCACGCTGGCGCACGCAACAACGCAATCGGTGGCGGGCACAACCTCGCCGCGATCCTGCGTCTTGCCCGACTGCTCACCAACCCACACCTCGGAGCGGCCCTGGACACCCCACGTCTGCACATACTCGATAGCGCCCGTGCCCTCGACCTTGAGCTTGGGCTCGATAACCGTAGCCTGAACCTCGTGTTTCTCGTAGGTGTTACGGCCATTCTTGACCGTCACCTTCTCGCCACCCTCGAGTTCGCGGCCATCCCATTTGCCCTGCTTCACGCGCTTGCCGTCGACCTTCACCGACAGCTTTTCGCCTCCATGGCGCTTGAGCACACTGTCATCGACGGCCAGCAGGTCGCCTGCGTCGTAGGTGTCAGTCAAATCCTGTTCGTCGATGAGATTCTGCAGCGTAGAGCCCACGCGCACCGCGGTCTTCTGGCCGTTGAGCTCCACGTCCACGCTGCGGTTGACGTAGCCCACGACGGCAGCGATAAACAGCACGAGCGCGCAACCCACGGCGATGAGCGCATAGGGCAGGCGAGACGAACGACGGGGTGTGCGGCTGTTGCCGATGCGCGCGCTGCGATCGCTAAAGCCGCGGCTATGGTTGAGATACATCGCGCCGGGCTTACGGTGACGCTTGCGCTGACCGCTAGGCAGCTGCCCCAGGTCGCGGCGCGCCGTCGGACGCGCACCCGAACGCCCGTTTAAGTTGGATCCGTTTTGGCGCATGTGCCCTCCCCCATAAACACAGCAAGCCGGAGCAACAGGTCTCCGGCTTGCCTCCCATCATTTGGTACGTCGCTATTTTGTAGCTTTTGACGAGCCTCCGCTCGCCTTTTGGTATTCGTCCTTAAAGGCCTTGAACATGCCGCGCGTCTTGCCGAGCTGCTTGCCCAGTGCGCGACTGCCCTTGTCCACGGCAACCGATCCCTTGTCGTCGAGCACCTTGGCGCCCTTTTTGACCTTGTCGCCCACCACGACGCTGGCCTCGGCGGCCTTGGCAGCCGCACCGCCCGAATACCCGAGCGACTTGACCTCGTCCGAGACGACCATCGCGCCGTTCTCGTAGCCGCGCAGCATCGTCGGCGGCACCTGCGTGTCACCAACCAAAACACTCGAAGCAGCACCGGCGGTCACATAGAATGCCTGCACGATGCCCGAGCGTGGCTTGAACTCAACATCCGAGCAATAGCCCACGACGTCGCCCGATTCCGTGCGCACGTCCATACCGACCCAGATGATGCAATCGTCCAGGTTGATGTCGAGGCGCTTGGCGGCGGCGGCATCGTACGTGTCCTTGACGTCATCAACCGCAATGGCGCCCTCGTAGACACCAATGGCGTCGAGCGCCACGAATCGGTCGGGACGCTCGATCATGCCCGCGATATCGGACTGGCGGACCATAAAGCCGACCACGCGCGTACCGCCCGGGGTAAAGACCGGAAAGTGAATCTTTCCGAGCTTTTTAGGGCTGCGCGGCGTGCCGTCCTTTTTGGTGCGCTTGTCCTCGGTAGGCTTGCGATAGATCTTGGCGCCGACAAAATCCCCGGCGCGCATTATGCCTCGGTCGAGGGCTCCGCAGCCTCGGTATCAGCCTCGACGGCGTTCTCGACCACGACGTCGGCGGCAGGCGTCACGTTGCCGCCCGAAATGGCGTCGTTGAGCTGCTCGCGCAGCTGGTCCATGCGCTCGCGGGCAAGGTCGACCTTGGCGCGCAGGTCGTCGGTCTTGGCGTCGACCATCGGGCCAAAGTCATTCACCGCAGCACGAGCCTCCTCGGCGCTGTGCTCGTAGGTGTCGCGCATATTGTCCCAGGCGTCGTTGGCGATATCGGCAGCCATGGCGCGGGTCTCGGCGCCCGAGCGCGGGGCCAGAGCAACGCCGACAATAGCGCCGGCAGCGGCGCCAAAAAGTGCGCCGGAGACAAAGCTGAAAGTCTTACCCATGATCATTCCTCTCCTGCGGGCACGTCGGTGCCCACCGTTTGAATGCTGTCCATTATACCCGCAGCGCATCACTTGCCGCTCCGCTCATCTGCGTACGGCAAAGGCGCAGGTACGTGATGGTGATAAACGCGTAGGCCTACTCCTGGGGCATAGCCGGCATGGCCACCGTGGCACCCGGGTCCTCGCCGGCGCCGTCCACGAGCGGCAGGCCGCCCTCATGCGCAGGTCCTGCCGGAACCGTCGCCGCACCGCCAAAGACGGCAGCGGAGGCCTCGTGGTTCTCGGCAACCGCACCCTCGGTATCAATCGCCACCTGGGGCTCGTCGTCAAAGTTGGGGACGCCCTGGGGCTCGGTGGGAACGGGCTCGGCGGTCGCATCGGCAACGGGCTCGGCGTCGACCGGCACATCGCCCTCGTCAGCGCCCTCGTCCTCGGCAGCATCTTCGCCGTTCGCAGCGGCGACGGCCTCGTGAGGATCCTTGCCCTCGGCCTCGGCGCGCATGCCCAGCACCAGGTTGCGCAGGCCCGCGACCGTGCCCTCCACGTCGGGGGCAGGCTGGTCGGCGTGCAGGTACGCCCAGTCCATCATAAAGGTGGCCGAAGACAGCGCACCGATGGCCAGCGCGTCGTCGGGACACGAAAGCTCAACCTCAAAAACGCGCTCGTCGTGCTCGCTTACGCGCGTGCGGCCGCACGAGATGCTACCGGCAAGACCGGTCTCGTTCATGAGCTCGACCGTCACATGCTCCAGCAGGTGGCAGAGCTCGGTCTGGCCCATACAGTCCTGGAACTCGCGACCCGAATCGCCCAGGCACAGATGCTTGGCAATCGCGGGCACCAGGTAGTACACGCGCGCCGTGGCCTCGATATCCTCCGAGGTCATGAGCGGCATGCCGGGGTTCACCAGCACGTGCGCGCAGATCTTGTCCTCGCTGACGGTGACCTTAAGGATGTTGAACAGGCCTGCCATAACTCTCCCCTACTCTTCCTTGTCCTACTCGTCGCCGTCGTGCGGATTCGCAGAGCCCGCACCCGGCGTCGTCGGCTCGTCTACCGAAGACTCGGAATCCTTTTTATCGGTTTCGGCCGGAGCGATCACGCGAATGAGCGAGATGCGCTGGCCACGCATCGACTGCACCTTGAACTTGTACCCCGCGACCTCAAACACCTCTCCGATGTCGGGCACCGAGTCACAAAGCTCCAAAATCCAGCCGGCGATGGTCTCATAATCATCGCTTTCCTCAAGCGGCCAACCAAGCTCAATCGCGTCATCGCACGAAAAACGCCCATCAACGAGCCACTCGCGGCGCGAAAGGCGCGTGAGATACTTGTTGTCGGGGTCGAACTCGTCCTCGATCTCGCCGACGATCTCCTCGACGATGTCCTCGATGGTGATGATGCCGGCCGTGCCGCCGTACTCGTCCACGACCACCACGATCTGGTCGTGCGAGGTCTGCATCTCGGACAGCAGCGGCAGGATGTCCTTGGTGTCGGGCACAAAGGTGGCGTCGCGCAAAAAGCCGGCGATGGGCTGGTCGCCCTTGCCGTCGAGCGCGGGCTGAATCAGGTCCTTGATGTGCGCGATGCCGGCGACGTTGTCGGGATCCTCGTGATAGACGGGGATGCGGCTAAAGCCGGTCTGGCGCATGGTGGACAGCACGTCGGCGACCGTCTCGTCGTCCTCGCACATGGTGGTGTCCACGCGCGGCACCATGACCTCGCGGGCAACGGTGTCGCCCAGGTCGAAGATCTCGTGGATCATGCGCTTTTCCTCGTCGAGCAGGTCGTCCTGCTCCGAGACCATGTACTTGATCTCTTCTTCCGAGACGTTCTGGCGGTCGTCGGCACTCTTGATGCGCAGGATACGGGCCAGACCATCGGAGCAAGCACCAGTTAGCCACACGAGCGGACGGGCGATCTTTTGGAAAAACGACAACGGCCCCACAACCTGCTTGGACACGCCTTCGGCGTTGGCCAGGCCGATGCGCTTGGGGACGAGCTCGCCGATCACGATGGACACGAAGGCGACCGCGACGGTGATGATGACCGGCGCCAGGCCGCGCGCGATGGCGGAGAGCGGCGCGATGCCAAAGCTCATGAGCCACGTGGCGAGCGGGTCGGACAGACTCGTCGAGGCGACGGCAGACGAGGCGAAGCCCACGAGCGTGATGGCGACCTGGATGGTGGCGAGCAGCTGGTCGGAGTCGGCAGCCAGCTTAATGGCACGCTCGGCGCGCTTGTCGCCTTCCTCTGCCTCGTGTTCCAGCACGGCGCGCTTGGCCGTGGTGAGCGCCATCTCGGACATAGAGAAGTAGCCGTTGATGAGGGTCAAAACGAGGGTGGTGATAAGGGAGATGGTTATGTCCATCGGGAGTTTCTCGAACCTCCAAGATTCGGGACGTCGGATTAAAACGTTGACGGCGGATACGGCAATTGCACCGGCACCCAAACAAGGACGCGGGCGCGCAGGCGTGGTCGCTAGATTACGAAGAGGATCACCGCCATGAACTGGAAGATGCTACCGGCGAGTACCCACAGGTGAAACACGCTGTGAAGATAGCGCACGTTTTTGGCGATATAGAACGGCACGCCCGCGGTGTAGCACACGCCGCCGACGGCGAGCAGGGCAAGTGCCACGGGGTTGAGCAGCGCCACGAGCTCGGGCAGCTTAAAGACAACGAGCCAGCCCATCAGCAGATAGACCAGGCCGCTTACCCAATGCGGCTGGCGCTCGCGCATAAAGCACTCGAGGGCGATGCCGATAATGGCGATGGCCCATACGGCAAAGAACAGCACGGCGCCGCCGTCGTTTGCCAGTGTGATGAGGCAAAACGGCGTATAGCTGCCCGCAATGAGCAGGTAGATGCAACTGTGATCAATAATGCGGAACACGCGCTTGGCGCGCGCGGACTGAATCGCGTGGTAGAGCGTGGAGGCTAGGTATTCGAGGATAATGCTAACGCCATAGACAATCGCCGCGGCCATGTGAGCCGGGCCTCCGCCGCGCAGGGCGGCGAATACGATCAGGAGCACCAGGCCCGCGATACCCAGCAGGCAGCCGACACCATGGGTGACGGAGTTCATGATCTCCTCGCCCACCGTGTAGTGTGGAACGGCCGCGGTCTTGGGTCGCGGCTTAGAACTGTCGCTCGAATCGGACATGCCGGTTACATCCTCCAACGTAAAGAGTTCTCAACACTATATCAAAGCGTCTAGGTACGTGCGAAATTTGCACCATACGTGACCCTTTGTTTACCCATTCTTTGTCTGTTGACGCATCAACGGCGAACGTCCATAATGCGCTTGCATTAAATGTTGATGTATTAACATCTTATAGGAAAGCTTCTTATGTCTCAAAACGCACGTTCCCATCGAAAGCTCAAGATAGCCGGCGTCGTTGCGCTGGTGGTTGTCGTTGCGCTGCTCGGATTTGCCGGCAACTTTCTGTTTGACTTCGCGCTGAATCCCCGCGCGCCATACACCATGAAGATGATGCAGGATAGCAAGAACGACAAAGAAGGTGAGCAGCCGGATGCCGAGGATACCGAGGCGCGGGCATGGTTTAAAGAGAACCGCAAGAGCAGGAGCCTCACCGCGGACGACGGGACCGAGCTTGCCGCCTGGTATTTTGCTGCGTCGGAGAGCACGCACGACTACGCCGTCTGCCTGCATGGATATACCAACGAGCCCATCGGTATGGCCCGATACGCCAAACGCTTCCACGACCGTGGCATGAACGTACTCGCACCCGCCGCCCGCGCCCACGAGCGCTCCGGCGGCGACTATATCGGCATGGGCTGGCCCGAGCGCCTCGACATCGTCGCATGGATCGAGCGAATCGTTCAGGCTGACCCCGAGGCGCGCATCCTGGTCTTTGGCGAGTCGATGGGTGCGGCAACTGCCATGAACGTCGCGGGGGAGTCTCTGCCCGCAAACGTGAAATGCATTATCGAGGACTGCGGTTATACGAGTGTTTGGGACGAGTTTTCCCTGCAGCTCAAGGACGTGTTCGGCCTGCCCAGCTTTCCCTTGCTCGATGTAGCAAACTTGGTGTGCAACGTGCGCGCGGGCTACGACTTTCATAAGGCGAGCAGCGTGGAACAGCTCAAGCGCGCGACGGTTCCCATGCTGTTTATCCACGGTGACCAAGACACCTTTGTGCCGTACAGCATGCTCGACCAAAACTACGACGCGTGCGCCAGCAAGGTCAAGCAAAAGCTCACCGTCCATGGCGCCACCCACGCCAAGAGCGCGCAGGTCGACCCCGAACTCTACTGGAACACGGTCGACGACTTCCTCGACGAGTATTTTTAGGCAAAAAGCAACGTCTGGGGTTTTGTTGCCAAAAATCGGTTTGTGGTCGGCGGTATTCGATTTTTCACCACACTTCTGAAAAGCCGCCCGCGAGCGTTGTGCTCGTGGGCGGCTTTTGCTCAACTTACGCTACAAAGGCGCTTATTTTGTCCAATAGCTAGGTGCTACTTGACCTCGATGAGCTCGTACTTGCTCGTGCCCAGGCCGATCTTCTCGGCGTGCGCGATGCACACGCGCCAGTCGGTGTCGGGATGCGTGATGCAGAAGGGATCCTTGGCCTGCTCGCCCTCCAGATGCTCGTGGTTGTGCTCCATCTTGGCCGCGCTATCGGTGAGCTCGGTGTTGGGCAGCGGCTCGGACGCCATGACGGCGTCGGCGCAGGCCTGGTCGATGGCGACCGGGTCGAAGCTCGCGAACATGCCGATGTCGCTGACGATAGGCGTATCGTTTTCGGGATGGCAGTCGCAGTTGGGGCTGATATCCATAGCCAGCGAAATGTGGAAGCTGGGACGATCCTGGACAACGGCCTTGGTGTACTCGGCGATCTTGCAGTTGAGCACGTCGGCCGCGGCCTCATAACCGGGCTTGATGCAGTCCTGGTTGCATGCCGCAATGCAGCGTCCGCAGCCCACGCAGCGATCGTGGTCGATGGCAGCCACGTGCACCGTGCGAGTGGCGCCGCTGGCAAGCTCGCGCTCGCGGGTGCCGTCGAACGAGATAGCGTTGTGCGCGCAGATCTTTTCGCAGGCATGGCAGCCAACGCAGTGCTCGGTCGCGACGTTCGGCTTGCCGGCGGCATGCTGCTCCATCTTGCCGGCACGGCTGCCGCCTCCCATGCCCAGGTTCTTCATGGCGCCGCCAAAACCGGCCTGCTCATGGCCCTTAAAGTGGGTGAGGCTGATCACGATATCGGCGTCCATGAGCGCCTGACCAATCTTGGCCTCGTGTACGTACTCGCCGTCCTCGACCGGGACGAGTGCCTCGTCGGTACCCTTGAGGCCGTCGGCGATGATGATCTGGCAACCCGTGGCATACGGGGTAAAGCCGTTCTGGTAGGCGGTATCAATGTGCTCGAGCGCGTTTTTGCGGCTACCCACATAGAGCGTGTTGCAGTCGGTGAGGAAGGGCTTGCCACCCAGCTCCTTCACGACATCCGCGACGGCGCGGGCGTAGTTGGGACGCAAAAAGCTCAGGTTGCCCAGCTCGCCAAAGTGAATCTTGATAGCGACGAACTTGTTCTCAAAGTCGATCTGCTCAATTCCGGCGTGACGGATGAGGCGCTTGAGCTTGTCGAGCTGGCTCTCGCGAGCATGCGTGCGCAGGTTGGTGAAGTACACCTTAGCGGGTGCTGCGGGTGCAGTTGCGGTCATAGATCTATCCCCTCGGTCTATATGGCGTTACAGACATAGAGGATGGTACCAGTTAAAGCAGAGTTAAAGTCAAGTACGGAACCTAGTCATTGGGGACGTTCTTAAATGACCAGTCGCAAGGGACACTCTTTCGCCGCCCGGCAGTTAGGGACAGTCCTTGCCAGCCGGCCGGCGAGCCGACGAATGGCAAGGACTGTCCCCGATGGCTACTCCTGCACTTTGAGGGCTTCGGCCAAGCTGACGCGCTTGATGGAGCGCGTGTGCAGCAGCGCCACGACCAGGTAGGTCACAAAGCCAATGCCCACGCACGCCGCCATGGACCAAGCGGGCACGTAGATCTCGATATTGCCGTTGTAGGCGAGCAGCATCGAGCGGAAGATGGCCGTGAGCGAGCCAATAATGACCGGCAGGCTCAGCACGAGCGACGCCGCCACGCACAGCGTGATCGAGCGGATGTACAGATGCGAGATCTCGCCGTCGCGATAGCCAAAGACTTTCATGTAGCTGATCGAGCGGGCGCTGTGGTCGATCACCGCCTTGGTCAGCAGGTACATAAACAGCAGGAAGATAAACACCGCGAGCCCGATCATCATTCCGATCATTTTGCTCATCATGCCGATGAACTGGTCGCCCACGGCCCGCATGTCGTCGGGCGTGGTGTCGCCGGCAAAGTAACGAGCATCGAGGTCGAGCTTCTCGTCGCTCACATAGCCGTTAAAGTAGGCGGCGTCGTTGCCGAACAGCTCGTTAAAGTCGTCGATACTCATATAGATATTCATGTCCGACTTGGAGCCCCAGGCACAGTCCTTGCCCGCGTACTCAAGGGAATAATGCTCCCCCTCGTACTTGTCGATGAGCGTGACCTTCTGACCCTCGCTCCAGCCAAACTTATCGAGCAGACCGCCGCCAAAGACGACGCGCCCATCGCCAACGTTGAGGTCTTTCCAATAGCGCGAATCGGGCGAGATGCCGTAGACGGAAATCGTCTCCTCGCCATTACCATCGCCGCGGTCGTATTGCAGCTGGTAAACGGCATATTTCTCGGTCTGCGCAATCTTGTCTGCACCGTTATCGGTCGTGTTAACCGGGTGAATGTCGTCGTTGTCAGTGTCGATCTTAGAGGCCTTGTCGATCAGGTCGATAGCCTCGTCGCGGTCGCAGCCGAGGGCATCGGCAAGGTCATCGAGGCGCGCATAAAGCGCATCCTTCTTGTCCTGGACGTTTGCAAGCGCATCTTGCGCCGCAGTCAGGCTCTCGGCAGACGGAGATGCGGTCGCGGCATCGGCTGCCGCCTGCGCAGCATCGGCCGCGTCGTCAAGCTCGTCATCGGCATCCTGGGCGGCAGAAAGCAGTGCGCCGTCAACCGACTGCAAGCGCTCGAGTGCCGACCACTGCTCGCGCTCCTCGGCAGTGCCCTCGAGCTCCAGCGGCGCCTTGAGCGTGTACTGGTGCTCGGCGACCAGGCTTGTCTCGAGGTTGTCCGCATAGTGCGTCATCGTGGGCAGAATCGCCAGGCCAAAGAGCAGCAGCAGCGACGCAAACGCAATGCCCACGAAGAGCGTGGCGAAGTTGCCCAGGTTGCGCAGGAAGATACGCAGGCGGAAGCGGGAAACAAAACCCATGCGCTCCGGCAGCTGCAGGCCGCGCTTGGTGCCCGATTTGCCGCTCGCCTCGTGGCGAAGGAACTGCAGCGGCGTCTTGCCCATCTTGCGAAGCAGGCCCACCAGCGTGATGAGGATGAGCGCGGCGACGGGAACCACGGCGCACTTCACAAAGATCTCCCATCTCCAGTACACCTGGAAGGGCGGCAGGCTGTACGAACCGTAATAGAGGCTGCGCATGGGCTCGGTAAAGAACACAACGCCGAGCGCAGTGCCCAAAAGCGCCGCGGTCACGCCCACGATGGCGGGAAGTGCAAGGTAGTGCAGCACGATCTCGCGTCGACGATAGCCGCTGGCGAGCAGCGTGCCGATGATAGCGCTCTCCTCCTCGATGGTGGCGTCAGTGAGCACCACAAAGACAAATGCCATGATCACGATGATGATATCGAGCAACGTCATCCACATCATGGAGTCGCCGTCCACGTCGTCGCGCGCATAGCCAATGCCCTGGTTGGAATCAGCATCGATCAGATCGTCCACGCGCGCATCGGCGTCGGTCAGCGCCTCGACCATATCCTGCTCCGCATCGATGCGATCCGCGGTGGGGAGGTCGCGGTCGGCAAAGGTGAAGGAGTAGGTGTAGGCGGGCGCGCCACCGGCATCCTCGAGCGCGGCAAAGCCGGCGTCGGTGACCTCGGCAACACCATAGGTGATGGTGTTCACCGTAAAGTCCGAATTGTTGAGGAACAGCGCCTGGCTATCGGGCTGGGTCATGATGCCGCAGATGGTGTAGGTGCGGCCCTCAAGCTCGACCTTATCGCCCACGGCGAGGTCGTTGTTGGTGGCGAAGACACGGTCGATTGCCACCTCATCGTCCGCCTTGGGTTCCCTGCCCTCACAGTAGGACGCGATATCGACCTTGGTGCGGTGCGCATAGGTGCGCAGCGTGCGCTTGGTGCCGTCGTCGCCGGCGGTCTTTTTGATGATGGCGTCGATGGAGAAATTCTTGTAGAGCGTGACGCCGCCGACATCGCCGGCCGCGTCCTCGGCAGCCTTGAGCTGGTCTTTGGTGGCCTCGAAGGAGGTGGTCACGCGGCCGTCCTCGATCGTGTACGCATCGCGCATGTCGTCGATAAGGCAACCGATGGAGTGGGCCGCGAGCAAAAAGCCCGAGGTGAGGGCGATGCTTCCGCACATAAGAAGAAAGATGCCCAGGTACTTGCCGATATTGCGGCGCAGCTCGCGCGGGAGACGTTTTGCGAGAGGTGTCATGGCGCCGCCTACCAATCGAGCTCGGCGGCCGCGACGGGCGACTCGTTGAGCTCATCCTCGACGATGCGTCCGTCGCGCAGGCGCAGCACGCGGTTGGCCATGCGGGCGATGGCGGCGTTGTGCGTGACGATGATGATGGTGCAGCCGTACTCGTGATTGACATCCTCCATGAGCTGCAGGATTTCCTTGGACGTCTTGTAGTCGAGCGCGCCCGTGGGCTCGTCGCACAGCAACAGACCCGGGTTCTTGACGAGCGCACGGCCGATGGCGCAGCGCTGCTGTTGGCCGCCCGAAACCTGACGCGGGAACTTGTTGCGGTGCTCGTAGAGGCCCAGCGAACGCAGCAGGTCGTCGACATTGAGCGGGTTTTTGGACAGGTGCGCCGTGACCTCGATGTTTTCCTTGATGGTGAGGTCGGGCACCAGGTTGTAGAACTGAAAGACAAAGCCCAGCTCGCGGCGGCGGTACTCACCCAGGTCGGCGGGCTTGAGCACCGTGAGGTCGCAGCCGTCCACCATGATGGAGCCGGCGTCGGCATCCTCCAGGCCACCGATCAGGTTAAGAAACGTGGACTTGCCCGAGCCCGAGGGCCCCAGCATGACGCAGATCTCGCCGCGATTGATGGACGTGTCGATGCCGTCGAGCACCGTCAGGCGCGCATCACCGTCGCCGTAGTGCTTTTTGAGATCCTTAACCTGGACATAGGCTTCCTGCGTTGCCATGGTATCCCCCGTTGTTAGCCTCGTACTACTTTATGAGCGTAATAGTAAACCATGGCGAACTATTTTGGAGCGAGGCCTGGATTTTATTTCAGACTAGTCATTGGGGACGTTCTTAAATGACTAGCTGTTAGGGACACTCTTTCGCCACCCGGCACTTGGGGACGTTCCTTATCTGCCGGTAGCTGGGGACAGTCCTTGCCAGCCCGGCCGGCGAGCCGATGAATCGGCAAAGACTGTCCCCGATGACTAGTCGTTTAAGAACGTCCCCAGTGACTAGGTGGCTAGGCGCGGGATTTGGCACGTGCGAGGGCTAGGCCCGCGGCGGCGATGGCCACGGCAAAGAGTGCCGTAACGCCCAGGTCGCAGGCGATGTCGCCCAGCGCGGCAGACGTCAGGTCCGAGGCGAGCGCCTTGTTGATCGCGTCGTTCACCCAATATGTCGGCACAAAGTGCGCCACCGTCTGCACGGCCGAACCCATCAGCGACAGCGGCATCCAGGCGCCGCCCAAAAACGTCATGAGCATGCCGAGCAGGTTGCCTACACCGTTGAGCAACTCCTCGCGCGCACCCAGGCTCGAAAGCGCAAAGCCAACGGCCAACGGCGTGCACGCCAGGGCAAACGTCGCCGCCAGCGCCAGGCACACACGGCCCACGCCGACCTCGGCGACCGCGCCGGCAAAGCCCACGACGCCCATCGTGCTCGACACAAACCAGATGCAGACGGTGAGCACGGCGGCGGCCGCAAACACGGCAAGCGAACGCTGGCGCTCGGAGATTGGGCCGGCATCCATACGACGCACGCGCTCGGGCTCGCTCATGCCCGAGAACACCAGCCCCACCGACACGATGACCGACGAGATAATCGCGTACGCGCCAAAGTTGAAATACGACTCGAGCGTGGCGGCGGCAGTCGAGTCGACCTTGACCTGCTCGATCTGGACCTCAGCACGCTCGGCGGCAGCATGCTCGGCAGCCTTGGCAACGTCGCCGTTGGAGGCAGTGGGCTCAAGCGCCGCCGCAGCGCCCGCGAGCGAGATCCAGCGCGAGGCCTCGGCAGACGAAAGCGCCGCCGCCATGGTGCCAGCGCCATAGGTCACATCGAGCTTGGGCAGAGACTCCCCCGCACGGGCGGCCGCAACGAGGTCGCCCTCAAACCCCTCCGGGATAAAGAACACGCAGTCGGCGCTACCCTTGGCGCTGTTGCTCTTGGAGAGCGCGTCCGCAAGGTCGTACGTGTCATCGCCGACGCCCGTGACCAGGTCAAACCGCGAACCTAGGTGCTTGGTGAGCGCACGTGAAAGATCACTGCCATCGCGGTCGACCACGATCACGTTGGCATCGTAGGGCTTGTACTCGGTGAGCTGCGACGAGTTCCAGCTCACCGATGCCGCGATGAACACGCCCATCAGCGAAATGAACACCGTATAGATGAGTAGGTAGAGCGGGTGTGCGAGCGCCATGCGAAGCGCGGTCTTAAAGGTGCTCATAGCGGCTCCTTCCAAAGATCAGCGTGGCGGCGGCAACGAACAGCAGCGCCATCAGGACGAGTGCGCCGGCGCGAACGGCAAAGGGGCTCAGGTCCTCAAAGAAATACAGGCGGTTGAACATGTCGCAGATGAGCTTGACGGGGTTGAGCCAGCACTCGGCCGGGCAGGCGCGGGCAACGTCGTCGGCAAGTGCCATCGCCGGCTCGCCGTAGAGGCCGGCGAACAAGGCGCACGTGGTGGCAAAGCCCGTAAGGATGCCCGACTTGGACGCCTTGCCGCCCTTAACGGGAAGCGTGCCCACAAAGAGCCCCAAGCCCGTGGCGGCAAGCGCGGAAGCGGCGCCGCCCACCAAACACAGTCCCTCGCGCCCGCCAAAGTCGACGCCCACGACCAGGCGCACGTAGCCGATCGCAATCGTCATCGAGGCGAAGGAGACCAGCCACGAGCCGACAAAAATGCCGGCCAGCGACGCCGTCTTGGAAAGGCCGCCCACGCAGCGACGTGCGCCAAGGCCCGACAGATTGGGCTGCAAATCGACGACGCTCAAGGCGGCAAACTCGGCAGACATCATCGCGACCAGGCCAAAAAGCGCGTAATAGTAGATAACCGTGCCATCGGGCGTGGTGCGTGTCAGGCTTACGCGGCGGGTGCCGCCCTGGAGCGACAGGGCGCGCGCAACCGCCTCCGGGTCGGCGAGCGCCGCCGGGTTGTCCTGGGCAATCTGGGACATGAGCTCGGCATTTTGTGTATACGAGCTTGCCACCGTCTCCAAAATGCTGCGATCGGTGAGCACCGACGACGCACGCGAGCTGCCATAACTCGATAGCAGCGTGAGTTTGGGCGTGCCTTCGGCGTCGACCGTGTAGATGCCCGCGACCTCGCCGGCCTTAAGCGCACGGTTCGCATCGGCTGCGTCGTCGCACTCGTGGATCTCGAGCAACTGGTCGTCGCCTTCCTTGGCAAGCGACGTCGCTACGTCCTTAAAGGTCGAGGCGTCCCAAGCCTCATCCGCTACGACGGCAACCGGCACCGGGTCGACCGTACCGTCGGAGCCGAGGTTCGCAAACATAAACATGAACATCGTGGAAAGCGCGACGGGAAAGAGAGCGCCCCAGACCCACGTACTCGGCCGGCGCAGCAGCGTCTTGACCGTAATGATAATGGTGTTGAACATGGCCGCCCCCTAGTCGCGCAGCTCGCGGCCGGTGATCTCGAGGAACACGTCGTTGAGGGTCGGCGGCTCGCTCCACACGCGGCCAAGCGCCACGTCGGCGGCGCGCAACGTGTCGAGGATGTCGACCAGGTTGTGCGGGCTCGCCTCGCAGGTGCAGACGAGTTCGCCGCCGGACAGCTCGACGCTGAGCACGTGCTCGAGGGCGCGCAGGCGCTCGACTGTGGCGAGCTCGACGGCGCCCACCTCGACGGTCACGCGCTCGCCCATCTGAATCATGCGCTTGAGCTCGTCGTTGGTGCCCTGCGCCAGCACGCGCCCGCCGTCCATGATCATGATGCGGCTGCAGATCTGCTCGACTTCCTCCATGTAATGGCTGGTATACACAACCGTGGCGCCCTCGTCGCGCAGACGGCAGATGCCCTCCAGGATGGCGTTGCGGCTCTGCGGGTCGACCGCCACCGTGGGCTCGTCAAAAAAGATGAGCTCGGGCTTGTGCGCGATGCCGCAGGCAATGTTGAGGCGGCGCGCCAGGCCGCCCGAGAGCTTACCGGGGCGAAACTTGGTAAAGTCGCCCAGCCCGACAAAATCGATCGCCTCGTCGACCAGCGCGCGGCGGCGCTTGCGGTCGTTGACGTAGAGGCTGCAGAAATAGTCGATGTTCTCGCGCACCGTGAGTTCGTCGAACACCGCCACCTGCTGCGGCACCACGCCGATGCGGCGCTTGAGGTCGTAGCGGGCGGGCGTCATGGGCTCGCCGAACAGCTCGATGGTGCCTTTGTCGTAGGCGAGCAGCTGCAGAATGCAGTTGATGGACGTGGTCTTGCCCGAGCCGTTGGGGCCCAGCAGGCCAAAGATCTCGCCGGGGGCGATGCTCAGGTTAAAGTGGTCGAGCGCGATAAGATCGTCGTAGCGCTTGACGAGGTTTTCGACGTGGACGATGTCTGTCATGAGGCGGCCCTTCTGTTGATTGCGGCCCGGTACGATTGCATCATCGCAGGAGCCGACGGCGCGCGCCAGTGAGCTTTGTCACGAGTGCGAGGGGGCGGAGGCGACCCCCCCCCGCTCGCGCGAGCGATCGACGCCGCTTTGCCGCGCGGGAGGAATGTCACGGTTGCCCCAGGCGGCCCCTCCACCACGCGCAGCTTCGCGTACAATACCCGTATGAACAGGCTTTTCGACAAATCGATTGTGCTGGCGTGCTGCATCGCAGCCGCTCTGGGCCTTGCTGTGGACGCTCGCCTGGTCGCGGCCTTTTGCCTTGGCGTTATCGCCACCTCGCTGGCCGAGGTCGCACAGGGGGAACGCACGCACCGTGTAAGCGAGGCCGCGAGTTACGTTTACATCATCGCGGCTGTCTTCGTGCCGCCGTTTGTGCCGTTTGCGCCTCTCACTCTCTATGACATCGCGCGACGCGTGCGCCGTGAGCACGCCTGGGTCGCGCTGGGCATTGGCTCCGTCTTTGCCCTTGCGCTCGTCGCGGACCTTCGCGCCGACGCGCTCACCGCTCGAACGCTCCTGCTGACCGCCATCCTTTCGGTTGCTGCCACCTTGTTGTCACTGCGCACAGCCCAGCTGGAGCGTGAGCAAGAGCGCATGCGCCGTACCCGCGACGAGTTGCAGGAACGAACCCTCGCGCTCGAAGCGCGCAACCGCGATCTTGCCGACCGCCAGGACCACGAAGTCGAGCTCGCGACGCTCGCCGAACGCGCCCGCATCGCGCGCGAGATCCACGATAACGTCGGACACCGGCTCACGCGCGCCTCGCTGCAGACCGAGGCCCTGCGCGTGGTCCACGCCGACGAGCCCAGGGTTGCCGCCGATTTCGCCGACGTTAAACGCACGGTTGACGAGGCGCTTCAGCTTGTGCGCACCAGCGTCCACGCGCTCAACGACAACGCCGTCGACCTTTCCGTGCAGCTCGAACGCATTGTCGAAGGCGCGCGCTCGGACGGCGGCCCGCAGATTGAGCTTGAAGTTATGACCGAACATGCGCCCGCAAACGTCGCCAACTGCTTTGCGGCGGTCCTGCGAGAGGCGCTCTCCAACACCATGCGCCACGCTTGCGCCCAGACCGTCACTGTACGATGCATGGAGCATCCGTCGTTTTACCAGCTCATCGTTACCGACGATGGCGCGGGCGCGACCCCGGCGAGCAGCAGCAACGTCGCGGAGGGCATGGGGCTCGCCTCCATGCGCGAGCGCGTCGAGGCGCTTGGCGGCACCTTCAGCGCCGGTCCGCGCGCCGGTGCCCCCGGCTGGCGCGTGTTTGCCACCGTTCCCAAACAGCAAGGAGATGAGGGCCGATGAGACTCATCGTTGTCGACGACGACCGCTTGGTGGTCGATTCACTCAAGATTATCCTGGGCGCCCAGCCGCAGATCGAGGTAGTGGGCACCGGCGCCAATGGCGACGACGCGGTCGCGCTCTACGCCGAACACGCACCCGATATCGCACTGCTCGACATCCAGATGCCGGGGCGTGACGGACTTTCGGCAGCACGCGAAATCCTTGAGCGCACCCCTGCAGCACGCGTGGTGTTTCTGACGACATTCTCGGATGACGAGTACATTGTGTCGGCGCTTAAACTGGGCGCTCGCGGCTACTTGATCAAGACCGATGTCGCCGCCATCCCGCCGGCGTTGGCGCAGGTCATGGACGGCAAACGCGTGCTCGAGGGAAAGGCAATCGAGGACATCGATTTTGACGGAACGGACGTCGAGGCGGGCACGCCCCGCCGGCCCGCAGCCTTCGCCAGCCTGACCGACCGCGAATTCGAAGTCGCCGAGCTCATCGCCCGCGGCCTCGACAACAAGGAGATCGCTGCCGCCGCCTATATGGGCGAAGGCACCGTGCGCAACCACATCAGCTCAATCCTGGCCAAAATGGGCTTGCGCAACCGCACGCAGATCGCCATCGCCTACCTGCGGGGGTAATTTCCCAACGGCCGACCGCTCCGGCATAGCAAAATGGCTGCTACCGATTTAATGCCATTTCAATACTATGCCGGTTTACGGGGCTAAACTCAGGACCCTCATCCATACCCGTGTTTTCTGCAAAATGACGGCCCGTCTACCTGCGGTTTTATTTTCACGAATATCGGCATGGTTGGGGACTCGTGACTCAGCCCCGTAAACCGGCATAGTTTTGTTCGGGCGGCCCCGCACGAGTGCCTCCGCCAGCCTCGCTGGACCAAAATGATCCGTTTTCTTCCGTTCCCAAGGGATCAACCGGAACCGCTCGCCACGAAATCGGCCCATCTACTACGTTTAACTCGATACCCCTGACCATACCTTCGTTTTGAGCAAAACCACAGGCGTTCTACCTGCGGTTTTGTTTCCGCGTTTTTTTTGGCATGGTTGGGGGTAAGGGGCTAAACGTAGTAGATGGGCCGATTTCGTGGCGGTCCCATTACAGTCTGAAATAGGCCATCGATAAATTTCGATGGCGAGCATTCGGCGCATTGCCTACGATACGGGCAAGCCCCGAGGGGCCGCCGATCGGGCGCCTCCGGATGGCCGTCTGCCCCTGCCCCGTAGAGGGCCCGG